>NZ_BAAGPM010000001.1:0-1421 GCF_054784135.1 Kribbella swartbergensis
CCGCATGGCATCCTCCTGCGCCGTGCGACCCGAAGACCCGATGGGATCCCGGGTCAGAAAGCAATTATACACCTGGATCAGCAAACAGCAGATGGATTTTCGTTCAGGCAGGAGGGCTCGATCCTCTCAGGCGCGGTTCAGCATGACCTGTCGCCGAGCTCTCTATTCGAGGCCGGCGATGGCCAAACCGCGCTCATAGTGTGCCAGGTCGGCCGCATGCTGGAACCGGGCCGGCAACCGGAGCCAACCGATCGGGCCACCCACCGCCCGCAGCTCCTCCTCGCCCAGACGGTGTTGCAGCGTGGCACGCATCAGCCTGGCGTGCATGGCTGCCTCGTCCAAGCGTCCGGCATAAGCCGCCGCTGCGGCCAACCAACCGCGGTTGGTGGTGATGCGGTCCGGCGTCTGCCTCAGCCAGAACAGCGCCTCCTCGTACCGGTGGCCCACGAAGCAGGCCTTGCCGATCTGCTCCGCGGAGACCGGCGGAAAGTAAGGGTTGAGCCGGATGGCTTGCTCCGCCTGCCCGATGCCCCGCTCGGGCTCACCCGCATAGGCGTATTCCAGTCCGGTGTAGCCGAGCGTCTCCACATCCCCTGGGCTGAGCGTGACGGCGCGATCCAGGTGAAAGCGGGCGCCCGAGAAGTCGCGTCGCATCTGAAGCAGCATGCCGAGCAGCCAGTGGCCTTGCGGATCCAGTGGGTCGAGGGCAATTGCCTGTTGCGCATGGCTGATCGCCCGTTCCCGTCGGCGGTCCTCTTCCCCAGGCGTGATCCCGCCGGTGGAGACGTAGCACACGGCCAGCCCACAATGGGCAGCGGCCGAGGCCGGATCCTGCTCGAGAGCACGGCTGAAGTGTTCCAGGGCCTTGGCGTGTGACGCATGGGCGATCGAGCGCTGGTGCTCGCGGCCGCGTAGGCAATGCTCATAGGCGCTCAAGGACTGGATCTCCCGGTGGCGTATCCCCTCCAGCTCCGCCTGCTCGACCTGCACCGGGATGGTGGCCACGATGGCCATGGCCGCTTCCTCCTGGAACGAGGGCAATTCCTCCCAGTCACCCTGGTAGTGTTCGCCCCAGAGTTGCCGCTGTGAGGTGTTGTCGACAAGACGTGCCGTTACACTTAATCGGTTGCCGGTACGCCGGACACTGCCCTCGACCGTGTAACGGGCGCCGATCTGGTGCAGCCGGGTCTCGGGATCGGGGGCGCGCCCGAGTGCGAAGGATGTGTGTCGGGCCAGGACGCCGAGCCGCCGAAAGCGTGCCAGATCGGCGATGACATCCTCGGTCAACGCCGCGGGGAGGCTGACCAGCGTCTGGTCCTCAGACAGATCCCGGAAGGGCAACACGGCCACGAGGGGCTTGCCCTCCGACGACACATCGCTACGGCCCAGAACCCAGGCGGCATTGAATGGCTCTCGGGCAG
>NZ_BAAGPM010000002.1:0-23112 GCF_054784135.1 Kribbella swartbergensis
CGTGGGCGAAGCGGGTGACGGCCAGGCTGTATTACCGGTTGATGTGCCGGTTGGTGGGCAAGGAGATCCCGTTCGATGCGGCCGATTTCCGGTTGGTGTCGCGGCGGGTGGTGGATGCGGTGAACGCGCTGCCGGAGGACGGCCGGGTGTTTCGGCTGGTGATTCCGTGGCTGGGGTTTCCCAGTGCGGAGGTGAGGTATGTGCGGGCGGAGCGGGCGGCGGGGACGACGAAGTACAACTTGTCGAAGATGCTGCGGCTCGCGTTCGACAGTGTGACCGCGTTCTCGGCCGCGCCGCTGAGGCTGGCGACCTGGCTGGGGCTCCTCGGCGGGGCGATGTCGGGGCTGTTCGTGGTGGGCGCGTTGGTCATCAAGCTGACCGGGCGCAGCATCCCGGGGTGGACGTCGACGGTGCTGGCGGTGAGCATCATCGGCGCGATCCAGTTGTTGTGTCTGGGGTTGCTCGGTGAGTACGTCGCCCGGTTGTTCCAGTCGAGTCAGCGCCGTCCGCAGTTCCTCGTCGGCTACGACAGCCTCGACGACACGGGACACCAGGAACCGGTCCGCCGGAGATGAAGCGGTCGCTCCCATGGCTGCTGCCGCTGGTGGTCGCGGTCCTCGGGCTCGCCTCGATCGACGTACCGCCCGGCCCGATCGTCAAGTACGGCGCCTACTTCGCACTCGGGATCGCGCTACCCGGCACGCTGCTGTTGCGGGCGGCCTGGCGTAGTACGGGCAACTGGGCCGAAGACCTCGGCCTGGGTTCGGTCGTCGGCGCGACCTGGCAGCTGATCGGCTGGGCCGTGTTCACGGCGCTCGGCTGGCAGCGCTGGTTGATGATCTGGCCCGCACTCGTGCTCGTTGCCTTTGCGGGCGTACGGCGTCTGCGCGTCCACTGGCGGATCACGCAGCCCGAGCCCCTGCCGATGCTGTGGACCTGGGGCCTGGCGGTCGCATCGGCCGTGGTCCTGGGCGCGGCCACCCTGGGCGTGATGGCGTTTCACCAGTTGCCACCACAAGGATCGGCGTACTACCAGGACCTGCTCTACCACCTGTCGATGCTGAACGAGCTGATGCGGGCGGTCCCGCCGGAACTGCCGCAGGTGGCGGGGGAGCGGCTCGAGTACCACTGGTTCGCCAACGCCGACATGGCCGCGGCGGTGGACATCACGCGGCTGACGCCGGCCATCGTGCTCTTCCGGCTGTGGCTGCTGCCGTGGCTCGTGGTCGCGTTGCTGGTGTGTGCGACGATGGCTCGGACTGTGAGTCGGGCGTGGTGGACCGGCGTACTCGCGGCTGTCGCGTTGGCGGCGCCGCAGCTGTACCTGCTGGTCGACACGAGCGCGAACCTGTCCGCACCGTTGAGCTTCCTCAGTCCCTCGCAGACCTTCGGCATGGTCGCGTGCGTCGCGGCAGCAGTGTTCCTGATCGAGTTGCTCTTCCGTGATGCGCGCGGCGGGTTGTGGGTGGTCGCCTTCGCGGTCGCGATCCTCGGCGGCGGGTCGAAGCCGACCGTGTTGCCGGTCCTGGTCGGCGCGGTCGGGCTCGCCGCGGTTGTGCTGTTGATCCAGACCCGGCGTCTGCCGCTGCGGGCCGTCGTGGCAGGGGTACTGCTGGTGGCGACCGGGGTTGCGACGATGCTGACGGTTGCCGGGAGTACCAGCGGGTCGGGGCTGCAGTTTCTCGCCGTACTGAAGGCGAGCGGGGACTACAAGGCCGCGACCGGGGACGCGACGCCGGCAGGCGAGGGCGGGATGATTCTGCCGGCGCTGGCTCAGGGCGCGGTGGCCGGGACGCTGGTGCTGCTGGCGTTGCTGCTGATCAATCAGGCAACCGCCGTGGCTGGGTTCGCGGCCCTCGGCAAGCTTCGGCGGGAGCCGGTCGCCTGGTTCCTGGTCGGTGGGCTGATCGCGGGCTGGGCCGGCTACCTGCTCATCGACCATCCGTCGGTGAGCGAGTCGTACTTCATCCACACCGCGATCCCGTTCAGCCTCGCGGCGACCGGTTGGCTGGCGGCCGTGCTCGCTGCTTCCTTTCCCACGCGAGACCGCAGACGTGCCTTGCTCCTCAGTGCGGCCGGTGGGGTGGTGCTCGCCGGGACCTACGCCGCGGTCCTCTTGGTGGCGGATGCGAAGCCCGATGGCCGGCTGTGGCTGGTCGCTCGACCGTTGGTCGCCGTACTCGCACTGACCGTCGTGCTCGTCGTCTTCCTGGTACGACGACCTGCCGCGGGGCTCGCCGTCGTACTCGCTGCCGTGGCGCTCGTGCCGATCAAGTCGTTCGCGCAGAGCGCCGTCCATGGCGACAGCGAGCGGGCGCAGACGTTCACCGCCGCCCGGTGGTGGGTGTACCCGGACGAGGAGTCGGCGGCGAGGTGGCTCGCGAAGCACTCCGCGCCGACCGACGTCGTCGCCACGAACACCTGGTGCCGTCCGGCCGGCAAGCAGACTCCCGGATGTGACGCCCGCGGCTACATCGTGAGCGGGATCGCCGGCCGCCGGACGTTGATCGAGGGCTGGGCGTACACGAATCAGGCGATGGCACGGCAGGGTGTCGGCGGCCGCCGATACACCGAGCAGCCGTCGCCGTGGCCGGAGCGCGTCGCACTGACGAACCAGGCCTTGGCCGCGCCGACGCCGGACCTGCTGACGCGGCTGCGGGAGCAGTACGGCGTGCGATGGCTGTACGCCGATGCACGCGACGGAGCCGTGTCGCCGCAGCTGGACCGCCTGGCCGTGATGCGACACAGCGTCGGGAAGGTCCGGATCTACGACCTCGGAGAGTGATTGGACCGTAACATCGTGTCAGCGTAGTGCGTTACCTCTACGCTGGCCCGCCCGCCCCGTGGCCGACGCACACGTACGACGTGAATGCTCGGGAGGGCGGCAACTGTGGGGGCATTACGACCGGGGCTGTCCATCGTGCTGGTTTCCGTCCTCCTCCTGATGTCAGCTGTCGACTCGACCGCGTATCAGGTGCCCGGGGCACCTTTCAGCCCCGGTGACTCGGCGACGGCGACCATGCCGGGTTCAGGCCTCCAGCAGACGATCACCGCGACCGGCCGGACCGAGTTGCTCGACGCCACCACTGCCGGCGTCCGCGGGACCGGCCCGACGACGTACGCTCCACCGATCGCGCGTACGACGCCCGCGCAGGACATCCTGGTCAACACCGGGACCTGCGCGTCGACCGGCGGTTGTGCCGACCGCGGCACGCTGACGGTCGAGTTCAGCCGCCCGGTGCGCAACCCGGTCCTCCACCTGGCCGGCATCGGCGGCGCGGTCACGCAGACTGTCAGCGGCAGACCGACCGCCCAGTCCGAGCTGCACGCGGTGCTCAAGCTGACCACCGCCGGCCTCAGCCTCACCAAGGTCGGCGAGGGCAACAACCTCACCGTCACCAGCGACACCGTCTCCGCCACCGACCACGACGCGGGCCCGAACTGCATCAACACGAAGACCGGCACGGGTCTGGACGCGACCGCGACGGCTGCTTGCGGCTCGGTCCGGGTGAACGGCGTCGCCACGAAGATCACCTTCGACCTCACTGCCCTCTTCACCAAGCATCCGAAGCTCCCGGCGTTCAACACCTCGTCGTCCGGCGACGCCTTCTCGATCGTCGCCTCCACCGGAGAGGACTTCGGCGACGCGCCGGCGTCGTACGGCGCCGCGTGGTCCGTCCTGAGCGACGTACGACTCGGCAAGGATGTCACCGAGGACAACGCGACGGTCGCCAACGGCACCACCGGACCGACGACGACCGATCAGGCCGACGACGGCCTGACCTTCAAGACGCTCCGCACCAACTCCACGACGTACTCCGCCGAACTCGCCCTGACCGGCGCGTCGAAGGCCGGCCGGGCGTGTGCCTGGATCGACCTGGACCGCGACGGAGCCTTCGAACCGGCCGAGCGGGCCTGCGCGGCCTTCGCGTCGGGCCAAAGCGCCGTCACCCTCAACTGGGCCAAGTACGCCCGCCCGGCGGCTGGAGCGTCGTACGCCCGGGTGAGGGTGGGCTACAACAACGCGCAGATCGACAAGCCGACCGGCGCGGCCGACTCCGGCGAGGTCGAGGACCACCCGATCCAGATCGCGCCGCCGCCTCCGCCGGTCCTGGCCGACGACTCCGCGACGACCGCGTTCAACACCGGTCTGACGGTCGATGTGCTCGGCAACGACAAGCCCGGCGACCCGGGTACGCCGCTCAAGCCCGGCTCGCTGTGTCTCGTCGACGGTGCGAACTGCGTGGTGATGGTGAACGTCGTCGGCCAGGCCAAGTACGTCGCCAAGCCGGACGGCAAGGTCGACGTCGAGCCGGTGCCGGGCTTCATCGGCCCGGGCAAGCCGGTCACCTACCGCGTTGCCGACAGCAACGGCGCTACCGGGACCGCGAAACTCACGCTCACCGTCGCACTCCCGGCCCGGCCGGTCGCCACCGCGGATACCGCGACCACTGCACAGAACGTCAGCATCGCGCTGAAGCCGCTGAGCAACGACCGCGCGGCCGCGGGGGTGACGCTGGTCCCCGGCTCGGTCGTGCTCCGCGACCCGGCCGACGTCGCCTTCAAGAAGAAGGTCGTCATCGCGAACGAGGGCTCGTACGTCGTCAAGCCGAATGGCGGCGTGGACTTCGTCCCGCTGCCCCGCTTCACCGGCGTCGGCACCCAACTGGGCTACCGCGTCACCGACACCACCAGGCAGCACGCCGAGTCCACCCTGACCGTCACGGTCACTCCGGTCACGCCGACCGCGAACGGCGACTCGGTGTCGACCCCGTTCGACACCGACGTCGTCGTGCCGGTGCTGGACAACGACCTGCCCGGATCGCCGGACGCGCCGCTGGATCCGGCCAGTCTTCGGCTGGTCGATCCGCTCAGTCGGAAGCTCGTCGACAAGGTGACCGTCGGGCGCCAGGGGTCGTACCTGGTGGCCGCGGGCAAGGTGACCTTCCGGCCGGTCCACGGGTTCCAGGGCGTCGGTACGCCGCTGACCTATCAAGTCCTCGACAAGAACGGCACACCCGCGCGGGCCGAGCTCACGGTTTCGGTCGACGCGCCTGGTCCGCCGGTGGCGAATCCGGACACGATCACCACGCTGCAGGGCGGCTCGGTCCTGATCGCTGTACTCGACAACGACAAGCCGGGGCCGACCGGCGCGGCACTCGTGCCGGGCAGCGTTCGGCTGATCCCGCCGACGCGCAGTGAGCCGGTCGCGACGTTGGTCGTCGCGGGACAGGGCAAGTACACGGCGAAGCCGGACGGCAAGGTCCTGTTCGAGCCGGTCCCGGTGTTCAGCGGCGCGGCCGAACCGGTGACCTATCAGGTTGCCGACGGCAACGGCGCGATCGGCAGCTCGACCCTCGCGGTCAGCGTGACGAAGGTGCAGCCGGACGCGACCGATGACACGGCCAGTACGGCGTACGACACGAGCGTGACCGTGGCGGTGCTGACGAACGACAGCGCGGGCGACCCGGCGGTGCCGCTGGTCCCGAGCAGCGTTCGATTGCTCGATCCGAAGACGCGTGAGGCCCTGACCACGGTCGTCGTTGACGGCGAGGCGTCGTACACGGTGAACCCGGACGGGAAGATCGAGGTCGACCCGCTGGCGTCGTACACCGGTGTCGCGGCGCCGGTCACCTACAGCGTGTCCGATGTGAACGGCACGCTCACCACCGCCACGCTGACCGTCACCATCGCGAAGCCGCCGACACCGTCCGCCAAGCCCGACATCGGGACCAGCAAGCAGAACGTACGGCTGCTGATCGAGCCGCTGGCCAACGACACGGCCGGCCAGGGCACCGGCCTCGATCCGGTCAGCCTGGTCCTGATCGACCCGGCCGACGGATCGATGAAGAAGCTGGTGAAGATCCCGGGGCAGGGCAGCTACCAAGTGACTCCGGAGGGCATGGTCGTCTTCGACCCGCTCCCGGGGTTCACCGGTACGGCGACCACCCTGACCTACCGGGTGTCGGACTGGTTCGACCAGGCGACGCGGTCGACCATCACCGTCACAATCACGCCGATCACACCGGTCGCGGTCGACGACGTCGCGAAGACGCCGTACGAGAAGACGGTCTCGGTCAAGGTGCTGGTGAACGACAGGCCGGGTGACACGTCGGCACCGCTGGTACCGGGCAGCCTGTTGCTCACCGACCCGGCCGACGGACTGCTCAAGGCAACGGTCACGATCCCGGCCGAAGGCGTCTACACCGCGGCCGGGGGAGTGGTCACGTTCGATCCGGCAGTGACGTTCCGTGGTCCGGGCACCCAGGTGACCTACCAGGTGGCCGACAGCAACGGCACGCTGACGAAGGCCAGGCTGTGGATCACCGTCGGGCTGCCGCCGATCGCGGTCGCCGACACCGCGTCGACGAAGCAGGGCGTCACAGTCACGGTGGACCCGCTGTCCAACGACAGTCCGGGCAGCGACGCGAAACTCGACTCGTCGACGGTCGGGCTGCTCGACCCGGCCGCACGGACCACCGGCTACGTGAAGAAGGTGACGGTCCAGGGACAGGGCACGTACTCGGTCCAGCCGAGCGGCGCGGTCGTCTTCGACCCGCTGCCGGCGTTCCGCGGCAAGGCGCTGGCGATCAACTACCGAGTCGCCGACTCGAACGGCAGCACTGCGGCGTCCACGCTGACCCTGACCGTGACGCCGATCTGGCCGGTCACCCTCGACGACTCGGCGATCACGCCGTTCAACCAGCCGATCACCGTGAACGTCCTGACCAACGACAAACCCGGTGACGTCTCGGCGCCGCTGGTCCGGTCGAGCCTGGTGCTGAAGGACCCGGCCGGCGGACACCGCAAGACCGTCACCCAACCGGGTGAAGGCACCTACGCGGCGGCGGACGACGGGTCGATCACGTTCACGCCGGTCAAGAACTACCAGGGCGTCACGACGCCGGCGACGTACCGGATCACCGACGACAACGGGACGACGGCCGAGGGCCTGCTCTTCCTGACCGTCGGCAAGGGACCGCAGGCCGCGGCCGACACCGTGACGACAAAGCAGAACATCACCGCGACGGTGGACCCGCTGGCCAACGACGAGCCGGGCACCGACGCGGAACTCGAGAAGGCCTCGGTCCAGTTGTACGGCGTGACCGCGCTGAACTGGGGGCGGAAGGCAACGGTCAACGGCCAGGGCGTGTTCACCGTGAACGAGGTGACCGGGCGGATCACGTTCGACCCGCTGCCGACGTTCCGCGGTGTCGCCTCGATCGCCTACCGGGTGACGGACACGAGCCGCAACACGACCGCCTCCACGGTCGCGGTGACGGTCCAGCCGATCATTCCGGTGGCGGCGGACGACGCGATCAGTACGCCGTACGACACGGCCGCGACCGTTGCGGTGCTGAAGAACGACAAGCCGGGTGACGCGTCGGCGCCGCTGGGGGAGGTGCGGCTGATCGATCCGGCGACCGGCGACGCGGTGCCGTCGCTGGACGTCCCGGGTCAGGGGACATACGTCGTGCAGCCCGACGGCGGGATCCGGTTCGCGCCGGTGGACGGCTTCGCCGGTGTGGCGACGCCGGTCGGCTACCAGGTTGCCGACCGCAACGGGACGATCGGGGCGGCGTCGTTGACGGTCACGGTCCAGTCCCGGCCGGTCGCGGAGCCGGATGCGGCTCGGACCAGGCAACACGTGCCGGTCACGGTCGACCCGCTCGCGAACGACAAGCCCGGTCCGGGTGCGTCCCTCGACCCCGCCACGGTCCTGCTCATCGGTCCGGACCGTGCGCTGGTCGACCGCGTGACCATCGCCGGCCAGGGTGAGTACATCGTTGCCGACGGCAAGGTGAAGTTCAGCCCGGTCGCCGCATTCACGGGTACGGCGAAGCCGATGGCCTACGCGGTCAAGGACGGCAACCGGAACTCGGCTCGCTCCACGATTACGGTCACCGTCGACCCCGTGCGCCCGGTCACGGTGGACGACAGCGCCAAGACGGCGTTCGGTACGGCGGTCGTCGTCGACGTTCTGGGGAACGACAAGCCGGGCGATCCCGCGGCGCCGTTGGTCCCGGCTTCCGTCGTACTGAGGGATCCGGCGGACGGCAAGGACAAGAAGTTGGTGACCGTTCCGGACGAGGGTGGGTTCGCGGCGGGGGCGGACGGCACGATCACCTTCACTCCGGCCAAGGGCTTCATCGGTACGACGCGGACCGTCGCCTACCGGGTCGCCGACAAGAACGGCACATCGAGCTCCGCGCTGCTGGAGGTCACCGTCGCGGCTCCCATCCTGGCCAAGGCGACCACGGACGCGGCGACGGGTACACCGGGCAGTCCGGTCGCGGTCAATCCGCTGCTGAACGACAGCGGTGCGCTCGACCCGAGCACGGTCTGCCTGCGGACCGGACCAGGCACGTGCGTCAAGCGGGTCGCGGACGCATCGGGCACGTGGTCCGTCGCCGGCGACGGCACGATCAGCCTCGCTCCGGCCACCGGGTTCACCGGCAACGCCAAGGCGACCTACGAGCAGACCGACGCCACCGGCGGCAGGGTCGCGGCACCGGTGAGGTTCACGATCGGCGCGCAACCCTCCACGCAGCCGAGGTCGGTCAACCGCGTCCAGATCGCCGCGACGGGTGGTCCGCCGCCGATCCTGCTCACCCTGGGCGCTCTGCTCACCGCGTTGGGTGCGACGCTCGCTGCGATCTCACGCCGTTCCCGCTAGAGGTCCTGGACCAGCATGATCTCGTCGCGGTAGTCGCCCGGACCGAGCCGGATCGCGCGGGGATGGCGACCGACGATCCGGTAGCCGAGAGGTTCGTAGAACTTCTCCAGGCCGAGACCGTCGCGAATCGTGAGCTGCGACTGTTCCAGACCCAGGTCGACCGCCGAACCGCGCAGGCCCTCCATCAGCATCCGGCCCGCGCCGTTGCCCTGGTGCTTGGGGTGAACCATCAGCCGCAAGACCGTGCGCCAGTGAGCCTGCAGCGCACTGCCTCGACTCACGAGCAGGCCCATGCCGACGTACCGCTCACCGTTGTGCAGCACACCGAGCAGATCCAGGCCGGCCGCGACCCGTCCCAGCGCCTCGTCGAGCGTCTCCGCCACCAGCTCCACCGGAGCCGGTGACGTGAACCCGACCGCACCGCCCGCGTCGGTCGCCGCGATCCAGGTGTCCAGCAGATCCGCCCGCAATCCCGGATCGAGCACCTCGTCCGGCTCCACCACCAGGTACTTCACGGCACCTCCATCTGCGACTGAGTTGCAGATAGTCTACGACCACGCCGACTGGCTACCGCGTCCCGCGTGCATTGCTCAGTCGAGTTCGTGCAGTGGCGGGACCATGGTGAGCTTGTCCGGGTTCCGGATCAGGTAGAGACCGGTGATCCGGCCGTCCGTGCTCTCCAGGAACGTGACCGTGTCCGGCTCGTCGTCGAAGTACGCGATGAACGCGGTCTCGCCGTTCAGCGTGGCAAGCCGGATCTCGAAGTGCGGGTTCTCCGCGATCACGGCGACCAACCAGCGGGCGATCTTGTCCGCACCGTGGATCGGCCGCAGCGCGGCCCGTTTCTTGCCGCCGCCGTCGCTGATCAGCACCGCGTCCGGTGCCAGCAGTGAGACCACCTGATCGACGTCGCCGGACCCGGCCGCCGCCATGAAGCGCATGGTGAGCTCGTTGTGCCGCTCCCGGTCCACCCGCTGCCGGGGCTGCCGCGCATGCACGTGCTCTCTGGCCCGGTGGGCTAGTTGCCGTACGGCGCTCTCCGACCGGCCGAGAGTGGCCGCGATCTCGTCGTACGGGAGATCGAACACCTCCCGCAGGACGAAGGTGGCCCGCTCGAGTGGCGACAGTGTCTCGAGGACGACGAGCATCGCCATACTCACCGAGTCGGCCAGCTCCACCGCGGCCGCCGGATCGTCGTCGGACAGGATCGGTTCCGGCAGCCACGGACCGACGTAGTCCTCCCGGCGCGCCTTCTGCTGGCGAAGCCGGTTGAGCGCGAGCCGGGTGGTGATCCGGATCAGGTACGCGCGGGGATCCCGAACCTCCGCGTGGTCGACCTCGGCCCACCGCAGCCACGCCTCCTGCACCACGTCCTCGGCGTCGGCGACACTGCCGACCACGCGGTACGCCGCTCCGACCAGAATCGACCGGTGTTCGTCGAACTCCCGCGCCAGTCGCTCGTCGGCCTCGCCGGTCACGCCGGCCTCAGCTCGCAGAGCTCCTTGAAGCCCTGGCTGGTCAGGCCGAGCGCGGCGTTGGTGCGGGAGCGGTAGTTCTCCAGTGACACCCAGGCGGTGAGCTCGACCAGCTGCTCGTCGGTCAGGTCCTGCCGCAACCGCTCGACCAGCTCGTCGGTGACCGTCGGCGGGGTCGCCGTCATCGCCTCGGTGTACTCCATCACCGCGCGCTCCAGATCCGTGTAGGCGTCACTGTCCCGCCACCCTGGCACATCGCGCAGCTTCTTCGGGTCGACACCCTGGTGATGGAACTCCCAGTAGCCGAAGTCCATGCACCAGCTGCACCCGATCCGCGCCGACGCCACCATCACCGCGAGCGCCTTCAGCGTCGGGTCGAGCTTGTTCCAGCGAGCCGCCGACCCCTCCATCAGCATCATCGACACCAGCACCCGCCGGTTGTGCATCACCGCCTGCCCCGGCTCCAGCACCTGCCCGAACTTCCGCCGGCTACCCCACTCCGCCAGCCGCACGAACCACGTCCGCCTGTGCTCCAAGCTGATCCGAGCCATCCCAACCTCCATCAGTTCGTCGTCACCCTTCGGACACGCCGGAACGGTCCGCGTGTGACATGACCTGGCTCACAACCAGGCGCCCGAGTGGTTCACCCGGTGGAGTGGGTAATGGATCGGCAGGCACCGACTTTCAGTTGGATATTTTTCCATCGCATGGCATACTCATTCACATGAGTGTGAAGGTGGCGGTGGCCGGGGCCAGCGGATATGCGGGGGGTGAGCTGCTTCGGCTGCTGAGTGCGCACCCGGAGGCCGAGATCGGCGCGCTCACCGCCGGAGGGAACGCCGGTACGGCGCTCGGGCAGCACCATCCACACCTCGTGCCCCTGGCCGGGCGCACCCTGGTCGAGACCACGGCGGAGAACCTCGCCGGTCACGACGTGGTGTTCCTGGCCCTACCGCACGGGCAGTCCGCCGGAATCGCCGAGCAACTCGGTGAGGACGTCACCGTGATCGACTGCGGCGCGGACTTCCGGCTCACCGAGGCGCAGGTGTGGACCGAGTTCTACGGCGGCGAGCACGCCGGCTCGTGGCCGTACGGACTCCCGGAGCTTCCCGGCCAGCGGGACAAGCTCCGCGGGACGAACCGGGTCGCCGTACCGGGCTGTTACCCCACCGTCTCCACGCTCGCCCTGCTACCCGCCGTACAGCACGGCCTCGTCGATCCCACCCAACTGGTGGTGGTCGCGGTCAGCGGTACGTCGGGCGCCGGCAAGGCACCGAAACCTCACCTGCTCGGCGCCGAGGTGATGGGGTCGGTCTCCGCGTACGGCGTCGGCGGCGTCCACCGGCACACCCCGGAGATCGAGCAGAACCTCACGCCGTACGCCGACCGGCCGGTGAGCGTCTCGTTCACGCCGGTCCTCGCGCCGATGGCCCGCGGCATCCTCGCCACCTGCAGCGCACCGGTTGCCGAGGGCACCGACGTGGCGGCGCTCCGGCAGGCCTACGAGGACGCCTACCGCAACGAGCCGTTCGTGCACGTGCTGCCCGAGGGGCAGTGGCCGCAGACGCAGGCCACCCTCGGCGCGAACACCGTGCAGCTCCAGCTCGCCCTCGACCAGCGCACCGGCCGCGCCGTCGTCGTGGCCGCGATGGACAACCTCACCAAGGGCACCGCCGGCGGCGCCGTGCAGTGCATGAACCTGGCCACCGGGCTCGACGAGACCCTGGCCCTACCTCTCATCGGAGTTGCACCGTGACCCTCGCAGTCACCCCGAGCAGCTCGGGGGTTTCCCCGGTCGACCGGAGCGCCGGTGTCACCGCGCCGGCCGGCTTCCGCGCGGCCGGGGTGATCGCCGGGATCAAACCGGCCGGCACGCCGGACCTGACCGTGGTCGTCAACGACGGCCCGCACGACGTCGCCGCCGGCGTCTTCACCACCAACAAGGTGAAGGCGGCGCCTGTGCTGTGGTCCCAGCAGGTCCTCACCGCCGGCAAGCTGAAGGCCGTTGTCCTGAACTCCGGCGGCGCCAACGCCTGCACCGGACCGGAAGGGTTCCAGGACACCCACAAGACCGCGGAGAAGCTGGCCGAGGTGCTCGGTGTCGGCGCGGCCGAGATCGGCGTCTGCTCGACCGGCCTGATCGGCGAACGGCTGCCGATGGACAAGCTGATCCCGGGGATCGACGCCGCCGTGGAGGCCCTGGGCGACGGTCCTGAGCACGGGCTGGCGGCGGCGACAGCGGTCATGACGACCGACAACGTGCCGAAGCAGGCAGCGCTGCACCACCCGGACGGCTGGAGCATCGGCGGGTTCGCCAAGGGCGCCGGCATGTGCGCGCCGAACATGGCGACCATGCTCAGCGTCATCACGACGGACGCCGTCCTGGATCAGCCGCACCTCGACCACGCGCTGCGGAACGCGGTCGGCAAGACGTTCAACCGGCTCGACGTGGACGGCGGTACGTCGACCAACGACACCGTGCTGCTGCTCAGCTCGGGCGCGTCCGGTGTCACGGTCACGCCGGAGACCTTCGAGGCGGCCCTCACCGCCCTGGCTGCTGACCTGGTGAAGCAGTTGCAGGCGGACGCCGAGGGCGTGACGAAGCACGTCAGCATCACGGTCAAGGGTGCCGCCACCGAGGCCGAGGCTGTCGCCGCCGCCAAGGTAGTTGCCGAGGACAACCTGTGCAAGACCGCGTTCTTCGCCTCCGACCCGAACTGGGGCCGGATCGCGATGGCGGTCGGCAACGCGCCCACCGCGTTCGACCCGTCGTTGCTGGACATCACGTTGAACGGCGCGCCGATCTGCGTCGCGGGCGGGAAGGGCGTCGACCGCTCGGAGGCCGACCTGAGCGGGCAGGAGATCGACGTGGTGATCGACCTGCACGCCGGCCCGGCGTCGGCGACCGTGCTCACCACCGACCTGTCGCACGCGTACGTCGAAGAGAACTCGGCGTACTCGTCATGAGCACCAGTCATGCGGACGCGGTCGAGAAGGCCGCCGTCCTGACCGAGGCCCTGCCCTGGCTGAAGCAGTTTCACGGCAAGACCGTCGTGGTCAAGTACGGCGGCAACGCGATGGTCGACGACAAGCTCAAGCGCGCCTTCGCCGAGGACATCGTCTTCCTCCGGTACGCCGGGGTGCGGGTCGTCGTGGTGCACGGCGGCGGTCCGCAGATCAGCGACATGCTCAGCCGGCTCGGCATCGACAGCGAGTTCCGCGGCGGGCTGCGGGTGACCACGCCGGAGGCGATGGACGTCGTCGGCATGGTCCTGGTCGGCAAGGTCGGCCGCGAACTGGTCGGCCTGCTCAACGCGCACGGCCCGTTCGCGGTCGGCATGTCCGGCGAGGACGCCGGTCTGTTCACCGCCGAGCGTCGTACCGCGATCGTCGACGGCGAGGCGGTCGACATCGGGCTGGTCGGTGACGTGGTCGATGTCCGGCCGGAGGCGGTGATCGACCTGATCGACGCGGGCCGGATCCCGGTGGTGTCGACGATCGCCCCGGACGAGGACGGTCAGGCGCACAACGTCAACGCCGACACCGCGGCCGCCGCCCTCGCGGTCGCGCTCGGCGCCGAGAAGCTCGTCGTCCTGACCGACGTGGCCGGGCTCTACCGGAACTGGCCGGACAGCGACGAGATCATCACCCAGATCAACACCACCGAACTGGCCGAACTGCTGCCGTCGCTGGCGTCCGGGATGGTGCCGAAGATGGAGGCCTGCCTGCGCGCGGTCGAGTCCGGGGTGTCCCGGGCGACCGTGATCGACGGCCGGGTCCCGCACTCGCTGCTGCTGGAGATCTTCACCGACGCCGGAAGTGGAACCCAGGTGATTCCGTCATGACCGAACTGCTGACTGTCGACGGCACGCAGAGTGCGCTGACCGAGCGGTATTCGAGTGCGTTGATGAACACGTTCGGGCCGCCGAAGCGGGTGCTTGTCCGCGGCGAGGGCGCGTACCTGTGGGATGCCGACGGCAACAAGTACCTCGACCTGCTCGGCGGGCTCGCGGTGAACTGCCTCGGCCACGCCCACCCGTTCGTGGTGTCCGCGGTGACCAGCCAGCTCGCCACCCTCGGGCACGTGTCGAACTTCTTCGCCTCCGCACCGCAGATCGCGCTGGCCGAGAAGCTGCTGGGCCTTTTCGATGTCCCCGGCAAGGTGTTCTTCACCAACTCCGGCACCGAGGCGAACGAGGCCGCGTTCAAGATCACCCGGCGGACTGGCCGGACCAAGATCGTGTCCACCGTCGGCGCCTTCCACGGACGGTCGATGGGTGCGCTCGCGGTGACCTGGAAACCGGCGTACCGGGAGACGTTCGCGCCGCTGCCGGGTGACGTGGAGTTCGTCCCGTACGGCGACGCCGACGCGCTGGCCGCCGCGGTCGACGACGAGACGGCGGCCGTCGTCCTCGAGCCGATCCAGGGCGAGAACGGCGTCGTCGTACCGCCGGCCGGCTACCTGCAGGCGGCTCGGCGCATCACCTCCGAGCACGGCGCGCTGCTGTGGATCGACGAGATCCAGACCGGTGTCGGCCGGACCGGGAACTGGTTCGCCTTCGAGAGCGACGGGATCACTCCGGACCTGGTGACCGTGGCCAAGGGCCTCGGCGCGGGCATCCCGATCGGGGCCTGCATCGGGCTCGGCGCGGCCGCCGACCTGCTGCAGCCGGGCAACCACGGCACGACGTTCGGCGGCAACCCGGTGGCCGCGATCGCCGGGCTCGCGGTGCTGACCGTGATCGAGCGGGACGGGCTGCTGGCTCAGGTGAATGCTGTTGGCAACCACCTCGCGTCGTCCATCAGCTCGCTCGACCATCCGCTGATCGCCGGGGTGCGCGGCCGCGGGCTGCTGCTCGCGATCGAGCTCACCAAGCCGGTGTCGGACCGGGTCGCGGCCCTCGCGCTGGAGGCCGGGTTCGTTGTGAACAACCCGATCCCGGACGCGTTGCGGCTGGCGCCGCCGTACATCCTGAGCAAGGCTGATGCCGACAGTTTCGTCGCGGCCCTCCCCGGGCTGCTGGACCAGGTGGAGGGGGCATGAGCAGGCACTTCCTGCGGGACGACGACCTGAATCCGGTCGAGCAGGACGAGGTGCTGACACTGGCCGCGCAGCTGGCCGGTGACCGGCACGGGCACCAGCCGCTGGCCGGGCCGAAGACGGTCGCGGTGATCTTCGACAAAACCTCGACCCGGACCCGGATCTCGTTCGCCGTCGGGATCGCCGAACTCGGCGGCGTACCACTGATCATCGACGCGCAGACGTCGCAGCTGGGCCGCGGCGAGCCGATCGCGGACACCGCCAGGGTGCTCGACCGGCAGGTCGCGGCGATCGTCTGGCGGACATTCGCGCAGACCCGGATCGAAGAGATGGCCGCGGTCTCCCGGGTGCCGGTGATCAACGCGCTGACCGACGAGTTCCACCCGTGCCAGATCCTCGCCGACCTGCTCACCGTGCGCCAGCACAAGGGGTCGACCGCCGGGCTGAAGCTCGTGTACCTCGGCGACGGCGCGAACAACATGGCCCACTCGTACCTGCTGGGTGGAGTCACCGCCGGCATGCACGTGGTCGTGGGATCGCCTTCCGGATATCAGCCGGACCCTGCTGTGCTGGCGCGGGCCGCGGAGATCGCAGCCGAGACAGGTGGCTCGGCCGCCTGGACGGCGGATCCGCTCGAGGCCGTGGACGGCGCGGATGTTGTTGCCACCGACACCTGGGTGTCGATGGGGCAGGAAGGCGAGGCCGCCGCGCGGGAGGCACCGTTCGTGCCGTACGCGGTGACCGAGCAGCTGATGTCGAAGGCGAGTTCCGACGCGATCGTGCTGCACTGCCTTCCGGCGTACCGGGGCAAGGAGATCGAGGCGGCCGTGATCGACGGTCCACAATCGGTCGTCTGGGACGAGGCGGAGAACCGGCTGCACGCCCAGAAGGCGCTGATGTCGTGGCTGCTGGCAAGGAGCTTCTCGTCATGAGCATCGCGGTTCCGACCACGAAGACGGCACGGCAGCAGCGGATCGTCGACCTGCTGGGGCGGCAGCCCGTCAGGTCGCAGACCGAGCTGGCCGACCTGCTCGCCGCGTCGGGGCTCGTCGTCGGCCAGGCGACGCTGTCGCGCGACCTGGTCGAGATCGGTGCGGTGAAGGTCCGCGACTCCAGTGGCCAATTGGTGTACGCCGTACCAGGTGAGGGCGGCGACCGGACACCGCGCGCCGGTGAAGCCGCCGCCTTCGAAGCCCGGCTGGCCCGGGTGGCGTCCGAGCTGCTCGTGTCCGCCGAGGGCAGTGCCAACCTGGTAATCCTGCGAACCCCGCCGGGTGCGGCCCAGTACTTCGCGTCGGCGATCGACCACGTGGGACTGGACGACGTACTCGGCACCATCGCCGGCGACGACACCGTCATGGTCGTCTCCCGCAATCCGACCGGCGGCCCGGCCCTGGCCGGCCGCTTCCTGTCCCTCGCCGCGCGCGAACCCAAGTAAGTCCCACCGCAGCTGTGGTGGGTTGAGAGGATGCTCGAATGACCGAGAGTGCGGCCCTGTGGGGTGGCCGGTTTGCTGGTGGGCCGGCGGATGCCCTGGCGGCGCTGAGCAAGTCGACGGACTTCGACTGGCGGCTGGCGCCGTACGACATCGCCGGTTCGAAGGCGCATGCCAAGGTGCTGCACCGAGCGGGGCTGCTGACCGACGAGGACCTCTCCGCGATGCTCGCCGGGCTGGACGGGCTGCTGGACGACGTACTCGCGGGCAAGTTCCTGCCCGCCGAGGACGACGAGGACGTGCACACGGCGCTGGAGCGCGGTCTGCTCGAGCGGCTCGGCGCTGAGCTCGGTGGCCGGCTGCGGGCAGGCCGATCCCGCAACGACCAGGTCGCCACGCTGTTCAAGAGCTACCTGCGCGAGCACGGCCGCATCATCGGCCGGCTCGTGCTCGATCAGGTGAACACGCTGGCCGAGCAGGCCGAGAAACACCTCGGTGTCGCGATGCCCGGCCGTACCCACCTGCAGCACGCGCAGCCCGTGCTGCTCTCGCACCACCTGCTCGCTCATGCCTGGCCGCTGATCCGCGACCTCGACCGGCTCGCCGACTGGGACGCCCGCGTCGCCGCCGACTCGCCGTACGGGTCGGGCGCCCTGGCCGGCAGCTCCCTCGGCCTTGATCCGCAGTACGTCGCTGCCGAGCTCGGCTTCACCGACTCGTCGCCCAACTCGATCGACGGGACCGCGGCGCGCGACTTCGTCGCCGAGTTCGCCTTCGTCACCGCGCAGATCGGCGTCGACCTGTCCCGGCAGGCCGAGGAGGTGATCATCTGGGCGACGAAGGAGTTCGGGTTCGTCGAACTGGACGACGCGTTCTCGACCGGGTCGAGCATCATGCCGCAGAAGAAGAACCCGGACATCGCCGAGCTCGCCCGCGGCAAAGCCGGCCGGCTGATCGGCAACCTGAGCGGCCTGCTGGCCACGCTGAAGGCGCAGCCGCTGGCGTACAACCGGGACCTGCAGGAGGACAAGGAGCCGGTCTTCGACTCCATCGACACCCTCGAGGTGTTGCTGCCCGCGTTCACCGGGATGATCCGGACCCTGCGCTTCAACACCTCCCGGCTGGAGGAGCTCGCACCCCAGGGCTTCTCACTGGCCACCGACATCGCCGAGTGGCTGGTCCGGCAGAAGGTGCCGTTCCGGGTCGCGCACGAACTGGCCGGCGCGTGCGTCCAGGAGTGCGAGAGGCGCGGTATCGAGCTGTGGGACCTGACCGACGAGGATCTGGCCGCGATCTCGCCGTCGCTGACACCGGACGTGCGTTCGGTCTTGACCGTCGAGGGGTCGCTGGCGTCCCGGAACACCCGCGGCGGCACGGCGGGGGAGCGGGTGGCCGAGCAGCTGACCGAACTGCGCACCCGGTCCGCAGCGCACGCGGAACGGCTCGCCTAGCGGCGCATCACGCGGTGCGACTGAGCTCGGCGGCGGCTCGCGCCGGACGCCCCGGCGCAGCCTCGACCGGGCTCTGTCGCCTAGGGTGCTGCGCATGCCTGTCCGTCGCTCTCTGCTCGCCAGGCCCGTCCTCGACGTGGCGCCCAACCTTCTCGGGATGGTCCTGCGCTCCACCACGGACGAGGGCACGGTCGCGGTCCGGCTGACCGAAGTCGAGGCGTACGACGGTCCCTCGGACCCCGGGTCGCACGCGTACCGCGGCCGGACGGCTCGCAACGCGGTGATGTTCGGGCCGCCCGGATTCCTGTACGTCTACTTCACCTACGGCATGCACTTCTGCATGAACGTCAGTGCCGGCCCGGAGGGACAGCCCTCAGCCGTCCTCCTGCGGGCCGGCGAGATCGTCGAGGGCATCGAACTCGCCCGCGCCCGGCGCCTGCCCAGCACCCCGGCGGGCAAGTTCAACCAAGCCGCTACCCCGAACGGCGGCGCACCGACAGCGGCCCGGTCGCCGGGTGTCACCGCGCGTGCGGCGGCTGGCGCGCGGGCGTCCCGTGCCGAGTCGGCGGGTGTGTTGCCAGGGCCGGTCGCGAAGCGGGCGAACGGGAACCCGGACCGGGAACTCGCGCGCGGTCCGGCCCGCATGTGTGTCGCGCTCGGCATCGGCCGGGACGACAACGGCGTCGACCTGCTGTCCAAGACCTCCCATATCCAGCTGCTCCCCGGCCCCGGCTTCGACGGCGAGCCGTCCACCGGACCACGAGTCGGTCTCCGCGAAGCCGCCGACCGCCCGTGGCGTTTCTGGATCCCGGACGACCCGACGGTCTCGCCGTACCGCCCGCACGTCCCCAAGCGCCGGACCTAGCGGTTGGCCAGGGCCAGCACGTGCTCGAGCTGCGGCAGCCCGTGTTCCACCTCGGGATCCGGGAACAGGCCGATGTGGTGCACACCGGCCGCCTCCAGCGCCTCGATGTGCGCCACCGCGTCGTCCAGCGTTCCCACCGCACCGATCTCGGTCCACCAGTCGGCCGGCATCCCGACCAGGCTGTCCGCGCCGGACTCGTCGTACAGCTTCTTCATGTCGTCGTAGAACGGCAGCGCCTTCAGCCCCGGGTGGTTGTAGTCGATCCGCTCCGCGAGCCACGGCGCGGTCCACTCGTACGCCGTCCTGCGGTCGTCGCGCACGCAGAACGCGCTGAACACCGCAACCACGAAGCCCTCGGGCGAACCGGCGTACTCGATCGACTGCCGTACGTACGCCGGAGTCGCCGGCTCGGCCAGCACGATCCCGCCTCCGACCCGGCCGGCCAGCGCCATCGACTTCGGACCCATCACGCCGAGCAGGATCGGCGGCACCTCGGCCGGCGGCGCGTCCAGCTGCACGTCCCGCAGGTAGACGGTCTTGCCCTCGAAGCTGACCTTCTCACCGGCGAGCAGCCGGGTGACCGCGGTGGTGACCTCCTCCAGCGCCGTGAGCGGCGACTTGGGCCGGACGCCCATCTGGCCCATCCACTCCTGCACACCGTGACCGATACCGGGCAGGAACCGGCCAGGCGCGAGCGCGTCCAGAGTGGCGAACTCCATCGCCGTCACCGCAGCGGTCCGCGCGACCGCCGGCACGATGCCCAGCCCGACCGTGAGCCGCTCGGTCGAGGTGAGCGCGGCGGAGACCAGCGACGGGCCGGCGGTGTAGAAGCAGTCCTCGATGATCCACAACTCGTCCGCACCGCCCTGGTCCAGGCGGCGGGCCACGTCGGTCACCAGGGCGGCGGGGTAGGTGCGCGGGAAGCACATCCCGAGGGCGGCAGAGGTCTGTGTCATGCGAAGACCGTAGAGGCCGCCGCCGACAGTTCTCAAAGGAGTTCCGCAGTTCGGTAAAGGTCATCCCGGGCCGCCGGGGCGGCAGGCGTAGCGGCCCCAGGTCCGGGTAGGTTCGGACCATGGCCCGACCGCACTACTCGTCCCGTCTCGAGGACTGGTTCAACATCGGGGTGCAGGCGATCCTGCGGCGTCGCGGCTGGCGAGAGCGGATCATCCCGCACGTGGGTTACGGCACCACCCAGTTCGTCCGGGTGCTGGCACGCGTCGTACTGAGCAGGGACCCGCGCAGCCAGCCCAGGTACGACGAGGACCAGGTGGTGCGCGGCTGGCGCGTCTTCGTCACCGCGCCGGCGACCAAGGTCAAGGTGACGGTGACCGTGGGCGGGGAGACGTTCGAGGCCATGACCGACCGGGGTGGCTTCGTCGACCTCACCGTCCCGGTGGTGCTGCCACCGGGCTGGCACGAGATCAACCTGGGCGTGCACGGCGAGCGAGAGGCTCGCGGCCGCGTCTACGTTCCCGACCCGGACGCCGCGGTCGGTCTGGTCAGCGACATCGACGACACGGTGATGCTGACAATGCTGCCGCGTCCGCTGATCGCAGCCTGGAACACCTTCGTCCGCGATGAGCAGGCGCGTCGCGTCGTACCAGGCATGGCAGAGCTGTACACCGAGCTCCTGGCCGAACACCCGGGTGCGCCGATCTTCTACCTCTCCACCGGGGCATGGAACACGGCACCCACCCTCACTCGCTTCCTCGCGCGGCACGGGTACCCGGCAGGTCCGCTGCTGCTCACGGACTGGGGACCGACCAACACGGGCTGGTTCCGCAGCGGGCAGGAGCACAAGCGCAATGCGCTGCGACGGCTAGCTGCCGAGTTCCCGAACGTCCGCTGGATCCTGATCGGTGACGACGGCCAGCACGATCCCCAGCTGTACGGCGACTTCGCGCAGACCCACCCGGATCACGTACGGGCGATCGGCATCCGCCAGCTCACCCCGGCCGAGCAGGTCCTGTCACACGGTCTACCGGTCCCCAACGCGGACCCGGGCGCCCACGACCCGCACCGGCCCAACGCCGTCACAGTGCACGCTCCCGACGGTCACGCGCTCCGGCCACAGCTGCAGGCCGTCCTGACCCGCCCGGACCCGTCGTAACCGACATACAGGACACTTGTAGCCGACCGACGTACTCGAGGAGAGACAAGTGACCGACAGCGGGACCGAACGCCGCACCCAGGTGCTCGACGACCTGGAGAACCGCGGCCTGATCGCGCACTCCACCGATCCCGACGCCCTGCGGGCCGCCATGGCGGCCGGACCGATCACCTCCTATGTCGGCTTCGACCCCACCGCGCCCAGCCTGCACATGGGCAACCTGCTGCAGCTGCTGACGCTGCGCAGGCTCCAGTTGGCCGGCCACAACCCCATCGGCCTCGTCGGTGGCGCCACCGGTCTGATCGGCGACCCCAAGGAGAGCTCCGAGCGGGTGCTGAACCCGAAGGACGTCGTACACCAGTGGGTCGAGAAGGTTCGCGGCCAGGTGGAGAAGTTCATCGACTTCGACCCGGCCCTGCCGAACCCCGGTCGCATCGTCAACAACTACGACTGGACCAAGGACCTCAACACCCTCGACTTCCTCCGTGACATCGGCAAGCACTTCCCGGTGAACCGGATGCTCGGCCGCGAGGTCGTGAAGGCCCGGCTGGAGCAGGGGATCAGCTACACGGAGTTCAGCTACGTGCTGCTGCAGTCACTCGATTACCTGGAGCTGTACAGGCGCTACAACTGCACACTGCAGACCGGCGGCAGCGACCAGTGGGGCAACCTCACGGCCGGTGTGGAGCTCATCCGTCGTACTGAGGCCGGCAAGGCTCATGCGCTCGCCACGCCTCTGGTGACGAAGGCGGACGGCACCAAGTTCGGCAAGACAGAGTCCGGGACCGTGTGGCTGGACCGGGAGCTGACATCGCCGTACGCCTTCTACCAGTTCTGGTTCAACACCGATGACCGCGACGTGATGCAGCTGGTGCGGTTCTACACCTTCCGCACACCGGAGGAGATCGCCGCACTCGAGCAGGCGACCGCGGAGCGTCCGCAAGCCCGTGAGGCGCAACGACTGCTTGCTGAGGATGTCACCACGCTGGTGCACGGAGAGCAGGAGACCAGGCGAGTCCAGGAGGCGTCGAAGGCTCTCTTCGGTCAGGGGGAGCTCGCCTCCCTCGACGGCTCCACGCTGGTCGCCGCACTCCGCGAAGCACCCCACGTCGAACTCGGCGCCGGCGAGCCCATGCCGACGTACGGCGACCTACTCGTGAAGTCCGGCCTGGTCGCCAGCAAGTCGGCGGCGCGCAGGACCGTGGCCGAAGGCGGTGGCTACCTCAACAACGAGAAGGTGAAGGACGCCGAGTACGTGCCGGGGACCGATGACCTGCTGCCGGGTGGAGTCCTGGTCCTGCGGCGCGGGAAGCGTTCGTTTGCAGGGGTTCTGGCGTCGGCGGCGGGTAGCTGAGTCCCGGGTTGACGCTTCTGAGAGTGCGAAGAGCTGGTCGAGGTTCGGCCGGACGACTTTGCTCCGGCCGGCGGTTGCGAGGTGCCTGCGGCATCCCTCGCCGCCGGCCGCTCCACTTCCACAGAGCGGGTGCTCGAGGCAAATTACAGCCGTGTGATCCTGCCCACCGGGAACGGATTTGACCGGCCACCTGGAAGCCACGTAATGTTCTTCTTGTTGGAGCGAGGCGCGGGACGCGAGAGCGGCCGGTCGCTCCAGACCCCCCAAGGCTAGCTGAGCCGAACCGTGTCGTCTGACCCGGGGCGGTAGCTGAGACGCGGGTGGAGGATCAGAAAAATCGGGACTTGACTCGGTGGATCTGCTCCGGTAAGTTAGCGCAGGTTGCCCCGGGATCCCGGCCGAGAGGTCAGGATGCGGTGTGCGTCCGATTCTTGAGAACTCAACAGCGTGCCGAAAGTCAATGCCGAAAGATGCATTAACCCCGTTCATGGGCATTGAGTGACTTGTCGCATTCTTATCCTTTGTGGTTTGGGTGTGGTGGTTGTTCTTTGTTTGTGGCGGATTCCTTTGAAGTATATGATTCAAGTCAGTTTGATTGTTTCTGATTCGAAGGATCAACTTTAGTTGTTGACTCGCCGGCCTGTTGGCTGGTTTGTCTATATTTTTCAACGGAGAGTTTGATCCTGGCTCAGGACGAACGC
>NZ_BAAGPM010000003.1:0-112120 GCF_054784135.1 Kribbella swartbergensis
CGTGGGCGAAGCGGGTGACGGCCAGGCTGTATTACCGGTTGATGTGCCGGTTGGTGGGTAAGGAGATTCCGTTCGATGCGGCCGATTTCCGGTTGGTGTCGCGGCGGGTGGTGGATGCGGTGAATGCGCTGCCGGAGGATGGCCGGGTGTTTCGGCTGGTGATTCCGTGGCTGGGGTTTCCCAGTGCGGAGGTGAGGTATGTGCGGGCGGAGCGGGCGGCGGGGACGACGAAGTACAACTTGTCGAAGATGCTGCGGCTGGCGTTCGACAGTGTGACCGCGTTTTCGGCCGCGCCGCTGAGGTTGGCGACCTGGCTGGGGCTCCTCGGCGGGGCGATGTCGGGGCTGTTCGTGGTGGGCGCGTTGGTCATCAAGCTGACCGGGCGCAGCGTCCCGGGGTGGACGTCGACGGTGCTGGCGGTGAGCATCATCGGCGCGATCCAGTTGTTGTGTCTGGGGTTGCTCGGTGAGTACGTCGCCCGGTTGTTCCAGTCGAGTCAGCGCCGTCCGCAGTTCCTCGTCGGCTACGACAGCCTCGACGACACGGGACACCACACTTTCTCAAAGGACACCGACTAAGCTCCCTGGCCTATGAGTTGGTACGACGCACTCGAAGCCGGTGAGCTGACCGTGCGACCGTCGGTGGACGCGGCGAAGCGTTTCGGGGTCTCGATCGACCGGATGTCCGTGTCCGCCTCCGCCGGTACTCCGCTCGCCGAGGTGTTGTCCGCCGTCGAGAAGTCGACGGCCGATGTGATCGTGTTGCGCTACCCGGCCCGCGAAACCACCTGGTTCGCCGCGCTGGCCGACGGGCCGCGGAAGGCGCTGCTGGCCGACACCGTGACCTACTGGTCCCTCCCGGTCGGCAAGGGACGCCGGCCGGCGCCGCTGGCCGGGTTCACCGCGCAGGTGGAGCCGTCGGCCGACGACGAACTGGTGGACGACCTGGTCGCCGACGTGTTCGGCGACGCGGGGAACCACTACTGCGCCAACCCGATGTTCGACCGCGGCCAGGCGCTGGCGGGTCGTCAGGAGTGGGCCCGGCGCCGGATCGCCGAGGTCGGTGCCGTCGTACTGCGCGGCCCGGACCGGCGGGTGCTCGCGCTGGGCTCGGTCGACCAGCAGCGCTCATGGACCGAGATCCAGTTGGCCGGCGTCGTACCTGCCGAACAGGGCCGCGGCCGGTACGGTCACCTGCTCGCCGCGATCGAGGACGCCTGCACAACGAGGCGGCTGGTCGTGTCGACTCCGTCACACCAAACCGGCATTCAGCGTGTCTGGGCCCGCTACGGATTCGAACCTGTGCATAACCTTCTGACTGTCCACCTCGTTGCCGCTACGTAGTGAGTGCTTTGGGGGGCCCTTGACGGGCACAGCTAGCCAGCAGTGAGGGGAGTTTTGCCGGAGTGACGCCGCGGCTGAGCGTGGTGGTGCCCTTCTACAACGTCGGTGAATATCTCGGTGACTGTCTGGACTCGATCCAGCGGCAGACCTGGACCGATTTCGAGGCGATCCTGGTCGACGACGGCTCGCCCGACAGCAGTGCGGTGGTGGCGAAGGAGTTCTGCGCCCGCGACCCCCGCTTCCGTCTGATCCAGCAGGAGAACGCGGGCCCCGGACCGGCCCGTGACACCGGTATCCGGGAGGCGTCCGGCGAGTACCTGGCGTTCGTCGACGGGGACGACCTGGTCTCCCGACACGGTTTCGCGGCGCTGATCCGGACCCTGGACCGGACCGGCTCGGACTTCGCCGGCGGCGGCGCGCGGCGGTTCAACAACAGCTTCGGTGTCCGTCCGTCGTGGCTGCACCGGCAGCCGTACGCCCGCGTCCGGCATGCCACGCACGTGTCGGAGTTCCCCGACCTCGTGCTGGACCGGATGCTCTGGAACAAGGTCTACCGCCGGTCGTTCTGGACCGAGTACGGGTACCGCTTCCCGGCCATCCGCTACGAGGACTACCCGGTCGCACTGAAGGCCCACCTGGACGCGGTGACCGTCGACACGATGCCGCAGGCGGTCTACTACTGGCGCGAGCGGGAGTCGGGGGAGTCGATCACCCAGCAGAAGTTCCAGCTCGGCAACATCCGCGACCGGGTGGTGTCGGCCGGGATGGTGATGGACCTGGTCGAGGACGCCCTGCCGGTGGTTCGCCGGCGGGTGCACGCGCACCTGGCCCAGATCGACCTGCTCACCCTGATGTCCGCGTTCGGTTCGGTGCCGATCGAGGAGGAGCAGCACCTCGTCGAGCTGTCCCACCTGTTGCTCGACCGGCTCAACGACGAGGTCCTGGCCGCCACCCACCGGTACGACCGGATCCAGCACGCCGCTCTCCGGGCCGATGACGTCGAACTGCTCCGGCGGCTCGCGGTGTTCCGGAATGCCGGCGGGTTGCGCGGTGGCGCTCGTGCGGTGCCCCGACCGCGGCGGCGGAGGCAGCTCGACTACAACTATCCGGGTCTGCGCGAGGCCGTCGTACCGCAGAGCCTGTACCGGGTCGCGGAGACCGACCTGACCCTGGCCACGAGTGTGCGCGAGGTGGCCTGGGTCGACGGGTCGTTGTCGATCAAGGGCACGGCCGAGATCAGGCATTTGGAGACCGATCGGTCCTCGAGCCTGCGGATCTCGCTGGTCGTCGAAGGCGCCGCACACCCGCTTCAGGTACGCCGGTACGACGCACTGGACCTGCACGGCGACACCACGGCGGTCGGCTTCGAGGTCATCTTGGACCGCGAGTTGCTCGCCCGGTGCACGGCCGAGCCGGCGCACTTCGACGTACAGATGCGGTCGGGACGACGACGCCGGCGCGGGAAACTCGGAGGGCAGGGGCCGGGGAGCCCCGGCTGGCCGCCAGGCGCGTGGATCGATCAAACCGGCTGGATCCAGCCCGGGCCGGGCAGGAACGGGTGGTTCAGCGTCCGGCGGCTGACGGATCCTTGCCGGCTGACCTCGGTCGAGCAGACACCGGACGCGCTCGTGTTGCACGGCCGGTCGTCGTTCGACGATCCGTCGCTGTTCGTCACCCGGCCGGTGGTGGGCGGCGAGGAGGAGATTCCGCTGGAGGTCGACGGCCGCGACTTCACCGCGAGGCTGCCGATCCGGGACATCCTGGCCCAGGCGAATCCGGACGACCCCTTCGGTCAGCGGACGACGCGCGTGCTCCGGCTCCGCGGTCCTGAAGGGCAACACCGGGTGTTGCTGTGGACGGCCGGAGACTCCGCCGTCTCACACGCCGTGGACGGCCGGGTGGTGACGCTGACCCGGTCGACCGGTGGGTACGTGAACCTGCACGAGTCCCCGCTCCGCACGACGGCGACCGCCGCTGTTGCTGAAGGCAATCTGTTGGTGGTACGGGGCCTGCACCAGGGCGACGTCACGTTCGGTTGGCGGCGGTATCTGGCCGACTCCGACGACCATCTGGACGTGGAGTGCCGCCGTACCGCGTCCGGCGACGGCTGGTCGGCGGCTGTCGAGGTTGACGCGTTGATCCCGCCCGAATCGGTGCAGGTCTCGGTGGATCCGTTGGCGTCGTTGGCGGACTGGATCTTGTTCGCGACGTCGGCCGACGGCACGTCGCGTGCCGTGCAGTGCGAGCCGTTCCTCTGCAGCCGGTTGCCGTTGACGATCGCGCGCGGTGCGCACTCACTCGCCGTACGGCCGCATGCCGGCACGTTGCACGTGGAGGTCCGCTGATGCATCACCACAATCACTACTACGGCCAGGCGCACATCCTGTCCCGTTACGCGGGCTTCGACTTCGACCACCCGCCGCGGCTGCGCGGATATCTCCAGCACGGCTGGAACATCGGCTGTGGCTGGAACCCGGTGCACGAGTTCTACGACGGCGCCTGGCGGTTCACCTGGAGCGACGCGCCGCGGCGGCGCGGGCACGCGCTGGGCCGGCGGAACTACCACAGCATCGGCGCACCCTTCCTCTACCTGCTGGAGTTGGAGCAGGAGGCCGAGCCGGTCGAGCGTGCGGGCACGCTGTGGTTCCTCTTCCACGGGTGGGAAGGCGGCAAGATCCACGGCGACCATCAGCGGCTGATCGACGAGATCCGCGAGACCGAGCCCGGGCCGGTCACGTTCAGCCTCTACTACACC
Source organism: Kribbella swartbergensis (assembly GCF_054784135.1). Lineage (NCBI taxonomy): Bacteria > Bacillati > Actinomycetota > Actinomycetes > Propionibacteriales > Kribbellaceae > Kribbella > Kribbella swartbergensis. The sequence goes on from NZ_BAAGPM010000003.1 coordinate 4,099, forward strand.
GAGTACGAGCGTCCCGAGGTCCGCCGGTACTACGAGGACGCGGGCTTCCGCGTGGTGTCGTTCGGCCGGCGCGGGTTCTCCTACGAGGGGACTGACCGGCGGTTCCTGTTCAAGCAACTGGACGAACTGCGCCGGCACAAGCGGGTCGCCGCGAACCGGTTGTCGACGGCGATCTTCTACGGCGTCGCGGCCGGCTGCGAACCGGCGGTGTACGGCGACCCGATGGAGATGGAGGGCGAGAACCCCTTGTTCGGTGGGCAGCGCCGGATCGAGCGGCTCTGGCCGGAGATGCTCGGCAAGGAGATCGACCTGGAAGCGGCCCGGGCGACCACCGACCTGGAACTCGGCCGGCCGTGGATGATGCCGCCCGCGGAACTGCGAATGCTGTTCGATTGGAGAGAGCGTGTCTGACCTGCAGGTGGTCCTCGGCGAGATGCAGCCGTGGACCGACCGCGCCGTCCACCGTCCGGCCCTGGCGGCCCTGCTGGCCGACACGGTCCCCGGTGACCGCCGTACCCTGATCGTCGGCCCGCACTCCCGCGAGCTGATCTCGGCCGTCGCCGACCGGACCTCCGACGCGACCGTGCTCGTTCGCTCGGTATCGGACGCCGAGGAGCTGGCCGGGGAGTTCGGCGACCGACTTCAGGTCGTCGCCGGTGCGCTGGACGGTCTGGCGTCGCGACCGTTCGAGGTGATCGTCGCGGCCGACGGCCTCGATCGCGTCCTCGGTTACGACAGCGCCGACCTCAGCTGGACCGAGCGGCTGAACGCTCTGGCCGCGTTGGCCGCCCCCGAGGCGGTCGTCGTACTCGGTCTCGAGAACGAGTTCTCCCTGCTGAATCTGCTGGACAGTCGTCCGGCCCACGAGCGCCACGGCGACGACGAGTGGCGACCGCTGCACGACGACCCCACCCGTCCGGTGTCTGTGGACCAGTTCAAGGCGGCGTTGCCGTGGCCGTCTCAGGTGTACGCCGATTTCTCCCGAGCGCTGATCTCGGCGGACGTCGCCGCGACCTCCCGCCCGGGCGAACTCCCGACCCATCTGGCCCTGGAGGCGCTGGAGTCGGCGGACGTCCCACTCCTGGCCCACCCTTCCGAGGGTGCCGAGTCAGCGGCTCGCGCAGGTCTCCTCGCAGCCACCTCTACCGGCTGGCTTGCCGTTTGCAACACCACGAGCCCACACGCCCTGTACGCCGAGACCGGCGCGGCTGTCCTCACCGCCGACCCGACACAGGCCGGCTGGCACACCGCCGTCACGGGTGAGCCCGCGACCGATGGCGGACTCCTGCATTTCGATCCGAGCGTCGTACCTGCTGAGGTCCCCGGTGGTGTGACTGTCGAGTCCGTCCTGGTCCGGTTGGCCGCCGCCGAAGACGTCCCTGCCTTCCGCGAACTGGCCGCCCGCCTCGGAGAATGGGTCACCGATTCCCGGGTCGTACTGCGGTGGGACGACGTCGTCATGCACGGAGACACCTTCTCCCAGGGGGTTTCGCCGTGGGTGACCGCGGAGCCGACGGCCACGACCGATCTGCTCGCGGCGGCCTGGTCCCGGTTCCACGATCGCCTGATCGGGCAGCACCGGCGCCACCCGTGGCCGCCCTGGATGGTGGGTGACGACCTCGTGTCCGCCTGGATGAGCATGTCCGGCGTGGAAGCGCCGGAGCCGGTCCAGGCGACCTCTCCGGACACGCCACCGGCGTCCACCCACCATGTTGCTCGTGGCAAAGAGCTGGCCGCCGCGCTGGCCGCCGTACTCCGGACTCATGAACACGAGGCCCCCGACGTACGGACCGCGCTGGCCGATGCCGAGCGGGCGCGGCAGGAGCTCTTCGAGCTGAAGGGGCACGTCTACGGCCTCGAGCGCACCCTCGGGTTCCGCAACAAGGCGATGAAGACACGGGAGAACCGCATCCGCGAGCTTCGCGCCCAGTTGCAGAAGCTGACCGCGGACCACGAGCGCATCCGCGGGTCGCGCACGTACGCCCTCTCCCGGGTGATCTTCCACGCCGCCCAGCTCCGCAAGCCGCGGGTGGTCGCCCGCAAGGTGTCCCGGCGCCTGCGCAGGCGATGATGACTCCGCGATTGAGCGTGGTGGTGCCGTTCTACAACGTGGGCGAGTACCTCGGGGACTGTCTGGACTCGATCCAGCGGCAGACCTGGACCGATTTCGAGGCGATCCTGGTCGACGACGGATCCCTCGACGACAGTGCGGTGGTCGCGAAGGAGTTCTGCGCCCGCGACGACCGGTTCCGGCTCGTGCAACAGGACAACGCCGGTCTCGGACCCGCTCGCAACACCGGCGTCGAACACGCCGCCGGGGAGTATGTCGCCTTCGTCGACAGCGACGACCTGGTCACCCGGCACGGCTTCGGCCTGCTGATCCGGGCGCTGGACCGGACCGGCTCGGACTTCGCGGGAGGCAACGCGCGGCGCTTCAACAACAGCTACGGCGTCCGGCCGTCGTGGCTGCACGCCCAGACGTTCACCGCCGACCGGTTCGCCACGCACATCTCCGAGACGCCCGATCTCGTGCTGGACCGGATGATCTGGAACAAGGTGTACCGCCGCTCGTTCTGGGACGAGTACGGCTACCGCTTCCCGGCGATCCGCTACGAGGACTATCCGGTCACCCTCAAGGCGCACCTCGACGCGGTCACCGTCGACATGCTCGCCGCCCCCGTGTACTACTGGCGTGAGCGCGAGTCGGGCGACTCGATCACCCAGCAGAAGTTCCAGCTCGGCAACCTGCGCGACCGGGTGGTCTCGGCCGGCCTGGTGATGGACCAGGTCGAGGATGCGCTGCCCGAGGTTCGCCGGCGGGTGCACGCCCACTTCACTCAGATCGACCTGCTCGCCGTCCTGACCGCCTTTGCCACGGTGCCGGACGAGGAGGAGCAGGAGCTCGTCGAGCTGGCCCGCCGGCTGATCGATCGGCTCGACGAGACGGTGCTCGACGGCGCCTCTCGGTTCGACCGCTTGCAGTACGCCGCGCTACGGGCGGGCGACGTCGAGTTGCTCCGGCGGTTGGCTGTGTTCCGCGACGAGGGCGGACTGGACGGCGTCCGCGCGGTCCCTCGCCCAGGTCGGCGGTGGCTGCTCGACTACCCAGGCCTTGGCGAGCCCGCCGTACCGCAGGAGCTGTATCGGGCGACCGACGACGACCTGACGCTGGCGACGAGTGTCCGCGAGGTCGCATGGATCGACGGCGAGTTGTCGGTCAAGGGCACCGCAGAGATCAGCCATCTGCCGACCGATCGCTCGTCGAGTCTCCGGATCGCGCTCGTCATCGCCGGCCGGGCGTATCCGTTGCAGGTACGGCGCTCGGCCGCGACAGACCTGCGTGGCGAGGAGAGTCTGGTCGGGTTCGAGGTGCGGCTGCGGCGCGACCTGCTGGCCCGGTGTACGACGGCTCCGGCGCACTTCGAGGTACGGATGACGTCCGGGCGGGTTCGGCGCCGTGACGTGCTGCGCGGGCAACGCGCGGGAAGCCCTGGGTGGCCGCCGGGTGCGTGGATCGACGAGACCACCTGGATTCAGCCGGGTCCTGGCCCGGACGGTCGTTTCGCCGTGCGAGGGCTGGCGGATCCTTGCCGGCTCACGTCGGTCGAGCAGACGCCGGATGCGCTCGTGTTGCACGGCCGGTCGTCGTTCGACGATCCGTCCCTGTTCGTCACGCGGCCCTTGGCGGGTGGTGAGGAGGAGGTTCCGCTCGAGGTCGACGGCCGCGACTTCACCGCGCGGCTACCGATCCGGCCGATCCTCGAGGAGACGAACCCCGACGATCCGTTCACCCAGCGGACCACACGGGCGTTCCGGATCCGCGGTCCCGAAGGCCGGGAGCAGGTGCTGCTGTGGACGGCCGGCGACCGGCTCGTCTCCCATGCCGAGGGCGGCCGGGTGGTGATGCTGACCCGGTCGACCGGCGGGTACGTGAACCTGCACGAGTCGCCGATCCGGACGACCGCCACTTCTGCTGTTGCTGCTGGCAACATGTTGGTCGTCCGTGGGCCGGACTGGGGTGACGTCGAGTTCAGCTGGCGGCGGTACCTGGCCGGCTCCGACGAACACGTCGACGTACCGTGCCGCCGGACCGTCTCCGACGACGGCTGGGCGGCGGTGGTGGACGCCGGCGCGTTGACCGAGGCAGGTCCGATGGACTGGATCCTGTTCGCTACGGCACCTCATGGCGCCGCGCACGCCGTCCAGTGCGACCCGTTCCTTTCCAGCCGGTTGCCGTTGACGATCACGCGGGGTGGCGAGGTCCTGGTCGTGCAGCCGCATGCGGGGACGCTGCACGTCGAGGTGCGGTGATCAGCGCCGCGCGACCAGCAGCTGGTGCGTGTCCGGCCAGTCGATCGGGTCACCGTCCAGGGAGCTGAGCGATGCGACCGGCGCGATGCGGTGGTCGACGACCCAGTCGTTGCGCCAGGCCTTCGACGCCGGGTCGATGCTGAACCCGGCCCGCTCGGCGACCGCGGACCAGCCGGCGAAGTTCAGGCCGCAGAACTGCTCGTGCGTCTCGCTCAGCCAGTTGTCCACGTAGTCCTTCCGGGTGAGGAAGTCCATCGCGTCGGCCAGCCGCAGGACCAGCCCGTCGCCGCGTACGTCGTACTCGAAAGGCACTCTCGCGTTGCGCCGGAAGTCGTGGGCGAACTGGAAGAACCGGGCCCGGTTGGAGAGCCGGCTCACGTACGAGGCGGGGTCGTCGAGCGACTCGAGGTCGGTGACGCCGGCCGGGTTGGTGCCGTCGCTGTCGTCCAGTCGCAGGACGACGGGCCGATCCGGCTCGGCCGGGCCGCAGACGTCGGAGTTGATCCAGACGCCACCGGGTGCGGTGTGCGCGAAGAGCGCGTCGGCGAAACGCTGGACCGTGTCCGGTCGGGATCCGTCGGCGTACGACCAGATCTCGTGGGTGAGCGCGAGGGTCAGCGTGGTGTGGATCGAGCGCGGCGGGAACACGGCCGAGCCGAGCATGTTGCGCTGGTAGAAGTAGACGTTCGGGTTGTCGAAGAGGCCCTGTTCCTTCTTGTGGACGCATTCGGCGTACAGGTGGCGGGCGACCTCGACGCCGATCAGGTCCGACTCGTGGAACCGCGGGTCCGCGTCGATCAGCTGGAGCGTCGCGCCGGTCGCACAGCCGATGTCGAGGATGCGGCCCGGCTGCACGAAGTCCTTGATCTGCTGCCATTTCCGGTCGGCCGCGGTCTCGAACGCGTCGGCGTACGTCTTGTAGTCCCGCGTGGTGGTGAGTCCGCCGTCGTCGCCGACCACCGGATCGTTCACACAGCGGACGATCTGGGCGTCCAGGCCGTACCGCTCGAACACGTCCGCGGTCGCCGGATGCGCCAGCTCACGCCACTGGGCATTGCCTGCGGCAATCATCAGCAGCACGTCCCACGGTCGCGCCACACCGGGCGGTTCGACGCCGATCACGTCGTACCCGAGCTGCTCGTACAGCTTGCTCACCTCAGGTGTCGAACACGCCACCAGAGTGTTGGACGGCGTCAGCCGGACGAGATCATCCGTCCCGGCCTCGATCGCCTTGACGGTCACCTCGGCGAACTCGTCCGTCGGGCGGGTGTCCACCACCCCGACGACGATCGACCGGATCCCCTCCAGCACACTGAACCGCTCGATCGCCGCCTCCCGCCGATCGAACCCGACCGGATTCCGCTTGGTCATGTGGTGATTGGCCGACGTCACCGCCCACACGACCGTCCTGTCCCCGGCGTGCTCCCGCAGAAAGCCGGCTTGAAACCGAGTCACCACATGATGCCGCCCCGGAAACAACAGGTACCGGGTCATCTCAGAGCAGGTCCCAGGTCAGGGGAGTGCCGGCTTTGGCGGCGGTGCGGAAGGGGCGGCCTTCGACCTGGGGGTAGAGGTCGGGGGGCAGGCCGCCGGCGGGGCGGATGGAGCGGACGTTCTCGGGCGTGATCAGGTCACCGGCCTTGACGTCCTGGGTGACGTAGAGGGAGCGGCGGAAGCGCAGGACGTTCTGCTCGGCCTGCTTGGGGCCGATGATCGGTTGGCCGAGGGCGAGCTGGGCGATGCGGGTGTTCTCGACCAGGGACTCCAGCTCCTGCGGTTCGAGCGAGAAGGCGGCGTCGACGCCGCCGTCGACGCGGTTCAGCGTCACGTGCTTCTCGATCACGGTCGCGCCGAGGGCGACGGCCGCGACCGCGGCGCCGATACCCATCGTGTGGTCCGACAGCCCGACCTGGACGCCGAGGGCGTCGCGGAGGACCGGGATCGCGCGCAGGTTGGACTGTTCCGGCGGCGCCGGGTAGCTCGCCGTACAGGACAGCACGATGATCTGCTCGTTGCCGGTCGACCGGGCCGCGCGGACCGCGGCGTCGATGTCGGTCAGCGTGGCCGACCCGGTGGAGATGATGATCGGCTTGCCGGTCTCCGCCATCCCGCGGACCAGCGGCAGGTCGCCGATCTCGTTCGAGGCGACCTTGTACGCCGGGACGTCGAGCTTCTCCAGGAAGTCGATCGCCGTCTGGTCGAACGCCGAGGAGAACGCCACCAACCCGAGCGAGGAGGCGAGCTCGAACAGCGGCTCGTGCCACTCCCACGGCGTGTGCGCCTCGGCGTAGAGGTCGTACAGCCGGGCCTCGCTCCACAGCTCGTGTTCGACCGGCAGCCGGAACGCCGGCAGGTCGACGTCGAGCGTCATCGTGTCCGCGGTGTACGTCTGCAGCTTCAGCGCCTGCGCACCCGTCTCGGCCACCGCGCGGACGATGTCCTTCGCCCGCTCGAGATCGCCGTTGTGGTTCCCCGACATCTCCGCGATGACGAACGGCTGGTGGTCCGGCCCGACCGGCACTCCGCCGATCTGGATGGTGCTCATTCACTTCCCCTGTCTGCGGTCCTGCTTGCGCAGGCTGATCGGAATCACGGTGACCTCGCGCCCGTCGGCGTACCGGATCTGCGGGGTGCCTTCGGTGAAGCGGAACCGCCGGTTCATCTGCCGGACCACGGTGTTGTGCTCCAGCACCTCGCCGGTGAGTACCTCGACGCCGAGTTCGTCGAACGCGTACGACGTCGCCTCACGCATCACCTCGATCCAGGCCGGCAACGTCTCACCCCGCTCGGCGAGTCCGTCGGCGTCGAGAAAGAACCCCCAGGCGGCGGTGGATCCTTCGATGTCGAAGAAGTTCACGACGCCGGCCGTCGTACCGGCGCGTTCGTAGATAAGCACCCGGCGGGTGGGATCGACGGAGGCCTTGGCCCACCAGGCGGCGTGCTCGTCCGCGCTGATCTCGTGTGACGTGATGCTCACGTCACGATTGGCCTGCTGGTTCCGCAACCGCCGGATCGTGTCGACGTCGTGTTCGGTGGCGGCGCGCAGCATGGACCTAACCTAGCGTCTTCTCTCCCGGGTCCTGATGTGTAAACATCTTTCGAGATCACCACTGCACATAGTTGGAGAGTGACATGAAAGTCTGGCGAGCCATGGGCGTTCTCGGAGTGACGGCAGGTCTGCTGCTGACTGGTCTGTCCGGTACGGCGTCCGCCACGCCCGCACCCGCGGACGACGCACGCTGTGCGCCCAACCCGGCCACACCGCTGCGGCAGTTCCGGGCGAGCTGGGTGGCGTCGGTGGTGAACATCGACTGGCCGTCCAGGACCGGACTGTCCGCGGCGCAGCAGCAGGCCGAGCTGATCGGCTGGCTCGACGACGCGGTCCGCCAGCGCCACAACGCGGTGATCCTCCAGGTCCGCCCGACGGCGGACGCGTTCTGGCCGTCCACGATCGAGCCCTGGTCGCAGTACCTGACCGGCAAGCAGGGCGGCAACCCGGGCTACGACCCGCTCGCCTTCGCCGTCGCCGAGGCGCACAAGCGCAACCTCGAACTGCACGCCTGGTTCAACCCGTACCGGCTCTCGATGGGCACGAACCTCAGCGCCCTCGTCCCCGAGCACCCGGCGCGGCAGCACCCGGACTGGGTCGTCACGTACGGCGGGAAGCTCTACTACAACCCCGGGATCCCGGCGGCCCGCAAGCTGGTCGAGGACGCGATCATGGACGCGGTGACGCGCTACGACATCGACGGCGTCCACTTCGACGACTACTTCTACCCGTACCCGGTGGCCGGCCAGGTCTTCGACGACGCGGCGACGTACGCGCAGTACGGCGCCGGCTTCGCAACGCTGGCCGACTGGCGGCGGAACAACATCAACCTGCTGATCCAGGAGCTGCAGCAGCGGATCAAGGCCGCGAAGCCGTGGGTGAAGTTCGGCATCTCGCCGTTCGCGGTCTGGCGCAACAAGGCCACCGACCCGGAGGGCTCCGACACCACCGCCGGTGCGCAGACGTACGACGACCTGTACGCGGACACCCGGCGCTGGGTCCGCGAGGAGTGGATCGACTACATCGTCCCGCAGGTCTACTGGGCGGGCGGGTTCGCCCCGGCCGACTACAACAAGCTCGTCCCGTGGTGGGCCGACCAGGTGCGTGGCACCGACGTACACCTCTACATCGGTGAGGCGACGTACAAGGTCGGTACGTCGACCCAGTCGCCGGACTGGTCGGACCCGAAGGAGCTGAGCGACCACCTGGCGTTCGACAGCACGATCCCCGAGGTGAAGGGCAACGTCTACTTCTCCGCCAAGGACGTGCGGGCCGACCGCCTCGGCGCGACCACACTGCTCAACAACACCTGGTACACGCGGCCGGCGCTCATCCCCGCCATGCCGTCGCTGGACTCGCGTGCACCCCTGCCGGTCCACGCCGTCCGGGCCACGCGCACCAACGAGGGCGTGCAGCTCACGTGGCGCCGTACATCGTCCGACACCACGTCATACGCCGTCTATCGTCGTGAACTCGCCGGTGGCGACCACTGCCCGGACAACGACGCCCGCAACCTGATCGCCACCATCCGCTCGACCGAGTCGTACCTGGACACCACGGCGACGCCGGGCAAGGCGTACCTGTACACCGTCACCGCGCTGGACCGGCTCTCGAACCAGAGCGTGCCCATCCCGGCGGTGTCCCTGCGCTGACGCTCAGGGGCTCGGGAATCCCGGCGTAGTGGTGAGCTGCGCCGGGAGGGTGCCGGTGGGGAACGTCGCGGGCGCCAGACTCGGCGTGAAGCTCTGTGTCGGGAGGCTGCCCGTCGGCGTTGGGAACGTCTGGGTGGGGAAGGTCTGGCTCGGGAAGGTCGGACCCGGTGACGACGGCGTCGGAGTGGGGAAGCCGGTGGGCGAGCCGGTCGGAGTGGTGGTCGGCGGGAACGGGTTCGCCGGCGGTGGCGGGTACAGCTGGTAGACCCGCACGGTCCCGTAGTGGAAGCGCAGATCGGTGAGTCGGTCCAGGTTCTTCGGCGGCGCGCTGACGCGTTCGTCGAGCAGCAACCACTGGACGCCGTACCGAGTCCGCAGGGTTTCGAGTACGTCGCGCGTCGGCTGAGTGAACGCTTGGTCGTTGAGCCGGAGCTTCTCCTGGTCCCAGTAGCTGCTCTGCACGCCGTCCGGATAGGTGTCGTCGACTCGGGTCTTGTACGCCCACCCCTGCACGAGCACCCGCCGTTCGGCGTATCCGGCGATCCAGTACGAACCAGTCAGGCAGTGAGACGCGCGAGGGCGATGGCAGTGCAGGTTGGTGGCGATCAGGTCGTTCGACCCGGAGTTCCGCCGGATGAACCGCGCCGCCTCCATGCCACCGGGCGCGATCGACTCGTACTCCGTCAACGGCGGCTGGGCGAACTCACGCAACGACACCACCGTCGGGGACACCGTCGTACCCAGGAGGACCGCCACCGCGATGACAGCCCAGGTACGACGTGATCCACGCAGAAGGAGCCCGAAGACGCCGATGCCGAGTACCGCAATGACCAGAGCCACCGCCAACGGCTGTGCGAAACACTCAGGACCGGTGCATGACTCGGGCGACCGGTAGCGACCCCAGTAGATCGCCGCAGCTCCGATGAGTAGTGCGATCGCGGCCACGTAGAACTGACGACGCTCCAGCGACCCGAGCCCCCAGGTAGCCAGCAACACGCCGTAGATGAATCCAGTGCGGACGAAGAAGAGTTGCGCCTGGCCGTCGTCGTACAACAAGGAAGCGGCCGTCAGCGCAGCCAGGAAGCCGACGACGAGGAACACCGGCATGGGATCGCGTGGGAGCCGTCGCCGGATCAGCAGGGCGCCAACAGCAGGCATCAGCCAACCGACCACTACAACCGCAGCGATCACCGCGGCTGCCGAGCGGCCACCGCCCATGCGTTCTGCCATCCGCTCGAACGTCGCACCGGGGTCGAACAACACGCTCGACTGAGAACCACGCAGTACAAGGAAGAACACCAGAGAATAGGCACCGGCAACGCCCACACCAAGGACCAGCGCGCGCAGGTTGAGCCGACCGGCCCGGACAGTCAGGTAGACCCACGCCGCAGCCAGCCCGGCGGCGTATACGGGCAGTGTGGTCGCCTTCGTCAGTGCAAGCGCTGCGATGAGCACTCCGGCAGCAACGAACAGTCCGAACAGTTGTGCACGCGTCTGACCGGGCTTGCGCCGTAGCAGCAACGCAGTGACCGCTATCAGCGGCAGCAACAGCACAGTGGAGAAAGCCTGCGGCGGATTGGTCAGCTGACCAAGCGAGAACGGACTGTCCGTGAACAGCCGGTCCGACACCGTCCACGGCCACGCAGCAAGATCGCCTGCGGCCACAGTGAGGCCGGCCGCGATCGGTGCGGCGACGGCCCGGCCGGTGAGCTGCATGCCGACCGCGGCGGCTCCCAGCACAGTCAGCAAGATCAGAGCGAACGGCACCATCCGGTGCGTCAGTACGTCGAGCGGAATGCTGGTGATCCAGTGTGACGAGGCGATGTGGTCGTACGCGGCCCAGTGGCTGGTGACCCACTTGCCATCGGCGTACGGGACTTTCGGCGGGAAATGGTGCGTCAGTTCGGCGGCCAGTGCGAGGTTGTGCGGCGCGTCCGAATTCGGCCGCAACGCGGTCGGTCCGTTCAGCGGGATCAATCGCGACCCGACCCGCACAAACCACGCCGCCGCGACACCGACCACCACCATCACGCCGGCTGTCGCCCACCACGGTGTCGGCCGCTCAGGCAGCTTCCGCCGCGGCAACGCGCGATACATGCCGAACGCGAGCGTCGGCATCAGCAGCGCCGCCAACGGCATGCTGAAGACCATTCCGATCGGGTAGAACAGCGCCTCGACCGCCAGTCCGAACGCCGTACCCAGGACGACGTCGGTGGTGAACCAGCCGGTGCCTCCGGTGAGCCGCCGCCAGAACATCGTGCCCGGTACGACGATGACCACCAGGAGGTAGCCGAGATACGCGCCGGGCATCCACGGCGGGTGCTCCTGCAACGCGACGAACCAGGCCAGCGGCAGCACCGGCAGACTGACCATCGCGGCGACCCGGGCGCCACGGCCAGGGGCCAGTCGCCTTCCCCGGCCGGCGGGCATGCGTTTGCGTCGCCGGCCTGGTGTGATCACCGCAGAAGTCTATGAGCCGGGGGAGTCGCGCCCGCAGGCGGTGAGACGTTTACCGGGCGGAAGATCCCTTTTACACTCGGTAACCTCCCACGTCAGACGGTTCGCCCGGGCGCCGGCCGGTCAGTCGGCCACCGGAGCCCCCGTGAGCCGGTGATCGCACCAGCTAGGCTTTGGCCTCATGGGTTCGGTAGCACGCGGCAGGATCAGGGAGTTGATGGGTGAGGTGATGACGGCGCAGGGAAAGACATTGCCGGGCGACGACACCGCCGATCTCCGCGAGATCGGGTTCCGGTCGCTGGACTTCTCCGAGCTGGCCCTCCGGGTGGAGGACGAGCTGGGTGACGAGCTGAACTTCGATGCCCCCGGGCTGCGCCGGATCGCCACTGTCGGCGACGTGCTGGACTTCATCGAGCAGCTCCAGTCGGCGTGAGCACGCGGCGCCGGACCACCGCTCTCATCGGTGACGACAACACCGTGGTCGTCACCGGGAAGCGCCTGACCTGGCGGACGCTGCACAAGCTTCCGCAACTGCCCTCACCCGCCGCCGTCCTGGTCGACAGCGGTGCCGACGCGCTGGCGGCCCTCCGCCACCATGCCGTCCACGGCACCGAGCTCCTGGTCGCGACCAGCACTCGCGTCGACGAGCTGATGCGCGAGGAACTGGGCGAGTCCGGTTTCACCGTGGTGCTGCCCGACGGTGAGGTCAGGCCGGCCAAGCTCAAGCGGGTCGAGGAATCCGGCCGCGTCTGGTTGCTCACCTCCGGTTCGACCGGCCGTCCCAAGCGGATCGGCCACACGCTCGAGTCCCTCACCACCGTCACCGGCGACCAGCCGCCGCGCACCTGGCTGCTCCCGTACTCCCCGGGCACCTATGCCTGGTGGCAGGTCGTCACACTCTCACTGACCCACGCCGACCAGGGCCTGGTCGTGATCGAGCCGGACGAGCTCGAGGACTGGCCGTCGATCGCCGCCGAGCACGGTGTCACCGCCGCCTCGGGTACGCCGACGTTCTGGCGTCAGGCGATCTACCGGGACGCCGACGCGCTGGCCGCCGTACCGCTGGAGCAGCTCACGCTGGGCGGAGAACCGGTGGACCAGGCGATCCTCGACCAGTTGCGGGAGATCTTCCCGAGGGCCCGGATCTCCTGGATCTACGCGTCGTCCGAGGTCGGTGCGTCGATCGTGGTGCACGACGGGCTGGCCGGGTTCCCGCGCGCGTGGCTGGACCGCGCCCCCGATCCGGATCGCCCGGTCCTGTCCGTTGACGGCGACGAACTGGTGATCCGCTCGCCGCACCACGGTGCCGGGCTGGTCGGCGCGGTCCACACCGGCGACCGGGTCGAGTTCGCCGGCGACCGGGTGCTGATCACCGGCCGGATGGACTCCGACGAGATCAACGTCGGCGGGTCGAAGGTGTCGGCCGGCATCGTCCGCAACGTGCTGATGGGGCATCCGGGGGTGTCCTGGGCCCGGGTCTTCGCCCGCAAGGCGCCGCTGGTCGGCCGGATGGTGGCCGCCGAGGTCGTCCCGAACCCGGCGCTCGGGCCGATCACCGACGCCGACCTGGTCCAGTGGTGCTCGAGCCGGCTGCCGGACTACGGCGTACCGCGACGGATCCGCTTCCTCGACGAGATCCCGCAGAAAGAGACGCTGAAGAGTGACGTCTGATCCCACCCTTGAGTCCACGCCGGTCCCGCCCTCGTCCGTCGTCCTGGTGTCCGGTGGCTCCCGCGGCCTCGGGCTGGCGATCGTCGGCGACCTGCTCGCCGCCGGGGTGAAGGTCGGCGCCTTCGCCCGGACCGTGACGCCCGAGCTGATCGCGCTCGGCGAGAAGTACCCGGACCACCTGCACCACGGTTCCGTCGACGTCAACGACGCCGAGGCCGGCCAGGCCTTCGTCCGCGCGGTGGAAACCACGCTCGGCCCGATCGACGGGCTGGTCAACAACGCCGCCATCGGTCAGGACTCGCTGCACGTCCACACGAAACCCGAGCACCTCGCCGAGATCATCCAGACCAACCTGACGTCGCCGTTGATCCTGACTCGGTTCGTGCTGCGCCGGATGCTCGCGAAGGGCCTGAAGGGCCGGATCGTCAACGTCACCTCGATCTGCGCGCAGCGCGGCTACCCGGGCCTGGTCGCGTACTCGGCCACCAAGGGCGGCATGGACGCGGCGACCCGCTCACTCGCCCGCGAGCTCGGCGGCCGGGTGCTGGCCAACGCGGTCGCGCCCGGGTTCTTCGCCTCGGAGATGTCCGCGGTCCTCGGCCAGACCCAGCTCGACCAGATCGTCCGCCGTACGCCGACCGGCCACCTGACCGAGCCCGACGACGTCGTACCGGTGGTCCGGATGCTCCTGCTCGAGAACACCAACATCAACGGCCAGGTCCTGGTCGTCGACGGCGCCGCCTCGATCTGAGGAACTCCGGTACGCCGAGCACCTCGGCGTACCGGAGACGTACCTCAGGCCGGCTTGATGTTCGCGTTGAGGTGGAACACGTTGTCCGGGTCGTACTGCGCCTTGATCGCGGCCAGCCGGTCGTACTTCGCGCCGTAGGAGGCCCGGACCCGCTCGTCGGCGACCGGGTCACTGATCGCGTTCACGTAGCTGCCGATCCCACGGCTGTACGGCACCAGCGCGTCCCAGAACGACCGGACCCAGGCCCGGTCCTGCTCGAGCAGCTCCGGTGTCGGGCAGAGCGCGATGATGAACCCCGCGTATCCGGGAGCCCGGCTGCCGCTGAAGGCGGTGGCGTCGTCCGGAACCTTCGAGTACGCCTGGTCCAGGCGATAGAACAACACCACCGACCCGGGCGACTGCTTGAGCGGCACGTGCTCAGTGATCGTCTGGATCGCCTCGTCGGTGAAGTCGTCGAGGTAGACACCCTTGTCGTAGGCGTGGAACCCCCAGGCGTTCGCCTCGTCCAGCATCTGCTGCAGTGCCGTGTAGGGCATCGGGCCGGCGAACTCGAACAGCGGTGGCAGAGCCACGCGAATCTCGTCCATCACCTGTGCGTGCTCCTCGGCCGACCCGAAGCCGATGACAATCAGTGCGTACCCGGGCCGGAAGTGGTACTCCGCGGGTACGAACGGTGCGGGCGGAGCGCTCACCGCTCCGGTCACCACGTTCACCTCGTCCGGGAGCTTCGCGATCACCTCACGCGCCATCCGGAGCATCTCCGCGCCCTGGTCGAGATCCCAGAACGCGAGGCCGAACTGGATGATCGGCCCGACCTCGTGCAGCCGGAACTCGAACTTCGTCACCACGCCGAAGTTGCCGCCGCCCCCACGGACGGCCCAGAAGAGGTCGGGACTCTCGTCCTCGGCAGCGCGCCGGATCTGCCCGTCCGCGGTGACGATTTCGACCGAAACGATGTTGTCGATGCTGAGCCCGTGCTTCCGGGACAACCAGCCCATCCCGCCGCCGAGGGTGAGCCCGCCGACGCCGGTGTGACTGACCATGCCCGCGGGTGTCGCCAGGCCATGGGCCTGTGCGGCCGCGTCGAGTTGTCCGAGGAGAGCGCCGCCGCCGGCCCAGGCCCGCTTCGCCACCGGGTCGACCGTCACCTGGTTCATCAGGCTGAGGTCGATCATCAGCCCGTTGTCGACGGCGCTCGAGCCGCCCGGATTGTGCGCGCCGCCGCGGACCGCGATCTCGAGGCCATGTGTGCGCGCGAACGAGATCGCCGCGCTGACATCCGCTGCGCTCCGGCACCGGGCGATCACTGCCGGGCGCTTGTCGATGGCCGCGTTCCACAGCCGTCGTGCGTCGTCGTAGCCGGGATCATCAGGAGCGAGAACGGTCCCTCCGATCACTCTTCGCAGGTCTCCGATGCCACTGTCGGCAAGTTGAGTCATGCTGCCGCCTCCCCTCGGATTTCACCGCGGACCAGGACGATCCGCGGTGACAGCATCCCCTCCAGGCAGCATCATCCTCGGCCGGGCTCAAGGCAACCTTCAAGCAGGCTTGATGTTCTGGTTCCGGTGGAACACGTTGTCCGGGTCGTACTTCCGCTTGAGCTCGACCAGCCGGTCGTACTTGGCGCCGTACGACGCCCGTAGCCGCGCCTCGTCCTTGTCGGTCAGGCCGTTCACGTAGACGCCGATGCCGAGCGCATGCGGCAGCAACGCGTCGTACAACGAGCGGACCCAGGCCCGCTCCGGCTCCAGCCCCTCGGCCGTCGGGGACACCGCGATGGCGAACATGGCGTAGCGCTTGGTCCGGCCGCCACTGAACGCGGTGGCGTCCTCGGCGGCGTCGCAGTACGCGCCGTCCAGGTGGTAGAACAGCACGACCGACATCGGCGAGGTCTTCTGCGGCAGGAGCCGGGTGACCGCCTCGATCGCGCCGTCGTTCAGATCCTCGAGGTAGCAGCCCTTCTCGTAGTTGTACAGGCCCCAGTCGTTCGCCTCGTCCAGCATCTGCTGCAGTGCGACGTACGGCATCGGCGTGACGAATTCGAACAGCGGCGGCACCGTGCTCCGCAGCGTGTCGAGCGCCGCCGCGTGCTGCTCGAACGAGCCGAACCCGACGACCATCAAGGCGTACGTCGGCCGGAGGTGGTGCTGCTCCGGCACGAACGGTGCCGGCGGCGCGTTCACGCAGGCGACCACCACGTTAATCTCTCGCGGCAGGCTCGGGATCACCTCACGTGCCATCCGCAGCATCTCGGTGCCCTGGTCGGGACCCCAGAAGAGCATGGCGTACTGCACCATCGGGCCGACCTCGTGCAGCCGGAACTCGAACTCCGTCACCACGCCGAAGTTGCCGCCGCCACCGCGGACGGCCCAGAACAGGTCCGGGTTCTCGTCCTCGGCGGCGCGCAGCAGGCTGCCGTCGGCGGTGACGATCCTGACCGACTCCAGGTTGTCGATGCTGAGGCCGTGCAGGCGGGTCAGCCAGCCCATCCCGCCGCCGAGCGTGAGCCCGCCGACACCGGTGTGGCTGACCACCCCGGCCGGTACCGCCAGGCCGTGGGCCTGCGTCGCCGCATCCAGGTCACCGAGCTTCGCGCCGCCGCCCACCCGGGCCCGGCGTGCCTCCGGATCGACCGTCACCTGGTTCAGCAGGCTGAGGTCGATCATCAGGCCGTCGTCGACCGACGACGACCCGGACATGCTGTGCGAGCCGCCGCGGACGGCGATCTCGAGTCCGTGCGCCACCCCGAACCGGACGGCGGCCTGCACGTCCTTCGCGGTCCTGACCCGCGCGATCACGGCGGGTCGCCGGTCGTGTGCGGCGTTCCACAGCCGCCGCGCGTCGTCGTAGCCGTCCTCGCCCGGGCCGAGCACGGTGCCGTCCAGCGCCGCGCGCAGTTCGTCGAAGCCGGCTTCCGCCAGTTGAGTCATTGCGTTCCCTCCCCGATTGTTGCTGTCAGGCCAGATGCCTGCGCCCCCACCGACAGCGTCCTTTGACTCGATCGTCGCGCGCTGTCTTCAGCCAGCCTTCAGATCCGCCGAGTTCTCCCACAAGGGATCCCGTTCCCGTTTGGGCGGGAACTTCGGCGGGTGTCAGACTCGACCGGGTGAGTGACGAAGAGATCCTGCGGATGTTGCCGATCGCGGCCACCGTCGTTGCCCTGAACGACGACCGGGCCGACGCGCAACTGGCCCGGCTGGGCGCGTACGACGAGCGCGACCAGGCCCAGGTGGATCGCTGCGTCCAAGGATTCCTGACCGGTCTGGTCCGCACTGCCTGGGAGCGCGGCTGGACGCCCGCTGATGTCGTCCAGCACGGCCGGCGTCAGCTGGATCCCGGTGCCGAGCCGTTGCTGCTCGCCGCGATCTCCTCCGAGCACACGACGTACCGGTCCGCGACCATCGACCCGCGCTGGCTGGACCAGCTCACCGACCTGGGGATCTCGCCGCCCTTCACCGACCTGAGCCTGACCGGGTGGGCGGCATCGGAGCGCGTGGGCCGCTACCTCACTCTTCACCACGCCCTGTCGCTCGCCGGCTTCCTGCATGGACTGCCGATCCTCGCGCGCATCTATCCCTTGCCGGGCGCGTCGCCGGTACGGCGCCACGCACCGGCCGGACCGGTGAACGGGAAGATGCTGGCGCGAATCCGGGGACTGCTGGCCAAGGCGGAGGCGACCGAGTTCCCCGACGAGGCGGAAGCCCTGTCCGGCAAGGCGCAGGAGCTGATGGCGAAGTTCTCGCTCGACCGCGCTCTCGTCGAGGCGGACCCGGCGGTGGACATCCCGGACGACTCCAGCGCCCGCCGGCTCTGGGTCGATACGCCGTACGTCTCGGCGAAGGCGCAGTTGGTCGGTGCGGTCGCGTCGGCGAATCGCTGCCGGACGGTCGTGATCGACGAGCTGGCCGTGGTCACCGTCGTCGGTGCCGAGCTCGACCTGCAGCTGACCGAGATCCTCAGCACATCGCTGCTGGTGCAGGCGAATCGGGCGATGCTTGCCGCAGGCAAACAGATCGGCCGGCGGGGTGAGTCGCGGACCCGGTCGTTCCGGCAGTCGTTCCTGATGGCGTACGCGCAACGGATCGGGGAGCGGCTGCAGGCGACCGCCGCCGCCACACAGGCCGCCGTACCGGAAGCGGATGCGGACCGGCTCTTGCCGGTGCTGGCGAAGCGCGAGGAGCAGGTGGACGCGTTGTTCACCAGGCTGTTCCCGAACACGACGACCAGGCGGACCAGGATCACCAACGGCGCGGGCTGGGAGGCCGGCCTCACCGCCGCGGACGAGGCCCAGCTCGACGCGCGCCGGCAGGTCCGCCGATGAGCATCCCCGGTGTGCTGCGGATCGAGCTGGACGTGCAGCCCAACGACGACGGCTGGTTCAAGGAGAACTTCCATGCCGCCAAGCTGGAGGCCGCCGGGATGCCTCGCTTCGAAGTCCGGCAGCACAACGTGCTGTATCTCGCCGAACCGGGCATCACGCGGGGGATTCACGCCGAGCCGTGGGACAAGTACCTGTCGCCCTCGGCCGGCCGGGTGTTCGCGGCGATCGTCGATCTGCGCGACGGTGAGACCTTCGGCCGGGTGGAGACCTTTGTGATCGGCGCCGGGCAGGCACTCTACGTGCCTCGCGGTTGCGGCAACTCGTTCTGCACGTTGGAGCCGCACACCGTCTACAACTTCCTGGTAAACGAGTTCTGGTCACCGGAGCGCGTCACTGTCGACCTCTTCGACCCGGAGCTCGCGATCGAGTGGCCGTTCCCGCGGGAGGAACTCCGCTACACCGAGCGGGACGCGGCCAACCCGTCCCTGGAGAGTGTCAGGAGGTCGGTGGCCTGAGGCCGCACAGGACGATGTCGAGCAACCGGTTGGCTTCGTCCGGCTCGATGTCGCGGCCCATGGTGATGCCGCCCACCAGGCGCATCACATCCATCAGGTCGATGTCCGGCCGGACGTCGCCGGACGCCTTCGCCCGGTCCAGCAGGAGTTCGCCGGCTTCGCGCACGTTCACCTTGCAGGACTGGAAGAACGGGGAGTCCTTGCCCAGAGCCGCGGTCAGCTCGCCGGCCAGGGTCTTCTTCGAGATGCCGTAGCCGACGAAGCTGCGCAGCCAGGCGGCCAGTGCGTCGAAGGGCTCCAGAGTTTCGGCGAACCCGTACGCCCGGTCGCAGACCGACTGGATCTCGTCGACGTACACGGCCTCGAGCAGGGCGATCCGGCTCGGGAAGCGCCGGTACAGCGTGCCGATGCCCACGCCTGCCCGCCGGGCGATCTCCTCCAGCGAGGTGTCGGTGCCGTGCTCGGCGAACGCCTCGCGGGCCGCGGTCACCAGCAGGTCGTAGTTCCGGGCCGCGTCCGCGCGGGTCGGCCGCGTGGACGGCAGCGGTGTCGAGCCCATCCCGGCCTCCTCACTGTCCGTAGCGCGAAAGCCGCGCAAAGTTCGCACGGTAAATCGCTTGATAAAGCGGAGGGTGCCTCCGTATCGTATCCGGAGGAGCGCTCCGCTTTCCTTCGTTCACACTCTAGCGCCCCACGCCCAACCGGTGCGCGGGGAGCGTTTGCTCAAGGAGCAGTATGTCGGCAACAACCTCAGGACCGGCCGCGACCGGCTCGCCCACGCGGCGGCCGGGGGTCGTCCTCGCAGTCATCCTGATCACCCAACTCATGGTCATCCTCGATGCCACCGTGGTGAACATCGCGATGCCGAAGATCCAGCAATCCCTCGACTTCAGCCCGTCCAGCCTGTCCTGGGTGCAGAACGCCTACGCGCTCGCGTTCGGCGGTCTGCTCCTGCTCGGCGCCCGCGCCGGCGATCTGCTCGGTCGCCGCCGTGTGTTCGTCACCGGCGTCGTCGTCTTCACGCTGGCGTCACTGCTCGGCGGCCTCGCCCCGAACGCGGAGTTGCTGCTCGCTGCCCGCGTCCTCCAGGGTGTCGGCGGTGCGATCGCGGCGCCGGCGGCTCTGACCTTGCTCATGCTCACCTACCGCGAAGGCCCGGAGCGGATGAAGGCACTCGGCTACTACAGCCTGGTGTCGTCCGGCGGCGGCAGCGTCGGCCTGGTGCTCGGCGGCATGCTGACCGACTGGGCGTCCTGGCGCTGGGGCCTGTTCATCAACGTGCCGATCGGTATCGGACTCGTCATCGCGGCCCGGCAGGTGCTCACCGAGACCGAGCCGGAGACCGGCCGGTTCGACGTGGCCGGTGCGCTCACCTCGACGCTCGGCATCACGTCACTCGTCTACGGTTTCATCCGGGTCGCCGAAGTCGGCTGGTCGTCGGCCGAGGTACTGGCCGCGTTCGTCGCCGGCGTGGTCCTGCTGGTCGCGTTCGTCCTGATCGAGCGCCGGGTCAGCCACCCGATCGTGCCGCTGCGGCTGTTCCGGTCGGCCGACCGCTCGGCGTCGTACGTGACCATGCTGCTGGTGGTCGGGACGATGTTCGGGATGTTCTTCTTCCTCACGCAGTACCTGCAGGGTGTGCTCGAGCTCAGCCCGCTGGCGGCCGGTCTGGCCTTCCTGCCGCTCACCGGTCTGCTTTTCGCCGCGTCGCGGATCGTCCCGAAGCTGGTCGCCCGGATCGACGGCGGCAAGCTGATGCTCACCGGGTCCGTCCTGGTCACCGCGGGCACGGTGTGGCTGACCCGGCTGGACACGCGCAGCACCTACCTGGCCGACGTGGTCGGGCCGATGCTGCTGTTCGGTCTGGGCGCCGGGATGATCTTCATCCCGCTGGTCGGCCGGGCCATCTCCGGTGTGGCGCCGGAGGACTCGGGTGCCGCCTCGGGCATGCTGAACGTCGTCCAGCAGGTCGGTGGCGCGCTCGGTCTCGGCATCCTGGTGACGATCTTCGGTACGGCGAGCCGCAACTCCACCTCGACCGCACCGCGCGAGATCCTCACCGACGGGGTGCACGCGGCCTTCGTCGGATCGCTGATCTACGCCGCCCTGAGCCTGACGATGATCGTCCTCAGCGTCCGCCCGTGGACCTGGTTCCGCCGTGACCGGCCGACGCCGGTCGAGCCGGTCGTCGAGCCCGTGGCCGTCGACACCCACGTCTGACGCAACGATTCAGCGGTACGCCGGCCACCGGCGTACCGCTGATCCGTCAGAGCGGCAGCCCGTAGCTGATCCACTTGGAC
The DNA here is from genome assembly GCF_054784135.1 of Kribbella swartbergensis. Classification (NCBI taxonomy): domain Bacteria; kingdom Bacillati; phylum Actinomycetota; class Actinomycetes; order Propionibacteriales; family Kribbellaceae; genus Kribbella; species Kribbella swartbergensis. The sequence goes on from NZ_BAAGPM010000003.1 coordinate 25,126, forward strand.
GAGACCGAGAACCCGAGGCTCTCGTACAGGCCGAGTGCGCCGGTCGGGTTGTCCGCGTCCACCCCGAGCGAGCAGCGCTGGTAGCCCGCCTCGGCCGCCTCGGTGAGTACCTTCGCCAGCGTCACCCGGGCCAGCCCACGGCCGCGGTAGGACTTCACCGTTCCGACCTGGCCGACGTACAGCTCGCGGATCCCGGTCACCTCGGTGTCCGCCTCGTACTCGTACCCGAGCACGTAGGCGGCGATCGTGTCCCCGTCCAGGACGACGTACGACGAACCGCCGCGGAAGGCCCGCGCGCCGGTGAACCAGGTCTTCCAGCTGTCCGGGTCCTTCGGCGTCGAGCCCCAGTGGTCCAGGAACACCTCGTTGTGGGCCAGTCGCAACGCCTCGTCCATCGACGGGTCGAACGGCACCAGCCGCAGCCCGTCGGGGAGGGCGACCTCCGGCACCGGCTGGTCCAGCGGCCGCTTCATGTCGAAGAAGTACCGGCGTTCCGCGAAGCCGAACTTCTCGAACAGCCGCTCCGCGCCGACGTTCGTACTGATCCTGCTGGTGGTGACCTCGCCGGGCGCATCCGGATGCTTGGCCAGGTGCACCTCGCCGGCCCGGTTGATCAGCCACGGCATCAGCGCCGTACCGATCCCGCGGCGTCGCCACTGCGGATGGACCGTCCCCTCGGTGCGGACCCGGTCGATGTCGACCACCGCGTCCGCGCCCTGCACCTTGCCGTACGCGATCATCCGGCCGTCGGCCCACAGGCCGACGGTGTCCAGCGCCGGATCCAGGTGCGGGTCCTCCAACTCGTCGATCAGGTCCTGGGCGTCGTAGTTCTCGCCCTCCTGGTCCACCTTCTCCTTGGCGGCCAGCAACTCCGCCCATGCGTCCGCGTCACCCTTGTCGATCGGGCGCGCGTCGATCCCCTCCGGCCAGCTCATGGACCGAAGGTACGGCGTGGTGCCACGCGGGGGCACCCGAATTACTGCGGGGTGAGTTGCTCGACCAGCCAGCGCACCGCGAGCGGGTAGCGGTACTCGATCCCGCCGTGAGTGCCTTCGAACAGCTCGAAGTGCAGCCGCTCGTCCGGCACGCCCACCTTCTGTGCCGCCCGGTGGAACGCGGTGGCGCCGAGGTCGAGGTAGTACTCGTCCTGCTTGCCCGCGTCGATCCACACCGCCCGCATCGACCGCAGCGCGTCGGCGTACTGCGGTTCGCGGACCATCTCGACCGGGTCGCGGGACAGCCAGCGGGCCCAGATCTCCGGGATGACCGCGCCGAGGTCGTCGAACGGCAGCAGCACCGTGCCGTCCGGCTCGGCCGAGTACGCGGATGAGTAGCCGTAGATCTCGAGCAGGTGCAGGTCCTCGTTCGTGGTCCGGCCGGTCCGGGTCGCCACCGACTCGAAGAACTTGTCGTAGCTTCCGTCGTACTTGTCCCGCAGCGTCCGTGCCCGCTCCGGGAACTCGGGCCGGTAGCACAGTTCGAAGGCAGCGTCGCCGGCGTGCGTCGCGAGTGCGCCGAACACGTCGGGCCGCAGCAGCGGTGTCACCATCGCGGTGTAGCCGCCGCTGGACTTGCCGGTGATCGCTCGGTGGTCGCGGTCGGCGATGGTCCGGTACGTCGCGTCGACCCAGGGCACGATCTCCTCGCACAGATAGGAGTGGTACTGCCCGGTGCCGGGGGAGTCGAGGCACTGGCTGCCGCCGTACTTCGTCCACGAGTCGACGAACACGACGATCGCCGGCGGTACGTCGCCGGTCGCGAAGAGCGCGTCGAGCAGCTCCGGATACGGCTGCCGGAACGGCGTGCGGTTGAACCACATCCCGATGTGACCGGTGTACCCCATCGTCACGTAGATCGAGGGATAGCGCTGGTCCGAGTCGTCGTACCCCGGTGGTAGGTAGACGAGCACCGGCCGCTCGTGGGGGTCACCCAGCGGGTTCCCACGGAGCAATTCGCTCACGTACGTCGTCTGCTCGAATCGGCCGGCGAGTTCCGCGGACCACGGCAACATGGGCAACCTCCTGGCGAGTCACATGGCGTCGGGGGCCGCGATACCGAGCAGGCCCAGTCCATCGTGCAACACCTTGCGGGTCGCCGTGCAGAGCGCGATCCGGCTGGCTCTCGTGTCACCTTCGCTCGTCAGCACCGGACACCGCTCGTAGAACGCGGACAATGCGGTGGCGACGTCGTACAGGTAAGTGCACAGCCGATGGGGCTGCAGGGTCTCGGCCACCTGGACGACGACGTCGGCGAAGCCGGTCAGCAGCAGGGCGAGCCGTTCTTCCGCCGGGTCCTTGAGTTCGCTGATCTGGTCGTACTCCCCACCGGCCTTCGAGAGCAGCCGGGTCAACCGGGCGTGCGCGTACTGCAGGTACGGCCCGGTGTTCCCGGTCATCGCGACCATCCGGTCCAGGTCGAAGACGTAGTCGTTACCGCGGTCGCTGGACAGGTCGGCGTACTTGACGGCCCCGATCCCGACCGCCTTCGCCGTGGCCTGCCGGTCGATGCCCTCCCGGCCCTCGAGCAGTGCGTCGGCCCGCGCGACCGCCTCTTCGAGCAGCGTCGCGAGCTTCACCGTGTCACCGGCTCTGGTCTTGAACGGCTTACCGTTCGGTCCGAGTACTGTGCCGAAGCCGACGTGTTCGGCGGTGGTTGTCGCGGGCAACCAGCCGGCGGCGCGGGCGAGGGTGAAGATCTGCTCGAAGTGCAGGGCCTGCCGATGGTCGACGACGTACACGATCCGGTCGGCCTGCAGGGTGTTGACCCGATGCCGTACGGCGGCGAGGTCGGTGGCGCTGTAACCGAAGCCGCCGTCGGACTTCCGCACGATCACCGGCAGCGGCTGTCCGTCCCTCCCTGTGAAACCCGGCAGGAACGCGCACAGCGCGCTATCCGACTCGGTGATCAACCCGTCGCGCAGCAACTCGTCGACGATCCGCGGCAGGTCGTCGTTGTAGGCGCTCTCGCCGACGACGTCGTCGCGCGTCAGGTTGGAATCGAGGAGGGCGTAGACCCGCTCGAAGTCGTCCAGCGAGACGTCGACCATCCGCCGCCAGATCGCCCGCGTCGCCGGATCGCCGGACTGCAGCAGGACGACCCGGGCCCGGGACTTGTCCGCGAAGGTGCTGTCGGCATCGAAATGCCGCCGGCTCCGCTCGTACAGCAGCTGCAGTCCCTGCAGGTCAAGGGATTCCGCGTCGAGCTCTTCCTCGAGCAGTTGCTCGATCATCATGCCGTACTGCGTGCCCCAGTCACCGACGTGATTCTGCCGGATCACGTCGTACCCGACGTACGCCAGCACGTTGCAGAGCGCGTCCCCGATGACGGTCGACCGGAGATGGCCGACGTGCATCTGCTTGGCGACGTTCGGCTGGGAGTAGTCCACGACGACCCGCTGGTCCCGCTTGGCGAAGGTCGGTGGGTCGTTGACCGCGGCCGCGAGGACCGACGGCAGCAGGGTCAGGTTGACGAAGCCCGGGCCGGCGACCTGCACCGGCCCGCAGAGATCGGCGACGTCGAGCGTCTCGACCAGGCGGGCGGCGACCTCCCGCGGCGGCCGGCCGAGGGCGTTGCCGAGCCGGAGGGCGAGATTGCTCTGGTAGTGGCCGAACTCGGGCCTGGTCGCCGATCTGAGTTCAGGATCGAGGTCGCCGTACGACGAGCCGAAAGCGGCCGCGGCGGCGGTGGACAATCTGGTGGCCAGGACAGGCAGAACTGCGGACATGACAGGTCCCTCGGGGTAGACGCACTGGAACGACGAGGTGTTCAGACAGTGCGTCGTCGTCGCAGGCCGGACCGCAGGCGCAGCGCGCTCACGGACTCCGGGCTGATCGACATGTCAGCCATTATGCATGAAGTACGCCGACGGCGCCGGGCTGCGGTCGGCCAGCGGCACGATCGGCGGTACGTCGGTCTCGCCCAGGAACACCCGGCGGACGACCCGCTCGGCCGCGCGTCCGTCGTCGAACTCGCAGAACTTCTCCCGGTACAGTTGCCGGTGCTTGGCCGCCTCCGCGGACGCGAAAGCGCCGGTCTGCAACAGGGTCAGCAACTCCTCCGGCGACCGCGCGACCAGCCCGGGCGGGAACTCGGTGATGTCGAAGTACGTGCCGCGGCGGCCCTCGTAGAAGCCCTGGTCCTCGACCAGCAGCACGATCGGCCGGTCGAGGTTCGCGTAGTCGAAGGTGATCGACGAGTAGTCCGAGATCAGCACGTCGGCCGCCAGCATCAGCTCCTCGACCGACGGGTGGTCCGACACGTCGATCACCTTGCCGGAGTGGATTTCCGGTGCCGCGGACAACGAGTAGTGCGTCCGGACCAGGACCCGGCCGTGCTCGCCGACGGCGGACCCCAACCGGTCCAGGTCGAGGTGGATCCCGGTGCCGCCGAGGTCGACCAGCCCGGTGGGCAGCCGGACCGAGTCCACCCCGTCGCGGAACGTCGGCGCGTACAGCACCACCAGGTTCGAGTCGTCGAATCCGAACCGGGCCCGGATCGCCCGGACGTCCTCGATCGTGGCGTTGACCAGCCGGTCGTTCCGCGGATAGCCGTACTCCAGCTCCTCAAAGTACGACGGAAACGTGCGTTCCCAGATCTCGGAGGAGTACCGGTTCGACGAGAGGCTGAAGTCCCACCGGTCGACCTGGCGCATCAGCTCCTCGAGGTCCAGGTCCTTCGCGGCCAGCGGGAAGTGCCGCAGGTCGGTCCCCATCGTCTTGAGCGGCGTACCGTGATGAGTCTGCAGGTGGATCTGCCCCGCCCGCTTCTCCAGCTCCTTCGGCCAGTTCATGTTGCTGATGAAGTACGTCGCCGTGTCCAGCAGCTTCTGGTACGCCGGTGAGCCCGCGACGACGTACTCGACACCCTCCGGGACGGCCTTGAGGTGGTCGCTGTCCACGACCCAGACGCCGCGCACGTGCGGCGCCAGGTCGGCCGCCTTCTCGTAGATCGCCCGCGGGTTGCATGCGTACTGCTTGAACCAGTACGAGCCGTACACGGCCAGGTTCGGGTCGAGTTTGGCGCGGTGGAGCAGTTTGCCGACGGTCTTGCGGGGACTCGGGACCTGCAGCACCTTGGCGCTCAGCTTGAGGGTCGAATAGGTCGCGTAGTCGTCGTGGATCAGCAGCCACCGCTTGAACCCGCGCCTGGTCCGCTCCGCGCGGTACCCCTCCGGTTTCCAGCGTCTGGCGAACGCGTGCGCCGCGTGGAAGAACTCGGCGCGGTCCTCCGGATCGATCCGCTCCGGCTTCGCGAGGACGGCGAGGATGTGGTCCAGCGACCGGTCGAACGCGAACCGCCGCCAGCCGGCCAGCTCCGGGTCGGACTGGATGAACGCGTGCACCCGGTCGTACTGGTCGAAGATGTCCCACTGCCTGCGGCCGCTGGTCGCGTGGATGTTGCCGCCGGTCCGGTGCTGCCGGTAGTGCACCACCACCCGGTCCAGGGTGGCGATCCGCTCGGCGGTGAGCATGGTCGAGTACGTCCAGGGCGCGTCCTCGTAGAAACCTGCGGTGAACGCGAACCCGTGCCGGGTGAGGAACTCGCGGCGGTAGGCCTTGTTCCACACCACCTCGAGAAAGGTGAGGAAGATCGGCCGCTCGGCCGCCGTGAAGACGCCGGCGCCATGCCCGGCAAAGGCGTCGTGCCGCTGGTTGCCGACCACCCGGCCGTCCCAGAAGATCCGCTCGTAGTCGAACATCAGGATGTCCGGTCGGCCGGTGGCCTCGATCCGGTCCGCGATCGCCTCCAGCGAGCCGGGCAGATAGAGGTCGTCGGCGTCCAGGAACAGCACATAGTCGCCCCGGCACTCCTTCAGCCCGGCGTTCCGGGCCAACCCGAGACCGACGTTCTCGTCCAGATGCAGCACCCGCAGCCGCGGATCGGCGGCCGCGTACTCGTCCAGGATCCGCCCCGAACCGTCGCGGTCGGCATCATCCACCCCGATGATCTCGAAGTCGGTGAACGACTGCCCGAGCACCGAGTCCAGACACGGCCGCAGCCACGCCCGGGAAGCGTGACAGGGGACCACGATGCTGAACCTGGGGACGGTGCCGAGCGCCATGCCACGTCATCCTAGGGTGCAGTCATGAGTGTAGATGTGTTCGAGCCACTGGGCGGTCTGGAAGGGGTCGGGTCGGCGGCCCGGGCGGCCCGGGACGCGGTCGACGTACTGCTCCGGGACCGCGGCCTGCGCAAGGTCGGCTCGGACGTGACAGCCGAGGCCCTGCTGCGCGGCGCCCACGCCTCCGCCGCCCTGGCCGGCAGCCCGGCGACCCTCGACGAGGTACGACGCGGTACGGCCGACCCACTCGCCGCGGGGGCGGTCCGGATCACCGGCGAGTTGATGCGGCTCGCTCCCCAGTTGGACACCGCTCCGGTACAGGTCTGGACCAGACTGCACCAGTTGGCCGCGGTTGACCTGGGTCCGGAAGACCAGTTGGGTCATCTGCGGACCAGTCGGGAGCCGGCCCCAGATGACATCCCGGGCCTGCCGCCGGCGCCTCCGGCCGACGAGATGTGGGAACGGCTGAGCGCACTCGCCCAGAATCTCACCCGCCCGACCAAGGCACCCGGTCTCGTGGTCGCGGCGATCGTGCACGCCGAGCTCGCCGTTCTTCGCCCCTTCCCGACCGCGAACGGACTCGTTGCCCGGGCCGCCGAACGCGCCGTGTTGGTTGCCCGAGGCATCGATCCGGTGGCCGTCACGGTTCCGGAGGCCGGTCACTACGAGTTGGCGGCGACCTATCCGTCCGGGCTCGGCGACTACGCAGCGCAAGGGTTGACCGGGGTTCGTGACTGGCTGCTGCGGACCTGCGAGGTCGTGTCACTGGGTGCCGAACGATCGCCGCTGGCCCAGACCCGCTGACATGCGAACGGCGTTCTCTGGCGAGAACGCCGTCGCTGGCACGTCATCCCGGTTACCATGCGTGCACCTGTCTGCCGCCACAGGACTTGCCTGGGTCGTGCTGCCCGGTTGGGATGGGCTGGTCGCCGCGTGGGTACCTGAATGCCGTGCAATCTCTACCGGACCCGAAGGTCCTTTGTGCTTCCTTTGTACTCCTGAAATCCCTTCCTGTGAAGGGCGCACGCGGCGTTCATACAGTTGAGAAGAATGAAGCTCTCTGCAGCTTCGAGGGGTCCCCGCGGGTCATTCCTCGGCCGGCCGGGTGCGGCGGCGAGCGGCCAGGAACAGTGCCCAGGCGGCCAGGCCGGCGACGGCTGCGGTCGCTACAGCGGGTCGCCGTACCTCGCGGAAACGGCCGCGTTCGGCCAGGCCGACCGGCTCGTTGAAGGTGAGCACCGGCCAGCCCCGAGCGGCCGCCAGCCGGCGCAACGCCTTGTCCGGGTTGACCGCGAAGGGGTGCCCGACCGCGGCCAGCATCGGCTCGTCGGTGATGGAATCCGAGTAGGCGTAGGAGTTCTCCAGGTCGTAGCCCTCGGCCTCGGCCAGCGCCCGGATCGCGGTCGCCTTGTACGGGCCGTAGGCGTACTCACCGATCTCGCCCGTGTACTTGCCATCGGCAACCACCATCCGGGTGGCGATCACCTTGTCGGCGCCGAGCATCGCCCCGATCGGCTCGACCACCTCGGCCCCGGACGACGACACGATCACCACGTCCCGGCCGGCCGCGTGGTGCTCCTCGATCAGCTCCACCGCCTCCTCGTGGATCATCGGGGTGACGATGTGGTGCAGGGTGTCGGCGACGATCGCCTTCACCGTGTCGACGTCCCAGCCGGTGCACATCGCGGACAGGTACTCCCGCATCCGCTCCATCTGGTCGTGATCCGCGCCGCCGAGCAGGTAGACGAACTGGGCGTAGGCACTGCGCAGGACGGTCCGGCGGTTGATCAGCCCGCCGGCGTAGAACGGCCGGGAGAAGGCCAGCGTGCTGGAGCGGGCGATTATGGTCTTGTCCAGATCGAAAAAGGCGGCCGTTCGGGCCGTCCCGGGGTGCGCCATGGGGTCGAGCATAGGCATCGGGACGAAACGCCGGGGGCCCGGGCTTTTGTGTCGGCCGGTATCCCGTTAGACTGGTGGGCAGTGTGACAGTGACACTGGCTGGAAACGCCTGGACGGGTGCTTCCGGCGCCTGGGCGACACGGTCTCGGTTGCAATCGAACCGAGATGTGTGAAGCCTGGTCTCGGGGGGTACATAACTCCCTGACAGTGGCAGACTGTCGCCTCCTGATCGGCCCCCGGCTCCTCCCCCCGAGCCCGTGGCCGAAGACGGCCCCCGGTCACCCCCCCGCCGGGGGCCGTCGCCTTTCCTCTTCCGGTTCCCCGCCAGCCAAATGTAAAAACTTTCAGTTTTGTGCGTGTGGGAGCGCTTTCACTTTATGTAGGCTCTTGACAATGTAGTTGCGCGGTCACAGTTTGTAGATCATGAAACCGCGTGCACTCCGCCCCCAGGCCGCGATCATCTCCGCCCTGACCACGCTTCTCGTCGCCCTCACGGGCCTGCTGCTGGTCCCCTCGACCGGATCCGCCGCCACCAATCTGGTCACGAACGGCACGTTCGAGACCGGCAACCTGTCCGGCTGGACATGTCCAGCCGGCTCCGCCACGACATCGGCCCGGACCGGGAGCTACGCGCTCCAGGGCACCCCGACCTCGTCCGACCACGCCCGCTGCACCCAATCGGTTCCGGTCAAGTCCAGTACGACGTACACCTTGTCCGCGTGGGTCAAAGGCTCCAACGTCTACCTGGGCTTCGAAGGCGGTACGTCGACCTGGAGCACCAGCACGACGTGGAACCAGTTGACGACCACCTTCACGACCAGTGCGTCGCAGAACCGGGTCACGATCTATCTGCACGGTTGGTACGGCCTGCCGCCGTACCAGGCCGATGACGTCGTACTGGACGGTCCCGGTGGTACGCCGGACCCGACCACGCCGCCGCCGACCACCCCGCCGACCACCCCGCCGACCACCCCGCCCACCACACCGCCTCCGACCAACGGCACTCTTCCCAAGCATGTGCTCACCGGCTACTGGCAGAACTTCGACAACGGCGCCACGGTCCAGCGGATCCGGGACGTGCAGGCGGCGTACGACCTGATCGCGGTCGCCTTCGCCGACGCAGACCCGGCGCGACCGGGTGGCATCACCTTCACCCTGGACTCCGCCGGGCTCGGCGGGTACACGGTCGCCGAGTTCAAGGCGGACATCGCGGGCAAGCAGGCGGCCGGCAAGAAGGTCATCCTGTCCGTCGGCGGCCAGAACGGCACGATCTCCGTCGGCAGCGCCCAGGCCGCGACCAACTTCGCCAACAGCGCGCTGACGGTGCTGCGCGAGTACGGCTTCGACGGGATCGACATCGACCTGGAGAACGGCGTCAACGCGCAGTACATGGGTCAGGCGCTGCGCAGCCTGCGCAGCCAGTTCGGCAGTGGCCTGATCATCACGATGGCGCCGCAGACGATCGACATGCAGAGTACGTCGTTCGAGTACTTCAAGCTCGCGCTGGCGATCAAGGACATCCTGACCATCGTCAACGTGCAGTACTACAACTCCGGCTCGATGAACGGCTGCGACGGCCAGGTGTACTCGCAGGGCTCGGTCGACTTCATCACCGCACAGGCCTGCATCATGCTGCAGAACGGCCTCCGTCCCGACCAGGTCGGGCTCGGCCTGCCGGCGTCGTCCCGAGCGGCCGGCAGCGGCTATGTCTCGCCGCAGATCGTCAACAACGCCCTGGACTGCCTGACCAGGGGCACGAACTGCGGCAACTACAAGCCGAGCACCCCATGGCCGTCACTGCGTGGCGCGATGACGTGGTCGACCAACTGGGACGCACTGAACGGCAACGCGTTCTCCAACCAGGTCGGCACCCACGTCCACTCCCTGCCCTGAACATGCCTTGAAGATGCACAGCTACCGACCGGCTCCGGTGCTGGAAGCGCTCGGTGTCTGCTCGGAGGACGAGCAGCTCTACCGGGTGCTTCTGGCCCGACCGGAGTCCACTGCGACCGACCTGTCACGTGACACCGGTTGGCCTGCCGCCCGTGTCGGCAGGCACCTCAAGTCATTGCTGTCGTTGGGGCTCATCTCCCGAACACCGGATCGTCCGGCCCGGTACGTGCCGGCGGTGCCGGAGGCTGCCATAGAGCTGCTGGCGTTGCGGAAGCAGGCGGCGATCGTGGAGGCCCGGCTCGGTGCTTCGGTCCTGACGACCGAGTTCCGCCGGCGTGATGCCGGACTGTTCACTGTCGTCCGCGGCGCCGAGGCGGTGGCCCAGCGGTTCTGCCAAGCGCAGCAGAGTGCCCGGGAGGAGGTCCTGGTCCTCGACCGGCCGCCGTACGTCGTGCTGCCGATCGAGCCGCGGCGTGCTCACGGGGTGTCCTACCGGACGATCTACGACCTGACGTCGCTGTCCGAGCCGAGTGACCTGGTGGCTGCCCGGTCTGCGGGTTGCCGGATCCTCCGCGACGTACCACTCAAGCTGGTCGTAGTCGATCGTCGTACGGCGTTGCTGCCGACCAGTCCGGATGTGGTCGTGGAGCTCGGGCCGTCGAATCTGCTGGACGCGCTGCTGCGGTTGTTCGAGCTGCTCTGGCGGCAGGCGAGCCCACTGTCGCCGACGTCGTCGGAGGGGCCGCTGAGCGGTGAGGACCAGCAGTTGCTCGCACTGGCGGCGGCAGGGCTCACGGACCAGGCGATCGCTCGGCGGCTCGGAGTGGCGCAGCGGACAGTCGAGCGGCGGATGCAGCGGATCCTGAAGGCATTGGACGCGACCACCCGCTTCCAAGCCGGCCTCCGCGCCGGTCAACGCGGCCTACTCGCCTAGTCCGTGACATCAGCCACCGTTGCGTTGAGGGCTTTGAACAGGTCGTCGGCGTTCACGGTGATGCCGACGCCGTGGTCGCCGCCGCCGATGGAGATGGTGCCGGTGATGCGTTCGTCCGCGATCACCGGCCAGGCGTGTGTGCTGCCGAGCGGTGTGATCGTGCCGCGCACGTACCCGGTCACCGCGAACGCGGTGTCCTTGTCCGGCATCGAGATCCGGTTCACGCCGAGCAGCGTGCGCAGCTTCGGCCAGGCGATCTCCCGGTCGCCGGGGACCAGGACGAAGCGGTAGTCGTCGTCGGACAACCGGACCACGATCGTCTTGATCAGACTGGCCGGTTCGATGCCCCGGGCGGCTGCGGCCTCCTCCAACGAGTTGACGCGTCCGTGCCTGGTCACCTCGTAGCTCAGGCCCAGCTGGTCGGCTGCCTCGATCGCTCTGGTCACCCGGCTAGTTTCGCACCTTGCTGGGAACGTTCTTGAGAAGTACCGCGAGCACGAGTGTGACCATGAACAGCACACCCGCCTCGAGCGCCACACCACTCCATCCACCGTGCGACCACGCTGCTCCGGCCAGACCGCCGAAGACGGACGAACCGAGGTAGTAGGAGAACAGATAGAGGCTGGCCGCCTGCCCGGTCCCACCACCGCCCGCGTGCGCCCTGACCGCGACCCAGCCGCTGGCGACACCGTGCACAGCGAAGAAGCCCGCTGTCATCACTGCAAGCCCGACGACGATGAGTGGCAGCGGAGCGGCCAGAGTGATCGCAACCCCGGCAAGTGTGACCAGACAGCCGACCGGCACGACGGTACGGCGGCCATACCGGTCAGCGAGCCACCCAGCCGTGGCCGAACCGGCCGACCCGAGCAGGTAGACAGTGAAGACCAGGCCGGCTGCCCCGGCACTCAGGTCGTACGGCGCCCCGGACAGCCGGAACACGGCTCCGTTGTAGACGGCGACGAACGCGCCCACCGCGGTGGCAGCTATCCCGTAGAGCGCCAGCAACGCCGGGTCTCGGAGTACTCGCCCTGTCTGGGTCAGGAGTCGTCGAGGGCTCGCTGGAGTCGGATGAAAGTTCTGCGACGCCGGGAGCAGCAGCCAGACAACCGCCGCGCACAGCACACCGACGAGTGCGATACCTCCGGACGCGACCCTCCAGCCGCCGAGATCCGCGAGCCCGCCTGCGATGAGGCGGCCCGCCATACCGCCGACCGCCGTACCGGCGATGTAGAGCCCGCTCGCCCGGGCGTGACTGTCCTGGTGAACCTCCTCCCGCAGATAGGCCATGGCGACCGCAGGCAGGCCTGCCATCGCGATGCCTTGGAGACCGCGGAGTGCGAGCAGCGTGTGCCAGGTCGGGGCCACTGCACAGAGCAGACCGATGCCGGACGTCGCGGCCACCGACCAGCGCATCAGCGTGGTGCGTCCGATCACCTCCGATGCCGGTCCTGCGATCAACAGGGCAACGCCGAGGCCGAAGGTGGCCATCGAGACTGTGAACGCACTCTGGCTGGGGGACACGTGGAACGCGTCGACGAGTTCGGGAAGCAGCGGCTGGGTGCTGTAGAGCAGTGCGAACGTCGCCAGGCCCGCCGCGAAAAGTGCGACCGACAGGCGGCGGTAGCCGGGGTCGCCTGGCCGGTAGCCGGGTTGAGCGGCGACGGAAGTGTGCATGTCTTCGACCGTGCCACGGGTAAGGCGATACGTAAAATGTCAATCTCGTCGGCAATCGATACGATTCTGGTATGCACTTCGAGGATCTGCGGTGGTTCGCCGTACTCGCGGAGACCGAGCACCTCACCGAGGCGGCCGCGGCGCTGGGCACCAGCCAGCCGAATCTGTCCCGCTCGTTGCGGCGGGTCGAGACCGCGTTCGGCGTCCGGCTCTTCGAGCGTGAGCACCGAGGGCTCCGGTTGAACCCGTACGGCCGGGTCGTGCTGGAGGCGGCCCGGGCAGGTACGGCGGCGGTCGACTCCGCCCGGCAGCGCATCGACGCGCTGCTCGACCCCGACTCTGGGACGGTCCGGCTCGGCTTCCTGCACTCGGTCGCGACCAGTCTGGTGCCGGACCTGCTGAAGGCGTTCCGCGGGGAGGCGCCGTCGATACGGTTCGCGCTGCGGCAGGAGCCGGCGCACGACATCGTCGAGGACTTGGAGCGTGGCGAGGCCGAGATCGGCATCACCGCTCCTCGACCGGACCCCGAGGTGTTCGGCTGGCATCTGCTCGAGCAACAGCGGTTGTGCCTGCACGTCCCGCCCGGGCATCCGCTGGCATCACGGCGCCGGGTGGAACTGGCGGCGGCCGCGGACGAGCCGTTCATCGGGCTGCGCCCCGGGTTCGACTTCCGGCGGATCAGTGAGGAGTTGTGTCGAGCGGCCGGGTTCACGCCGCAACTGGCGTTCGAGGCGACCGACCTCGCCACCATCGACAGCCTGGTCGGTGCCGGTCTCGGCGTCGCCGTACTGCCTTCCGGTGCGGTGCGCGGGAACCCCAGCGGAGCGGTGTCGATCCCACTCGCCGGGGTGCGAGCGCGCCGGGAGATCGGTATGGCGTGGCGGTTGCGGGCGCAGCTCACACCGGCCGCCGAGCGGTTCCGGACTTTCGTCCGGTCGCAACCGGTCAGGTCCACCTAGCCGGGTTGGTTCGGTTCTGATGGTGTCGACTTGCAGTGAGAGGGCTTTCCACCGCACAGTTTCCTCCGTGAGGAAGCGTCTCAGTTCGATCCGCCCGAGCCGGCGCCTGCTGTTCACAGCGGGGACGGCCGCCGCGGCGTCGACCGTCGCGTCGGCCGCAACGGCCTCCGCCGGATCCGTGGGCGAACTGGCGTCGACCGGTGCGTACGGCTCCGGCACGTTGGGTGCGTGGGAGCGTCAGGCCCGCGCGATCTCGAGCGAGGCGCAGATCCGCAAGGCGCGGGAGAACGACGGCGTCTACATGTTCGGCGACAGCATCGGCGTCCAGGACGGCCCGGCACTGGCCAAGCAACTGGCCGCCCACGGCATCACCATGGCCGTGCACAACTGGGCCGGCCGTCCGGTCACCCCGGCCGTCGACGCGCTGGACACCTGGGCGCAGGACTACGGCCTGCCGCACCGGATCCTGATGTCGGTCGGTTCCAACGACATCTTCACACCGCCGGCGGTCGCCGCCCAGGTCGAGCGGACGATGCAGATCGTCGGCCCGGAGCGCACGGTCTTCTGGGTGAACATCCAGGCGGCCCGGACCGCGCACGGACCCGCCGTCCAGGTCTCCGACCAGCGCAACAGCGCCTGGATCAACCTGCAGCTGGCCGAGGCGCAACGCCGGCACGAGAACCTGCGCATCATCCACTGGGCCGAGCACCTCGCCGCCCAGCCGAACCGCCTGTCCCGGTATCTGCGCGACGGCCTGCACCCGTCGGTCCCGCTCGGTCAGAACGCCCGGAACGCTCTCATCGTCCAGGCCCTGAAGTCGGGCTGAGCCTTCGGGAGGGCGACGTACGGGCGGTTGCCCGCACGTCGCCGTACCGGATCGTTCTAGAAGCCGGCTGTTATCCGGGTGAACTCCCAGTCGGGCTGGGCGATGCCGGAGCAGTGGGAGACCACCCCGCCGCCGGCGCAGCCGCGGTCACGGTTCACCGACCAGAACGCCAGCCGGCTCAGGCCGTTGGACTTGGCCCAGTTGGTGATGTTCTGCCAGGTGGCCGTCGTGGTCAGCTCCTGCTGGTCCGACAGACCGTTCATGCCCGAGATGCCCTGGTGGGCGTAGGCCTGCGCGGTCGTCCAGCCGAACGTCGCCTTCAGCTTGTTGTTCAGGCCCACGGACGCGTTGACCGTGTCCTGGTAGATGTTCGAGCTGCCGAAGTCGAACGGCATCAGCGTGAAGACATCGATGTTCGCGCCGAGGGCCGCGGACCGTTCGATCAGCCGGTTGCCCCAGTAGTTCGGGCCGCTGGTCGTCGTACCGAAGGTGAGGATCGTCTGGATGCCGGGGTTGTTCTGCTTGACGATCTTCAGCGCGTTGAGGATCCGGTCCTGGACCACCTCGTTCTCGAACTCGTCGCTGTTCTCGATGTCGACGTCGATCGCCTTCAGGTTGTAGGCGTTGATCACCTGCTGGTACGCCCCGGCCAGCGCCTCCGGGGTACTGCAGTTCGGGCCGAGCTTGTTCCCGCTCCAGCCGCCGATCGACGGCACGATGTCGCCGCCGGCCGCACGGATCTGTGCGATCGCATTGGCGTCCGCACTGCCCTGCAGCGGCCTGCTGCCGTCCCAGGCCGGGTTGCAGCTGCCGGACGACAGGATGAAGGCCATGGTGAACCACTTGATGCCAGTCGCATTCATGACGGTCGCCGGACTGGGCGGGTTGCCCCAGCCCATGTAGAGGTACGGCGCCGCCCGCCGGGTGCCGGGGTTGCTGCCACCGTTGGACGTCGTCACCGAGAAGGTGCTGCTCTTCGGTCCTTCACCCGCGCTGTTGGACGCACTGACCTGGTAGTTGTACGTCGTGTTCGCGGCAAGACCGGAGTCCGTGTACGACGTACCAGTCGGGGAGCCGACCTTCGTGCCGTTGCGGTAGACGTTGTAGCTCGTTGCACCGCTTGGCGCGGACCAGGTGAGGCTCACCGACGACGAAGTCGCCGTACCGGACAGACCGGTTGGGGCGCCGGGTGGTGTGCCGCCACCGCCGCCGGAGCAGGAGCCTCCGTTCAGCCGGCAAGCTGCGAGACCGGGGAAGTTGCCCGGGGAGCCGTTGAAACCGAATGTGAAAGTGGCACCGGGTGCGAGAGGTCCAGCCCAGCCGGGCGGGGTGAAGGTGTGCGTCTGGCCGCTGCTGCTCCTGGTCGCGTCCCACGAACTGCTGATCGTGTAGCCGGACGGGAAGTCGAGTGCGACCGACCACGTGCTCACTGAGCTCGTGGTGCCGTTGGTGACGGTGACCTTGCCCTCGAACCCGCTGCCCCAGTCGGACACCTTGGTGAAGGTTGCGGTCACTCCTGCCGCGTTGGCTGCTGGGGCTGTCAGCAGGGTGAGGACTACTGCGGTGACAGCTGCTAATGCCATCGTGATGCGTTTCATGATGCTCCGATCAGTGGGCGGTACGTGATCAGACCCGGCCCCAGAGTGCGGGGACGTTCGGCGGCTCCCAGCCGGTCAGGGAGGTGTGACCCTGGATGCACTTGTAGGTGAGGCCGTTGTAGCTCACCAGCGCACCGGTCGCGTACGCCGTGTTCGGCGCCCACGGAGTGGCCGTCGGGGGCGTCGTCGGCGTCGTTGTCGGCGTCGGGGTGGGAGTAGGCGTGGGGGTGGGTGTCGGAGTAGGCGTGGGTGTTGGGGTCGGGTTTGGTGTCGGGCTTGGCGTCGGAGTCGGGCCGCTGCAGCCTGGTGTCTGGGCGTCGACCGCGTTCACCACGTGGTTGAAAAGGGTGACGTTCGGGTCGAGTGCCTCGAGGGAGTACATCATCGCGCCGGCCAGACCGTTGCAGTGCTGGTAGTCCGCCTTGGCCTTGATCGACTGGGCGTTGTCACCGGTCCAGAAGGTCCCGTTGCGGTAGAACCACGTCGCCTTGGTGGTGTCGTCGAAGTACGTCGCCGACGGGTCGTCCACGAAGCCGACGAGTTCCTTGTAGAAGGAGACTCCTGGCACGTTCCCGCTCATCGCATGGCCGTCGGCAGGCCCGGTAGCCGGCTGGTACTTGCCGTTCGACGTACTCGGAACGCCCTTCCAACCCCTGTAGTAGAAGGGATATCCGATGGTCAGTTTGTTCGCCGGGAAGCCGCCGGGGATGCCGTACGCCGGGTCGCCGGTGGTCCATGCCTTGACGGCTCCGTCGATCGAGTACTTGGCCGAGCCGGGCGGGATCGGCGTACTCGGGTCGTTCGGCGCCTGGTAGAGCGGGTCCTGGAAGTTCGTCGGCCCGGTGGCCTCCCAGCCGCCGTGCATGTCGTACGTCATCACGTTGTTGTAGTCGAGGTACCGGCCGATCTTGTCGGTCTCGATCGTGGCGATCTTGTCCTGCCCGGCCGGCGTAGCGGCGGTTAGGTAGTAGCGCTTGCCAATCTGGTTGCCGTAGGCATCGAGCTGGGCGCGGAACTCGGCGAGGAGCAGGGTGAAGTTCTGCTTGTCGGCCGGGCTCCAGTGGTTGCCGACGTGGCCGTTCGGCGAGCCCGGGTACTCCCAGTCGATGTCGATGCCGTCGAAGATGCCGGCCGCCGTACCGGGACCGCCGAAGCCGTCGATGACCGGCAGGTCGCCCTTGAGGAACATGTTCACGCAGGAACTGACGAACCTCTTGCGCTTGGCGTCGGTGGAAGCGGCGTCGGAGAAGTACTTCGAGTACGTCCAGCCGCCGATGGAGATCAGGATCTTCAGGTTCGGGTAGCGGGCCTTGAGCTTCTTCAACTGGTTGAAGTTGCCCTGGATCGGCTGGTTCCAGACGTCGCCGACCCCGTCGACGCTGATGTCCGCGCCGTACGACTTGCCGTAGTCGGCGAAGGCGTCGCCGGCGCCGTCACCCGCGTTCGGGTTGTTCTCGTCCTGCGAGGCGGCCTTGTTCGCCATGAAGCAGGTGTGGTCGGTCGGGTGGATGTTGGCGAACGCGTAGTTGAGGAAGTCGAGCTTGCCGGCGATGCCGGTGGTGGCCAGGTTCTTCGGGTAGAACGCGTTGGCGTAGATGCCCCACTGGGTGAAGTACGCCGTCTTCACACCACCGCTCGTGGTGGCCGCGGCGGTGGGGGTATCAGCCGCCGACGGTGGCGCCTCAGGGGCGGCCAGTGAGACACCGGCGGCGGTGACGAGAGCGGCGGCGGTGACGGTGGCGGTCGCGGCGAGCATGCGTAGTCGACTCATGGGTGGTCCTCCGGAGCTGGGACGGAAGCGGTCCGGTGAAATTTAGTTAAAGACGCTTCGAAAGGAACCGTAACCCTTCCCGGCGGGTTGGTCGCGGCCTCGGGCTGGCGGATTCCCGCTGCTGGCGGAAATCCGACAACGGCTTTGTCCACAGGGATCCGGCGTCCGGTCCGCGGACGGGCCGGCGACGGCATCTTCTAGGCATGGACATCTCATCGCATTCGGTGCTGTTGGCAACTACTGACGAGGTGCTGCTCGACGACCTGCTCCGGCTTGCCGCGGCGGCGTCGATCACACCGCTGGTCGAGCACGACCTACTCGGCCTCCGCCGTAACTGGCATGCGGGTTCGCTGGTCGTCGTCGGCCACGACCTGGCCGAGTCGCTCGCCCGCACCCAGCCGATCCGGCGGTCGGGCGTCGTCGTGGCCGGTTTCCGGGACGGCGACGACCTGTATCGCTGCGCGTTCGACATCGGCGCGGAGTCGGTGTTCCGGTTACCCACGGATGAATCGGCGTTGGGCGACAAGCTGGCCGATGCGTTGGACGGCGGGGTCAGGACGGCTCTGACGCTGGCGTTCGTCGGCGGCTGCGGGGGAGCAGGTGCGACCACCCTGGCGGCGGCTGTCGCGGTGTTCGGGAACCGGCGCGGCTTCCGGACGATGCTGATCGACGGCGACCCGCTCGGCGGCGGTATCGAGCTCGCGCTGGGCATCGAACACGACGTGGGTGATCGCTGGCCGAAGCTGCTCAACGCCTCCGGTCGGGTGAGCGCGGCCGCGCTGCGGTCGGCCCTGCCGTCGGTGAACGGGTTGTCGGTGCTGTCGTGGGACCGGTCGGATGTGACGGTCCTGCCGCCGGAGACGATGAGTTCGGTGCTGAGTGCCGCGCAGCGCAGTAGCGATCTGGTGGTCGTCGATCTGCCGCGGCGGGCCGATCCGGCGGTGGAGGAGGGTTTCGTCCGGGCCGGCGCGACGCTGCTCGTCGTACCGTGTGACGTCAGATCGGTCGCCGCGGCCAATCGGCTCGTCGGTCCGCTGCGTGATGTCGCCGGCGACCTCCGCGTGGTGGCGCGCGAACCCCGGACCAACGGCCTCTCCGCCGCCGACGTCGCCTCCCACCTGTCATTGCCATTAGCAACGAAGCTCGGCCACGAGCGCGATCTCGCCGCCGCAATGGACCAGGGCCACTTCGACCCGCGCCCCCGCGGCCCCCTCGGCCGCGCCGCCTCCGACCTCCTCGACCTCTTCGGCCTCTACACCTCGGCCGCCGCATGACCCCCGATCCCGACCCACCCCACACCGGCTCTCATCGATCAGGAATGGCATGAACGTCTCGAGCGCCCTCATCGACCGGGTCCGCGGCACCCTCGCGGTCACCGGAGCCGAGCCGACCCCCGCCCGCGTCGCCGCCGCCCTGCGCGCAGATGGTGGCGTGTACGGCGACTCCATCGTGCTCGCCGTGGTCGCAGCGCTCAGACGCGAAGCCTTGGGAGCAGGCCCACTCGACGGCCTGCTGTCCGAGCCGGGCATCACCGACATCCTGGTCAACGGCCCCGACGAGGTCTACGTCGACCGCGGTTCCGGCCTCGAACGCGTCCTGATCCGCACCGGCGACGAGGCCGCCATCCGACGACTCGCCACCCGGCTGGCAGCAGCCGCCGGCCGCCGCCTCGACGACGCCACGCCGTACGTCGACGTCCGCCTCCCCGACGGCACCCGCTTCCACGCGGTACTCGCCCCCGTCGCCGCTCCGGGCACATGCCTTTCGCTAAGAGTCCCTTCTCGCAAAGTCTTCACCCTCGACGACCTCGTCGCCGCCGGCGCACTGCCACCAGCAGGTACGGCGATCCTGCGCGACCTGGTCAATGCGCGAGTGGCGTTCCTGATCAGCGGCGGCACAGGAACCGGCAAGACAACCCTGCTCAACTCATTGCTGTCGCTGGTGAGTCCCTCGGAGCGGCTAGTCCTGGTCGAGGACGCCAGCGAACTCCGCCCGGATCATCCGCACGTCGTCCGACTGGAGGCGCGACCACCGAACGTCGAGGGCACCGGCGAGATCAGCTTGCGCGACCTCGTCCGTCAGGCTCTGCGAATGCGCCCCGACCGCCTGGTCGTCGGTGAGGTGCGAGGAGCCGAGGTCGTCGACCTGCTGAGTGCCTTGAACACCGGTCATGAAGGCGGTTGCGGCACGATCCACGCCAACTCGGCAGCCGACGTACCGGCCCGCCTCGAGGCCCTCGGCGCTCTCGCCGGCCTCTCACGCGACGCCGTTCACAGCCAAGCGGCGTCAGCGCTCCACGCCGTCGTACACCTCAGCCGAACCCCTGACGGCACACGCCGCATCTCCGAGATCCACACCCTGGACCGCCTCCCTACCGGCTCCTTGACAACCCAGCCAGCCGTCGAGTTCCAGCCGAATGGGCACATCAACCTCCTCCCCCCATCCCACCGCTTCACCAACCTCTTGGCAGGTGCCGCATGACACCGGACCTGATCGCGTGCGTCCTCGCGTTGACCACCGTGCTCCTGCTTCTACCCGCCCGCGGCCGAGGTTTCCACCGCCTGGCTGCCCAAGCGGCACCTCCTGCCCGCTCTGGATTCTCCGATCGCTCTCCTCGCCTACCTAACCGCTGGTCTCGCCGACCTAACCGCTCGTCTCGCCTAGCTCACGGCTCGGCCCGCCTAGCTCACCGCTGGCTGCTCGCCCCTCTCGCCTTGCTCACCGCAGTGATCTTCGGGATGCAGGTCTTGATGTCCGCCCTTGCTCTGGCCGTCATAACAGCGCTGGTGCTCACCCAACGAGCCCAACACCGCCGCCATGCCGCCGCCAGAGCCACGCGCACGCAGGTCATCGAAGCACTCGACATCCTCGCCGCCGACCTCACCGCGGGCCGTCCACCCATCGACGCATTGGAGGGTGCCGCAGGCATCTACCCCGACTTCCAGGTCGCCCACGCCGCTGCCAAGCTCGGCGGCGACGTTCCAGGTGCCCTTGAGATATCAGCAGAATCCCCTGGCGCCCAAGGCCTCCGAGCACTCGCAGCCGCTTGGCGCGTAGCCGAAGAGTCCGGAGCCGCATTCGCCGCCCTCACCGAACGCCTGGCCGACTCCCTCCGCGCCGATGAAGCCATCCACCGCCAAACGGCAGCCAGTCTCGCCGGCGCCCGCTCGACAGCCCGCATCCTGGCCCTACTACCGGTGTTCGGCGTCGCGCTCGGCTACTCCCTCGGAGCCGACCCCCTGACCTTCCTCACCGCTACCCCCACCGGCTGGCTCTGCCTGACAGCCGGTCTGTCCCTGACCACACTCGGCCTCCACTGGACGAGCCGCCTAGCGGAGACCCACCCATGACTGTTGCTGTGGAGGTCTACCTATGACCGTCGCATTAGCCGCGGTTGCTGTAGCGATCTCGTCGTACTTGGTCATCCCAGCTCATCCGGACCTGCGCCGCCTCTCGCCAAGTCCCCGCCGCCAACGCCCACGCACACCGCGTCTTCACCGCCTAGCAGCAATCGCCGCCGCCCTCGGTCTCCTATTCCTCATCGGCTTCCCATGGGGCGTTCCACTCGCCGCCGCGGCCATCTACGTCATCCCACGAGCCCTGGCCCGCCTCGAACCAGCCGCCGCCAGACGACGAGCAGCACAGATCACCCGCGATCTTCCCCTGGCCGTGGACCTGCTCGCCGCCTGCCTCCGAGCCGGACGTCCGCCACAACATTCGCTCATCACCGTCGCCACAGCCGTCCGAGGTCCTCTCGCCGACCTCTTCACCGAGGTCGCCCACCACCTGGCACTGGGCACGGATCCTGTGGACGCGTGGTCACGTCTCCGCTCCGAACCGACCTGTGCACCCTTCGCCAGAGCCATCGACCGCTCGATCCGCTCCGGTGCACCGCTCTCGAAAACACTCGAGCATCTGGCCGACGACACCCGCCAGGCGCACCACCACGCCGCGGATCAGGAAGCCCGCGCGATCGAATCCCGTACGGCGCTCCCGCTCGGTCTCTGCTTCCTCCCGGCGTTCGTCCTCCTGTCCATCGTTCCCACCATCGCCGACGCCTTGATCCCGTACCTCTCTCGCTAATGGATGCTATGGGCAACAAACCTGATCACGCGAAGTTGTCCCCAGGTTCGAAACTCCTTCAAGAAAAGGGCTCCGGCGACGGCACCTTGTCAGTGAGTGGTCCGGACGAGCCGGGCCGCAGATCGGGAGGTATCAGATGTCCAAGGCGCTGGTGGCAGTCAACCACCGTCTCCGCACCCGCTCCACCCGCGGAACCCTTCGTACTCACTCCATCCTTCGAGCTCTCCGCAACCGCTCTGAGCGCGGCGCGGCGACCGCGGAGTACGCAGTGAGTGTCGTCGCAGTCTGCGGCCTCGGCGGCATCCTCGTCGCCCTGCTGAAGTCCGACGCCATGATGAACGCCCTCAAGGCCCTCATCAACTACGCCCTCCAACTAGCCGGCGTAGAAGGCGTCCAGCTGTAACCCCAGGTCGGTCGCGGGCCCCTCAACCCGCGACCGACCCACCCACCCCCAAGGAGCCTCAATGCCCACCCAACTTCCAACCCGCGACCTCAAGACCCACTCCAAGACCCCACGCAGCCGAACGCCGCCACCCACCACGCGCAGCACGCCGCCACGACAACCCACCACCGCGCAACAAAGACGCACCGCAGCCCGACGATCGGATCGCTGCGCCACAAAGACGGAGTACCGCGCGACGACAACGGAGTACGGCGGGACGACAACGAGGTACGGCGGGACGACAACGAAGTACGGCGGGACGACAACCGACCATCGCGCAACAAAGACGCATCGCCGCACGACGAAACGCATCGCTGCGCCACGAGGACGGAGTACGGCGGGACAACGGAGAACGTGCGACGGAGGCGGATCGCTGCGCGACGAGTACGGAGTGTGGCGCGAAGAGGACGGAGTACGGCGGGACAACGGAGAACGTGCGACGGAGGACGATCGCTACGTGATGAGGACGGAACACGTCGCAATGAGGACGGAGTACGGCGCGGGACGAGGTTGGAGTGCGGCGGGACGACGGTGGAGTTCTGCGCGATGACCGCCGATCGTTGCAGGACGAAGACGGACGGCGGCGGGAAGACGGAGCGCGGGGCGATCACTGCCGAGGTAGCAATGGCTCTGCCGGTTCTGCTAACCCTGCTCTTCCTAGGCATCTGGCTGATCGGCGTCGTCACCACCAACATCCGCTGCATCGACGCCGCCAGAGACGTAGCCCGCGCAGTAGCCCGCGGCGAATCCCCCGAAACAGCCCAAGACCTAGGCCGCCGCACAGCCCCCGCCAACGCAACCATCACCATCACTCGCACCCCCACCGACATCGAGGTCACAGTCACCGCCACCCCAAACCACAACGCACCCCTCCTTTCCCTCCTCCCCACGACCCCCATCACCGCCAAAGCCACCCTCCAACCCGAACCCACCACCCAGGCCCCACCCTCATAACCCACCCACCCCAACCCCTGCGCCCCCCAGTCGCACCACCGCCCACTCGCCACCCGCACCGTGGCTCGATCGTGGTCGCACCCCACGGCCCGCTCACCGCCGCGACTCCGGCGCCACCCAGGCGCTCCCGGCCCACCCACCATCCATGCCGTGGCCCGACCCGTGGACGCACACCCATAGCCCACTCACCACACTGACTCCGCCGTCACCAGGCGCACCCCCGTCCCATTGACCATCCGTGCTGCGGCCCGACGGCGGACCCACCCATGCCCTAGTCACCACTCATGCCTTGGCCGTGGGCCCTGCCCTTGGCGCCCCCATGGCCCACTCGCCACACAGGCCGGCGCCACCCCGGTCGACTCATCATCCGCGCCGTCGCCCGACCCTGGACGGAACCCTCACGGCACACTCACCACATCGGTCTCGGCGTCACCCAGGGGGTACCCCGGCCCCCCTCACCGCCCGTGCGGGTCCTGCCCGGACGCAGCCCCATTTACCCACTCATCACCGGTTTCTCGGGGCCTATCCAAGACCCACCCACCACCCAGCAAGCACCCACGCACCCCGCCGCGGGTCCTCCCCATTACCCACCCCACCACGCAGGACGCACCTACCCATGCAGCCCGGCGGCACCCATGACACAAACGCACCCCCGGCCCGGCGCAACCCGTGACGCACACGCATCCACTCAGCACGGCGCCCCCATGACGCACGCACCCCACTCAGGACGGACCCCATGACGCATTCGCTACCCCGACCCCGGTCTCGACACGCCGTCCCGACGCCCAAGGTGCTCCAGAATCACAAGCCGCTCGACAGCCCACCGGCTGGCCGCTCAGTTCTTTGCCCTGCCCGTCGGCGTACCTGTGCTGCGGCACGAAGCCGCCCTCATCCGTCACCCCGAGGTGTGCGTTCCGAACGGGGCAGCGGGACCCTTCTGACCCTCTTTGTCGGCCTGGTGCTGGCAACTGCTCTGGCCGCCGCGACTCTCTGGTCAGCTGT
Organism: Kribbella swartbergensis; assembly: GCF_054784135.1. Classification (NCBI taxonomy): domain Bacteria; kingdom Bacillati; phylum Actinomycetota; class Actinomycetes; order Propionibacteriales; family Kribbellaceae; genus Kribbella; species Kribbella swartbergensis. The sequence goes on from NZ_BAAGPM010000003.1 coordinate 49,222, forward strand.
CTCCGTTGCCCGCCACAAGCTCACCGCCGCCGCCGACCTAGCAGCGCTCAGCGCGGCTCACTCCCTCAACTCCGACCCCACCACCGCCTGTGCCACCGCAGCACGAATAGCCGCCCTCCACGACGCCACTCTCACCACCTGCAAGGTGACCTCTGACGCAGTAACCGTCCAACTCAGCACCCAACTCCACCTCGCCAACCTCGCCCACCCGACCCTCACCACAACCTCCCGAGCCGGCCCCGCTTAGCCACCCGCACCGCCCCGCCTCCGACAGCACGCACACGGATGACGACGTGGATCCACTGACGAGTGGTGGAGGGGTTCTGGAGCGGTCGCGATCTGGTCGCAATCTGGTAGAGATGCCGCGTTGATCTGGACGAGGCGCGGGAGAGGACTCCATGATCTGGAACCGAAGTCCTGCCCATCCACCCGGACGCACTTCCCCGGCGCCCGGACGGTTATCTCGGAGGCCCGTTTGCCCGACCGCATCCGGCTGTTGCTGGTCGACGACCAGATCCTCAGTCGTGGCGTCCTCAGAAGCGGTCTGGAACGCGAACGCGACCTGGAGATCGTTGCCGAGCTCAACCGTTCGGACGATGTGGTGGGTGCCGCGAAACGTCACCGTGCGAACGTCGCCCTGCTCGACGCCGCCGGGCCGGGGAACGACAGCATCAGAGTCACCACGAAGCTGCGGACGTCCATGCCGGAGTGCCGCGTCGTCATGCTCACGACGTACGGTCGTCCGGTGCAGGTACGACGCGGTCTCGAGGCCGGCGCCAAAGGCATCGCGCTCAAGGGCAGCCCCGCTCCGCAGTTGGCAGACGCCGTACGACGAGTGCACCTCGGACTGCGGGTGGTCGACGCCAACCTGGCGGCCGAGAACCTCAAGTACTCCGAGACGCCGCTCGACGAGGACGAGACCGACACTCTGCGCGCGGCCCGCGACGGCGGGTCGGTCGCCCTGATGGCGCGCAAGCTCGAGGTCTCCGAACGCGTCGTTCGCACCCGTCTCTGGTCCGCGATCGGCAAGACCGGCGCCCGCACCCGCTCCGACGCCATCCAAATAGCCGAACGCAACGGCTGGCTCCTCGACTGACCCACCAACCCCACGTCGGATCCAGCTCCCGATCAAGAAACCGAACCCCCTAGTCCATCGCTCAGCGGGAGGCCGGGCGGTCAGGATCTTCGGCGGTGTCGTGCGGAGTCGTCATCGGGTGCGACGGCGCCTGCGGCCAATGAGGTAGCCGATGCCACTGGCTGCGCCGAGGACTGCGCAGAGGGCGGACAGGCCAGCCCAGAACGGCGCATCGGTGCGTCCGGCTTCGACGGTCCAGACGGCCCGGGCGCGCGCTGGTCGGTTCACTGCGTATTCCACAGGAATGGTGTCGCCCACTTTGATCATGCGGTCGCCGGTGTCCGCGTCGATCTCTAGCTGGTTGGACGAGCCGTCGACTGTGTATCGCACGATGACGGTGCCCGAACCCTTCTCGAGGAGCCCAGGCTCATGGAAAGTGACGACCACCCCATCGATGAGTGCCGTTGGTTCGGACCACGGCCGAGACATCTGCCAGGCATCCACAGAGATCGCGCCGAAAATCACCGTCACGACGGCGAAGAAGCCGACCAGGGACCCAGGAACAAGCGCCTCGCCCCGACGCCGCCAACCGGCGACCGATCCAGCGGCGTGCCGTCCGGATGGTTGCCCGCCGTACGCCTCAGCTGGCGTGACGCCGCGCACCCACAGCACGCCGAGCACTACAAGTGACATCGCGAACCAGCCCATCAGCGCGACAACCGCAATCACGATCCCGGTGTCAACTGCCGGCGACAGCGGCTGCGCTGTCGCGAAGGCGATCAACGCACCGATGCCGGCACCCACGGCACCGGCGGCGGCCAGTGCGACCAGAACCAGCACCGACACCAGCCCGGGACTGGAATCCGCCAGCTCGTAGAACCCGGCAGGTCCTCGCAGAAAGGCCCACTGCAGGACCGAACGGAGACGCGACATGGGGACATTGTGAAGGTCTCGCCGAGGCCATCCGCTGACCTCCGGATCCCGATCGCGAGCGGGCTGCCTTCCGCGACTGGAGAGGCTCAGCGCCTGCTGGAGCAAGGCAGGCTCACGCCGCTCAGCAAGGTGCTAGTCGAGTTGGTCGAGGAGCCAGCTGGGGCCTGTGGAGGTGGCGCCGGTGGGTTCTGTGCGGGCGCGCAGGCCTCGGTCGGCGGTGACTACGGTGACTTCGGGGTTGGAATCGCGGGCGGCCGACTGGGCGGTGATCGCGGCGATGGTGTCGTCGCCGGAGCCGTCGGCGAGGACCACCTGGAGGGAGCCGACGTCCGGCGCCTCAGGGCCGGAGACGGCTCCGCGGGCGGCGCCTTCGAGGACGACGATGATGTCGGTCGTCTCCGCCAGTCGTTCCTGGAGTGCAGCGAGTCGCAGCAGCAGGCGGCGAGCGGCCCCGGCTCGATCACGCCACCATCCATCCGGCCGCGACCCGATCACGTTCGCCGCATCCACCACGATCACCTGAGCTCGTCCGCCCGTCATCAGCCCAGTCTGCCCCGTCCCCAACCATTCCCACCGGAGGCATCGCCCGCGCCTATCCCCGCCGGGGTGTCAACGACGGCCGTCCTCGCCGCAGGCTTCGTGCTTGACCATCGCCACGGGGTGTTGTCCGCGGCTGTCCCCGTCGGAGTGTCAACGACGGTCGTCCTCGCCGCAGGCTTCGTGCTTGACCATCGCTACGGGGTGTTGTCCGCGGCTGTCCCCGTCGGGGGTATGTCCGCGCATATCCCCGCCGGATGTCGAGCACGACCATTGTCACCGCAGGCTTCGTGCCTGACCCCCGTCGCGGGGGTGTCGTCCTCGGCTGTCTCCGGCGGGGTGTTGACGATGACCGTCCTCGCCGCGGGGCAGCGGTGGGCGACCATCGTCACGGGGGTGTCCGCGAGCATCCCGACGGGGCGGCGTCGACGACTAGGCCCGGCAGGGCGGGAGGTACGCGGGGCGGTGCGGTACGGGGGTTAGTTGCAGAGGGAGAGGAATTGGCCGGTGTGGGTTAGTAAGACGTGAGGGCCTGGGGTGGTGGGGAGGGAGTGGTGGGTGGTGGGGACTGGGTGGCGGGTGCCGTCGGGGGAGATGACGAGGGTGTTGGGGGCGTCCAGGGCGATCAGCTCGTCGCCGGTGCGGACGAGGACGGGTGCGGTGTAGGAGGTGGAGATGGCGGTGCGGCCGGCGGCCAGGCCGTCCAGGACTGCGGTGGCGAGTTCGTCGGGGCCTTCGGCGGAGGCGTCGACGGCTACCCAGGTGGTCGGCGTACCGGGTGGGGTGAGGGACGAGGGGGTGTGCCAGTCGCTGCCGCCGATGGGTGTCGTGCTGGTCAGGCCCCAGGCTTGCCACCAGGCGATGGGGCCGCCCCAGGTGTGGTCGAGCCAGCTGGAGTGCCAGATCTCGGCGAGCGGGGGGTGTTCCGGCAGAGGTTGACGCCAGGCGCAGTCGCCGCCGAGCGGGTGGTTGATCGACAAGAGTCCGCCGCGCTGCGCGACTTCAGAGACCCAGGTGGCGGCGGGACGGCGGAAGTCGATCGCTCCGATGTCGCCGAACGCGTTCGCGTGCCCTGAGTCGGTCGTCACCTCCTGCCCGGGGATCAGCCCGATGCCGAACCTCTTCCCGACCGAAGGCAACTCGACGTGATGCGCGACCGTGTTGTGGTCGGTGACAGCCAGCACATCCAGTCCGGCCACGACACCGAGCGCTGCGAGGTTGGCGACCGGTGTGGAGCCGTCGGAGTGCAGTGAGTGCGCGTGGAAGTCGCCAGCCACCCACTTCAGCCCAGGAGCAGCCGGCAGCGTGCGCCGCGGAGGCCGAGGAGGTACGGCGATCGCAGCGCCCGCGTCGGCGTACTCCGCCAGACCCGGCACCGCGTCCACCGGACCGGTGACAGCCTCGACGACAAGCTCGACACCCTCCACCGGCAGGCGATGCAGGCCGATCACCACCGACCAGGTGCCCGGCTCGAGGTCACCCGCCAGGTATCCGGGAGTCGCGGCGGTCGGGGTGATGGCAAACGTACGACGTGCACCACCAGACCACCCGCGCCAGCCGGCAGCACCCTCGCAGCCGATGTCGATCACGGCACCGTCGACAGGTGGGACGGTGAGTATGACGAGCAGGCCGGGACAGTTGACCGGGATGTCGACCGGGAGCGAGTGCCAGACCGATTCGGCGCGGTCGTCGAGGGTCCAGCGGCGTCGGTACGACGTGACGGCCATCAGCCGACTGCAGCCGGTTGCCGAGAGAGCAGGTCGCCCGACTCCCGGTCGTACAGGAGGACCCGCGACGCCGGCGCCGTGAGGACAGCCGTCGTGCCGGGCTTCGGCTCGTACTCCTCGGGCACGGTCACCCCGATCAGCGTCCCGTCACAATCCACACTCACGAGCGACTGCGTTCCGAGGTTCTCCGCCACGACAACCTCGCCGCGCAGGCACGGTCCGGTGACATCGCCGGTGGCGAGGGTCAGGTACTCAGGCCGGATCCCCACAGTCACTTCTGCACCGACGGGCGCCGAGCCGGTTGCTGCGGGCAACGAGCCTCCTGCGACGGAGACAGTCCCGGCAGGACCTGCGTCAGGACGCGAGCCGTTCGGTCCCCCTGGTCCAGAGTCGTCGCTCGCCGTGGAGGTGACGGTGCCTGGGAGGAGGTTCATCGGCGTGGAGCCGATGAAGTTGGCTACGAACGTGTTGGCGGGGCGGGCGAAGACCTCGCGGGGCGAGCCGAGTTGGCGGAGTTTGCCGGACTCCATGACGGCGATGCGGTCCGCGAGGGCGAGCGCCTCGGCCTGGTCGTGGGTGACGAAGACCGTGGTGATGCCCAGGTCCCGCTGGAGCTTCTTCAGGAACGTACGCGCCTCGAGGCGCAACCGCGCGTCCAGGTTGGACAGTGGCTCGTCGAGCAGCAGCACCTTGCCCTCCGACGCGATTGCCCGGGCAAGGGCGACCCGTTGCTGCTGACCACCCGACAGTTGGCCGGGCTTGCGCTCCAGCAAACCTTGCAACGACAGCTCACCGGCGGTCCGTTCCGCTGTCGCCGTACGGGTCGACACCGGAACCCGCCGGACCTTCAGCGGATAGGTGATGTTCTCGGACACGTTCATGTGCGGGAACAAGGCGTAGTCCTGGAAGACCATCGCCACTCCGCGCTTGCCCGGTTCGGTCCGGGTCACGTCCGCGGCGTCGATCCGGATGGTGCCCTCGCTCGCCTGTTCCAGGCCCGCGATCGTCCGCAGCAGCGTGGTCTTGCCGCACCCGGACGGGCCGAGCAGGGCGAAGAACTCGCCGTCCTCGACGTGCAGGTCCAGCCCGTCGACGGCGCGGACGCCGTTCGGGTAGACGGTCGCGAGACCTTCGATGTCGATGCCCGCCATCAGCTCTTGATCCCTCCGTGGAAGCGGAACCCGTACCGCGAGTTCACCAGCAGGTACAGCACGACGACCGGGATCGAGAACAGCAGCGAGAAGACCGGGATCACCGAGAGGTTGGCGCTGCCGCCCTCGTCGGTGAAGGTCTGCAGCAGCACCGCGCCGGGTTGCAGCTCGATCGACCGGATGAGCAGGAAGGGCACCAGGAAGTTGCCCCAGGAGTTCACGAACGCCCAGACCATGATGGTGGCCAGGCCGGGCCGGGCCACCGGCAGTACGACGTCGCGCAGGATCTGGCCCGTGGACGCGCCGAACACGCGGGCCGACTCCTCGTACGACTTCGGCACCGCGTCGACGAAGTCCTTCAGGATGAAGATTGCCGCTGGCAACAAGCCGCCGGTCATCACCAGCGCGACCCCGAACCGGGAGTCGATCAGCCCGAGCTGGAACATCATCACGAAGATGGGCACCATCGCCGCGGTCCCGGTGACGACCGACGACAGCAGCAACAGCCCGTACAGCAGCGCGTCGCGCCCGGGGAGCCGGACCCGCGACAGCGCGTAGCTGGCCAGCGCGGCGAACGCGGTCACCGCCACCGCGGTGGTCACGCAGATGACGAGCGAGTTCACCATCGACTGCATCGCGTACGGGTGGTCGAGCGTCTTGCGGACGTTGGCGAGCGTCCAGTCCGGCCACTGCACGCCGAGGCCGGGCGTGGCGTCGAACGGAGCCGACGCGACCCAGAGCATGGGAACCGCGAAGAACAGCGTGATCGCGCAGATCAGGACGTAGAAGCCGATCCGCCGTACGACGAAGGCCGGGGTCGCCGGCAACGAACTGCGACTCACGAGCGCCTCCTCAGCAGCCGGAGGTAGATCAGCGAGACCAGCAGGTTCGCGATCAGCAGCAGGAACGAGATGGCCGAGGAGTAGCCGAGCTCACCGCCCTGCAGGGCGACGTTGTAGATGTAGACCGGCACGGTCTCGGACTCGTGGTTCGGCCCGCCCTTGGTGAGCAGGAACGGCGAGAAGTCGTTCGCCGTCCACAGCGAGATCAGCAACGTGTTGGTGAGCACGTGACCCCGGATGTGCGGGAACACCACGTCCCGCAGCGTCTGCCACCCCGACGCCCCGACCATCCGCGCCGACTCGAGTTGTGACGGTGGGACGGCCTGCAGGGCGGAGGAATAGAGCATCATCGAGAACGCCGTACCGCGCCAGGTGTTGAACACCACCAGGCACGCCATCGGGTAGTCGATCAGCCACGCGGTGCCCGGCGTACCGAGGATGCCGTTGAGCGTGCCGCCGTCGCGGTCGAAGAACGCGACCCACAGGTACGCGACGACCGTCGATGGCAGGATCCAGGCGAGCAGGACGAGTCCTTCGACGGTACGGCGTACGGCGGGACGCGTACGCCGCATCACCCAGGCGAGGGTGAAGCCGAGGATGTTCTGGCCGATGATCGCCGAACCCAGGACGAACAGCAGCGTCAGCCACAGGGCGTTGTGGAAGAGCGCGTCGTTCAGCGCCTTGGTGTAGTTGGACAGTCCGACGACCGACGGCGACACCGCCTCGACACCGGTCAGCCGGTAGTTGGTGATTCCGATGTAGATGGTCCAGAGCGCCGGGAAGACCAGGAACGCGCCGATGAGCAGCAGGGCCGGCGCGACGAAGCCGAAGGCCCGGCCGACACCGAGCCCCGCGACATCGCGTGCCGGCCCACGGTCCCGGACCGGTTTGCCCGACACGGGTGCGGAAGCGGAAGTCATCAGTTGCTGGTGACCTTGTCCTTGCCGCCGGCCGCCGTCTCGACGGCCTTCTGGTACGCCGTCGCCGCGGCCTCGGTGGACTTGCCGCCGACCACGTCCGCGGTCGCCTGCTGCAGAGCGGCCGAGATCTTCGGGTACTCCGCCAGGCCCGGCCGGTACTGCGTGATCGGCAGCACCTTGGAGGCGACGAAGTTCAGCATCGGGTCACTGGCCAGCACCTCGCTGTTGACGTCGGAGCGCTGAGTGATCTTGGCCGCGCCGTCCAGGGACGCCTTCACCATCTCGGCGGAGTTCATGAACTGCAGCAGTTCCCAGGCCTGCTGCGGGAACTTCGTGTTCGGGTTGATCACGGTCGCGCCGCCGCCGGACATCGAGACGAAGTCCTGGCCCTTGACTCCGGCGCCCGGCTTGGTCGCCGGGATCAGCGCGTAGCCGACGGCGGTGTCGCGGTCGGCCATCTTGGCCACGCCCTCCTTCGGCTCCACCACGCTGCGCCAGAAGTAGTCGCCCTCCAGCAGGATGCCGATCTTGTTCGCGGCGAACTGGGCGAACGACTTGTCCCGGCCCTTGGCCTCGCGCTGCAGCACCGGGTCACCAAGACCGGTGCTGTAGATCTGCTTGTAGAAGTCGAGCACCTGGCGCAGTTGCGGGGTGTCACCCAGCCACTTGCCGTCGGCGTTCACGGTCGCGCCGGTGCCCACCAGGAGCGGCAGCACGCCCTGCATCGTGGTCGCCTCGCCCATCGCCGTACCGGCGTTGATCTGGATCGGGGTGACCCCGGGCAGCTTCTTCAGCGCCTGGCCGGCGGAGATGATGTCGTCCCACGAGGTCGGCTGCCAGTCGGCCGGCAGTCCGGCCTGCTGGAACAGCTTCTTGTTGAAGTACAGCACCCGGCCGTCGGTCCCGCCCGGTACGCCGTACCGCTTGCCCTCGAAGCTGCCGAGTTGCTGCACCGCCTCCGGGATCTGCTTCCAGCCGTCCCAGTCGTCCACCTTGCTGGTGTCGCCGACGGTGTCGGTGAGCGGCTTGATGTAGCCGGCCTGGGCGAACTCGCCGACCCAGATGCCGTCGATCTGGATCAGGTCCGGGCCGGACTTGTTCGACAGGTCCAGTGACAGCTTCTGCTTGTAGACCTCGTCGTCGGAGCCGTCGCCCTGGAACTTGACCGTGACGTCGACGCCCTTGCCCTTCTGCTCGGCGACGAACTTCGGGATCAGCACGTCCTCGATGAAGGTGGCGCCGGCGCTGCTCTTGCCGCCCTTGACGGCGTTCGAGCCGATCGTCAGCTCCACCGTCTTGGCGTCGGCGTTGCGGTTCGCGTCCTGGTCGCCGCCGCCGGCGTCGGACGAGCCCAGGCAGCCGGTGAGCAGCGCGAGGGCCGCGGCCCCGAGTACTGCGGACGAGTACAGCCTCAGTGATCGCATCAGGGGTCTCCTTGCCAGGTCGGTGCAGCGAGTGCCGGTCAAAGATTGGCACTCCTTGGCGACTATGTGAAGACTTTTACCCGACCCCAGGAGAAACGTTGTCAACCCGGTCCCGGATGCCACCGGCAACCGCTTCGTGGCCGCGGGCAACGTCGTACGGCGTCGCCGGTCCGAAAGCCCAGGTACGCCGGGGGATTTCGAGCCTGCGCGTGGTTATCGGTAAAGCAGGGTCGGAGTCAAATCGGGGTCAGGCGGGACGCGTTGCGAACGGGTTAAAGAGTGCTCAAGGTTGTGTGGCAACTGGTAACTGACTAGATACATAACGTGACAACAGACGGTAGCGTCCTAGCCGATCGGTTCAGTGGATCGGAGGTGAAAGACATGCTGTTGCACGGACTGGCTTGCCTTCTCGACGACCTGTTCTGGCACTGCCACCATCACTGCTGGTGGTGACAGGCCCGGCCGACTGGTGACGGCCGCGGACGAGGCGGGCGGACGGTGACAGCGACACGAGGCTCCCGCTGACGCGCAAGCAGCGGGGATCCCATCGTCGAAACCCCGACACCGGTTCCGGATCGAAGCAGGTCACCAGACCCACAACTGAAGGAGTGTCGATCACATCGAAGGAGTGACAACAGCAGCCGGCCCCGACATCGTCGGGGCCGGCTGTCCTCTGTGTGGCTGGGATCCTCCTCGATCAGCGCTGCGCCAGCTGCATCATCTGCTTCGGCAGCTCGGTCAGCTGAGCCGGGATCGGCGTCTTCGGCCGGACCAGTTCGAGCAGGCTGGATGCGGCGTTCGCGATCGGCACCGGCAGGGCCAGGCCCAGGGACGCGAGCAGTGCGTTCACGAGTGCCAGCACCGCACCCAGGATGTCGAGGCCCGGCAGCGGCAGGCCGCTCCAGCCCTGGACCGGTGAGCCGGAGGCGGACAGGCTGCCGGTCGGCTGTGCCTGCTTGGCCTTCCCCTTGCCGAGCAGAGAGGTGAGGGCGAGCCCGCTGGCGGCGTTCACGAACGTGCCCGCGCTCTCGTCGTAACTCCACTTCTGCCCGTCGCCGTCACGGCAGGGCAGTACCAGCAGCGGAGCGTTGGCCGGGACCTTGGCCAGGTCCGCACCGCTGTCCAGGCAGGCGCCGGTCTCGGCAAGGGCGCCACCGACGCTCTTGCTCATCGCGACCTGCAGCCGGCCCGACTCGGTGTAGATCCACTCCTGCGTCTTGCCTTCCTTGCCCGGCGCGCAGGCCATCATCACCGCCATCGGGACCTGGGCGGCCGCGACGAAGGTGAGGCAGTACCGCGTGTCGGAGCGGGTGGCGATCTGCTGCGCCACCCCAATCTCCACGCCCGGAGGTGCCGATCGGGCAGGTTCCGGGTTCGCGGCCCGCGCCGGTACGGCGGTGGCCAGAGCGACGCTGACGGCCAGCACCGCCACGCCGGTACGGCTCAACAACTTACGGATGATCAAGACAACCTCCACAGGTCGTGCCATCTCGCGGCGTCAGGTCGTCGGGACCCCGACCGCGCGAGCCGACCCGGCCCCCGGGACCGCGAGGACACCCCTTGCGCGTAGGGCGTGCTGCGGTCGATCCCCCGTGAGGAGGCGACGTGACCCGAGAGGAGACGGTGACTCAACGCGACGTTGACGCCACAACCAGTAAGGCACAGGAGGTAGCCGCGTGGTTACGTCGAGACCGCGGAACTTGATGCCATTGGCAACTAACTGCCAGTCCAAGGTCGTTGCGCAAGGCATCGAAACCCGGCCGCAGATCTGCCGTGTGCCGCCCGAGCGGAGGCTGTGTGCCGATCGAGATCTGACAGCGATCCGGTGATGTTCCGGTCGGTCGCCGGGTTATTCGATGCCGTTGGCAACAGAGTCGTCAGTGCGGCTGCCTGGTGTCGGTGCCGTCGCGAGTGGCCTGCGGTTCGGTCGCCGGCCGGTCCTCGGCGGGTACTTCGTCGCGGTCGGTGGCGGCATCCGGTGTGACGTCACCCTGAGTGACCTCGCCGGTCGTGGCCTGGGCGCGGAGCTCACGCATCTCCTTGCGGCGGCGGTAGCCGCGGCCGAGGCCCTTCTTGGTCAGCCACAGGCCGAACATCAGGGCGGCCCCGGCGAGTGCGCCGAGGAAGAACACCGTCGCCACCGACATCCCGAAGTCGACGCCGAAGACCTCCATGGTGGTGGAGGTGGTCGATGTCACCGAGACCCCGAGGCCGAACAGGACGGCGAGGACGATCAGGACGATTCCGAGGACGGCCATGGCGCGCTGCCTCTCTGCCAGCCGCGGCTGGCTGTTCAGGCCTCACTGTCGAGTAGTGCGGTGAGCAGCGCGATCGCGCCGCTCTTGTCGAGTGGGTTGTTCTGGTTCCCACATTTGGGCGACTGTACGCAGGACGGGCACCCGTCCGCGCATTCACAGTGTGCAATCGCCTCACGGGTCGCGGTCAACCACTCGCGCGCCGCGGCGTAACCGTGCTCCGCGAAACCGGCACCGCCGGGGTGGCCGTCGTACACGAAGACGGTGAGGCAGCCCGTGTCGGCGTGCCGGGCGGTGGAGACGCCACCGATGTCCCAGCGGTCGCAGGTGGCGAACAGCGGCAGCAGGCCGATCGACGCGTGCTCGGCCGCGTGCGCGGCACCCGGTACGTCGTCCAGACCGAGAGCGGCCACGGCGGCGTCCGGCAAGGTCCACCAGACGGCCTTGGTCCGCAGGGTCCGCTCGGGCAGGTCGAGCGGCTGCTCGTCCAGGACGTCGCCGGTCGCGATCAGCTTGCGCTGGAACGAGACCACCTGGCTCGTCACCTGGACCCACCCGCGCGACAACTCCGACGTACCCCAGGAGCAGGTCTCCTCGGTCGCGAGGATGCTGATCTCCGTGACGTCCCGGGCGAAGGTGGTGTAGTCGGGCGCGGCCGGCTCGACCACGGCGGCGTATCCCTCGAGGTCGAGGGTCTTGACCAGGTACGACTCGCCGGCGTGTACGTAGACGGCGCCCTCGTGCACGGACGAGTGGGCCGAGCCGCCGTCGACCGTGCCGAGCAGCCGGCCGGTCTTGTCCTCGACGATCTGCACTGTCTTGCCACCGGCCGAGCGGATGTCGATGGCGTCCACGGCCCGCTCACGCCGGGTCCAGAACCAGCCGTGCGGTCGCTCCCGCAGCAGGCCCTGCCGAACCAACTGGGCGATCACCGTCGGCGTCGTACTGCCGAAGATATCGTGGTCCGCAGTGGTCAGCGGTAGCTCCTGGGCGGCGGCACAGAGCTGAGGGCCGAGCACATACGGGTTCTCCGGGTTGAACACCGTGGCCTCGACCGGTCGGCCGAAGATAGCGGCCGGGTGGCGGACGAGGTAGGTGTCGAGCGGGTCGTCACGAGCGACCAGCAACGCCAGTGCGTCGTCGCCGGCGCGTCCAGCACGTCCGGCCTGCTGCCACAGCGATGCGCGAGTCCCTGGCCAGCCGGACAGCAGCACGGCGTCCAGGCCGACAATGTCGATGCCGAGCTCCAGAGCGTTCGTCGCGGCGACTCCGGTCAGCTCACCGCTCTGCAGCATGCCCTCGAGCCGCCGGCGTTCCTCCGGCAGATAGCCCGCCCGGTACGCCGACACCTGGTCAGCCAGCCCCGGGTCGACCTCGAGGAGGTTCGCCCGCGCGGTCATCGCGACCGTCTCGGCTCCGCGCCTCGACCGGACGAACGCCACCGTCCTGACCCCGCTCACGACCAGATCGGTCAGCAGGTCGGCCACCTCGGCCGTGGCAGAGCGGCGTACCGGAGCCCCGTTCTCGCCGCGCAGCGAGGTCATCGGCGGCTCCCACAGGCCGAAGGCGACTCCACCTCGCGGAGAGCCGTCGTCGACCACCTCCACCATCGGCAGGCCGGTCAGCCGTTCACCGGACACCGCGGGCTCGGCCACGGTCGCCGACGCGCAGATGAAGATGGGGTGAGCGCCGTACTGCGCACAGATCCGGCGAAGCCGGCGCAGTACGCCGGCCACGTGCGCACCGAAGACACCGCGGTAGTGGTGACACTCGTCGACCACGACGTACTGCAGGCAGCCGAGGAAGCGTGCCCAACGCTGATGGTTCGGCAGGACGGAGCGGTGCAGCATGTCCGGGTTGCTGAGGACGTACGTCGCGTAGTCGCGCGCCCAGTCGCGTTCGGTGCGCTCCGAGTCGCCGTCCAGGGTGGTCGCCCTCAGACCGGGCACGGTGTACGACGAGACCGCCCGCAGTTGGTCGTGCGCCAGGGCTTTGGTGGGAGACAGGTACAGAACAGACGCGGTCCGGCGATTCGGCGAGGCGGCCTGCGCGATGCTGAGCGTGGCGAACGCGGGCAGGAGGTAACCGAGCGACTTACCCGAGGCCGTCCCGGTCGCGACCACCACGTGCTTCCCGGCGTACGCCGCCTCCGCCGTGGCGACCTGATGGGTCCACGGGGCTGTGATCCCGGCGTCCGCGAGTTGAGCGAGCACCTCGGCCGGCACCCAGCGGGGCCAGGCGCAGGTCCGGCCCGGCCGGGCCGGGACGGACTCGACATGGGTCAGTCGGTCGTCACGACCTACGGCAAGGCGCTTCAGGACAGCCGCCGCCTCACCACCTGCACGCATACCGCGAGCCTAGTGCCGGCCACGGACAGCAGCAGCGCCGGTGCAGATCCGGGCAGAAGCTGTGCACGGCGCGGCTGCACGCGGCGGATGCACGCGGCTTTTTCGGGGTGGACATCGACTTCCGGTGTAACGAGATGAAAGAGTTTTCGGAGACGGCCCTACTCACGGTCCGTACATGGTTGAATGCAGCAGTTCACGGGATCGGAGGCCGAAGTGGATCTGTCGCTCAACACGCGCGCCGAGGGCGGGCGAACCGTCATCGAGGTGGCGGGGGAGATCGACGTCTACACCGCACCGAAGCTCCGCGAGAAGATCGCCGCGCTCGTCGACGAAGGTGTCCATCACCTGGTGATCGACCTGGAACGCGTGGAGTTCCTGGACTCCACCGGTCTCGGCGTTCTCGTCGGCGGACTGAAACGGGTGCGTACCCACGACGGATCCCTGTCCCTGGTCTGCACCCAGGAACGGCTGCTGAAGATCTTCCGGATCACCGGTCTGACCAAGGTGTTCGACATCCATCCGGACGTCGCGTCGGCGATCTGAGCGGAAGCGAAAAGGTATCCCCGGCACTACGAAGTGTGACCGGACGAGGCGATCGAAGGGTGGTGCTTGCCTCATCCCCGGGGTATGGCGTAGACCACCCTGTCGTCAGGTCTGGTCGGTGACCCGTTAGAGTTGCCCACCGCGCCAGTCCTCTGGCGCTGTGTCGTATTTCCCCAACCCTTCGGTTGCGGCAGACGGGGGCCGTCAAGCCCGGATGGGTTGCCTACAAGGAGGACGGATGTCCGCGCTGCTTGCACAAGCGGTGGATCTTTCGTCGAGCAACACCACACTGGTGATCGTCGTCGGGGTGATCGCGATCCTCGCGGTCGCCATTGCGATGGTCTTCCGGGGCCAGGTGCTTGCCGCGAACGATGGCACCGAGAACATGAAGACGATCGCCGCCGCGGTCCAGGAAGGTGCTTCGGCCTATCTGAACCGGCAGTTCCGGACACTGTCGATCTTCGCCGTGGTCGCGTTCCTGCTGCTGTTCCTGCTGCCCGCGCACAGTGACGGCGGCAACGAGACGACCCTGAAGATCTTCCGGTCGATCTTCTTCCTGGTCGGTGCGGGGTTCTCCGCAGCGATCGGCTACCTGGGCATGTGGCTCGCGACGCGCGCCAACGTCCGGGTCGCCGCGGCGGCGCGGGACGAGGGCCGTGACCCGGCGATGCGGGTCGCGTTCCGGACCGGCGGCACGGTCGGTATGGCCACCGTGGGTCTCGGTCTGCTCGGTGCGGCGGTCGTCGTACTGCTGTTCAAGGGTGACGCTCCGACCGTGCTCGAGGGCTTCGGTTTCGGTGCCGCCATGCTCGCCATGTTCATGCGTGTCGGCGGCGGTATCTTCACCAAGGCCGCCGACGTCGGCGCCGACCTGGTCGGCAAGGTCGAGCAGAACATCCCCGAGGACGACCCGCGCAACGCCGCCACCATCGCCGACAACGTCGGTGACAACGTGGGTGACTGCGCCGGTATGGCGGCCGACCTGTTCGAGTCGTACGCCGTGATGCTGGTGGCATCGCTGATCCTGGGTAAGGCCGCCTTCGGCGAGCAGGGCCTGATCTTCCCGCTGATCGTGCCGGCCATCGGCGCGATCACCGCGGTGATCGGCGTCTTCCTGACCCGCCCGCGCACCGGCGAGAACGGCCTGCGCACGATCAACCGGGCCTTCTACCTGTCCGCGGTCATCTCCGCGATCCTGTGCACGGTGGCCGCCTTCGTCTACCTGCCCGGCAGTTTCCGGAACCTGACCGGCGCCACCGAGGCGATCGCCGCGCACGACGGCGACCCGCGGCTGATCGCGACCGTGTCGGTGCTCATCGGCATCGTGCTGGCCGCGGTCATCCTGGCGCTGACCGGCTACTTCACCGGCACCGAGGACAAGCCGGTCAAGGACGTCGGCAAGACCTCGCTGACCGGCGCCGCGACCGTCATCCTGTCCGGCATCTCGGTCGGCTTCGAGTCCGCCGTGTACACCGCGCTGGTGATCGCCGCCGCCGTGTACGGCGCGTTCCTGGTCGGCGGCTCGGGTGTCGTCGCGCTGTTCGCGATCGCGCTGGCCGGTTGTGGTCTGCTCACCACCGTCGGCGTCATCGTCGCGATGGACACCTTCGGACCGGTCTCCGACAACGCCCAGGGCATCGCCGAGATGTCCGGTGACGTGGACGGCGAGGCGGCCCAGATCCTGACCGAGCTGGACGCCGTCGGCAACACCACCAAGGCGATCACCAAGGGCATCGCGATCGCGACCGCCGTACTGGCCGCGACCGCACTGTTCGGTTCCTACACGGACTCGATCTACGCGGTGCTGAACGAGGCGGGCGACGCGGCGTTCAACGCGGACGCGCTGGTCTTCGACCCGTCCACCCTGGTCGGCATCATCATCGGCGCCGCCGTGGTGTTCATGTTCTCCGGCCTGGCGATCAACGCCGTCGGCCGCGCCGCCGGTGCGGTCGTCTACGAGGTACGCCGTCAGTTCCGGGACATCCCCGGGATCATGGAGGGCACCGCGCGTCCGGAGTACGGCAAGGTCGTCGACATCTGCACCCGTGACTCGCTGCGTGAGCTGGCCACCCCGGGTCTGCTCGCGATCACCGCGCCGATCGCCGTCGGCTTCGGCCTCGGCGCCGCGGCGCTGGCCGGCTACCTGGCCGGTGCGATCGCGTCCGGCACCCTGATGGCGGTGTTCCTGGCCAACTCCGGTGGTGCCTGGGACAACGCCA
This sequence comes from Kribbella swartbergensis, assembly GCF_054784135.1. Classification (NCBI taxonomy): domain Bacteria; kingdom Bacillati; phylum Actinomycetota; class Actinomycetes; order Propionibacteriales; family Kribbellaceae; genus Kribbella; species Kribbella swartbergensis. The sequence goes on from NZ_BAAGPM010000003.1 coordinate 65,196, forward strand.
AGAAGCTGGTCGAGGACGGCAACCACGGCGGCAAGGGTTCCCCGGCGCACGAGGCCACCGTCATCGGTGACACCGTCGGTGACCCGTTCAAGGACACCGCCGGCCCGGCCATCAACCCGCTGATCAAGGTGATGAACCTGGTCTCGGTGCTGATCGCCCCGGCCGTCGTGGGCATGTCCGCGATCGGCGAGGACACCAACACCCCGCTGCGGATCGGCATCGCCCTGGTGGCCGTGGTGATCCTGGTCGCGGCCGTGATCGTCTCCAAGCGCCGGGAGTCGGTCATCGCCGACACCCCGGCCGAGGTGAACGCCGCCGCCTGACCGCAGTTAGCTCCACCCGCAGTACCCCAGAAGCGGCCCGTCGGATTCCCCGGCGGGCCGTTTCGCATCATGCCTCAGCGCGCCAGCACGGGTGGACCCGGACAGTCCACACCCTTACTGTCGTCGTACGGCGAATCGCGCTACGTCGACGTCCGACCGCAGGGAGGTACGCATGCCTCGGCTGACGATCGCCCGTCTGTCAGCGGTTCTGCTGCTTGCCGTGGCGGGAGTGCTCGGTACGGCGCAGCCGGCGAACGCGGCCCCGCCGCAACCGGACGTCGACTACCTCAACGCTGCCCACCAGCTCGATCTGACGATCATCCAGGCCGCCGCGGCCGCCAAGACCCAGGGCAGGAGTTCGTGCGTACGGCGCGTCGGCGCGCTGATGGAACGCGATCATCGCAGGCTGGCCGCGCAGCAGGTGGAGGTTGCCGGTCGCTTCGGCATCGGGCTGGTCACCATACCTTCGCTGGCCCAGCGTCAGCAGCTCGACGCCCTCGCAGCCAAAGCCGGAACCTCCGGGTACGACGCCGCGTGGTTGGCGTTGCAGCGGCAGACGCACCGGCAGTACCTGGCGCTGATCGGAGGCGACCTGCCGAAAGCCGCCTCGCCTGCCGTCGAGTCAGTGGCCAACGGCGCCAGGCCGGTGATCCAGATGCACCTGCGCATGGTGGCAGGGACCTGTCGCGTCGAAAACGGCACCCCGATCGTGTCCACCGGCGACGGCGGCCAGGTCGCCGACGCTCAACGGGCCCGCTCGCGGACAGCAGTGGTGCTGCTCGGTCTCGGCGTACTGCTCCTGGTCTGGAAGCCGGCCCGACTGCGGCGACGGCTCGTCGGTGTCGCTGCGGTGGGAGCGGGCCTCGTCATGGTGTTCGGAGGGCAGCCCGGGGACACCGGGAAGGTTCCGGAAGCCGGCGCGTCGGCCGAGGAACGGGAAGCCGCCGTTCCGCCGGTCCGGCTGGCGCTGCCCGGCGTCGTCGATGCGCCGGTGACGCCGGTCGCCACCGGTAGCGACGGCCACCTTCAGGTGCCGAAGTCACCGACCGACGTGGGCTGGTGGGCGGCGGGTGCGGCGCCGGGCTCGGCCGGTGGCACTGTGCTGATCGCCGGTCATGTGGACACCGCCCGCAACGGACGAGGGGTGTTCGCCGCGTTGTCGCAGGTCCAGGTCGGTGCCCGGGTCGCGGTGACTGCCGGGGACGGAGACAAGCACTGGTACCGGATCGTGGCTCGCCGGACCTACCGGCAGGAAGACCTCCCCCCGGACCTGTTCCGCGGCGCCGCGAAGCCGCGGTTGGCGCTGGTCACCTGCATCGGCTCGTACGACCACTCCGCCCGCCGCTACACCCATAACCTGGTGCTCTACGGCGTTCCCCTGGACTGACGCCGAATTTCCCGGGCGTGACTTCCCGGTTTGCCCGTTGGTATTCCGAAGTACCGGCGTACGTCGACTTTCGGATGATGTGGCTGTGGGGTGGATGGGGGATCGTCGGGGTCGTGGTCAGGGCTTTAACCGATGGCCCGGCGATCCGGCCGGGCGGCAGAATCAACCCAGGGGTGGACACACCGGATCCGTCCCGGGTCCGATGCTCTGACCCGGTGAGACCTCGATACTGAATGCGGTAACACCGCCCGGCACTGCACGACCGACGCGCCACCGACCGAGGAGTACGGCGATGATCGAGGCAATCGGCCTCACCAAGCGATACGGCGCAACCGTTGCCGTTGACAACCTGTCCTTCGAGGTGAAACCCGGTAAGGTGACCGGCTTCCTCGGCCCGAACGGGGCCGGCAAGTCCACCACCATGCGGATGATCCTCGGCCTGGACACCCCGACGTCCGGCGACGTCCGGATCGACGGCCGGCGCTACCGCGACCTGCACCAGCCGCTGACCAAGGTCGGTGCGCTGCTGGACGCGAAGTGGGTGCACCCGAACCGTTCCGCCCGGGCTCACCTGGCCTGGATGGCAGCGTCGAACAAGCTGCCGAAGTCGAGTGTGGACAGGGCACTCGAGATGGTCGGCCTGACCTCGGTCGCGAACAAGCGGGCCGGCGCCTACTCGCTGGGCATGTCGCAGCGGCTCGGCATCGCCGGTGCGCTGCTCGGTGACCCGGAGGTGCTGCTCTTCGACGAGCCCGTCAACGGTCTCGACCCCGAAGGCATCGTCTGGATCCGGACCTTCATGCAGAAGCTGGCCGCCGAGGGCCGGACCGTCCTGGTGTCCAGCCACCTGCTGTCCGAGATGGCAGTGACCGCCGAGGAACTGATCGTCATCGGCCGCGGCAGGTTGATCGCGCAGAGCTCCACCCGCGAGTTCGTCGACCGGGCGAGCGGGACCACCGTCAAGGTACGGACGCCGCAGCTGGACCAGCTGGCCGGCGTCCTGCAGCAACAGCAGCTGGTCACCCGGATCGAGGAGGTCGAGGACCAGGGCAAGGTGCTGTTCGTCGAGGGCGACCTGACCACCGACCAGGTCGGCGAGGCGGCCGCCGCGCACGGCATCGTGCTGCACGAGCTGACCTTGCAGCGCGGCTCGCTGGAGCAGGCGTTCATGCAGATGACCGGCGACTCGGTCCAGTACCACGCGCACGACGAGCTCGCCCACGTGACCGACGTACAGCTGGCTCCGCCGTCCGGCGTCGAGGTGGCCTCGGGGCCGAAGGAGGACAACTGACATGTCGCTGATCACCGTCGAGCGGATCAAACTCTTCTCCACCCGGTCACCCTGGTGGTGCATGATCATCGCGGCCGTGCTGTCGCTCGGTCTGGCCGCACTCTTCACCGGCCTGGGCGACAAGTCGCAGGTGACTCCGGCGATGTCGCAGTTCGGCGTCTACCTCGGGCAGATGGTCATCATGGTGATGGCCGCGCTGGCCGTCACCACCGAGTACCGGTTCGGCACCATCCGGACCAGCTTCCAGGCCGTCCCACAGCGCACGGCCCTGCTGCTGAACAAGACCATCGTGGTCGCCACGCTGGCAGCCATCGTCGGTCTGGTCGCCTCCGTCGGTTCCTGGGGAATCGGGTACCTCCTGGCCGGAAGCAGCGCCGACATGGCGATCGACACGTCGGGCGAGTGGCGGCTGATCTTCGGTCAGGGCCTGGTCTACGGGGTAGCTGCGATCTTCGCGGTCGCGCTCGGCATCCTGATCCGGCAGAGCGCGGGCGCGATCGCCATCCTGCTGGTCTGGCCGCTGCTGGTCGAGAGCCTGCTGCCGCTGATCCCGAAGGCCGGCGACGACCTGCAGAAGTGGACTCCGTTCACGAACGCGAACCAGTTCATCAACGGCGGTCAGGACATGGGTTCGGCCGGCGCCGAAGCCGCAGGTCCCTCCACTTCGCTGTCGCCGTGGTGGGCGATGGCCTACTTCGCCGCCTGGGGTGTCGGCCTGCTGATCATCGCCCTGGTGACCGCCAGCAAGCGCGACGCCTGACACGATCCCCCCGGCCGTGGTTGAGGGGCCCCGGCCGGGGCGTGGGGCCCGGCCGGGCTGAGGGGTCCTGGCCGCCTTCGGCCCGTGGAACACCCGGAGTCCGGGTGCACCACGGGCCGTTCCCCGTCTCCACGGCCGGTCGTCGTACGGCGGTTGCCGTCCAGGCCGGTTGGGCGGGCTGGCGGGTCGGGTGGGAAAGCGTTTAGCCTGCCGCGCATGACCGACTGGGCGCGGGTGCGCGCCGACGGCTTCGCCGTCCCGACCGATCGTCCGCTCACCGATCTCGTCGCCGAGCTGGCCGGGCTGCTGCGCTCACCCGACCCGGTGCTGCGCGACACCCAGGCGTACGCCGTACTCGCCACCTGGATCGGCCGTGGCGTGCTGTCCACCGACCAACTCCGTGAGCTGGGCAACGAGATGATCACCCGGTTCGCCGACCCCGAGGTCCAGGCCCGCACGTTCGCGCCGTTGATCCTCGACGCGATCGTCTCGGCCGGTGTGTTCGAGCCGAGCTGGGTGCCGCCGTTCGAGCGCTGGTACGTCGCCGAGGAGGATCTCCGCGGGTACGACGCCAAACTCGGCCGGCTGCATGCCGTTGCCCACGGCGCCGATCTGCTCGGCACCCTCGGCCTGCACCCGGCGGTCGAGCCGGTACAGATGCTCCGCCTCGGCATCGGCCGGCTCCTGACGCCAACGCCGTACGTCCTGCGTGACCTGGAGGACGACCGCCTGGGCTACGCCCTGGCTGCCACGCTGACGCGCGCGGATCTGACCGAGGCCGACGCGATCGAGTGGCTCGACCCCGCCCTCCGTGCACTGTCGAACCCTGCCGTGGAAGGCATCCGGCCCGAGGTGACGAACACCATCCGCACCCTCCGCGCCCTGTACCTGCTCGTCGATCATGGCGTACGGCTGCCCGGGTCGACGACGCTCACGCTGGTCCCGCACCGCGACCAGGTGAAGTCGAGGCTCGCCGACGTAGTCCGGGTGGTCACGCCGTACTACCTCTGAACGTCCGCCGGCGAATCAGCCGGCGGGTGGGCGCCGCATCCTACTTTCGGCTGGGGTTTCCCTGAAGTGTCCCCGAGGTACGGCGTGCCGCGGTCCAGGGAACGGTACAGGTGGATTCCGGTGGAAGACGAGCTCATGTCCGTGGGATCGTCTGTGCTGGCAATGCCATGGCCCCCTCCCATGGTGGTGCCAACGCCACTACCGCAGTAGTGCCAACACCATCGGATCTGGTCCCTTGCGACGTTAGCTTTCTTGCTGACGAAAGCCGTCGGGGGCAGCAGTTCAGAGAGGGCGCGTGGAGTCATGGTTGCGACATACCTGAAGAAATGGGTCGGCAGCCGGATCTTGAACAGGACCACCCGCAAGGGTGGTCTTGATTTGTCCAAGATGCGGATGTTTCCCCGTCAGGTCTCGATGCCGCTACGGCGCAACGGGGTGGACCCGGTTCCGGAGCTGGGCCGGGTGCGCGAGACCGAGCCGGTGCACAAACTGGCTCACCTGTTCGGGCTGAACGTGTGGGTCGTCAGCGGGCACGCCGAGGCGAAGGCGGTGCTCACCGACACCACCAACTTCAGCAACGACATCCGGCCACTGGTCGGCTCGGACCCGGACAAGCCGTCCGAGGGCATCGGCGGTCTGGGCTTCACCGATCCGCCGGACCACACCCGGCTGCGCAAGCTGCTCACCCCGGAGTTCACCAAGCGGCGGCTGGCCCGGCTGGAGCCGGCGATCGAGAAGATCGTCAACGACCAGCTGGACCTGATGGAGGCCAAGGGCCCGGTCGTCGACATCGTCTCGGACTTCGCCTTCAACGTCCCGTTCCTGCTGATCGCCGACCTGCTCGGTGTCGAGGAGTCCGACCGCGACAGGTTCCGGGCGCTCGGCCCGGCCCGGTTCGACCTGTCCGGCGGCGGGATCGGGGTGTTCGGATCGGCGAGCGAGTCGCGGGACTTCCTGTTCGAGATCGTCCGCAAACAGCGCAAGGAGCCCGGTGACGGGCTGATCGGGTCGATCATCCGCGAGCACGGCGACACCATCGACGACATCGAGCTCGGCGGGCTGGCCGACGGGGTGTTCCTCGGCGGGTACGAGACGTCGGCGAGCATGCTCGCACTCGGCACGCTGGTGTTGCTGCGCGACCCGCAGAACTTCGAACGGATCCGCAACGAGCCGGGTGCGGTCGACGCGATCGTCGAGGAGCTGCTGCGGTACCTGACCGTCGTCCAGGTGGCGTTCCCGCGGTTCGCGCGGCACGACCTGGAATTGTTCGGCCAGCAGGTGAAGAAGGGCGATCTGGTCGCGGTGTCGCTGAGCGGGGCGGACCGGGACAAGCAGGTGTTCGGCCTCGACGCCGAGGACTTCTACCCGAAGCGGGCGCCTGCCGCCCACCTCGCCTTCGGCCACGGCATGCACCGGTGCGTCGGCGCCGAACTCGCCCGGATGGAGCTGCGGGCCGCGTTCACGGCCCTCGCGCACCGCTTCCCGGACCTCGCGCTGGCCGTCCCGGAGGAGCAACTGCGCTTCCGCGACTTCTCCATCGTGTACGGCGTCGAGTCGCTCCCGGTCCAACTCGACGCCACCACCGCCGAACAGGCCGCCGGCTGATCACTGAGTTCGCTGAGGTTCGGGCTGGTTGCGGCGGTTTCTGAGGTGCTCGAACCTGCTCGCGAGGGTGGGGGAATGGGCCCGGAGGCGGGAGACGTCGCCGTGGGACTCGAAGAGCTGGGTCAGGAGGATGGCCCGGCCCTGGTCCAGGAGTTCCACGGCGCGGGCGTGGAGTACGGCGACGCCCGTCTCTTGACCAGCGCCCGTCTCTTGACCGGCGTCCGCGGCATCGGCGGCCTGGAGGGCGGTGGCGGCTGCGTCGGAGCCCAGGTGGCGCAGCCGGCGTAGGCCGTGTTCCTGGTCGGAGCGGTCGAGGAAGCGCGGGACGACGAACGGGAGTTGATCGAGGGCAGCGGCGTACCCCTCGAGTGCCTCGGGCCAGTCCTGCGCGCCGACCGCGAGCCGGCCCCACTGCGCCGCGGCCGAGGATCGCAGGAACGGCGTCGCGGCCGAGTCCCGGGCCGTCGAACGGTACTCCGCCAGGGCTCTCGCGAGATCGGCCGGATCGTCGGTCCGCCGGAACCGCATCACCCAGCAGGCACCGAGGTTCGTCCCGGCGGCCGCTCTGAACAGCGGCCCGGCCGTCGGCGACGCCATGGCCTGTTGGTGCGCGCCGATCGCGGCATCGAGATCGGCCAGTACGCCGTCGCGTTCGTAGCGCAGGCGCAGCGCCCCACCCAGATTCGACTGGAACACCGGGAGCCGGTTGTTGTCCGGCCGCGACTCCCGAACCGCCCGCTGGAGGACCTCCACCATCTCGTCGAGTACGGCGGGCTCACCGGTCCACTCGTACTGCGTACCGAGTGCCAGACCGAGGTTGCTGAGGTGACCGGGATCCACGCCGGCGTGTTCGGCGCCGACACGCACCGACTGCCGGAGCTCGTCGACGGCGGACTCCAGCTCGTCCGGGTCGCCGGTGCGCAGATGACGTGCCCATCGCGCGTTGCCCAGCTGGTTGAACAGCGCGGCGCGCAGGCCCGGCGCCTCCACCCGCTCGACCGCGGACTGCAAGAGGTCGATCGCGTCGTCGAGACTGGCCAGGTGCTCGGTCTGCTCGTAGCGGAGCCGCAGCGAGAAGCCGACCGCGTTCTGGGCCCTCGCGAGCTCGTCCGACTGGTTGGCGAGGGCATCGACGGCCTGCAGGCCCACCTCGACCGACCTGTCCAGATCGGCCCGGTCGCCCGCGGCCTCGAACCTGAGCCGCAGCGCCGAGCAGAGGTCGGTCAGGGCAGTCGGTTCGACCGCCGAACCCGCCTCGCACGACTCGATGATCCGGTCGAGCTCGGAGTCCTCCGTCGTACGGAGGAAGCGAGTCAGCCGGCAACGGCCGTCGAAGGCGTGGAGCTCGGCGAGATCGGTGCGAAGGTTGACCGCCTCCGGATGGGACTCCGGGAGCCGCGAGAGGCAGTCCTGGACGAGTTCGATCGCCTCGCCGGTCCTGGCGATCGCGTCATCGCTTGCCGGACCTCGGCTCAACGCGACGGCGAGCGCCCGGACCACGGCGGGATAGGCGGCCGCAGACGGATCGACGGCGCGCCGGGCCGCGCGGCCTTCGCTGATCGCCTCGTCGAGTGCCGCGGGATCGTCGGCGAGCTCGTGCAGCTTCAGCAGCGCCAGGACGACGATCGAGCGGCGGATGGGGTACTCCGGATCCGCCGGTGACGTCGCTGCGACGACCTGGCGAGCGGTCGTCACCGCTTCCGCCGCCAGCTGCGGGGTGTCGGCGGCAGCACGCAGTACGTCCGCGAGAGCCATCAGCCGGCGGACGTGGTCCGGATCGGCGGGGTCGGTCGCGGCGGCCGCCTGGCGCAGTACGTCGACCGCCTCGGTCAACGCGCCACTTTCGCCGCTCAACACGTGGTGGGTGCGGAGCGCCGTACCAAGCACCTGAAGGGTTCGACCGTCGCCGGTCGCGGCCGCCGCCGCACGCCGGGCCAGATCGACGGCCTGGCCTGCGATGTCAGGGTCGCGGCTGGTCGTCGCGCGATGGACGAGGGAGTATGCGAGGCTGCGCAGCGCGGAGCCGTTGTCCGGCTCCAGCGACAACGCCCACTCGGCTGTCGCGACCGCGTCGTCGAGCAGCTCCGGTTGAGCCGTCCGTTCGTACGCGAGCTGGACGAGGTCGGCGAGGAACGAACCGTACGACGCCTGATGCGCAGCGGTCAGCTGGGTCGCGCAACGCTGCACCTGGATGGCGAGGGACAAGAAGTCGAGCGCGCCGCTGGCCTCATAGGTGTTCACGAGCTGAGCGGCGTACTCGTAGAGCGTCGGTGCCGCGTCGGCGAGGTAGCCTCCTCCGCCGTCGATCTCGGTGGCCTCGGTGAATTGCTCGACGGCGGTTTCGAGGTCGTCCGGGTCACCCAGATGGCGGTAGCGGGTCCAGCAGAAGCTGCCGAGGTTGAAGCGGAACGTGGCCGCGGCCGGCGCTCGTTCGGGGAGCCGGAGCACAGCGCTCGCCATCAGGTCGATGGCCTCGTCCAGCTGCGCGAGATCACCGGTCTGCTGGTACTGCCGGAACGACTCGATGGCCTGGTCGGACGCCGCGTTGGAACTCTCCCTGGCCTCGACAACCTCTCTGACCTGCTCAGGTACGGCGTCGGGCTGAGCGAACACGATGGGCTCGAGCAGACCGACGGCGGTCCGGAAGGTGTCCTGGTCCGCCGACCCGGAGGCGAGGAACCGGCACCAGAACAGCATCCCGGCCGCGTGCCGGCCCTCCAGGTCCTCTGCGAATCCAGGCGTCTCGAACAGGCGAGCCACTTCCGCATCGGCCGCCGGGCCGAACACCACATCACTTCCCGGATCCCGCTTCCAGTGCTCGACCCGGTCGTACAGCGCCTCGATCAGTTCGCGGGACATGAGTCCACCGCCCGCAGTGAGGTGAGACGGCTCAGCTCGACGACGATCTCACCGGCATCCGACTGGATCGTCATGCGGCCGTCGCCGATGCGGAGCACCGAGCCGCACACGATCCGGCTGTCGGTCGTGATTTCCACCTTCGGCCGGCTTCGTCCGGGGCCGTACCACGTGGTCGCCACCGCAGCCACCAGCAGCGCCGCACAGGCCAGGCTCAACGCGATCCCGCGGCGTAGTGCCCGGGCCGAGGCCTGTGCCTCGCGGTGCTCAGCGATTGGGCCTGGAGCGAGTTCGGCGATCGGGACGACTGCCGGGCGCCCGTTCGAGGCGCGGAGCAGGTACAGCGCCCCGGCCGCGCCGGCGAACAGCGCAAGCAGCAGGAGTACGCCGACAACCGTGGCGGCGGCCGACGCCAACTCACTGATGTCCGAGCGCCCTTTGATCAAGCTGAACCCGACAAGCGCGACCAGGAGGCCTGCCAGGCCGTTGCGCCACTGGACCGCGGCCGCACGAACTCTTGGGAGTTCGGTACGACGCATCAGGTCGACCTGCTGGGCTCGGCGCAGGTCCGCAGGGGTGGCCGGTCGGCCCGGCGCCGGTCGGCCGCTCATGAGCCGGCCGGTAGATCGAAGATCCAGTACGCCCCGCAGCCGACGCGATCGTCCGGCCGTCCGGGATGCGCCTCCGTGCAGGTGCAGATGATCGGCACCGAGTGAGTGCTGCGCTCGGTTCGCTCCTGGGCCGGTGCGGCACGGAAGACACCGTCGATCAGCGGCACCTCGATCGGGGCCTGACACCGCGGGCACAGGCCACCGAGCAGGGACACGCCGACGTCGAACTCCTCGATCACGAACGTCTCGGCCGCCTTCTCCGCGTAGCCGGGTTCGCTCACCTCGCGATACGGCACCAGTCCGTCGGGGCGGACGTCGTTCATCGTCATGATCTCCTTGGTCGTCACGGTCCGAGGTGGACGAACGGAGTCCACACGCTCGGACTCGCCGGATGTTGATCGCGCAGTCGCCGTACGACGCGATGCAGGGCCGCCGCCGCGCCGTCGCTGTCGACTCGTCCGCCGGTGACGAGTTCCCTGTAGACGCTCTCGGTCACGTCGGCCGCGGTCGGGTCGTACACCGACCACAGGGTCGCGACGACCTGGCGGTAGCCGGCGTAGTGGAGTGCCGCGGCCAGGGTGATCACCTCGTCGGCGAGGTCGAGCCCTCCGGTCGCCGTCTTGCAGGCGGACAGGAACGCGAACTCGCCGCGGTACGTGCGGGTGCTGATGCTCTGCACGGTCAGCGTGCCGTCGTGCAGCAGCAAACCGCCGTTCGACGGATCGGTCAGGTCCTGGTGTCCGTGGCAGCTGAAGTGAGCCCACCGATGCCGGCCGAGCTCCTCGCGGACTCGGGTCGTGGTGGCCTCCGCGCCGTACAGGACCGTGCTCCGGCCGCCCGGAAACAGCTGGGCGAGCAGGTCCACCTCGCGTTCGACGTTCGGAAGCGGGGTCTGGCCGGGCGCGTCGGGCACGGCAACCACGAGGATCTCCGGCTCTTGTGCCGGCTCGCGCCGATTAGTTGCCTCCAGCAACGCGCGGAGGGTTGGCGTGTACGACGGGACGACGCGGTCCAGCACGGATACGCCCTCGACGTGTCGTCCGGCGGCGTGCAGTGGAAGGACGGTGAGCAGGCCGGTCGGGCACCACCACAGCCTGGGCCACGCGTCGTCGGGCGGTGTTTCGGTGAAGCCGAGCCGGGTCAGTACCGGGTCGGCGATTGCTGCCCACAACCATTCGAGAACCTCGGTGACGACGTTCTCCATCAGGAGCCGCTCGGCGTGGAGTCGCTGCGCTGCCGCGTGGTACTGCTGGAACGCCGCCGGAGACTGGTCTCCTTCGCGGAACGGACGCTGCGCCTCGTACGCCTCCTGCTGGACTGCTTGGAAGCGGTGTACTGCCTCCAGGTAACGGCTGGCCCACTCGGTCGTGCGTTGTTGCGTAGCGTCCGGCAGTTCGACCGGAGGCCGTACGCCGTCGGCAGTGACGATCAGCGCGTCCGAACGCCACTGGCTGACGTTCACCAGGACGACCGGCCCGCCTATTGCGGCGTGCCGAAGCGCATCCAGCCGCGGCGGTCGCAGGAAGTCCGCGAACCCGTCCAGTGAGCGGATCTCGCCGAGCAACTCGTTCCACTCCTGGTCGAGCGCCATCCGCTCACCAGCACGCCGAGACTCCGCGGCCGGCCCGTCATGCCTCATCCCAGCAGCCCCCAGAAACCCTCGGCAATCGAACGCTCACTCTAGGACGCCGACCATCCCCACACCACACCCCCGGCGAGCCAAGCTCCCGATCGCCCACACCGCCGGCCGGTTGCTCCACGTGGCAACTAGCATCCGCGGCTATGAACGCCTCCCTTATCGAGCAACCTGCCGATCTCGACGTGGTACGGAGCTCGTACGACCGCGTCGCCGACAACTACGTGGAGCTGAACCTCGGCGACATCACGACGTATCCCTGGTTGCGGACCGCGATCGACGGCTTCGCAGCCGCGGTGCACGGGCTTGGCCCGGTTCTGGACGTCGGCTGCGGTCCAGGAGCCGTGACCGCCTACCTGGCCGAGCGGGGCCTCGACGTCTCCGGGGTCGACCTCTCGCCCCGGATGATCGACCACGCCCGGCGGCTGCACCCCGACCAGCGGTTCGCCGTTGCTTCGGCAACCGACCTGGAGCTGGCGGACTCGTCGCTCGGCGGGATTCTCGGTTGGTGGTCACTGTTCAACCTGCCCCGGCACATTCTTCCCGGGGTCGTCCGGTCCTTCGCCCGAGCGCTGGTTCCGGGCGGGCATGTCATCATCGGAACCCACCGGGGTGACGGCGAGATCGAACGAACCGAGGCGTACGGCGGAGTGCCGGTGAGGTGGACCACCTATCTGTGGCAGCCCCACGATCTCTGGGCCATGCTGGCCGCGGCGGGCCTCGGTCCGGTGGCTGAACTGCGGCTTCCCGAGAGTGTGGCCGGGGTTCCCTCACTCGTGCTTGTCGCCCAGCGGCCCACCGTTCCGATGGCACCAGGTGGTCGTGGCTGAATGGTGCCGTGACAGGGGTGGGCGTGGGTGGTCACAATGGGCGGTCCGGCCCGGGATGCGGGTGAGGATCAGGGAAGGCCGCCGGCGGGGTTATGGGGAGTGGCGAGATGGCGACGGGTGACGCGCTGACTGCCCGGCTCGCCGCCGCGATGACATCGGCCCAGTCAGGTGGGCACGCGGCCGCGGCGGCGGAGATCCAGGCGATCCGCGCCGAGCTCGGTGGTGTGCCGAGTTACCAGTTGGCCGCGGCCGAGTACGTGCGCGGTGTCACGGCCCACCATGCGAGCGACGCGGACGAGGCCTTGAAGGCCGTGGACGCGTGCGTCGCGGTCGCGAAGGCGATCGACGAACCGGGCTGGGAAGCGAACGCGCTGCCGATCAGGATCATCAACCTGGCTCGCAGCGGACGTGGCGGGGACACGGTGAAGGACCTGGTCGCCGCCGAGGCGGCGCTGAGCCGGACCAAGGACCCGGGCCTGACCGCGTGGGCGCACACCGGCCTCGGCTACACATACGACGTCCTGCGCCTGTACGAACTCTGCATTCCGCACTACGAGCTCGCCACCCGGCTGGACGCGGACGTGTTCGAGCTGGCCGAGTCGCCGGCCATCGACCGGCTGAACCTGGCGGAGACCTACCTGCGCTGGGCTCACGAACTCGAGCGGCTCGGCGAGTCGTCGTACCAGCAGGAGATCCGGGAGCGGCTCGCGTCGGCGGCGTACTGGGCGCGTGAGGCGGAGCGGGTGATCGTCGACGACGAGAGCCAGGAGTTCTGGCGGTTGAGCGCCCGGTTGTGGGTTGCTGCCGCGGCGACGAGCGACGATCCGGCCGCGGCCGTCGCGGAGCTGGCCGAGTGCCGGGACGAGATCTCCAAGCTGGGCGAGACCGAGCGGCTCTCGATCGCGGGCGCCTACCTGGCCAGGGCTCTCCAGGCGCAGGGGAAGCCCGATGAGGCGAAGGCCGTGGCCGATCGGGCGGCCGACGACCTGATTCCGTTGGCGGATCCGGCCACGCACGTGCTGGTGCTGCAGACCCGATCGGAGATCGCCGCGGCCGCCGGCGGGCCGGGAGCCCTGGCCGGACTGGAGTACGCGCGTTCGGTCGCGCGGGGCTGGTGGAAGGAACGGCAGCGGGCGCTGAACGCCGTACGGCACGCGCTCGCCACGCACGACCTCTCGGCCCGGCACGACGCCGAGTGGCACGCGGCCCGGCAGGATCCGCTGACCGGGGTCGGCAACCGGCGGGCGCTGGACGAGCGGCTGACCGCGGCCCGCGACTCCGGCCGCGCGGTGACCGTGCTGGCCCTCGACGTCGACGACCTGAAGGTGGTCAACGACACGTACGGCCACGCCTGCGGTGACGAATTGCTGCAGGTTGTGGCAAATCTGCTGGTAGAACAGGCGCGAGCGACCGATGCCGTGATTCGATCGGGTGGCGACGAGTTCATCGTGGTGCTCGACCAGCCGGACGCCAAGGGCGGTGCGCAACTGGCGCTGCGGGTCCGGACCGCGGCCGCGGCGATCGCGGCGGCGACCGGGAAGCCGTGGCTGCGGCGGCTCGGCCTGAGCATCGGGTACGCCGCGACGGCCGAAGGTGTCGGAGTGGATCAGCTGATCGCCACGGCGGACCGTCGCTTGTACGACGACAAGCGCCGCAGGCGGTGAGGCGACAGGGGGTTCGAGGTGCGCGACACGTCGGGGGTGACCGCGCGCATTGCGGCGGCGATGACGCAGGCCCAGTCGGGCAGTCCGGCCGAGGCAGCGACCGAGCTGCACCGGGTGCTGACCGAGCTCGGCCCGGAACCGAGTGCCGAACGTGCCGCCGCCGAGTACGTGCGGGCCGTCGCGGCCCATCACGCCACCGACGCGGTCGAGGCGCTGGACGCGGTCGACGCCTGTATCCGGGTCGCCCGGGCGATCGACGAGCCGGGCTGGGAGGCGAACGCGCTCGCGATCCGGATCGTCACCCTGATCCGTACCGGCGAGGGCGGTGACTCGGTCGCCGACCTGGTCGCCGCCGAGAACGCGCTGTCCCGCACCCGCGACCTCGGCCTGGCCGGCTGGGCGCACACCGGCCTCGGGTACGCCTACGACCTGCTCCGGCTGTACGAGTTGTGCATCCCGCACTTCGAGCTCGCGGCCGAGGGCGACCACGATCCGCTCGGGCTCCCCGAGGCGCCGGCGATCAACCGGCTCAACCTGGCCGAGTCGAACCTGCGCTGGGCGCACGAGCTCGAGCGGCTCGGTGACACGTCGTACGACGAGGAGATCCGTGAGCGACGGCGGGACGCGCACCGCTGGGCGGGCGAGGCGGTCGACGTGATCGTGCGGGACGACCTGCTCGGGTACTGGCCGATCGCCGGGCGGATGTGGCTGGCCGCCAGCAACGACGAGGCCGATCCCGCCGAGGCCGCCGTGATCCTCAAGGACTGCCGCGATCAGCTGGCCAAGCTGGGCGACCTGGAGCTGGCCGCGATCGCGGGGACGTACCTGGCCAGGTCGTACGCCGCTCTGGGCCGGCTGGATGACGCCGCCGAAGCCGCGCAGCGGGCCGGCAGCGACCTGCCACCGACCTCCGATCCACCAGTTGAGGCGCTCGTCCGCCATACCGCTGTGCAGATCGCAGCGGAGTCAGGCGACGCAGGAGCCGAGACAGGGCTGCAGTACGCGCGGGCGATCACCAGAGGGTGGTGGGCCGAGCGGCTGCGCGGTCTGTACGCCGTACGCAGCGCACTGGCGAATCACGAGCTCTCCATCCGCCACGACGCCGAGTGGCGAGCCGCACGTGAGGACCCGCTCACCGGGGTCGGCAACCGCCGCGCGCTGGACGAGCGGATGTCCGTCGCGCATGACGCCGGCCGGTCGGTGGGAGTGATCGCCATCGACGTGGACAACCTCAAGGTGATCAACGACAGCTACGGGCACATCTGCGGTGATGAGGTACTGCGACGGGTCGGGCAGCTGTTGACCGAGCAGTGCCGCGCCGAGGACGTGGTGGCGCGCGTCGGTGGTGACGAGTTCGTCGTCGTACTGGACAAGCCGGACGAGCGTGGAGCGCGCGAACTGGTCGAGCGGATCAAGCTCGCGGCGGACCGGGTCGCGGCGACGGCGGGCGAGCCGTGGTTCGCGATGCTGCGGCTCAGCATCGGGCACGCCAGCAGCACCGACGGTACGCCGGTCAGCGAGCTGCTCACCGAGGCGGACCGGCGCATGTACGCCGACAAGCGACGGCGCAGGGCTCAGTAGTTCAGGAAGCCTTCTACGACAAGGCGTCTGACCTGTGGGAGGTACTCCCGCAGTACGTCGTCCAGCGGCCGGTCCAGCAGGTCCGCGAGCGCTGCCAGGATCTGCCCGACACTCAAGTCGCCGTCACACGCACCGACGAAGCCGGCCAGCACGGTGTCCGCCTGCTCGGCCCGTCGCATCCCACGCTGCCGTCGCAGCACGATCGTCGCCGGATCCTCGGCGCCCGGCTGCCCGCTGGTCTCCTGGATCACGTCGTCGGCCGTCACGAGATGCAACCCGGTCAGGTCGTCCGGCAACCCCTCCGACCGTTCGAACCGGCCCAGTACGTGCGGACCGATCGGACGCTCGATCTCGTACGGCCACTCCTCGGCCTCCAGCGTCCCTGCCACGTTGTGCACGGTGATCCAGCCCATGCCGATCGCCTCGACACTCTGCGCGTCCAGCCAGCGCAGCCAGGCGTCGTACCGACTCACGTACTCCGGCGACCCGTGCAGGCCCGCGTCACGCAGCCACAGCTCGACGTACTCGGACGGGTCGAGCTGCTCGCGCTGCACTGCCCACGCGGACCGGTCACCCGTCCACCCGGCGATCCGGTCGCGCCAGTCCTCACCGCGCACACACGTCCAGTTGGCCAGCAGTTGGCACCAGCCACCGTCGGTCAGGTGGTACGGCGCTTGCCGCACGAGTTGCTCGACGACGGAGTCACCGGCGAACCCGGTCTCGCGGTACGTCAACCGGCCGTCGCCCGGCGAGATCACGTACGGCGGATTGCTCACGATCAGGTCGAACCGCTCGCCGCGGACCGGCTCGTACAGGCTGCCCTCGCGGACGTCGAGGTCGACCCGGTTCAGCGCGGCCGTCCACCGCGCCAGCTGGAGTGCCCGCGGGTTCACGTCGGTGGCGACGACCTGGTTGACCCGGTCGGCCAGGTGCAGCGACTGGATCCCGCAGCCGGTACCGATGTCGAGGGCCCGCTCGGCCGTGATCGGCACGGTCAGGTGGATGAGGCTCAGGCTGGCCGGTGCGATCCCCAGCACGTAGTCGGACCGCATCGGCTCGCGTCGCCCGTCCAGTCCGGGAGTCAGGTCCGCGACCACCCACCACTCCCGGTCGTCCTCGGCGAACGGCCGGATGTCGAGCACCGCCCGAGCCGCGCCCCCGGACACCTCGACGATGCCGAGGGCAACCAGATCCAGACCTGGAAAGGCCTGGGTGACAAGGGATTCCGGTACGGCGCGTTGGAGCAGGAACAGCCGGATCATCGTGTCGAGGGCGTCACCCGAGCCGGTACGCCGGCCCGCAAGAGTCGTCTCGTTGCGGGCCAGCGCACCGTTGGCCTGGGCACCCAGCCGGTCGGCCACACCTTCAGCCGTGTACCCGGCTGTCGTGAACGCCCGCCGCAGCGCGTCCACCTCGGTCCCCGTCAGCTCACCCATGGAGCCATTATGGGTTGCAGCTCACCTTGGCCTCGGCCCAGTCCGCGTGGTCGCTGGTGATGCCGTCGCCGCCGTCGGTGACCTGCAGGGTCAGGGTCTGGCCTCCGGTCACGTCCACCGAGACGTTCGCCGTCGGCGACGTACCGGTGAGCAGGTCCGAGGTGTACTTCGCCACCCCGTCGACCAGGACCTTGAAGCTGACCTTGCCGCGGTCCTCCACCTCGTCGTCCACGCCGACCTTCGCGGTGAAGGTCTTGCAGTTGCCACCGATCCGGACACTGACAGACGACGGCGCGTGCGTCCCCAGACCCTTCGCGTACTGCACGCCGTCGAGGGTGATCGGAGCACCGTCGGCGGCACCGTCCTCGCCGTTGCTGCGGTCGCGCTCGACCGGACCCCAGCCGTTGGTCGAGTCCAGGAACTCCAGGTCGCTGACCCACTTCTCACCGGTTGGTGCCGGAGGCAACGGCTTGTTTGCGATCGTGGCGGCGAAGAACCCCAGCCCGCCACCGGGCAGCTTGATCGCCTTGACCGTCTTGCCCGGCTCCAGGGGTACGGCGGTGTAGAACACCCGGTAATCGGTCGTGGTGTTGCTCAGACCCGCCTGCGTGTAGCGGCCCTTCACCGACACCGCCGGCTTCGCGCCGCCGGTGGCCGGATCCTGGCAGCACCAGTTCGGCAGCTGGAACGTACCCTGCGACTGCGAACCGTCGGTGTAGATGATGGTGACCGATCCGCGGGCGTTGAGGCTGGCGCCCGCACCCAGCAGGGCGAGATGCGTACCGTTGCCCGAGACAAGGATCGGTGCCGGTTGGTTCTTCACCAGGTTCGGCGTGCCGGGCGCCCCGGTCGGCCAGGTGAACTCCGCCCCCTGGACGGTCACCTTCGCCCCCGGCGTGTATCCGGCCGCAGCAAGGGCCTCACCGTGGTAGCTGTTGCCGGATCCGTCGAAGTTGCCCTGCTTGTACGTCGCGGCGTCACTGATGCCGACCACAGTCGCCGCCTGGGACAACGATGCGTACGGCAACTGCGCCGTCGCGAAGGCGCTGTTCGTGTAGCTCTTGCTCTGCGCGACGTACGTCGCCGCGAGCTCCAGCGTGAACGAAGCCGGTTTGACGTCCGCGCCGGGCGTCACCTGCAACTTGGTGGACACGGTCTTGCCCGGATCGACGATGGCAAAGGTGTTCTGACCGGTGACGGTCCACCCGCTCGGCACCTTCACATCCAGGTGTACGTCGCGCATCGTCGTCGTACTGTCGTTGCGGAAGGTCGCGGTCACTTCGGTCGCCTGACCGGGAGCGTTCCACAACGAGGGCGCGGTGAGCTCCGGAGTGCCGAAGGTGTTCGTCACCGCGTTGCCACCGCCGACCGAGGACGTGGCGGTGAGCTGGACGACAGCGGTCCGCGAGGTGGAGATCGGGGCGGTCTTCACCCGGATGATGCCGTTGTCGTAGTGCCAGCCGATCGAGCCCGCCTGGTAGTTGTCCAGCTTGGGCAGCTTGCGGCCGTCGACGATGACGTCGTGCGGAGCGGTGCCGGTGTGGACCGTGAGCTCGTACGGACGGCTCGCCGGCTTACCGGTGTACGTGCCGACGCTGGCGCCGATCGTGACGGTCACGTCGCCGCGGGACTGCGTGGGTGCGTCGACGGCGAAGACCTGTGTCGCGGAGTTCTGCGAACGGGTGACCCGGTCGTCCTCGTACAGGCTGAAGGACGACTTGCCCTCCGGGTAGATGTCGACGGTGATCCGGTCGCCGAAGCCCTGCTCGGCCGCGGTGTTGATCCCGGCCTTCCACATCGGTACGACGGCGCCGGCCTTCACGAACAGCGGCAGCGTGTCGAGCGGTGCGTGGTAGCCGTTCACCGTGGTCGGACCCTGGTAGACGCGGCCGGTCCAGTAGTCGATCCACTTGCCCTTCGGCAGGTAGATGCCGTTCTTCACCTCGTCGGCACCCCACATCGGCGCGACCAGGAACTCCTTGCCGGCCAGGAACTCGTACTTCGTGGTGTCGTCCCAGGTCTTCGGGTCGTCCGGGTACTCCAGCACCAGCGACCGGTTCAGCGGCGCACCGGTCCGGTGGGCCTCGGCGGCGTACGTGTAGAAGTACGGGAGCAGCCGCTCACGCAGCTTGAGGTACTTGCGGTTGATCGAGGTGTACGGGTCGCCGTACGCCCACGGCTGCTTGAACGCCGGGGTGGCCCAGCCGGACATGGTCATGAAGGCCGGGTTGAACACCTTCCACTGCATGTCCCGCACGTAGCTCGTGGGCGAGCCGCCGAAGATGCCGTCGACGTCACCGGCGGTGTAGGCGATACCGGAGTTGCCGGAGCCGTGGATGGCCGGGATCTGCCACCTGATCGCATCCAGCGAGCCGCTGTGGTCACCGGTCCACTGCACCGCGCACCGCTGTGCACCGGCCCAGCCCTCCACCATCCAGGCGAAGCCGCGGGCGTTGCTGTACTGCTCTATACCGCCGTGTGCGGTGTCGCAGGCGCTGAGCGCGTGCCGGTAGCCCGGGCCGACCCAGGCGACGTCCAGCTTGCGGACCCGCACTCCTGCCTCGCCGACCTCGGCCGGCTGCCGGTCCAGCGAGGACTGCGTCCACAGACCCATCTGGATGTTCCGCTGCCGCAGTTCGTCACCGGTCTGCTTGAGCGGCGGGATCTCCCGCTTGCCCCACCAGGTGCCGTCGACCTGCTCGAACTCGGTGTCGTCGGAGTACCCGCAGCCGTAGTCGTCGTTGACCAGCATCCAGCCGCCGGGCATGTCCTCGTCCTTGAACCGCTGCGCGATCTTCACCGCGTCCAGCGTGGTCACCTTCTCCGGGTGGACCTTCCAGTCGTTGCTGGGGTCCGGGTCCTTCGCGTAATGACCGCGGTTGTAGCAGTCCGAGTCGCCGTACTCGAGGCCGTAGATGGGCGGCATGAACGGGCGGCCGGTGAGCTCGGTGTAGCGGTCGAGCGAGGTCTTGAGGTCACCGACGAAGTAGTATGCGTCGAACCGCTTCTCGTCGTGCTTGGTGACGACCGGTTCGGTGAAGCTGTAGCTCCCCGGGCTGAACGTGTTGCGCAGTACGCCGTACCCCGCGGTGCTCATGTAGTAGGGAGAGGCGTTCGGGTTGCCGCCGTCCTCCCAGTTGAAGTCGCGGGAGATCCTGATGGTCTGGTCGCGATGTGAGAACCGGCCGTTCTGCATGCCGCCGCCGAAGAACTGCTCACTCGGTCCGCGGCTCAGGGACTGGGTGGTGGAGGTGTCGTTCCACGACAGCGGCGCGCTCTCCGCCCACACGAGCTGACCGTTGCTCCGATACACGCTGAACCTCAGCGGGTGCTTCTGCGCCCGGACCTCGATCTTCCCGGTCGTGAGCGAGTAGTAGCCGCCGCGATCCCGCCACGACGTCTGCGGAGTGCCGTAGTCGGTCTTGACGACGATGTTCGACGCGGGCGCGTTCGGATCGGTCGGCGGTGTGTTGGCGGGATCCGTGAAGTTGCCGTCCGGCGCCAGCCACAGCCGGAACACGTCGTCCTTCAGGAACACCACCCGCACCTTCGCCGGGCCGGCGCTGAGGGTGTACGTCGCCTTGTCGGCGGAGAACCCGGTGACGTCACCCAGCGTGGTGTCGGCGGTGGGTTGGGCCTGAGCCTGAGCGCTGACGGCCACCAGCGCACCTGCCACCAGGGCCAGAGCGGTGACTGAACGTTTCATGCGGACAAAGATGCTCACGAGTGCCTCACTTCACGCATCTATGAACAAGAGTGCCGTCATTGAAGCGCGCGGAGGGCGGCTTGTCATCAGCTCGGCCGTCATCAAGTTGAGACGCCGCCGCCATCCCGGGGTGAACCCGTACCGTGACGATGTTCCGCATGGCGAACAGTCGACCGATGACGAGTCGCGCGGTCAGCAGGCGTGCGCTGCTGGCCGGCGGCCTTACCTGCGGCGTAGCGCTGACCACTCCTGCCTTCGCCCGGGCCGTCCCCGTCGAACCCGGTCGCTGGATCGCGCAGGGCGACCCCAACTTCCACCCGGTCACGTTCCGCCTGCCCCCGCCGACCGGGCGGAAGGCGCTCGGCACGACCGCCCTGCACCTGATCGACCAGTCCCGTCCGGACCCGAGGATGCCCGGCGGCCGCCGCGAGCTGATGATCAGCCTCTGGTACCCCGGCTCCGTGGCCGGATCGGCCCCGTTCGCGAAGTACATGCCGCGGCGCACCGCGGTCGAGGTCGACGAGGCCTGGACCGGCGAATACGGGCTCGCGCTGCCGACCGGTTCGTTCGACTTCGCCAACACCGACACGCACTCGCGTGTGGATGCGCCGATGCAGCCGGTCCCGCACCCCGTCGTACTGTTCTCTCCCGGCTATCAGTACAGCCGGTTCGTGAACACCGCCCAGGTCGAGGACCTGGCCAGCCGCGGGTACGTCGTGGTGACGATGGACCACACGCACGACACGCCGACCGAGTTCCCGGGCGGGCGGTTCCTGCCCGGCGTACCGGCCGATCAGCTGCCGGACCCGGCGTTCACCCGGAAGGCGGTCGAGACCCGGACGGCCGACGCGCGGTTCGTGCTGGACCAGCTCGAGCGGATCGCCCGCGGCGAGAACCCGGACGCGGACGGCAAGCGGCTGCCGGCCGGGGTCGCCGCCGGCCTCGACCTGCGGAAGGTCGGGATGTTCGGCTTCGGCCTCGGCGGCTACGCGACCGCGAACACGCTGCTCGAGGACCGCCGGTTCGCAGCCGGGCTCGACCTGGACGGCACGCTCCAGGACGACCCGGTGAAGGGCCCGCTCGGCGAGGTCGCCCGGCGCGGACTCGACCAGCCGTTCCTGCTGTTCGGCTCGGACAACAGTCAGCGGACCGACCCGGACAAGGAGTACTACGACAAGTCGTGGGCCGGCTTCTGGGAGGCCCAGCGCGGCTGGAAGCTGAACCTCGGCCTGACCGGCGCCAAGCAGAAGGCGTTCACCGATTTCCAGTTCGTCTTCGACCAGTTGTTCCGTGACATCTACGGCGAGGACGAGCTCATCACCTCGGTGATGACGGCCCTAGTCGGCTCGGTCGACCCGGCCCGGAGCGTGCTCGCCCAGCGCCGCTACCTCGCTGCCTTCTTCGACCAGGCCCTGCGCGGCCGGCCCGCGTCGCTGCTGCGCGGCGACTCCCCGAACTTCCCGGAGGTTCGCTTCGTCCGCTGACCCCGGGTTGTGATGCTTGCCACCCCTGGTGCTGGCCCGACGGCGTACCCTCGGGGCGAGAAGGCGGGAGGGATACGGGGTTCCGGCGCGTAGGGTGGCCGCGGTACGACGCGCGGTGACCGGGGTCGCCGGGCACTTTCTGAAACCCTGTGAGGTGTACGCGCGGCGAGACCGGTTACCGTGCGTTGAGAAATGCGTTGCCGTCGGCCGTACCCTGTCCTCGGGCGGGGCGACGGTTGCGGAGTCTGTGCTCGGGGGAACAGACGTCCGATCGCGGACGTTGTCGGCAGGACGAGACAGTGCTAAGGCAAGGAGCGCAGTGGCAGGGGCAACAGGGACGAAGACATCGGCAAGCAGGCTGGTGATCGTCGAGTCGCCGAAGAAGGCGCGGATGATCGCCGGATTCCTGGGGTCCGGGTACGTGGTGGAGTCCAGCTTCGGCCACATCCGCGACCTGCCGAAGGGCGCGGACGAGATCCCGGCGAAGTACAAGGGACTGCCCTGGGCCCGGCTCGGCGTCAACATCGACGACCACTTCGACCCGCTGTACGTCGTCCCGGCCGACAAGAAGGCCCAGATCCGCAAGCTGAAGGACCTGCTCAAGTCCGCCGACGAGCTCTACCTGGCCACCGACGAGGACCGCGAGGGCGAGGCGATCGCCTGGCACCTGCTGGACGAGCTGAAGCCGAAGATCCCGGTCAAGCGGATGGTCTTCCACGAGATCACCCCGAAGGCGATCCAGGACGCGGTCGGCAGCGCCCGCGACATCAACGAGGCGCTGGTCGACGCCCAGGAGGCGCGCCGGATCCTGGACCGGCTGTACGGCTACGAGGTCTCGCCGGTGCTGTGGAAGAAGGTCATGCCGAAGCTGTCGGCGGGCCGGGTCCAGTCGGTCGCGATCCGGATGGTGGTCGACCGCGAGCGTGAGCGGATCGCCTTCCGCAGCGCGTCGTACTGGGACCTGGACGCCACCCTCGACGCCGGTGAGGGCCGCTCGCCGCGGCAGTTCCCGGCCCGGCTGGTCTCGGTGGACAGCCGGCGGGTCGCCCAGGGCCGCGACTTCAACGCCACCGGTGAGCTGAAGAACGAGAACACGGTCCACCTGAACGAGGAGACCGCGACCGCGCTGGCCGCCGCGCTGCGGGACTCGCGGTTCACCGTCCGGTCGATCGAGTCCAAGCCGTACACCCGCAAGCCGTACGCGCCGTTCCGGACCACCACGCTGCAGCAGGAGGCCGGCCGCAAGCTCGGCATGTCCGCCTCGCAAACCATGCAGATCGCCCAGCGGCTGTACGAGAACGGCAACATCACCTATATGCGTACGGACAGCGTGACGCTGTCCGACACCGCGATCACCGCGGCCCGGGCCCAGGTCCGGGAGCTGTACGGCGCGTCGTACCTGCCGGACAAGCCGCGGGTCTACACCTCCAAGGTGAAGAACGCGCAGGAGGCGCACGAGGCGATCCGGCCGGCCGGCGAGGTCTTCCAGACCCCGGCCCAGACCGGGCTGACCGGCGCCGAGTACCGGCTCTACGAGCTGATCTGGATGCGCACCATCGCCTCCCAGATGAAGGACGCCGAGGGCCGCAGCGTCTCGATCAGGATCGAGGCGCCCGCCGCGACCGGTGAGCTGTGCGAGTTCACCTCGTCCGGCCGGGTGATCACCTTCCACGGCTTCCTCAAGGCGTACGTCGAGGGCGCGGACGACCCGTCCGCCGGCACCGACGACCAGGAGACCCGGCTGCCCGACGTGGTCGAGGGCGACGTGCTGCCCGCGATCGAGGTGCTGGCGTCCGGTCACGAGACCAAGCCGCCGGCCCGCTACACCGAGGCGACGCTGATCCGCGAGCTGGAAGAGCGCGAGATCGGCCGTCCGTCGACGTACGCCTCGATCATCGGCACCATCCAGGCCCGCGGGTACGTCTACAAGAAGGGCACCGCGCTGGTGCCGGCCTGGCTGGCGTTCGCCGTCGTCCGGCTGCTCGAGGAGCACTTCACCCGCCTGGTCGACTACGCCTTCACCGCGACGATGGAGGACGTGCTCGACGAGGTCGCCGCGGGCGACCTGCAGCGCGAGGGCGTGCTGTCCCGGTTCTACTTCGGCGACGCCGACCTCGAGGGCCTGCACTCGATGGTCAACGACCTGGGCGACATCGACGCCCGGGAGATGTCGACCTTCCCGGTCGGCGGCGACGACACCGGCATCGTGGTCCGGGTCGGCCGCTACGGGCCGTACGTCGAGGACAAGGACGAGCGCCGGGCGAACGTGCCCGAGGACCTGCCGCCGGACGAGCTGACGGTCGAGAAGGCCCACGAACTGCTCAGCCAGCCGTCGGGCGTCGAGCACGAGCTCGGTACGGCGCCCGACACCGGCCTGAAGGTGGTCGCGAAGGCCGGCCGCTTCGGCCCGTACGTGACCGAGGTGCTGCCCGACGACGCGCCGAAGGGCGCGAAGCCGCGGACCGGGTCGCTGCTCAAGTCGATGACACTGGACAGCGTCACCCTCGAGGACGCGATGAAGCTGCTGTCGCTGCCCCGGGTGGTCGGCACGGATCCGCAGACCGGTGAGGAGATCACCGCGCAGAACGGCCGCTACGGGCCGTACCTGAAGAAGGGGTCCGACTCGCGGTCGCTGGCGTCCGAGGAGCAGATGTTCGACATCACCCTCGAGGAGGCGCTGAAGATCTACGCCGAGCCGAAGCAGCGCGGCCGCCGGGCCGCGGCGCCGCCGCTGAAGGAGCTGGGCGAGGACCCGGAGTCCGGCAAGCCGGTGGTGGTGAAGGAGGGCCGGTTCGGTCCGTACGTGACCGACGGCGAGACCAACGCGACGCTGCGCAAGGACGACTCGGTCGAGACCATCTCGCTGCTGCGGGCGGCCGAGCTGCTGGCGGAGAAGCGGGCCCGCGGTCCGGTCAAGAAGTCGGCCAAGAAGGCCGCCGCCAAGAAGACCACGACGGCGAAGAAGACGACGGCCAAGAAGTCCACGGCGGCGAAGAAGACGGCCAAGAAGACCACGGCCAAGAAGGCCGCCGCGAAGAAGACGACGGCCAAGAAGACGGCGGCGAAGAAGTCCTGAGGGGGCACGGGTGACCGGTGCCGCCCGGACGTTTCTGGGGAGGTGGGCGTGACCAGTGCGGTCGAGGTCACCGCGCAGCGGCTGCGGGACCGAGGTGAGCGGGTGACCCCGGCCCGCCTCGCGGTGGTCGAGGTGCTCGCGGGCACCGAGGAGCACCTGAGCGCCGAGCAGATCGGCGAACGGGCCGAGCAGCTGCGCCCCGGCATCCACCGCGCCACCGTCTACCGGGCCCTCGACGCGCTCGGCGAGTTCGGCCTGGTCACCCACGTCCACCTCGGCCGCGCCGGGACGACGTACCACCTGGCCGGTGACCTGGCCCCTCGCCACCTGCACCTGCGCTGCTCCGAGTGCGGGACCGTGTACGACGCCCCCGGCGACATCCTCGAATCCGCCCGGAAGAAGGTCCAGCGCGACCTCGGCTTCCAGCTCGCTCCCGAACAGGTCGCCCTGATCGGCGTCTGCAAGGACTGCCAGGCCCTGACCTGATCCGGTCACCGTACTGTCCATATCTGTTGATCAGTGTGGATTCGTGAGCAACTTGGGCTTAGGCTCGATGCCTGTGACCCAAGACCACAGCTATGTCGAGGACTTTGCTCCCGGCGCCAACGTGCTTCCCCCGCGTGCCTGGCTGGACGACGACTCGGCCAAGCTCCCGCTGACCGGCGAGTGGAGCTTCCGGCTGTCCCCGAGCGTGGCCGACGCCCCCGACGACCTGAAGGACCCGGACACCACCGGGTGGGACACCATCGCGGTCCCGGGTCACTGGCAGCTCGGCGGGTACGGCGCCCCGGCGTACACGAACGTCGTCTACCCGTTCCCGCTCGAGCCGCCGTTCGTGCCGACCGACAACCCGACCGGTGACTACGTCCGGACCGTGACGATCCCGGCGGACTGGGCCGGTTCCCGGGTGGTACTGCGGTTCGAGGGTGTCGACTCCCGGTTCGCGGTGCACGTGAACGGCGAACTGGTCGGCTGGTCGTCGGGCTCCCGGCTGCCGTCCGAGTTCGACCTGACCGACGTGGTTGCCCCCGGCAAGGAGGCTCGGATCGCGGTCCGGGTGCACCAGTGGTCGGCCGGCAGCTACGTCGAGGACCAGGACATGTGGTGGCTGTCCGGGATCTTCCGCGAGGTCAACCTGCTGGCGCTGAAGCCGGGTGCGCCCACCGACGTCTTCGTCCGGGCGGCGTACGACCACGTCGACGGCGCCGGCACGCTGATCGTGGAGTCCGACGTACCGGGCACCGTGACCGTGCCCGAGCTGGGTCTCGAACTGGCGACCGGGGAGCACACCCGGATCGACCGGGTGGAGCCGTGGAGCGCCGAGGTGCCGCGCCTGTACGACGGTGTGCTGCGGACCGACGGCGGTGAGGTGCGGCTGCGGATCGGGTTCCGGACGGTCGCGATCGCCGACGGCGTACTGACCGTGAACGGGAACCGCGTGCTGTTCAACGGGGTCAACCGGCACGAGTTCCACCCCGACCGCGGTCGCGCGCTGACCGAGCAGGACATGCTCGACGACGTGCTGCTGATGAAGCGGGCCGGGATCAACGCGGTCCGGACCAGCCACTACCCGCCGCACCCGTACTTCCTGTCGCTGTGCGACGAGTACGGCCTGTACGTGATCGACGAGTGCGACCTGGAGACGCACGGCTTCGGGTACGAGCCGGAGCCGCCGAAGCTGCCGAACCCGGTGATGGACCCGCGGTTCCGCGACGACCTGGTGTCGCGGATGGCGCGCACCGTCCACCGGGACAAGAACCACCCCTCCATCATCATCTGGTCGCTCGGCAACGAGTGCGGGATGGGCGAGAACCTGAAGGCCATGTACGACCTGGCCAAGGAGCTCGACCCGTCCCGGCCGGTGCACTACGAGCGCGACACCGAGGTCGAGTTCGTCGACATCGCCTCGCAGATGTACACCGCGCCGGAGCGGGTCGCGGAGATCGGCGCCGACCCGTCGCTGTACAAGAACCTGCCGTTCATCCTCTGCGAGTACGGCCACGCGATGGGCAACGGGCCGGGTGGCCTGCTCGACTACCGCGAGCTGTTCGAGAAGTACCCGCGGCTGCAGGGCGGTTTCATCTGGGAGTGGATCGACCACGGCATCCGCACCACGATCGACGGCCGCGAGGTCTACGCGTACGGCGGTGACTTCGGCGAGACGATCCACGACGGCAACTTCGTCTGCGACGGACTGCTGTTCCCGGACCGTACGCCGTCACCGGGCATGCTCGAGTACGTCAAGGTGATCGAGCCGCTGCGCATCGTTGCCGACGGCAACGGTGGGGTGTCGGTCACGAACCGGTACGAGGTGCTGGACACCAGCCACCTGACCTTCACGTACGTCGTCGAGGTCGAGGGTGAGCAGGTCGACGCCGGCGAGCTTTCGGTGCCGGCGATCGCGGCCGGTGAGACCGCGACGGTGCCGCTCCCGGCCGTGGACGCGTCGAAGCCGGAGACCTGGGTCACGGTGAATGCAACGCTGACCGAGGCGACGGCGTGGGCCGAGGCGGGGCACCGCGTCGCCTGGGGCCAGATCCGGCTGGACGAGCCTGCCGCGGTGGAGCCTGTCACCGGTGGCAGGCCGGCCGATGGAGTCGCGGGTGTCGACGGCATCAGCGTCGCGGGTGTGCAGAACGCCCGGCTGGATGTGTGGCGCGCGCCGATCGACAACGACGCGATCCCCGGGGTCGCGAACACCTGGCGCGAGCAGGGTCTGCACCGGGTGCAGCACCGGATCGTCTCCCAGGGCGAGCGCGACGGTGCCTGGGAGGTCGTCACCCGGACCGCGCCGCCGCAGCTGCAGTGGGGTCTGGTCGGCACCTGGCGCTGGACCGCCGTCGACGACGGGGTCGTCCTGGACCTGAACGTCGTGCCGGAAGGGCTGTTCCCCGAGGTGCTCCCGCGGCTCGGCATCACCTTCGAACTGCCGAAGGTCGAGCGGGTGGAGTGGTTCGGCACCGGTCCGAACGAGGCGTACGTCGACACGCGCGAGGCCGCCGCGGTCGGCAAGTACTCGGCCACGGTCGCCGAACTACAGACGCCGTACGTCCGTCCGCAGGAGAACGGCCACCGCATCGACACCCGCTGGGCCGCGCTCACCACCTCCACCGGGACCCTTCGCGTCGAGGCGCTCGGCACTCTCTTCGGTCTGACGGTCCGCGACTGGACCAGCCACGACCTGGAGACCGCCAAGCACACCGCCGAACTCACCCCGGGTGACACCACCTACGTCACCCTCGACCTGGCTCAAACCGGAGTAGGCACCGCCGCCTGCGGCCCCGCCCTCCCCGACCGCGACAAACTCAAGACCACACCAGCAAGCCTCACCCTCAAGTTCACCGTCTGAGGATCAGATGGCGATGGCCGGCCGGGGATGGACTCGGTCGGCCGGGGGGTTGTAGGTGTGCCAGGCGGTGGTCAGGCGGGTGACGGCTTCGGTGAGGTCGTCCGGGCGGGCTCGGAAGTGGAGGCGGACGTACGAGTCGCTGTTGCCGGTGACGTCGAGGCCTGCGCCTGGGAGGATGGCGATGCCGTGGCGGAGGGCGGCTTGGGCGAAGGAGTTGCCGTCGCCGTGGGGGACGCGGACCCAGAGGGTTTGGCCGCCTTGGATGGCCGGCACGTCCCAGGTCGGTAGGTGCTCGGCCAGGAGGGCTCGTAGGTGGTCGTGCCGGGTCTGGAGCTCGGAAGCGAGGTCCAGGTCGTCCAACTCGGCCACCAGGTGAGCGGCGGCCAGTTGGGCCGGGACGTTGCCGCCGAGGTCGTGGACGGCGCGTAGCCGGGCCAGGCGGTTGATCAGGGGTGCGGACGCGCGGATCCAGCCGATCCGCAGGCCGCCCCAGACGCTCTTGCTCAGCGACCCGATCGAGATCACCGCATCGCTGAACGCCGCCATCGGCACCGGTCGCGCCGTACCCGGGAACCCGAGATCCGCCGGCACCTCGTCCTCGATCAGCGGTACGTCGGCCGCCGCGGCCGCCCGTGCCAGCCGCTGCCGCACCAACGACGGCAGCACCGAGCCGGTTGGGTTCTGGTACGTCGGGATCACGTAAGCCAGCCCTGGACGCCGCTCACGCACCGCCGCCTCGAACCCTTCCAGTCCGATCGGCAGCCCGCGCAGTACCGCAGCCTTCTCCCGGAACGCCTCCAACGCGCCCGGGTACGTCGGCGCCTCGACCAGCACCTGGTCTCCTGGGGACAGCAGCGCATGGGCCAGTAGTGACAGGGCCTGCTGGCCGCCGTTCGTCACCAGGATCTGGTCAGGCGACGTCGGCACGCCGTGCCCGTCGTACCTCTCGGCTATGGCCTGTCGCAGCGTGGGGTGACCGTATGGGTAGTAGCCGATGTCGCCGCTGATCGTGTGCAGCGACGGCAGGATCCGCGCGTACGCCTCGGCCAGTTGCGGCGGCGGATCGCCGGGTGCGGCACAGATCGCCAGCAGTACGTCGTCGTCCCGCGACTCCAGTGAGTCCAGGAAGATCGGGTCGACCGGCGCGTCCTCCACCGGGCCTGACGACGCCGTACCGGCCACACGCGTCCCGCTGCCCTGACGGCGAGTGATCCGGCCCTCCGACCGCAGCAACTCGTACGCGGCGACCACAGTGGTCCGGCCTACCGCGAGAGCGGCCGCCAGCGCGCGGTCCGGCGGCAGCAGCGCGCCCGGTGGCAGTTCACCGTCGTCGATCAGCCGGCGCATCCGGGCCGCGAGCAGCACGTACAGGGGGCCGCGGCCCGATGACCAGCGGCCCAACCGCTCGCTCAGCTCGATTGGTCTCATTCGCGAACCAATTGTGCCGGATTGGCTCTGGGGACACCAGGCCCCGGCTCGGAGACTGCCGGTATGGCCACCTTTCCTCGCAACGACATCGTGTCCCTGACCGACGTACAGCCCACGCACGAGCTGGGCGAGAGCTACGGGCCCGACCTGAAGCTGGCAGACCTGCTGACCCCGGAACTGGCCGACCTCGACCTCGGGTACGGCACTGCGTCCGGCGACCTCCGGCTGCGGACCGCGATCGCGGAGCGGCACGGCGTACAGCCCGACCAGGTCGTCATCACTGTGGGCGGGATGCACGCGATCTTCCTGCTCGCCTATCTGGTCGCGGACCGCGGCGGCCAGGTCGTCACGACCGCACCGCTGTTCCCGCTGGCCCGCAACTGCTACGAGTCCGTGGGCGCGGAGGTCCAGGTGATCCCCTTGTCCTTCGACAGCGGCTACCAGGTGAGCGCCGACGACGTCCGTGCGTACCTCACACCTGAGACCAAGCTGGTCAGCCTCGCCACACCGCAGAACCCTTCTGGCGTCGCCGTACCACCCGAAACCTTGCGAGAAGTCGTCGAAGCGATGGCTGAGATCTGCCCCGACGCGTATCTGATGGTCGACGAGACCTACCGATCAGCGGCGTACGGCGACGATCCGGTCGCGGAGACCGCCGTACACCTGGGGCCGAAGGTGGTGTCGGTCGCCTCGCTGTCGAAGTGCCACGGCGCTGCCGGACTGCGGATCGGCTGGCTGGTCAGCACCGACGCGGACCTCGTCGACCGGATGGTCACCGCGAAGTTCAACACGGTCGTGACCGCGGCACCGCTGACCGAGGCGCTGGCCGTCCGGCTCTTCGAGCAGGAGGACGAGATCCTCGGCGTACGGCGGCGCTGGCTGGGCGACTCGCTGGCGATGACCGAGGAGTGGGTCCGGGCGCACGACGACCTGGTCGAGTGGATCCGGCCCGACGCCGGCGCCCTGTGCTGTGTCCGCGTGAAGCCGGTGGTCTCGGTCGAGCGGTTCCGGCGGGCGGCCGCCGAGCTGAGCGTCCGGGTGGCCGACGGCGACTGGTTCGGGGACGAGCCGCGGGTGTTCCGGCTCGGGTTCGGTTTCCCGCCGCCGGTCGAGCTGAAAGCCGCCCTCGACGCCCTGGCAGCGGCACTCCGTCAGGCTGTCCATGCCGCCGACTAGTCTTGCCGTGTGCCGGAGGTATACGACCCGTTGACTGATCCCGCACCGGCGCACGACCTGCGCGCGGTGTTGCGGATCCGGGCGTTCCGGCGGCTCTGGATCGCGTTCGGGCTGTCCAGCCTGGGTGACTGGATCGGCCTGCTGGCACTGACCGCGATGGCGAAGTCGCTGGCCGGGGACGACTACCAGGCCGCGAACTTCGCCATCGGCGGCGTGCTGTTCCTCCGGGTGCTGCCCGCGCTGGTGATGGGGCCGGTGGCCGGCTGGGTCGCGGACCGGCTGGACCGGCGCTGGACGATGATCCTCGGCGACCTGATCCGGGCCGCGTTCTTCGTCACCATCCCGATCGTCGGCACGCTCACCTGGCTGCTGGTCGCGACCGTGCTGATCGAGATCGTCAGCCTGGTCTGGGGCCCGGCCAAGGACGCCAGCGTGCCGAACCTGGTGCCCCGGCACCGGCTCGAGGCGGCCAACCAGCTCAGCCTGATCACCACCTACGGCTCGGCCCTGCCCGCCGCCGTCATCTTCACCGCGATCGCCCTGATCACCCGCGGCCTGGGCGAGCTCTCCATCGACCTGGCCGTCTACGTCAACGCCGCCACCTTCGTGGTGTCCGCGATCGCGATCGTGTCGGTCGCCGAGATCGGCCGGGCGGTCCACGAGCACGAGCAGCACCCGACGCTGTGGCGGACCATGGTCGAGGGCTGGTCCTACGTCACCGGTACGCCGGTCGTCCGCGGTCTCGTGGTCGGCATCTCCGGCGCGTTCGCGGCCGGTGCGGTGGTTATCGGGCTCGGCCGGACGTACGTCGAGGACCTGAAGGCCGGCGACCCGGGGTACGGCGTGCTGTTCGGTGCGGTCTTCGGCGGTCTCGCGCTCGGCATGGGGTTCGCGCCGCGGCTGTTCTCCGGCCTGTCCCGGCGGCGGCTGTTCGCGGCCGGGCTGGTCGGCTCGGGGGTCTGCCTGGCCGGGCTGGCGCTGATCCAGCAGATCGAGATCGCCACCATGATCGCCGTCCTGCTCGGGTTCTGCGCCGGCGCGTCCTGGGTCTCCGGGTACACGCTGCTCGGGCTCGAAGTCCCGGACGCGGTCCGCGGCCGGACCTTCGCCTTCGTCCAGTCCGCCGTACGGACCGTGCTCGCCGTCACCTTGGCGATCGCGCCGTTCGCCGCCGGTGCGCTCGGACGCAACACCTGGACCGTCGGCGGCCGGTCGGTCACCTACAACGGCGCCGCGATGACCATGCTGATCGCCGCGGTGTTGGCCGGGGTGATCGGCCTGATCGCCTGGCGGCAGATGGACGACCGTCCGGGCGTCCCGTTCTGGCGCGACGTACGGCGTAGCTTCGGCAAGACCCCCGGCGTCTACCCGACCACCGGGCTGTTCATCGCGATGGAAGGCGGTGAGGGCGCCGGCAAGTCGACGCAGTCCGCCCTGCTGGTCGAGTGGCTGAAGGAGCAGGGTCAGCAGGTCGTGCTGACCCGCGAGCCGGGGGCGACCGACCTCGGCAAGACGCTGCGGCAGATCGTGCTCGACCCGGCCACCGGTGACATCTCGCACCGCGCCGAGGCGCTGCTGTACGCCGCCGACAAGGCCGAGCACGTGGACTCGGTGATCAAGCCCGCGCTGAAGGCGGGCGCGGTGGTCATCACCGACCGGTACGTCGACTCCGCGCTGGCCTACCAGGGATCCGGGCGGGACCTGGACCTGGCCGACGTGGAGCGGGTGAACCGCTGGGCGACGGACGACCTGCGGCCGAACCTGACCATCCTGCTCGACCTGCCGCCGAAGAGCGGCCTCGACCGGTTCACCGAACGGGACCGGATCGAGGCCCAGTCGCACGACTTCCACGTGCGGGTGCGGAACGCGTTCCTCGAGTTGGCCGCCGCCGAACCGCAGCACTACCTGGTCATCGACGCGACCCAGGACCGCGAAGAGATCGCCGCCCAGATCCGCGCCCGACTCCAGCCGATGCTCCCGAAGGTGGATCTATGAGCGTGTGGGACGACTTGGTTGGGCAGGAGCCGGCGGTCGCCGTACTGCGGAAGGCGGTGAGCGGTGCGGAAGCGGGGATGCGGGGTGAGCGCGGTGCCGCGGTGGCCGGGATGACGCATGCCTGGCTGATCACCGGGCCGCCCGGGTCCGGCCGGTCGAACGCGGGCCGGGCGTTCGCGGCCGCCCTGCAGTGCGCGAACCAGGGCTGCGGCGAGTGCAACGAGTGCCGTACGGCGCTCAGCGGCGCCCACCCGGACGTGTCGCTGATCCGCACCGAGTTGCTGTCGATCCGGGTCAGCGAGATCCGCGAACTGGTCCGCCGCGCCGCGATGAGCCCGACCCAGGGCCGCTGGCAGGTGATGGTCGTCGAGGACGCGGACCGGCTCACCGAACAGGCCGCCGACGCGTTGCTGAAGAGCATCGAGGAGCCGGCGCCGCGGACGGTCTGGGTGCTCTGCGCGCCGACCGTCGAGGACGTCGTACCGACGATCCGGTCGCGCTGCCGGCTGCTGGTGCTGCGGACGCCGCCGGTGGACGCGGTCGCGAACATGCTGATCGGCAAACTCGGCGTGGATCCGGAGCTCGCCGGGTTCGCGGCCCGGGCGGCCCAGGGGCACATCGGCCGGGCCCGGGCGCTGGCCCGGGACGAGGCGGTGCGGGACCGCCGGACCAAGGTGCTCGAAGTCCCGTTCTCGCTGCGCGACCTCGGGGCCTGCCTGAAGGCCGCGCAGCAACTGGTCGAGGCGGCGAAGGAGGAGGCCAAGGCCAGCGCCGAGAAGGTCGACGAGAAGGAACGCGCCGAGCTCGAGCAGGCGCTCGGCGTCGGCACCAAGGGCGCCAAGCCGCGGGAGGCGAACGCCGCGCTGAAGGAGCTCGAGGAGCAGCAGAAGGCCCGGGCCAAGCGTTGGGAACGCGATGTGCTCGACCGGTCACTGGTCGACCTGATGGCGCTCTACCGCGACGTCCTGATGGTCCAGACCAGGGCCGGGGCCGAGCTGATCAACGCCGAGCTCCGGCCGAACATCGAGCAACTCGCGGGCCGGAGCACTCCGGAACAGACGATTCGAAGGATCGACGCCCTGGCCGCCTGCCGAGAGGCGATCGAAACCAACGTCGCGCCCCTGCTCGCGCTCGAGGCGATGACCATCGCGCTCTTCGAAGGCTGAATCACCGTTCGGCATCCGCGTCCGGTGAGCGGGCGGCGGCTGTAACACCGAGACCGGCCGGTCCGATGACTGGGTGTCCGGGCAGAACGCTCGGCCGTACCTGCCCGAACGGACCTGAATGACCCAGCCGCCCCCGATCCAGCCTGCCCGGCCTTCCCTGCCGCCGGCCGAGTCCTGGCTCTCGGGTGTTCCGACCCCCGCGCAACGGCGGCAGGACGGCTACGCCGTGGCGGCGCTGGTGACGAGCCTGCCCGGGCTGGTGCCGGTCGCCGTCGTACTGGCCGGGATCGCGCTGCGCCGGATCAAGCGGACCGGGAGCCGCGGCAAGCGGCTGACGTACGGCGCGCTGGTGATCAGCCTGTGCTGGATGATCGCGATCGGTGTCGCGGTCGCCCTCGGCCTGTACGGCGAACGGAAGGCGGGCATCGGCCGTACGGTCGCCATCTCGGAGGTCGCCGTACAGCAGTGTTTCGACGCCGACCTGGAGGCGGAGACGCTGCGGGTGGTGCGGATCGCCGACTGTGCGGCCGGGCACACCGGAGAGGCGTACGCGAAGGTCCGGGCCGACCTGGCCGGGCTGTCGGCCGAGGACAAGGGGACCGTCGCCACCCAGCAGTGCGCGACCGCCTTCAGGGCCTTCGTCGGCAAGCCGTACGAGCAGTCGGAACTGGACATGTACTACGTCGTACTGGAGGATCGCCCTGTTGCTGACGGCAACGTACTGTGCCTGGTCGGCATGCCGGGGACCCGGCTGACAGGTAGCATGCGCGGGTCGCAGCGGTAGCAGCTGCGGGGGAAACTGGGGGACAACGTGAGCCAACCACCGTACGGACCGGAGCCGGAACGGCCGCAGGACGTGCCCAGGCCGTTCCCGACCTACGGCCGTCCTGATCAGCAGCACGCCCAGCAGTCCGGTGCGTCCCAGTGGGCGGCGCCCGGACAACCCCAGCAGCAGCCGCACGGGCAGACGTCGTACGGGCAGTCCCAGTACGGGCAGTCGCAGCAGGGGCAGTCGCAGTACGGGCAGCCTTATGGGCAGGGGCAGCACGGGCAGGCGCAGTACGGCGCGGGTCAGCAGCACGGCGCGGGGCAGCAGTATGGCTCGGGTCAGCAGTACGGCGCGGGGTACGGGCAGCCGGGGTATCCGCCGGCAGGGAGTTGGCCGACGCCGTATGGGTACGGCTATCCGGGCGGGAGCAAGGGCACCAACGGCCTGGCGATCGCCTCGCTGGTGACCGGCATCGGCAGTCTCTGCATCGGCTTCGCCGCGCCGGTGGCGGTGGGCCTCGGCATCGGCGCGTTGGTCCAGATCAAGAAGCGGCAGGACGACGGCAAGGGGATGGCGATCGCCGGCCTGGTGCTCGGCGGCCTGTGCACCCTCGGCTGGGGGATCTATCTCGCGGTCATGTTCGCGATCGGGTTCAGCGAAGCCGACGACGAGTACTACGGCGCTCCCGAGCCCAGTTCGTCGTACTCGGCGCCCGCCACCTACGTCGACGACCTCTCGGTCGGTGAGTGCTTCGACGACGGCGAAGAGGAGGACGAGGTCGTCCGGCAGCCCTGCAGCGAACCGCACGACGGCGAGATCATCGCCGGTGTCACCCTCCCCGACGGCCCGTACCCGGGCGACAAGGAGATCGACAAGGCCGGCGAGCAGACCTGCGCCACCGAGTTCGGCGAGTACGTCGGCTCGACGGTGAAGTCCACCGAACTCGAGTGGGAGTACTGGACCCCCACCAAGCAACTCTGGAACGCCAACGACCGCCTCGTCGTCTGCGCAGCCTACGGCCCCGACTACGACCAACTCACCGGAACCGTCAAGGGCACCCGCCGCTAGGTCCCTGGATCTCCCCCACGCGCCCTACGCAGCCACACCTCCGTCACGCCCGCTCCGCCCGCCTGTGCGGCTTATCGCCGCCGCGGTGCGTGGGGCTATCGCCCGCGTTGACGCCAGTAGCCGGAGAGGACATGCCGGGGATCAGGCGGAGCACGCGTGGGGTGGTGTGCGGGGTGGCAAGTACGCTGGCGGCGTGGGCATGGTGATGGCGGTGTCGTTCGAGCGGTACGGGCGGCTCTACTACCTGGACCCCGGCCCGCATCGTCCGCGTGTCGGGGACAAGGTGCTGGTTCCGACCGACGACGGTCCGGAGGTGGCGGAGTGCGTGTGGGCGCCGCAGTACGTCACGGAGGAGATCGGCGGGCTGCCGCTGTGTGAGGGCATCGCGACGGCCGCTGACCTGGATCGGGACGATCAGAACCGGCAGCGCCGCGCCGACGCCCGGGTGATCGCGAAACGGCTGATCCGCCAGCACGGCCTGCCGATGAAGGTGGTCGGCATCGACTTCGTCGACCGGCGGCCGGACGTGGATCAGCTGGTCATCGTGTACTTCTCCGCGCCGCACCGGGTCGACTTCCGTGAGCTGGTCCGCGACCTGGCCCGCGGGCTGCGTGCGCGGATCGAGCTGCGCCAGGTCGGTGCCCGCGACGAGGCCCGGTTGCAGGGCGGGATCGGGCCGTGCGGGCGGGACCTGTGCTGTGCGACGTTCCTGAAGGACTTCGAGCCGGTCAGCGTACGGATGGCGAAGGACCAGGATCTTCCGCTCAACCCGTTGAAGATCTCCGGTGCGTGCGGGCGGCTGATGTGCTGCCTGAAGTACGAGCACCCGCTCTACCAGGAGTTCAACGCGAAGGCGCCGGCCACCGGGACCCGCGTGGAGACCCCCGCGGGTGATGGAGTGGTGGTCGGACACAACGTGCCGAGCGACACCGTCGTCGTACGGCTGGCGGCATCGGGCCGGCGCTGTGCGTGCAGTCGTGCGGACGTCTGCTCGCCGCGCCAGCAGTACGAGGCCTCCAGTACGACGACGCCGGACGCCCCGCCGACCGTCGACGAACCGCCGCGACCCAAAACTGCAGACCCCACGGCAGCCGCGGAACCCAAGGCAGCCGCGGGACCCGAGGCGGCCGCGAAGGCTGCGGCGGTCGAGGAGACCACGGCAGCTGCGGAGAACGCGGCGGTGGAGACGCCCGAGGTGGCGAACGCTGCCGAGCCTGTGGAGTCCTCGGCCGGGGAGACCACGGGCGCCGAGACCGCGGAGCAGCGACGGCGACGGAAGCCGCGGCGGCGCAGGCGCTTGCACCACGACGACGAGGGAGACGCTTCGCAGTGAATCACCGCAGGACGACCGCTCTCCCCACCCCGCCGCCGAAGCCCAGACTCGCCTCACCCCTCAGCCCCAAGACGACGCCAGGGTCCGGCCGGGGAGTGAAGGGCGCGGTGGCGGTACTCGCGGTGCTGGCAGTGGTGGCGAGCGGGTGTGGGGTGGCCAGCCGGGCGCAGGATGCGGGGGACGGCAGCACGGGTGGGGCCAGTGGTGGCAATCCGACCAAGGGTCCGGCCGGGCCGATTCCGGCAGGGTTGGAGAAGTTCTACCAGCAGCAGCCTGACTGGGAGCGCTGCGGCTCCAACCAGCAGTGCGCGACCATCACCGTGCCGCTGGACTACTCCAAGCCGAACGGCGAGACGATCGAGTTGCGGGCGCGCAAGGTGCTGGCCCGCGACCGGGCCGGCAAGATCGGCACGCTGTTCATCAACCCGGGCGGCCCCGGCGCCTCCGGGGAGCAGTTCGCCGCCTCGGCCGGGTTCGTGCTCGGTGCGCAGTTGCTGCGGAAGTTCGACGTGATCGGCTGGGATCCGCGCGGTGTGGCGCAGTCGACCCCGGTGCGTTGCCTGGACACCGCGGCGATGGACAAGTTCATCGCGGCCGACGGCAGCCCGGACAACGAGGCCGAGATCACCGAGCTGGACAACGAGGCGAAGATCCTCGCGAACGGCTGCCGGCAGCGCTCCGGTGAACTGCTGCCGCACGTCTCGACCAAGGACGCGGCCCGCGACATCGACGTACTGCGCGGAATCGTCGGCGACTCGGAGCTGTACTACCTCGGCATGTCGTACGGCACCTACCTCGGCGCGACGTACGCCGAACTCTTCCCGAAGAACGTCGGCCGGCTCGTGCTGGACGGCGCGGTGGACCCGGCGAAGTCCTCGAAGGAGAACAACATCGCCCAGGCGAAGGGCTTCGACACCGCGCTCGAGGCGTTCGCGGCGGACTGCGCGCAGCGGTCCTGCCGACTCGGCAGCACCAAGGACGAGGTGCTCGCGAAGGTCGACAAGTTGATCAACGACAGCGACGCGACCCCGCTGCCGGGTGACGGAAAACGCCAGGTCACGCAGGCCCTGGTGGTGCTGGGGGTCATCTACCCGCTGTACGTGAAGGACTTCTGGCCGCGGCTCGAGGACGCCGTGCTGGACGGGTTGGCCGGCAACGGCGCGCGCCTGCTGGCGCTCGCCGACGAGTACACCGACCGTGAGCCGGGCGGCTACGCGAACAACAGCAACGAGGCGATCTACGCGGTGAACTGCCTGGACCGCCCGGACATCAGCTCGATCGCGCAGGCGAAGGCGGAGGAGGCGGAGTACAAGGCCGCCTCACCGCGGTTCGGGGCGTTCCTGCTCTGGGGTTCGCTGGCGTGCGCCAACTGGCCGGTGAAGCCCGAGAACACTCCGCACCCGATCAAGGCGGCCGGCGCGAAGCCGATCGTGGTCGTCGGCACCACCCGTGACCCGGCGACGCCGTACGAGTGGGCCGTCGGGCTGGCGAGCCAACTGGAGAGCGGTGTGCTGATCACCCGCGACGGCGACGGCCACACCGGCTACAAGGCCGGCAACGCGTGTGTCGACAACGCGGTTGAGAGCTACTTGCTGCAAGGTACGGCGCCCACCGCCGATATCAACTGCTAGCCGGCTCGACCGACATCGAGCGTTAGCTCAGCCGACGTCAAGTGCTAACCAGCTCGGCCGAACGTCAGCCGATGACTAGCTCGGGCGGGTGTCGCCCTCGGACGTCGGGAGCTGCAGGGTCTCCGTGGCGTGCTCGAGGACGGCGCGCAGCGCTGCCTCGTCCTTCGGGCGGCCGCCGACGGTGATCTCGACCGCGGTGTCCTCGCCGCCGTCGATGGAAATCCAGCGGGACAGGCCCATCCGCGGTCCGCGGGTCTCGTCGACGTACGTGTAGATCAGGGTGCCGTTGTCGCGGCTGATCACCTTGAGGTCCCGCTCGTCGATGCTGCGGGCGCGGCTGTCCACCATTTCGTCCGGGGACCGCGAGCTGCCCCGGGTGTCGAAGCGGACCTGCCAGACCCCGGTCGGGTCCATGAACCGCGGCCGGGTGCCGTCATCCTCGCTGGTCCAGCCTGCCGGGACCTCGGCGGCCACTGGGTCGTTCTTCGTGCCGAAGGTGCGCAGCGTGTACTGCAGCGAGTCCGCCTGCAGGCAGTCGGTGCAGGCCGGTGTACTGGGCACGGGTTGGCTGTTGACGATCCCGGTGGGCGCGTCGTTCGCCGTCAGGTTTCCGTTGAACGCCAGCACGGCGCCGAACACGGCAACGCCGACGGTCATTCCCGCCAGCGTCATCAGCAGCGCCTGGTGCCTGGGCGTGAGCATCCCGACCTCGCTTCCCGTCTCTCCCGCCTGATTATCGACCACGAAGGGGGCGACCCCACAATTTCCGCGTACGCTGGCACGTCGTGGAACCCGCTTTCGACCAGGCCCTGCGGCGGTACGACACCGGTACGGCGGAACGCGCCGACCTCAAGCTGCTCACCAAACACCTGCTGAAACTCCTGGTCGCGAAGGCCCCCGGACACGCGGTCGAGGTCCGCGTCCCGCCGTACGGCGCGGTGCAGTGCATCGAGGGGCCCCGGCACACCCGCGGCACCCCGGGAGCCGTGATCGAACTGCCGCCCGAGCTGTGGATCGACGTCGCCCTCGGCCGCGTCACCTGGACGGACGCCCGCGCCACCGGGAAACTCCGCGCCAGCGGCGAACGCACCGACCTGAGCACCCTGCTTCCGCTGGTCTGACCGGTCGGGGCGGCCGGGAGGTCGACGCCGTGGGCAACCAACGGCGGAAAAGGGTTCTTCGCGGGCCGGGGTCAGATGGCACCATGTGCCCGTGGCATCAAGTGTCCGCCGACGGCTTTCCCGGCTGCGCGTCGATCTGACCCCCTGGCGCGGTTCCCGCGACTTCCGGATTCTGGTGATCTCGGGGTCGGTGTTCTTTCTCGGCGGCATGGTCGGGTACGTCGCTCTGCCGTACCAGCTGTACCAGTTGACGCATTCGAACTTCGCCGTCGGCGCGATGGGACTGGTGACGATCGCGCCACTCGTCGTGTTCGGCCTGTACGGCGGAGCGCTCGCGGACCACGTCGACCGGCGGAAACTGCTGGTCGGCACCGGTATCGCCCAGGTGGTCATTTGTGCCCTGCTGCTCGCGAACACCCTGCTCACCAATCCGCAGGTCTGGCTGATCTATGTCTGCGGCGGCCTGAACGCGGTCGCCTCGTCATTGCAGCGGCCGAGCCGGGACGCCCTTCTCCCACGGGTGGTGAAGCACGAGGAAATGCCGGCCGCGGTGACGCTGAACGCGCTCACCCTCCAGGTCGGCCAACTCGCCGGACCCGCGCTGGGTGGCGTCCTGGTGGCGACCGCGGGTGTCGCCTGGGCCTTCACGGTCGAGCTCGCCGCACTGACCGCCGCGACCCTGCTCTACCTGCTGCTGAGGCCGTACAAGACGAGAGAGCACAGCACGCCGCCCAGCCTGCGGGCGATCGGGGAGGGCATCACCTACGCGTTCCGCCGCCGCGATCTGCTCGGGACGTACGCCGTCGACATGGTCGGGATGTTCCTGGCGATGCCGATCGTGCTGTTCCCGGCGTTCGCGACCGAGGTGCTGAAGGAGCCGAAACTACTCGGTCTCCTCTACAGCGCGGAGGCGATCGGGGCGATGGTCGCGACGCTGACCAGCGGCTGGGCCGCCCGGGTCCACCACCACGGCCGGGCCGTCGTGCTGGCGACGATCATCTGGGGCGCATCGGTCGGTGTCGCCGGGCTGGCGCCGAACATCTGGTTCGCGATCGGGTTCTTCGCTCTGGCCGGCGGCGCGGACATGATCTCCGGGTTGTTCCGCGCGGTGATCTGGAACCAGACCATCCCGGACGAGATGCGCGGCCGGCTGGCCGGCATCGAGATGCTGTCGTACTCACTCGGCCCGCTCGGCGGCCAGTCGCGCTCCGGCCTGGTCGCGGACCTGACCAGCGTCCGGACGTCCATCGTCAGCGGTGGCGTTCTCTGTGTCGCCGGTGTGGTCGTGACCGCTGCCTGGTTGCGTGACTTCTGGCGGTACGACGCCCGTACCGACGAGCACGCCGTACGGGAGCGGGAACTCAGAGCGGCCGCCGAGTCGGTGTGATTCTGTGACCGGGGTGGTGGGGCGGGGAAGGAATTCAATACAGTCTGGATCACCATGCGTATCCGTCCTGCTGTGCTGGTCGTTCTGCTTGCCGTCGCCGGCTGCGGTGGTCCCGGTAACGAGACCGCGCCCAATGTGCCCCCGCTGGTCTCCGTGAGTACGACGCCGACCCAGACGCCGTCGGAGACGCCGTCCCCGAGTACGCCGCCCACCGCAAAGGTTGCGGAGACCCTGTGCGTACGGATGGATCAGCCGCTGGTGCAGGCGACGCTCGGGACGCCGGTGGTGACGCTGCAGACGAAGCCGGCGCCTGCAGACTTCGGCCTGCCGACGTACGACGTGTGCCAGTTCGGACTGAGCACCAGCCCGAGCGGCCCGGTGCTGCGGGTCGGCGTCTCGGTGCTGCCGGCAACAAAGGCGACACTGACGGGCGCGCAGAAGGCCTATGCGGCGTCGAAGGGTGAGCCGGCCAAGCCCGCCGCGGTCGGCGAAGGCGGGTTCGGCACCAGCACGTTCGTGGTGTTCCTGCTGGACGGGCGGCTGTACAAGGTCAGCGGTCCGCCCGCGACGCTCGCGAAGTACGTCGTCCTCGGACAGGAAGTGGTCCGGCAGGTGCCCGGACTGCCGGAGGCCCAGCCACTGATCGCGCGGCCCGATTGCGAACGCGGATCGTCCGAGGCGGAGAAGGTGATGGGCGCGCCCGCGATGGTCCGCCGCGACGGCCAGACCGCGCTCGGCGATCTCGTCTGCGGTTGGGTCAACCCGAACGGCGTGCTCTACACCTCGGTACGGCGTACGCCGAACGCGGAGGCGTTGATGGCGCCGATCCGCAAGGCCGCCACGGCGCAGTCGATCCCGCTCGGCGACGAGGCGTACGTCGACACCGCGACCGGCCGGACCACCATCCGGGTCGGCGACGGCAAACTCGTCGACCTGGTCCCCCTCCCGGCCCGCGCGATCGACCCGGACACGATGACCGCCTTCGCCCTCGCGATGTCCCCGCTCTACAC
Source organism: Kribbella swartbergensis (assembly GCF_054784135.1). Lineage (NCBI taxonomy): Bacteria > Bacillati > Actinomycetota > Actinomycetes > Propionibacteriales > Kribbellaceae > Kribbella > Kribbella swartbergensis. The sequence goes on from NZ_BAAGPM010000003.1 coordinate 107,886, forward strand.
CCGCTGACCTGCCTCCAACGGACCGAGGTAGCCGACCAGGGCTCGGTTGAGTTCGGCGATCCAGCGTTCGCGGTCGGCGCCCGGGACGGAGACGATCGTGCCGAGCAGCGCGGCGAAGATCTGCGTGGCGACGGCCGCGGCGGTGTCGCGTTGCTCGGCGGGCAGGCCGGGTATGCGGGCCGCGATGATCTCGGCGACCCGGCCGGTGACGGCCTGCTGGAGGGCCCGGGTGGGCGCGGTCAAGCGGTCCGGTAGGTCGCCGCTGCTGAACAGCGCCTTGAAGCCGGGGTTGGCGAGGTTGACCTCGACCATCGGGCGGATCATCCGGTCGACCATCTCCGGGAGCGGCAGTTTCACCATGCTCGGGTCGAACGCCTGCTCGTGGGCGGCCTTGAGTTCGGCCCGGTAACGCTCGGCCAGCGCCTCGGCGAGCGCCTCCTTGTTGGCGAAGAACTGGTACAGCGTGCCGGGCGAGACTCCGGCCTGCCGGGCGATCGCGTTGGTGGTCGCCTTCGCGTACCCGACCTCGGCGAACACCACCGCGGCCGCGTCCGTCAACTGCTCCATCCGTCGCTGCCCGCGCGCCTGCCGCCGCGGAACCTCGGGCATGGGTGACCCCTTCGTTGACAAACACGAGTAAATGCTCGTATTTTCTCGTATGTGAGCAACTGCTCGTGTTTCGAGATCCTACCGCCATCCGCTCCGGAGGTCTGCCCGTGCCCGAACGCCTGACACCCCACGCCCCGACCCGGCCGCCTCTGCTCGACCGGCTCGGTCGCCTCCTGGTGCGGCGCCGCCGGCTCGTTGCCGTCCTCTCGGCTGTGCTCACCGCGCTCGTGCTGGCCGTGGCGGCCGGCGCGCTGAACGCGTTGTCGTTGTCCCGGATCGCGGATCCGGCCTCGGAGTCGGATCGAGCCCGGCGGGTCCTCGCGAGTCAGTTCGAGACCGGCCCGCCGAACCTCGCGTTCCTGGTGACCGCCGACGCGGGAACCGTCGACGATCCCGCCGTACGGGTGGCCGGCCTGAAACTCACCGAGGAGATCGCCGGCCGCGCCGGCGTCGCCGAAGCGGCGTCGTACTGGTCGCGTGGTGACAGCCCTGCCCTCCGCAGCGAGGACTCCCGCCAGGCGCTGGTGCTCGTCCGCGTGCCGGGAGAGGTCAACGAGGCCCGGGCCCGGGTCGGCGAGCTCGCGAAGGAGTTCGCCGGTCAGCGCGACGGGATCTCGGTGCAGTCCGGAGGTCAGGACGAGGTGTTCCGGGAGATCGGTGCGCAGGCCCGCGAGGACTTCCTGCGCGCGGAGCTGATCGTGCTGCCGATGGTCCTGGTCCTGCTGATGCTCATCTACAGGCGGGTCTCGCTGGCTCTGCTCACCTTGGCGGTCGGCGTGTTCGCGGTCGGCGGCGCACTCGCCGGTCTACGGGTGATCGCCGCGTTCACCGAAGTCTCCACCTTCGCCGCGAACCTATCGCTCGTCATGGGCCTCGCCCTTGGCGTCGACTACTGCCTGTTCGTCATCGCGCGCTTTCGCGAGGAGCTGGCGGGTGGCGCGGACGTCGGCGACGCTGTGGTGGCCGCGGTCCGCACGGCGGGGCGGACAGTGTTCTACAGCGGCCTCACCGTCGCCATGTCCTTGCTCGCTCTGCTCATGTTCCCGTTGTCCTTCCTGCGCTCGTTCGGGTACGCCGGTGTGCTGGTCGTGGCCTCGGCCCTCGTCGGCGCCCTGGTGATTCTCCCGGCCGCGCTCGCGCTGCTGGGCCGTCGCGCGGCCGGACCGGTTGCTCAACGCAACGAAGATGGTCGATGGTTCCGGCTGGCCCGGTTCGTGATGCGGCGGCCGTTGTTGACCGGTGGCGCGATGCTGGCGGTCGTGTTGTTGCTCTCGGCCCCTGCCTTGGGCCTGCGGCTCGGCCTGCCGGATGCGCGCATCCTGCCGGCCGACGCGAGCAGCCGGATCATGGCCGACCAGGTTCGGGCCAACTTCGGACAGGAAGAGTCCGACGCCCTCTACGTCGTCATGCCGACGACACCTGACGTCACCGGGCTTCCGCCGTACGCCGAAACTCTGGCGAAGCTCGACGGTGTCGCGCAGGTCGAGACCTCCACACGGAACGGCGGCGCGTACCTGACGGTGACCCCGACGCAGGCCACGCTGGACGGTGACGTGGCCGGGTGGGCCGAGCGGGTGCGGGCGGTCGAGGCGCCGTACGAAACGATCGTCGGGGGAACTCCGGCCGAGATGATGGACTGGCGATCGGCGCTGACCGAGCGGATCCCACTGGTGCTGGGGCTGATTCTGCTGCTGAGTTTCGCGGTGCTCTACCGCGCCACCGGCAGTGTGCTGTTGCCGCTGAAGGCGACCGTCCTGAACTTGCTCAGCTTGGCGGTGATGTTCGGTGTGATGGTGTGGATCTTCCAGCGCGGCAATCTGTCCGGTCCACTCGGGTTCACTGCGACCGGCGTACTGGAGGCGAGTATGCCGATGCTGATGTTCTGCATCGTGTACGGACTGTCGATGGACTACGAGGTGTTCATCGTGTCGCGGATCCGCGAGGAGTATCTGCGGACAGGTGACACGGTGAACGCGGTGGCGACCGGGTTGCAACAGTCAGCGCCGTTGGTGACGACCGCGGCCGCCGTACTCGCGCTGTCGTTCGCGGTCTACGCCACGGGTGGTGTGGTCTACCTGAAGATGATCGGGATCGGCATGGCGGTGGCGGTCCTCGTGGACGCGACCGCGATCCGGGGTGTCCTGCTCCCCGCGTTCATGAAACTCGCCGGCCGCGCCAACTGGTGGCGGCCCACCCGAACGGTCCTCACCAGACGTCCGCGATGGTCGCTATCGCCTCGGTGAGTTCGGTGGGGGTGCGGGCGGCGTAGCCGAGGACCAGCCCGGGGGCGTGGGGGAGTTGGCAGTGCCAGGACAGGGGGTGGGTCTTCACGCCTTTCTGCAGTGCTGCCGCGGCCAGGTCGACGTCGTTCACGGTGCCGTCCTCGAACGTGATGGTCAGATGGAGGCCGGCCGCGGCGCCGTGTACGGTTGCTGAGGGCAAGTAGTTGGTGATGGCCCGGACCATCGCGTCGCGGCGGGTGCGGTGCCGTCGGCGGAGGAAGCGAAGTTGGCGTTCGAGCTCGCCGGACTCCATCAGGTGGGCGAGGGTCAACTGCGGGAGCGCGGCGTTGCCGAGGTCGGCCAGGCGCTTCATGCTGATCAGGTCGTCCTTGTACTGCGGGGGCGGCAGCATCCACCCGATCCGCAGCGACGGCGCGAGCAGCTTCGACACGCTGCCTGTGTAGATCACCTGATCGGCCAGCATCGCCCGCAGCGCCGGAACCGGCGGACGGTCGTACCGGTGCTCGGCGTCGTAGTCGTCCTCCAGGATCAGCCCGCCCTCGGCCGCCCACTGGATCAGTTCTCGCCGCCGTTCACCGTCCAGTACGACGCCTGTCGGGAAGTGGTGAGCCGGGGTCGCCAGCACCACCCGCGCACCGGATTCGCGGAGGAGGTCGACCTGGAGACCGCCTTCGTCGACCGGGACCGGGGGCGTGCGGAGACCCCAGTTCTGCAGGTGCTGGCGGGCGCCGAGTGAGCCGGGATCCTCGACGGCCAGCTCGGTGACACCGCGGGACTTGAGGACCTGGGCGACCAGGCCGATCGCCTGGGACACACCGGCCACGATCACGAGGTCGTCGGGGTGGGCGGTGACGCCGCGGTTGCGGGCCAGCCAGTTGGCGACGGCGCGGCGCAAGGCCGGCGTTCCGGACGGATCGCCGTACCCGAACTCCGCGGACTCCAGATCGTTCAGTACCGCCCGCTCGGCCTTGAGCCAGGCGGCGCGCGGGAACGCGGCGAGATCCGGCACCCCAGGCGTCAGGTCGATCCGCGCCGGCGCCGCCCGCAACGCGTCGAAGATGTCGAGCCCAGGCTCGGAGACCACCGGCTCCGCCGGGGTAGCAACCGGGGGTGAGCCACCCCGGCCGCGGCCGACCCGCGCCGTGCGCTCGTCGTCGCCTGACCGCCCAGCGGTGGCGTCGGTCGCCCTCGCCCCCCGCGAGACCGGGTGCTGCGCGGCGGGGTACTGCGTGCCGGGGTCCTGGGTGCGGGAGTGCTGCGCGGAGGGGTGCTGCATGCCGGGGTGCTGAGCGGAGGGGTGATGCATGCCGGAGTGCTGAGCGGAGGGGTGCTGCATGCCGGAGTGCTGCGTGCCGGGGTCCTGGGTGCCGGGGTGCTGAGCGG
>NZ_BAAGPM010000004.1:0-1114 GCF_054784135.1 Kribbella swartbergensis
TGGCGGGCCTGACGCCATCCTGGTGATCGACGACACAGCCCTGCCCAAGAAGGGCACCCATTCCGTCGGTGTCGGTCCGCAGTATGCCGGAGCGTTGGGCAAGAAGGCCAACTGTTAGAGTCTGGTCTCGCTCACCCTCGCCAAGGCTGAGGTGCCGATCCCAATTGTCTTGCGGCTGTTTCTGCCGGACGCCTGGATCAACGATCCCGGGCGCCTGCAGCGCGCCGGTGTGCCTGAAGCGTTCTGGACGGAGCGCTCAAAACCAGAGATCGCCTTGGCTGAACTCCAGCGGGTCATGCAGGCTGGGGTGAGCTTCGGGGCGGTGCTGGCCGATGCTGGCTACGGCATCAGCGCACCGTTCCGACACGCACTCTCGGCTTTGGAACTGCTGTGGGCCGTGGGAACCGTGCGCATTCAGAAGGTCTATCCGGTCAATGTGCAGATGGTGGGCTCCACCACCACCCGTGGACGCCCCCGCAAGACGCTGATCCCGGATCAGGAATCGACCTCAGCTGAGACCATACTGGCCAAGACGTCATGGCGCCGGATCACGTGGCGGCGCGGCACCAAGGGGCCGCTGCGGGCGAGGTTTGCCGCCATGCGGGTGCGGGTGGCCGATGGACCGGCGGTTCAGTTGAGTGGGCATGCCGCCCAGCATCTGCCCGGCGAGGAGGTCTGGCTGGTGGGCGAGCACCGCTCGTCGGGTGAGCGCAAATACTATCTCTCCAACTTACCGCCCGACGCCGCACTGAAGCAGTTGGCCTCTCTCATCAAGGCGCGCTGGGTGTGTGAGCAGGCGCATCAGCAGCTCAAGGAAGAGCTTGGGCTCGAGGCGATGGCGGCAGAGAAAGAAGACCGTGACATGGGACGTGCTCCTTGCGTGGCTCAAAGCCCCACAGCTTACGAACAAGCGGGGCAGGAGCACGGCCGGACCATCCCACTAGTAGTGCTAGCTCTCCCGTTAGGCTCTACATTCTATCAAGAGGTTTATCGGAATGACGACGTCTCCTGCGCGGATGCAGCCCGAGGTGGCAGGATTGCGCACCTCGCAGTTCCATACTGTGGTTTATGCAAAATTACTCGCCGCTTTTCGCGCGCTACCAAGCCAAAGCTC
>NZ_BAAGPM010000005.1:0-184678 GCF_054784135.1 Kribbella swartbergensis
AGCCCACCCGGCCCGGCCGCTTGGGTCACCGGCAAGCTCATCCATACAGCGAACAGCCGCCGGCCCGGGGTTGGGTCGGCGGCTGTTTCGTGTCTCGGGGTGGGTCGCCGGCAAGTTCATTCGTGCGCGAGCAGCCGCCGGTTCGGGGGTTGGGTTGGCGGCTGTTTCGTGTCTCGGGGTGGGTGTCGGTGCCGCGGGCGGTGTTGGTACCTGCGGGTAGCTCCCAGCCGGTGCTTTGGAGGTTTGTGTTCGGCTGACCGCCCGGGGCTAGGCAAAGGATTAGCTGTGAGCGGTTGTGGTGGAGGCCGCTTCAGTGGCTCAAGGAGTCGGCGCCGCTGGGGGGCTTCGATGGCGTCGTCGTACCGGTGGCGGATCGCCTCGCTGTGCGCCGGGCGGGCTACGGCAACGAACTCTTCTTGACCGGCCGCGGTACGGAAACTCTGGACGGGGTACGGTCCGGCGGGTGACGTTGCGGACTAGTCGGTTGATGACTTCGATGTTCCTGGTCCGCGACGGACAGGTCTTGTTGCTCCACCGGAAGGGCTCGCGCGCGATTGAGGACTCCTGGGTGGGAGTCGGCGGCCATATCGCGCCCGGTAAGATCGACGATCCGGCAGCTGGTGTCCTTCGTGAAATGGAGGAGGAGGTCGGCGTTGTTCCGGACGAGATCTGTGATCTTGCTCTGCGGTACGTGGCGCTGAGGGACACCGGCAGCGAGCTTCGCCACACCTACTACTTCACTGCCACGCTCCGGCCCGGCGTACCGGTTCCTGGTGAATGTGCCGAAGGGGATCTCCGGTGGTTCGATCTGGCAACGGATCCGACGGACCTCGAGATGCCGCCGACAGCCCGGATTGCTTTCGCTCACTGGCTGAGGGAAGGGCGCTACGACGAAGTACTCCGGTTCATCGTCATAGGCGCAGACGGTCAGCAGACCGGCCCGTTCTAGAGGTTCACCGGCCGACACGACGGGGTGAAGCGGGTGCGGGGACGGTGGGTCCGGGTGGTTTGGTAGGCCCGGGTGGGTTCCGTGGGCTCCGGTGGTCCGGGTGGCGTCGGGTGAAGCGGGTGACGCGGGTGCAGAGTGCGGCGGATCCGGGTAGGTGCGGCGGGTCCGGGTGAGGCTGGGTGACGCCCGGTGGGTTCAGGGGAGGGGTGGCCGGGTGGGGGCGTTTGGCGGGTTTGGGGGTGGGCGGCCGTGGGGGTGTCGGGCGGTGGGGGTGGGTGGGGTCAGGGGCGGCCGGCGGTGGGGGGTGGGTGGGGATTGGCCGGTTAGGCGGGCGTTTTCGGCCATGCGGTCGAGGCGTTCGCGGCGGCCTGGGGGGAAGGTGATGACGGTGATCACGAGGGCGAAGAGGGCGGCGCCGATGAGGATCCAGCGGAGGTTGTGGCTCTTGCCCGGTTCGGTGCTCGAGTCGGAGGCGGTGGCCGGTTTGGGGGTCGCCGACGCGGCGGGCGGCGTGCTGTTGGAGGCCTGCTTGGCGGGAATCGGGGCCCGGTAGACGGCGTTGTTGGTGGTGCCGACCAGGATGGAGTCGCTCGTCTGGCCGATGGCGACCGATTCGCCCCGCGCCGACGACAGGTTCGCGGTCGCGACGAGGGTCGGGTTGTCTCCCCAGGCGATCGTGGAGACGCCGGTCTCCGTCCGAAGTACCACTCGCTGGCCGTCCGGGAGGAACGTGCCGTCGGTGAAAGTGCCGGCCGGTGCGGGGGCGAGTTTGGTGAGCTCGTTCGTGCCTTCACGGGAGGGGGCAGGCGGAGCTGAATAGATCGCGCCGGCCTTGGACGACTTCGTCACGATGTACAGCTGGTTGGTGCCGGGCTCTACCAGCAGGGTCTCGGCGTCGTGGGCGCCGTCGGGGTAGGTGAAGTCGTACCGGCGGTAGCGGACGTCCTGCTCGCCGAGCTGATCGGGCTCCGGGATGGCATAGATCTCGACCATGTCCCGGGTGGCCTTGTTGTCGCCGATGTCGGCGACGTAGATCGTTCCGTCACGGTCGACCGCGATGGCCTCGACGTCGCGGACGTCCGCCTTGAAGCTGAGCACCGCCAGGACCTTGCCGGTGGTGTCGACGCCGACGACCCGAACGTTCTCGCCCGCGTCGTTCACCGTCCAGTAGAGCCTCTCGTACTTCTGGCTCTTAGCCATCCCGGACGACTCGTCGACCCGCTCGTCGCGAATGGTGAACAGCTTCTTCACCCCGGGCGTCGGATCCGCCGCCGGGACCTGCACTCCAGCCTGCGGTGCAGCGGTCGCGTCGGCTGGGAGCGCCGTACCGGCCAGGCTGAAGAAACCGGCCGCGATCAGCGCGAGACCGGCCCGAAGCCGCATCACGGAACCACCTCCGCGCCGGCACCGGAGGAGGGCGCCACAGACGGGCCTGCGGTGCTGGGCGACTCCGGCAGGAGGAGTTGGGCCAGGCGCGGGGTGACGTGCCAGTCGCGGATCAGGGTTTCGTACTCGGACTGGAGATCGGGGGTCGGGGCGGCACCGGTCCGGGCGGCGCGAAGGAGGAGGTTGCGCGGAGTGTGCTGACTGTCCACGAACTGCACGACCTCCACCCGGTATCCGACCTGTCGCAGCACCGCCGCCCGCAGCGTATCCGTCAGGACGTCGGCGAACCGCTCACGAACGATGCCATATCTCGTCATCAGCGCATACGGCGCCGGTGGTGTGACGCTCTTGAGCTGCTTTTGGATGTCGTGATGGCAGCACGGAGCCGCGAGGACCAGCGGAGCCTCCCAGCCGACCGCCCTGGCGAGCGCGTCGTCGGTCGCGGTGTCACAGGCGTGCAGGGCGAGTACGACGTCTGGGCGTACGTCGAGCTCGGCGGCCTGAATCGTGGCGTCGACGAACCGAAGGTGCTCCTGCCAACCGAGGGCCGTGACCACCCGGGTGTTGCGCTCGCGCGCCGCCGGGTTGTGGTCGATACCAGTCATGCGTACGTCGTGACCCGCGGAGGTCAGCAGGTGGTAGGCGGCGAGCGTGAGGTACGCATTGCCGCAGCCGAGGTCGACCACATGGAGCGGCCTGCCGGCCGGGATCCGGCCCGCCCCGATCGCATCGTCCAGGGCCGGGGCGAGCAGCTTGCAGAATTCCTCGATCTGCTTGTACTTCGCCTGCCGCGACGGCTTCACCCGGCCGTGGTGATCGCTGATCCCGAGCTCGATCAAGAACGGCGCGGCCGGGTCGAGCACCCGCTGCTTCACCCGGTCGTGGCTGGTCTCCTGCTCGCGGGTCTCCGCCTGGCGGTGGAGCAGCTCCTTGCCCTTCTTGGTGTAGCGAAGCCGGAGTGTCTCGGTCGTCGTTGCGACGTGCCAGCTCCCGTACGGCAGGTCGAGCAGTTCGTCGACCGCCTTGGCGATCTCCTGGCCGGCGACGTTGCGGGCGTGCGCCTGGCGTTCGTCGTACTCGGTGATCTGCAGGTGACGGACCGACTTGAGGTCGACGTACCGGAGCTCGACGCGTTGGTAGTCCGGTGGTTCCAGGCCGCGGCGGCGGCCCGAGGCGACCGCGCGGACCAGGGCGGACTCGTCCAGGAGAGCCGTGCGGATCACGTCGCGCACGCCGGACTCCGCCCCGGAACCAGCGCCCGGCTCGCCGGAGCTCAGCACCGGATCCACGTCTGCCTGCATCGCGCCATTGTCCCCGACCCCTCATCCCGATCACAAAACGGTCTCGCCCGACGCCGAACAGCGTCCACCCAACCGCTGCCACGCAACGGTCGGCACAACCTGTCCGGGAACTGCCGCTTGCCTGAGACTTCGGCGGGGTCGTCATTCGAGCTTCTCGTCTTCCTTGAGCAGACCCAGCGAGCGGAGGCGGGTGGCGATGCCGCCCGGTTGGCGGCCGAGGGCTTCGACGAGTTCGTCCTTGGTGGCGCCGTTGCGGTAGAGGTCACTGAGGGTCTGCTCCTCCTCGGCGGTCCAGACGCGGAAGGCGTTCGGGTGGTTCTTGCGGGCGGCCTCGATCTTGCGGGTCATCGAGCGGGTCGACAGCACCTCGAGCGAGCGGATCCGGGCCTGGCGATGCCGCCCGACCACTTCCCCGTCGCGCCAGAACACCACCGCCTCGTCCTCGAACGTCATCAGGTCGGCCGGGACGTCGCAGTAGTCGGCGTCCTCGAGCATCACTCGCAGCATGGGTCGTTCTCTCCGTTTCGTCGTACGGTCCGGCGGCTCGTCGCACCTTCCGGGGTGCCGGCGGCCCTCTCGGTCCTGTTGTCGACAGAGAAGATGCCGCGCTTCCGCGGCTCCCCGGCCGGCTGTTTGCGAGCTGTGGACAAACTGATTGCATGATTGCTTTGCAAAAACTCTTTGCAAAGCGCCTTTGGAGTCGTAGTCTCGTCGGCATGAGTGACGAGACGGCTGACGCGCCTGAGGCGCCTGAGGATGAGGCTGCGGTGAGCGGTACGACGGTCCGGCTGGATCGGCACCTGGTGCGGGCGCTGGCTCACCCGATGCGGAACCGGATGCTGGGGTTGCTGCGGATCTACGGGCCGCAGACCGCCACCACGTTGGCCGGCCGGCTGGGCGTGAACACCGGCGCGACGAGCTATCACCTGCGGCAACTGGCCGAGGCCGGGCTCGTGGTGGAGGACGACAGCCGTGGGAACGCGCGGGACCGGTGGTGGAAGTCGGCGCACCAGGGGACGGCGTTCGACGTGGCCGAACTGCTCGAGCAGGAGCCGGAGCTCACGATGGGCTACCTGCACGGGATCGGGCAGACGTACGCGGAGAACATGTTCGGGTTCATCGACGCTATGCAGACGCTGCCGCCGGCGTGGCGCGAGGCGAGCATGCTGTCCGACTTCATCTTCCACCTCAGGCCGGAGGAGCTCGCGGCGATGATGGCGGAGATCTTGGCGGTGCTGGAGAAGTACAAGACGCCGGACCTCACCGCTCCCCTGCCGGAGGGTGCCGAGCAGGTGTCGGTCCAGATCCAGGCGTACCCGCGGGAGACCCGATGAGCCGCCGTACGGCGTGAGCCGTCCTGCCTGGGCTGAGGTACGCGGAGCGCCGGACGGGTGGTTGGCATGAGCCGGCCACGGTTGGCGATCCGGCCGTGATGCGGGCCCCAGGGGCGACGAGTGCCGCCTGCCCGGCGGGGCGTCGGTAGGCGGATCAGGGGAACGCGGCGGGCGGCTTGTGGTGGGCGGTTCGCGGGCGGCTCGTGGTGGGCGGTTCGCGGGCGGCTCGTGGTGGGCGGCTCGTAGTCGGTTCGTGGCGGGCGGCTCGCGGGCGGCTCGTGGCGGTCGTTCGTGGTGGGCGGTTCGAGTTGAGGGGTGAGGTGGGTGGGGTGGTGAAGGCTGGACGTGGGGCGTTGGCGGCGTTCTTGGTGGCCAACGTCGTGTCGATTTGCGGGACTCGGGTCAGCGCCATCGCCGTTCCGTGGTTCGTGTTGGTGACGACCGGTTCGCCGTTGAAGACCGGGTTGGTGGCGCTGGCGGAGATGGCGCCGCTGGTGGTCTTCAAGGCGATCGGTGGGCCGTTGATCGACCGGGTCGGCCCTCGCCGGGTCAGTGTGATCGCGGACACGGCCAGCGCGGGTGTCGTCGCCATGATCCCCTTGCTGCACACGCTGAACGCGCTGTCCTTCCCGATGCTGCTGGTCCTGGTCGCGATAGCGGGAGCACTCCGCGGACCGGGTGACGCGGCCAAGGCCACGCTCATCCCTGACATTGCACAAGCAGCCAACGTCCCGCTGGAGCGCGTGACTGGTCCGGAGAGCACCACCGAGCGTCTGGCCGGGTTCATCGCGTTCGCGATCGCGGGAGCGCTCATCACCCTCGTCGGCGAGGTCAACGCGTTGTGGATCGACGCGGCCTCGTTCGGTGTCTGCGCAGTACTCATCTCCCGCTGGATCCCCAAGCAGCACCGGAAAACCGAGGACGAGTCCGACGAGACCGGAAGCTACCGGCAGCGGCTGGCAGAGGGGTGGCGGTTCCTGCGCAAGGACAAGCTGATGATGCCGCTCGTCCTGATGATCGCGGTGACCAATCTGCTCGACGCTGCCATCGGCGCCGTACTGCTGCCTGTCTGGATCAGAGAGCACGGCTTCGGCCCCGGGCACACCAGTCTGATCCTCACGTCGTTCGGAGTGACCGCCACTGCGTTCGCACTGGTCGCGTCGGCGGTCGGCGACCGCATCCCGCGGAAGCTGGTCTTCACCCTCGCGTTCCTGATCTGTGGTGCGCCGCGCTTCGTGGTGATGGCCTTCGACGCGCCGGTGTGGGCGCTGATGGCCGTGTACGCCGTCGGAGGCATCGGAGCCGGGTTCATCAACCCGGTGCTGGGTGCGCTCTTCATCGAGCGGATTCCCCGGCACATGCTCGGCCGGGTCAACTCGTTGGCGGACGCGGTGTGCTGGACCGGCGTACCACTCGGTGGTGTCGTGGCCGGTGCGGCCATCGCCGGCATCGGCCTGGTGCCGGCACTGTTCGCGGCCGGTGCGGTCTACTTCGTCGCGACCATGTCACCGCTGCTGATCGGCCGCCACGAGAGCTGGAAGGTCACACGGGATCCGACGGGTCCTGCGGAAACGGCGGCCGGCTCGGATCCGGTGGCAGTCCCAAGGTCCTAGCCTTCATCGCCTCGGCCTCCTTGCGGCGCAGCCGGTCCGCCTCGGCACTCAGCAGTCCCAGCAACACCAGATCGAGCAGCATCCCCCCGACGGCTGCGAACTGCGTGCCGGCGAACTGGAACACCTGCGTGACCAGCAGCGACACCAGCACCGCCAACTCGAACAACCGGACCGCACGAGCCCTGTTCTTCCTCCGCAGCTGCAAGCCACCACGGACGGTGAAGGACGCCGACAGCAGGCTCCCGGCGGCCACACCGAGTACCGGGAAGTCCATGAAGAGGCCGTCGTCGAACCGCAGCCCGGCCGCGATGGCGGGCGCACCGATCGCTTGGAAGACGAGTACGGCGACTACGATCCGAGGAGCGAGTGGACGGGTCGCCAACCGGTCGAACCCCCGCTGAAGTGCGTGCCACGCGGCGTCCACCGGGGCCGCGAGCTCCACCTCGTCCGCCGGGCACGCAGCAAGCAGGTCCCGGGTTTCGCGTCGGCCCTGCACCTCAGCACCCACCTGACGAAGCTGCTCCGACGCCTGCGCGAGCCGGCGGCGTGACAGACCGCCCGCGACCCCCTCGACGGCGTGGTCGACCACGTTCGCCAATTGCTCCCGCGGATCGATCGGCCGGCGCGTGGTGAGGAACCGGCTGCCGAGCACGATCAGCACGAAGACGACGTACACGATCGCCGCCGTCGGTTGGTAGAAGTAGTTGTTGTCCGAGGTGACGAACTTCCCGACCTCGTCGATGAACAGCCCGAACCCGACCCCGCCGATCAGCGCGGCTGCGGGTCGGACGACCGGACCGACGTACGCGAGCAGCAGCGAGATCGCGACCAGCATCAGCAGCCCGCCCGGGAGGACGTGCGCGATGTGCAGACCCTTGCCACCGATCTGCGGGTAGCCGCTCAGCCCGAGGAACAGGCGGGTGATCAGGACTGTCGCGACACCGGACACGACGAAAGTGGTCAGGTGTTCGCCGGACCGTACATTGCGCACCAACCCCGCTCGCATCAAGTATGTCGAACGCGCTCCGGTCACGGTGCTCATGCGGTAGAACGTTAGCCGCAGAGGCGTCAGCGGACGAGTGCGGCGATCACGACCATGGCGACCAGTGCGGCCAGTACGAGAGAGGTCACCAGTCGACGGGTGCGGGGGTCCACCCGATCAGGCTAATAGACCCCCACCCAGTGGACGTCAGGGCAGGGGGTGGTTGCCAGCCCAGGACGTTCAGCGAGGACTGACCAGCGGCTCGGGCCGGTGGACGCCGCGCGGACGGTAGCCGACGGCGTCGGACAGCCCCAGGTAGTCCGAAAGTAGCCAGATGATCGCCAGCCACATCTCGGTGCCCTGCAAACCGGGGATGGAACGGTCGTCGGTGCCGTCCGGCGCGAAGGCGAACCCTTGCCCGTCGACCCAGCGATCGAGGATCCGGCTGAGCTGGTCCTCGGCCCAGCGAACACCGTCCGCACGACCGAAGTTGGTCTGCTTGCCGGCCAGCCACAGCGGGTGGATGACGTCGAGTACGTTGCACGCGTTGTAGCCGTCACCGCTGAACACCCGCCGGTCGTTGCTATGAGCAAGCAGCGTCTTGACGGCCTGCACCGGATACGGCAGTGGCAGCCCGAACTGGGCGTAAGTACCCCGCGTCAGCCGGTAGAAGCCGTTGACGACCTGCAGCCAACCGTCGTCCGGATGCGGCCAGCCCCACATTCCGGAGTCCGGATCGGCCCGCACCAGGAGCCAACCCATCAAGGTCTCCAGCGGTCCTGATTCCCCGTGATCCTCGAGGTTCCGGGCCAGAGCGGTGCCGAGGGCATCGATTCCGGAACCCGCCGACCAGGCCTGCCTTGCCCAGGGCAAGTTGTCGAGCTGACGCTCCAGCTCGCCGGGCGCGAAGTCCGTCCGGATCGGATGCTCGAAGCAACTGTCGAGCAGCTGGAGGGCATAGCCGACACAGAGCACGTGATAACCGGCCGGCCCCTCGAGCACGGACAGCTTGTCATGCGCGGGTACGTCGAGGCCGGCGTCGGCGAGGTCTCCCGGTGAGACCAGTCCGGTCTCGGGATCCTGGCGGTGCCGGAGCCGGCGGACCAGGTCGTCGCGGGTGTGACCTTCAGGGGTACGACGCAGCAGCAGGTCGGCGATTTCTACGGCGTCGCACCACGGACGGATCGCCGGTTCGTGATCGAGTCCCGGCCGGTCGACGAAGCGCTCGCCGTCCCAGCACCGCTTCAGTACGTCGTCCGCCTGCTCGCGAGCCTTGGCGGTGAAGGCAGCCAGCCGATCCGCCAGGTCGCCGACGGGTTTGGCAGCCGCGGTGCGGGAACGCAGTACGCGCGCCGGATTGCCCGCGGCAATCGTGTTGGCCGGCACGTCCCTGGTGACGACCGCGCCCGCGCCGATGATCGAGTGCGGACCGATCGTCACGCCGTCCAGCACCGTGACGTTCGAGCCGATCCAGACATCGTCGCCGACGGTGATGCCGAGTGAGGTGTGCGGCTGACGGAAGATCGGCTGGCCCGGCGCGGTCCCGTGGTTGAACGCGAGCAGCGACGTGTGCGCGCCGATCCGGACTCCGTCGCCGATGGTGACCTTGCCGCGGACGGCCGAGAACGGGTTGATCGTGGTGTCGGAACCGAGCGAGACGCGACCGGTCACGTACGCGTGCGCCGCGATGTACGACCGCTCCCCCATCCGCAGTTCGTCGCAGTACACCGCCGCCGACTCGGCGATGTACACGTCGTCGGCCAGCGACAGCGACCCACCGAGCCGTTGTTGCCGTTCGACCTGGCGATCACGCTCCTCGCCGGAGGCCACTCGCGCGTACTCCCAGGGCAGGAAATCCAGTCGCAACGGTTCACCAGGGGTCATGGGAAAACGCTATCCAAACCTTTCGGCGCACGCCAGCCCCGAAATGGCGCTGCTACCCTCTCGCCTGTGCGGGGTACCAGGCAGACATGACGACACCCGGATCCAAGGCCCTCGGGGAGAGCGCCGACGACGGTCCGGCGAACGGTGGCGGGCGCCGGCGAGTCACCATCAGCGACCTCGCGCGCCGTCTGCACATCTCGAAGGCGTCGGTCTCGTACGCCCTGAACGGCCGCGCCGGGGTCAGCGAGGAGACCCGGCAGCGGGTCCTCGACCTGGCCGAGGAGCTGGGCTTCCACCCGAACTCGGCCGCGGTGGCACTCTCGGCCAGCCGGACCCGCACGATCGGCATCGTGATCGCCCGCGACCCCGCGCTGATCTCGACCGAGGCGTTCTACATGCGCACGCTGGTCGGCATCGAGCAGTACCTGAACGAGGTCGACTCCTCGCTGCTGCTGCGGCTGACCGGTGAGCACGGCGAGGATCTCGACGTACTGCGGAGATGGTCGAGGCAGGGCCGGGTCGACGGGTTCATCCTGTTCGACGAGCACGACGACGACCCCCGGATCCCGCTGCTGAAGGAGCTCGGGATGCCCTGTGTGGTGGTCAGTTCCAACGATCCCGACGACCAGGTCGGCCGGCTGATCAGCTCTCCGGTCGAGACCGTGACGTTGCTGCTCGACCACCTGGCCGGGCTCGGGCACCGCGACGTCGCGCACATCAGCGGGCCGTTCACCTTCGTCCACGAGCAGCTGCGGGTGCGGATGCTGCACGAGGAGGCCGGGCGGCGCGGGATGACGGTCCGGCACATCGAAGGCAGTTACCGGTACGACGACGGCGCCGAGCTGACCCGCCGGCTGCTGACCGACCCGAACCCGCCGACCGCGATCGTACTCGGGAACGACCTGATGGCGGTGGCCGCGCTGCGGGTGGCGACGGAGCTCGGCACCGCCGTACCCGGTGAGGTGTCGATCCTCGCGTGGGACGACTCGCCGCTGTGCGAGCTGGCGCGTCCGGGGATCACCGCGATCGACCAGAAGACGATGGAACGCGGCCGCGCCGCGGCGGATCTCCTGCTCCGGGTCGCCGGTGGCGAGACCGAGCTGCACGAAGAAGCTCCCGCCGGTGAGCTGCGCGCCCGGGAGTCCTCCGGCCCCGCCGCTGACATTCGAGCGGATATCCCCTCGAGCTGATCCTTCTCCCCAGCTGTCACGAGGGGAGAACCGGCAACACCAGGGGTTGTCCCCTGCTGTGCGGGAGCGTGTGCGGGAGGTCGGTTCGGGCGAACGTTAAGACTCTCTGAAGTCGGGCGAACCCAGAGCGTGTCAGATTGTGTCCTGACATGGCGGGGTGAAGGTTGGTTTCCATCACGAGGTAGTAACGAAGCACTGCCTACTGAACCGGTTAGGGTTTCGAAACTTAACCGGTTAGGCCACTATGGGGCCGATCCGCCTCCGCAGGTCCGCGGAGGCTCGACGGGACGAGGGAGTCCGACGTGAGACTGCGTTCGCTTGTAGCCGCGGTAGCGGCGACCGCCCTGGGAATCAGCCTGGCCGCCTGCGGTGGCAGCGACTCGGGCGATTCCTCCGGCGGCGGCACGGGTGGAGAGACCACGCTGACCTACTGGGCCAGCAACCAGGGCACCAGCCTGGACAACGACAAGGAGGTGCTGACCCCGGTCCTGCAGAAGTTCACCCAGGAGACCGGTGTCAAGGTCAACCTCGAGGTGATCGGCTGGAACGACCTGCAGACCCGGATCCAGACCGCGATCACCTCCGGCCAGGCGCCGGACGTGGTCAACATCGGCAACACCTGGGCCGCGTCGCTGCAGGCGACCGACGCGTTCCTGCCGTTCGACGGCGACGCGATGAACGCGATCGGCGGGAAGGACAAGTTCGTGCCGACGGCCCTGGCGACCGGCGGCAAGGAAGGCACCGACCCGACCTCGGTCCCGCTCTACGGCCTGGCGTACGGCCTGTACTACAACAAGGCGATGTTCGCCGCGGCCGGCCTGCAGCCGCCGAAGACCTGGGAAGAGATGGTCGCCGCGGCGAAGAAGCTGACCAACCCGGCGAAGAACCAGTGGGGTATGGCGCTGGCCGCCGGCAGCTACACCGAGAACGTGCACTTCGCGTTCATCAACGCCGCGCAGAACGGCGCCGACTGGTTCGACAAGGACGGCAAGCCGACCTTCACCGGTGACGGCAACGTCCAGGGCGTCCTGCGGTACCTCGACCTGATGCAGAAGGACAAGGTCGCGAACCCGTCGAACGCGCAGTACGACAACGGCACCAAGTCGGTGAACGACTTCGCGACCAAGAAGGTCGCGATGATCATCAACCAGAACAACGCCGACTCCTCGATCGCCGCGAACGGCATGAAGAACAGCGAGTACGGCGTGGTGCCCTTCCCGGCGCCGCAGGGTGCGGCGAACCAGACCGCCAGCCACGTGGCCGGGATCAACCTGTCGATCTTCAAGAACACCAAGAACAAGGACGCGGCGCTGAAGTTCGTGAAGTTCATGACGGACCCTGAGACCCAGACCACGCTGGGCAAGCCGTTCGCCTCGCTGCCGGTGCTGAAGGACGCGAAGCCGGTCTTCACCGACAACGCCGAGGAGGCCGCGATCTTCCAGGACATCTACAACACCAAGTCCAAGCCGCTGCCGCTGGTGCCGGCCGAGGACCAGTACGAGAGCACCGTCGGCAAGGCGATGAACGGCATGTTCGCCAAGATCGCCACCGGCGGGACGGTGACCGCGGACGAGGTGAAGGCGGCCCTGAAGACCGCCGAGGATCAGGTGGCCGCGAGTAGCTGACGCACCACCAGGTGGCCCGGGCCGGTTCGTGCCCGGGCCACCGACCGCGTCAGTCGACCACCTCGAACCGAAGGAACAGGAGGCGACCCGGATGGCCGTCGCCACGACGGAAGCCCCGGCGAAAGCCGCCAAGACCAACCGCGGCGGCCTGGAGCGCCGGCCCGGTCTGAGCCGGTGGCTCCCCTACCTGCTGCTGGCTCCGGCAGTGCTGATGGAACTGCTCATCCACATCGTCCCGATGCTGGTCGGGATCTGGATGAGCTTCGTGAAACTGACCAAGTTCTACATCGCGAACTGGTCCGCCGCACCCTGGGCCGGGCTCGGCAACTACAAGGTGGCCGTCGACTTCGACAACGCCGTCGGTGAGGGACTGCTGAAGTCCTTCGGCGTCACCGTCGCCTTCTCGCTCATCACCGTCGGGCTGTCCTGGGTGTTCGGGATGGCCGCGGCGGTCGCGCTGCAGCCGCCGTTCCGCGGCCGGAGCTGGGTCCGGACCCTGTTCCTGGTGCCTTACGCGCTCCCGGCGTACGCGGGGATCCTGACCTGGAACTTCATGCTGCAGCGCGACACCGGCATCGTGAACCACATCCTGGTCGACAACCTCGGCCTCGCGACCGACCGGCCGTTCTGGCTGATCGGCGGCAACGCCCTCGTCTCCCTCATCGTCGTGGCGGTGTGGAAGCTGTGGACGTTCGCGTTCCTGACCCTGATGGCCGGGTTGCAGAGCATCCCGCGCGACATGTACGAGGCCGCGGCGGTGGACGGCGCCGGCAACCTGCGGCAGTGGCGCAACATCACGCTGCCGTCGCTGCGACCGGTCAACCTGGTCCTGGTCCTGGTCCTGTTCCTGTGGACGTTCAGTGACTTCAACACGCCGTACGTGCTGTTCGGTACGGCGCAGCCGCCGGCCGGGGACCTGATCACTTTCCACATCTACAACGCGTCGTTCCTGACCTGGAACTTCGGCTCCGGTGCGGCGATGTCCGTGCTGCTGCTGATCTTCCTGATGATCGTCACCGGCGCCTATCTGCTGTTCACCGGAAGGAGGTCACGTCGTGCGTGAGTCCGTCTCCGTAACCAAGGGCTTCAAGATCTACCGCGGCGTCGTCCTGGGCGTTCTCGGCCTGTTCGTGCTGATCCCGCTCTACGTGATGATCACGTCGTCGCTGAAACCGCTGAGCGACGTGCAGGGCGCGTTCACCTGGTGGCCGTCGAACCTGACGCTGGCGCCGTTCGTGGACATGTGGCAGACGGTCCCGCTGGCCCGGTACTTCGTGAACAGCACGATCGTCTCGGTGGCCGCGACGGCGTTCTCGGTGGCGATCGCGATCCTGGCCGCGTTCGCGGTGTCGCGGTTCCGCTTCCGCGGCCGGACCGTGTTCACCACCACGGTGCTGTCGACGCAGATGTTCCCGGGTGTGCTGTTCCTGCTGCCGTTGTTCCTGATCTTCGTGAACATCAACAACGAGTTCGGGCTGCAACTGGTCGGGTCGCGGCTCGGGTTGATCATCACCTACCTGACCTTCAGCCTGCCGTTCTCGATCTGGATGCTGGCCGGGTATTTCGACAGCATCCCGCGCGAACTGGACGAGGCGGCGCTGGTCGACGGGTGCGGGCCGATGGGTGCGCTCTGGCGCGTGGTGCTGCCGGCCGCCCGGCCCGGGGTCATCGCGGTGGCAATCTACTCGTTCATGACCGCGTGGGGTGAGGTGTTGTTCGCGTCGGTGATGACGACCGAGGCGAACCGGACCCTGTCGGTCGGCCTGCGGCAGTACTCCACCCAGACCAACATCTACTGGAACCAGATCATGGCGGCCGCCCTGGTGGTCAGCATCCCGGTCGTCATCGGCTTCCTGCTGGCCCAGCGCCACTTCGTCGCCGGTGTCACCGCGGGCGCCGTCAAGTAAACAGTCACCATTCGAAGGGGGCCTCCCACCACGGGAGGCCCCCTTCGTGTTGCCGCGGTCACGTTGCACCGGGTCGCGAACTTACATACATTCATGTACGTAGGTTTCCACCGGGAGGACAGATGCGTACGACGCAGGCCGAGCGGCGGGCCCGGACCCGGGCGGCGATCCTGGAGTCGGCCGCCCGCGGACTGTCCCGCTACGGCTACGGAAACCTCGTGCTCGAGCAGGTGGCGGCGGACGCCGGCTACACGCGGGGCGCGCTCTACCACCTGTTCAAGAACAAGGAAGAGCTCACGCTCGCGGTTCGCGCGTGGATCATCGAGACCTGGGACCGGGAGGTCGGCGACGCCGTCCGCCAGGAGTCCGACCCGGTGCAGGCTCTGCTGACGCTGGCGCGCCGGCACGCGGTGTTCTGCCGTCGCGACATCGCGCGGGTCGCTGTGGCACTGCGGTTGGAGTTCAGCGGTCAGGATCATCCGGTCGGCAACCAGGTCGAGGAGAACTACGAGCAGTTGGTCGCCTTGGTCGCCGGGTTGGTCAAAGCCGGCCGCCGTACCGGAGCACTCCCGTCCGGAGCGCCGGCCAAAGTTGTCGCGAGCGCCTTCGTCGGGGCGCTCGAAGGCACTGTGATCGCCCTTGGCGGGCAGGTGCCGCACGACGAACGGTACGCCGTTCGCGCGGTCGCCGGTGTGCTCGGGCTCGGTCCTACCGAAGGAGAGCAATGAAGCTGCCGAACACCGCGTACACGGATCCGCCGTGGCGGATGCACGAGATCGACCACGGCTTCACCGTCGAGGATGTCTGGGCACTGCCGACGCCCGGAGGTCCGGACGACTTCCCGAAGCTGGTAGGGATGATGTCGAGCGGCGACACCGGGGACAACCCGTCGTGGATCGCCCGGATGCTGTTCTCGATCCGGTGGAAACTCGGTGAAGTGCTCGGCTGGGACAGCCCCGACGCGAAGGTCGGCAAGCGGGTCGCCACGTTGCGCGACCGCCTGCCCGCCGACCTGCGCGAAGGCCCGGCCGGGCCGGAGTTCGACCGGCTCCCCTTCAGCTCGGTCTTCCTGACCGGGAACGAGTTCGCCGCCGAGTTGTCGAACAAGACCTGCCACGCCGTCATGCACCTGGCCTGGGTCCCCGACAGCACCGACAGCTCCGCCAGCGCCGGCGGTTACCACGGTCAGATGGCCGTCCTGGTCAAGCCGAACGGTCGGCTGGGCCGGCTCTACATGGCCGCCATCCTGCCGTTCCGCTACCTCTTCGTCTATCCACCGCTGCTCAAGGGGATAGCCAAGGAGTGGGAGGCTCAGGCGACCTCACGGTAGGCGCTAACCCAGGAAGTCCCATTCGCCCACTGTTGTGTACGCCGACGTGCGGCCCGGCCCTTCGCCGAGGCGCGACTCGATCAGTTGCAGACTGCCCGCGGTCCAGGACGGGCCGTCGTACGTGTCGAGGATCCGCACCCAGCGGGTGGCGTCCATCGGCCGGCGCAACCGTGCCAGCGTGACGTGCGGGGTGAATTTCCGTCCCTCCACGGTGACGCCGGCGCGATTCGCTGCCGAGCGCGTCGTCATCGCCAGGTGCCTCAACGACTCGGTTTCGTCGCGCACCCCGGCGTACAGCACCCGCGCGTCGGGGACGCCCGGGAAGGCGCCCGCTCCGGTGAGTTGCAGTTCGAACGGCTTCTGCCGCTTGGCGGCCCGCTCCAGCCGCTCGCCCAGCTCTTCGATCTTCCAGTCCGGCACCTCACCGAGGAAGGCGAGGGTGATGTGCCAGTGCTCGTCCGCGGCCCACCGGATGTCGTCATCCGGATGCTCCCGCCGCGGCTCGACGAACTCGCTCAGATCCTCCACAACGTCAATCGGTGGCACCACGGCCACGAACAATCGCATCCCAAAATGCTAGCGATAGGTGAAACTGCTTTTGTGGATGAGCTGAAGCTGCCGTCGCCGTGTGTGGTGATCCTGGTCGGGCCGGGGGCCTCAGGCAAGTCGACGTGGGCGGCGGAGCGGTTCGCGGCGGACCTGGTCGTGTCGAGCGATCGGCTGCGCGCTCTGGTGGGCGCCGGGGAGGACGATCTCGCGGCGAGTGCCGACGCGTTCGCGTTGCTGGAAGAGGTGGTGCGGCAACGGATCGGCCGCCGGTTGACGACGGTGATCGACACCCTCGGGCTCGACCGGGAGCGGCGGCTGCGATGGCTCGGGCTGGCCCGGGAGGCCGGGATGCCGTGTGTCGCGGTCGGTTTCGACACCCCGGCCGCCGAGTGCCGGGCGCGCAATCGCACCCGCTCGAAGCGGATCCCGGCCGACGTGCTGACGTCACAGTTGCGGTCCTGGGCGGCGGTGAAGAAGGAGTTGCCGCTGGAGGGGTACGACGACGTCCTCGAGCCGGCCGTGGTTCGCGTCGTACCGACGGCCTTCGTGGACGCCGGGGCGGCTGCGACCCGGCAGTCGGAGACACCGACGGGGTTGCGGTTCGGGCTGCAGTTGAGCAGTTACACGCACAAGGCCGGGCGGGCCGGGACGGCCTCGTGGATCCGTGAGGTCGCGTCCCGAGCCGAAGCCGCCGGGTTCGACGCGATCTACGTGATGGACCACTTCCGGCAGATTCCGCAGGTCGGGCGGGCCTGGGAGGACTTCCTGGAGAGCTGGACGACGCTCGGGTATCTGGCCGCGTGTACGTCGCGGGTGCGGCTGGGGACTCTGGTCTCCGGGATCACGTATCGGAACGTGGCCCATCTGGGCAAAATCGCCGCGACGCTCGACGTACTGAGTGGTGGGCGTGCGGTCTGCGGTGTGGGGCTCGCGTGGTTCGAGCAGGAGCACAAGGCTTACGGGTGGACTTTTCCGCCGGTCGCCGAGCGCTACGCGGTCCTGGAGGACGCGTTGCAGCTGCTGCCGGTTCTGTGGGGACCAGGCAACAAACCGTTCCGCGGTGCGGTGCTCGACGTACCCGACACGACGTGTTATCCGCGACCGCTGCAGGAGCGTTTGCCCTTGCTGGTCGGCGGAAGTGGTCGCCGGACGCTGCGCCTGGCGGCTCGGTACGCCGAAGCCGTGAACGTCTTCGGAGATGTGGCGCAGGTCCGCAAACACGTCGACTACGTGCGTGAGCTGACCGATCGCCCGGTCGAGGTCACCCATCTGTCCACCACTCTGGTGGGCAAAGATCACCGGCACGTCGACGAACTGGTCGAGAAGCTGCGGCCGCGCAACCAGAACCCGGCCCGCTACGCCGCGTCGGTCAACGCCGGCACAGTCACCGACCAGATCGGCCGCTTCCGCGAACTCTCCGAGGCCGGCGTCGCCGAGGTGATGATCAGCCTCCCCGACCTCGACACACTCGAGACCGCCGGCGAGGTGATCTCAGCGTTTCGGCTCTAGTTCGAGCTTCAGCAGGGCGTTCTCGATCAACTCGGACATGGCCGGGTGGATCCAGAACTGGTTGCGGGCCATCGAGTAGGCGTCCAGGCCGAAACTCATCGCCTGGATGACCGGCTGGATCACCGAGGACGCCTGCGGGCCGATGATGTGGCAGCCGATGATCTGGCCGGTGTCCGCATCGGCCAGGATCTTGGCGAAACCCGTGGTGTCCTCCATCGCCCAGCCGTATGCGATGTCGGCGTACTGCTGACGCCCCACGACGTACCGGATCCCGCGCTCCCTGGCCTGCTCCTCGGTGAGGCCGACGGCGGCGATCTGCGGTGAGCTGAAGACGGCGTGCGGGACGAAACGGTGGTCGGCGGTGATCCGGTCCGTCGGGTTGAGCAGGTTGTGCTTCACCACCCGGGCCTCGTGGTTCGCGACGTGCTTCAGCTGGTGGGGTGAGGTGATGTCGCCGAGCGCGTAGATGCCGTCGACGTTCGTCTGCTGGTACTCGTCGACGATCACGCGTCCCTCCGAGTCGACCTCGACACCGGTGGCGTCCAGGTTGAGGGTGTCCGAGTTCGGTGTCCGGCCGACCGCGACCAGGACCTCGTCGACCACGAGTTCGTCGACGCCCTCCGGGCTGAGCATCTCCAGAGCGATCGCGCCGTCCGCACGCCGGATCGCGCGGACCGTGTCGTGGTCGAGGCGTACGTCGTACTTGCCCTGAGCGATCTCGGTGAAACGCTGCGCGATCTCGGTGTCCTCGTGGCGCATCAGCAGCCCCGACCGGGCGATCATCGTGACCTCGACGCCGTACGACGAGAACACATGCGCGAACTCGGCCGCGACGAACCCGCTGCCGATGATGCCGAGTCTGCGCGGCAGCTCGTCGATCCGCATGATCGTGTCGGAGGTGTGGAACCCGACCTCTGCCAGACCGGGGACGAACGGGACGATCGGCCGGCTGCCGGCGGCCAGGACGAACCTGTCCCCGGTCAGCACCCGGGTCTCGCCGTCCTTGCCGTCGACGGTCAGCTCCTTGGGCCCGGTGAACCGGCCGGTGCCGTCGTACACGGTCACGTTGGCGTTGTCGGCGTGGTGGTGCCGGTACTCCGAGCCGCCCGCGGCGATCGGGTCGATCCGGCCGAAGATCCGGTCCCTGATGTCGGTCCAGCGGACCCCGGTCAGCTCGGTGTCGACGCCGTACCGGGAACTCACGCTCGGAACCGCGGCGAGATCCGCGGTGTGCACGAACATCTTGGTCGGGATGCAACCGACGTTCAGGCAGGTGCCGCCGAACGTGCCGCGCTCGACGATCGCCACCTTCCAGTCGGCGAACCGCCGGTTCACGATCGTGTTCCCGGAGCCGGTCCCGATGATCACCAGGTCGTAATGAGTCACACCCCATTGTGGGGGTGACGCGAAACTAGGCCACCCGCGGCCCGACGTCCCTGGACGGTCCGGCCGGTGACTCGGCCGGGACGACCTCGGTGACGACTGCCTTCTCGCCCAGCACCTCGCTCTGCGTGAGGACGTCCAGCCGCGGACGCGGGAGCAGGCGCGGCCGGATCGACAGGCCGCGGCGGCGCGAGAAGTACAGCACCGAGCCGACCGTGCCGAGCACGGTGAGCGCACCGCCGACGATCAGCGACCAGCGGGCGCCGAACGACTGGCCGACCCAGCCGATCAGCGGCGACCCGATCGGCGTACCGCCCATCAGGACCGTCATGTAGAGCGCCATCACGCGGCCGCGCATGGTCGGCTCGATGCTCAGCTGCATGGTCGCGTTGGCCGCGGTCAGCATGGTCAGTGAGGTCAGGCCGACCAGCGGCAGCACCGCCGCGTAGGTCAGGTACGTCGGCATCAGGCCGCTGACCACCGCCATCACACCGAACGCCAGGGCCGCGCCGATCACCAGGCGGGCGCGGATCCGGCGCCGGCGGGCCGCCAGCAGCGCACCGGACAACGAGCCGACGGCCAGGATCGAGCCGAGGATGCCGTACTCCCCCGCGCCCTTCTGGAACACCTCGGTCGCCATCAGCGCGGACGTCATCTGGAAGTTCAGCCCGAAGGTCCCGGCGAAGAACACGGTGACCAGCACCATCATCAGCTCCGGCCGGCGCCATAGGTACCGCATGCCGTCGCGGATCATGCCCTTGTCCCGGGCCGCGGGTTTCGGCGTGTGCAGCTCGCTGACCCGCATCAGCCGCAGCGACAGGATCACCGCGCCGTAGGTGAGGCCGTTGATCATGATCACCGGTCCGGTGCCGATCCAGTGGATCAGCAGACCGGCCAGCGCCGGGCCGAGCAGCCGGGCCGCGTTGAACGACGCCGAGTTCAGCCCGACCGCGTTGGCCAGCTCGTCCCGGCCGACCATCTCCACCACGAACGACTGCCGGGCCGGCGCGTCGAACGCCGTACCGACGCCGAACAGCAGGGCCAGCAGGTACACGTGCCAGGGCTCGACCAGGCCGCTGACGGTCAGCCCGCCGAGGACGAGGGCGACCGTGGCCATCGCGATCTGGGTGCAGGTCAGCACCCGGCGCTTCGGGAACCGGTCCGCCACGAGTCCGGCGTACGGGCCGAGCAGCAGGGACGGCAGGAACTGGAGACCGGTGACGATGCCGAGCGCCGTCCCGGAGTGGGTCAGCTCCAGGACCAGCCAGTCCTGGGCGACGCGCTGCATCCAGGTGCCGACGTTCGAGACGATCGCACCGGAGGCGTAGAGACGGAAGTTGCGGACTCTGAACGCGTGGAAGGTCGGACTCATGTGGCCGCCAGGCGTTCGAGAACAGGTGCTGCCTTGCGCAGGATGTCGCGCTCCTCGGGGGTCAGTTGCTTCAGCTTGGTCTGCAGCCACTCGTCGCGGCGCCGGCGGTTGGCCAGGATCAGGGCGTCCGCGGCCGCGGTCAGCTCGACCACGATCTGGCGTTTGTCGGTCGCGTGGGGCCGGCGGACGACCAGGCCCGCCTCCTCCATGTTCGACACGATCCGCGTCATCGACGGCGGCTTGACCTGCTCGTGGGCGGCCAGCTCGCCGATCGTCATCGCGTCGTGCTTGGCCAGCGCGCCGAGCACGCTGAGCTGGTTGGCGGTGAGCTCGTGGCCCGGCTCGCGCTGCCGCCGGATCTGCCGGGACAGCCGGAGCGTGGACGACCTCAGGGCACTCGCCAGCCCGACGTCACTCTTCACCTGCTGGGCTACGACTTCGGGCATGTTCTTTACCTTAACTCATTACCTTTGCTAAAGAAAACGGCAGACTGCCGCCGGTATTCCCGGCCCTCCCGGCCCGGCACGCTAGGGTTCGCGAGCATGGGGACACCTGCTGAGCTGGAGCGGTACGAGCAGCGGTTCCGGCGGGCCGGGCTGCCGCTGTTCATCGAGGACTTCTCGCCGACGCACGACATCTTCACCCGGGCCACCCCGCTGCTGGTGCTGGTGTTCCTGGCCGAGATGCTCGGCGCCACCTCACTGAACTGGCCGGTCTGGCAGAACGTGCTGTTCGCGTGCGTCGCGCTGGTGGTCCTGATCCTCGGGTTCGGGCTGCTGAACGGCTTTCGCGGCCGCCCGTTCTGGTCGCTGCCGACCCGGTTCGGCATCCCGGAGCTGTCCGTGTTCGTCCTGCTACCCGCGCTCCTCCCACTCGCCACCGAGGGCCAGGTCCGCCAGTTCTTCGGCATCGCCTTCAGCAACCTCGTGCTCGTCGGCATGGCCTACGTCGTGATCGGCTACGGCTTGATCGCGACAACGTACTGGAGCCTGCGCCGGCTGGCCGGGGACCTGGCCAACTCGATCGCCAGCATGGTCCGGGCCCTCCCGCTGCTGCTGGTGTTCTCGCTCGTGCTGTTCATCAACACCGAGATGTGGCAGGTGTTCACCGGGATGCCGGTCGCGTTCATCCTGTTCTCGGTGGCCGCCTTCACCCTGCTCAGCACGCTGTTCCTGATGGTGCGGCTGCCGAGAGAGCTCGACGCGATCGAGCGGGACGTCGACTCGGGCCCGCCGCTGCGGCGGCTCCAGCGGCTGAACCTCAGCGTCAGCCTGGTGATCCGTCAGTGGGTGCAGACGCTGGTGGTGAGCACCGGAGTCGGCCTCTTCTTCGTTGCCTTCGGCATGCTCGCGATCACGCGGCACATCTACGAGAGCTGGGGCATCGATCCCGGCGGCTGGTCGTACGACGTACAACTGCTGGGGCACCCGATGGTGATCAGCGCCGGCCTGGCGAAGGTCGCCGTCGGCATCGCGAACTTCACCGGCCTGTACTACTCGATCGCCTTGCTGACCGACTCGTCGTACCGCGAAGAGTTCCTCGACACCATCGCCGCCGAACTCCGCGACCTGTTCACGGCCCGCGCCGAGTACCTTCGGTTGCGCGCCTAGGTGAGCCAGTCGCCGAGCGGGCCGATGGCGAAGTAGATGACGAACAGGACCGAGACCACCCACATCAGCGGGTGCACCTGACGGGCCTTGCCGCGGACCAGTTTGAGGATGACGTAGGAGACGAAGCCGGCGCCGATACCGGCGGTGATCGAGTACGTGAACGGCATCAGGATCACCGTCAGGAACGCCGGGAACGCGACCTCGATGTCGTCGAAGTCGATCCCCTTCACCTGCGTCATCATCAGGAACCCGACCAGGACCAGCGCCGGCGTCGCCGCCTCGTACGGCACCAGCGTGACCAGCGGCGCGACCACCATCGAGATCAGGAAGCAGATCCCAGTCACCACACTCGCCAACCCGGTCCGGGCCCCCTCGCCGACACCCGACGCGGACTCGATGTACGACGTGTTGCTCGACACCGACGCGGCACCGCCGGCGGCGGCCGCGACCGAGTCGACGATCAGGATCCGCTGAGCGTGCGGCGGGTTGCCGTCGGCATCCAGCAGGCCGGCCTCCGCGCCGATCGCGGTCATCGTGCCCATCGTGTCGAAGAAGTCGGCCAGCATCAGCGTGAAGACCAACAACAGCGCGGACACCACGCCGACCCGCTCGAACGACCCGAACAGGCTGAACTCGCCGAGGGTGTCCAGGTTCGGGCGGCTGATCCAGTCGTCCGGCAGCTTCGGGACGCTCAGGCCCCAGCCGCCCGGGTTCTCCGTGGTCCGCGCGCCGACGGAGACGATCGACTCGACGACGATCGCCAGCACGGTCGCCGCCAGGATGCCGATCAGGATCGCACCCTTCACCTTCCGCGCGTACAGGGTGATGATCAGCAGCAGGCCGAACACGAAGATCAGCACCGGCCAGCCGCGAAGGTTGCCACCGACACCGAGCTCGACCGGCGGACCCGTCAGCGCGGCAGGACGCCGTACGAAGCCCGCGTCGATCACGCCGATGAACGCGATGAACAGGCCGATGCCGACACTGATCGCCACCTTCAACTGCACCGGGACGGCCTCGAACACCGCCTTGCGGAACCCGGTCAGCACCAGGATCAAGATGATGATGCCCTCCAGCACCACCAGGCCCATCGCGTCGGCCCAGGTCATCTTGGTCGCCACCGAGAACGCGATGAAGGCGTTCAGGCCGAGCCCGGTCGCCAGCGCCAGCGGGAAGTTCGCCACCAGGCCCATCAGGATGGTGACCACGCCGGCCACCAGCGCGGTGGCGACCGCGATCTTCGCGATCGACGCCGTCGGGTCCGTGCCGCCGCCGACGTACTGGCCGGCGCCGTCCTTGACGGTGCCGATGATCAGCGGGTTCAGCACCACGATGTAGGCCATCGTGAAGAACGTGACCAGCCCGCCGCGGACCTCGCGGCCGACGGTGGATCCCCGTTGACTGATCTTGAAGAACGAGTCGACGAAGTTGGAGCGGTCACGGGCGGTGGCAGCCTGGGGCGAGCTCATGGCGGAATCGTGCCAGGTCCCACCGGCAAGTTGCGAGCACTGACCCGAAACAGGCTCGACCCGGCGGTTAAGGTGGACCCGTGGCAGACGAGCAGTCCGCGCAGAAGAAGCGCACCGACCCGACCAGCCAGCTGGCCCGCGGCGAGCTGGTGCACGCCGAGGTGAAGCCGCTCGACCTGTCCGGCATCCCCACCGTGATCACCGGCATCGTCGCCTGGGCGGTCGCGTTCCTCGTCGTACTGATCTTCCGCGACGAACTCGCGAAGGACGGCCTCGAATGGTGGCTGTGGGTCACCGTCGCCGGCTTCGGCCTCGGCCTCATCGGCCTCTGGTATTGCCGCCGCCGCTGGTCCGCCATCCAATCCCAAACCCACCCCGAACTCCCCGACTGACCACCGGCCAAAGGACACGGCCTCCGGCCGCGGCTGTGTCCTCGCCGCCTTCGGCGGGCCCGCGAGCTGGTGTCACGGGTTGAGGTGATCGGCGGACAGGAGGGAGTTGGGGTCGAGCCCACGCACCCGTTACGCGCGCTCTACGTCGCGTGCTCGCTGCCGCGCCCGCCGAAGGCGGCATCTGAGCGGTTGCCGGTGGCGGCAGGGTTCTCAGTTGGTTTCGAGTTCGTCGTCCGGCTCGGGGGCGGTGGGGCGGTCGGCGGGTTGGGGGACGGCTGGGGCGTGGGCGATCTCGTCCGCGGCGGCCTGGGTGACGTCGACCTCGGCTTCGACCACCTCGGCTTCGACGACCTTGGTTTCGACGGCGTCGGTTTCGACGGCGTCGGTTTCGAGGGCGTTGGTCTGGGTTTCGGCGGCCAGTTCGAGGTCGTCGTAGCCGGTGGTGTCGAAGGCGTGTTCGGTGGAGGGCTGATCGGGGAGGTCGATGACGGCGTCGGAGTGGGCGCCGCAGCCGTAGTCGTAGGCGACGACGCGGCCCTCGCCCGGGGCCATCTCGTTGGCGCAGACTCCGAAGGCCTGGCCGAGGCTGTCGGCCAGGCGGATCCAGTAGCCGCAGGCGTGACACTTGTACGGGACGGCCTGGGCGATCGGGGACGCCGGGCCGAAGTCCCCGCCGTACCAGCGCTCGGCTGCGTCTTCCCGGCCGTACGGCGAGAGCACCCGCTCCCGGCCGAGTCCGAGTTCGTCGACGACCGCGAGTACCTCGTCGGGGGCGCCGGTGTCGGTGAAGCCGGGCTCGAGCCGCGGGTCGTCCGGGAGGGTCGGGAACAGGTCGCCGGGGCGCAGGTCGCCCGGCTGGACCCGGTCGGACCACGGCACCCACTCCGGCGCGACGATCGCGTCGTCGCCGGGCAGCATGACGACCTCGTTGATGGTGACCGTCTTCGCGCGGGAGGCGCGGGTCAGCGTGACCGCCCACCGCCAGCCGCGGTACCCGGGGTGGGTCGAGGCGAAGTAGTGCGTGACGAGGCGCTCGCCCTCGACCAGGTGACCGAGGTGCTCCCCGACCTGCGCGGCGCCGGCCTCGGCGATCGCGGCCTCGCGGGCAGGTTCGACCGCCGCGACACAGATGGCGTCGGGCTTGGCGCGAACCGGTTCCGGAGTTCTGACGGGGGTCACAATCGCCCATTCTCGCACGCCCGCGAGGGTGCTCGGAACGCGCCGTGACTACGGTCTGTCTCCCGCAGGAGGCAGGATGGTTCCATGCACAGCCCAGACCCCGCGAACCGGAAGGCGACGCCTGGTTCGTCCGGCGAGAACCCGCCCGGCGGGACGGCTGGCAACAAGCCCGGCGACACGTACGGCGACAAGCCCGGCGGCAAGGCAGGCAACGCGCACGGCGGCCAACGGGGCGACACGTCCGGCGGCAAGCCCGGCGACAACCACGGCGGCAGGCAGGGCACCAAACCCGCGGGGAAGTCGGCCGGTCAACGGCTCAACGGTGCGCGGGAGAAGCTGGGCACCGCGAGCAGGAAGGTCGGTCAGGCCTCGAAGGTCGGTGCCAGCGGGGTCGCATCAGCCTCCCGGAGGACGGCCGTGGTCGGCGGGAAGGTCGGCCGCGCCACCGGGCGGCGGATCCGCGGGCTGACGCACGCCCAGGGCGCCGGTGAGTCCGGGCTGTCCCGACTGATCGAGCTGGGCGCGGTGAACGCGGCCGCCGACACCGCGTTGGCCGTATCGCTGGCCGGGACCGTGTTCTTCGCCGTGCCCAGTGAGCAGGCCCGGGACCGGGTCGCGCTGTTCCTGCTGCTGACGATGGCGCCGTTCGCGCTGATGGCGCCGCTGGTCGGGCCGATCCTGGATCGGTTCCGGCACGGGCGCCGGTGGGCGATCGGCGCGACGCTCGGTCTGCGCGGCTTCCTGGTCTGGAGCCTCGCCGCCTCGATGGACGGCTCGGCCTCGCCGTGGCTGTACCCGGCCGCGCTGGGTTGCCTGGTCGCGTCCAAGGCGTACGGCGTGACGCGGGCATCCGCCGTACCGCGGCTGCTCCCGAAGGAGATCACCCTTGTCACCGCGAACTCGCGGATCTCGCTGGCCGGTGTCGCGGGTGCGACCATCGGCGCGGGTATCGCGGGTGCGTTCGCGGCGATCGGGCCGGAGTGGTCGCTGCGCTGGGCCGCACTGGTCTACACGGTCGGTCTCGTGCTGGCGATCCGGCTGCCGAGCAGGGTCGATTCGCCGGCCGGTGAGGAGATGACCGGTACGGCGGGACGCGAGGTGCGGCGGCGTTCGATCACGGCGGCGGTGGCCCGCGGGATCCGGTGCAACCTCGGGCTCCGGTTCGTCTCCGGGTTCCTGACCATGTACCTGGCGTTCCTGCTGCGGGACAAACCGCTCAGCGGGGTCGACGGTGCGCTCGCCGCCGGCGCGGTGATCGCGGCGGCGGGTCTCGGCAACAGTCTCGGCACCCTGGTCGGGTCGTTGCTCAAGGCCCGTAAACCCGAGGCCGTCGTCCTGGTGGTGCTGCTCGCGGACGCCACGGTGGCGGTCCTGGTGGCGGTGTTCTACGGGTTCCCGATCCTGATCGCACTCGGCCTGGTCGCCGGGTTGTGCAGCTCGCTCGGCAAGTTGTCGCTGGACGCGATGATCCAGCGTGACGTGCCGGAGACCGTGCGTACGTCCGTGTTCGCCCGATCGGAGACCGTGCTGCAACTGGCCTGGGTGATCGGCGGCGGCTGCGGCATCGTCCTGCCGCTCATCCCCCGCCTCGGCTTCGGCTTCCTCGCCGGGGTGCTCCTGGTCGTCGTCTTCCTCGTCGTACGGATGAAGTCCACAAGCCGGCCCGCCGCGGGTCCCGCCGCCCCGAAGCCGCCGGCCGGCCCCAGTGGTGGGGACGGTGGCGACGGTGCGCCCGAGCCCGAGCGGCCGACCAGCACGAGCCGTACGATCCTCAGCGTCGCCGAGCAGCGCGCCAACCGGGAGAGCAGCCGGCGCCGGTACGACGAACCGACGGTGGAGCTCAAGGTCGACGACGAGCCGGCCGGCGGGCAACCGATCGGCCGCTGGTGGAGCGGCCACCCCGAGGACGACGAGGAAACCCGCCAGGACCACGCCCCCTGGGCCGAGGAGCCGACCGTCGAACGCGAACCCGGCCGCGGCCTGTTCAACCGCCGCCGCCCCGGCGAAAACCACCCACCCCGCTGAGCAGCCCAAACCCCAGCCTCAGCCCCGCTCGCCCCGCCCGCTCCGCCCGCTCCGCTTGCCCCGCCCGCACCGGCGCCCCACGGTAGGCATGTGGACGGATAACCCCTCGGCGTGCTCCTTCTCCGCGCGCATACGAGGAGAGAACGGTGCACTTCAGGGGATATCCGCTGAAGTGCACCCCTCGGAGGCGGCGGGGCAGCGCGAGGCGGCCGGGTTCCGCGACGGGCTGGACACCGTGCTCGATGGCATCCAGGCGCGCATCGAGCGGAGTCCCCGACGGCGATGCCGAGCGGAGTTCCTGACGGCGATGCCGAGCGGGTTTCCTGACGGCGATGCCGAGCGGAGTCCTGACGGCGACGCCGAGCGGAGTCCTAGTCGCGATGCCGAGCAGCGTCCTAGCCGCGATGCCGAGCGGAGTTCCTGACGGCGATGCCGAACGGGTTTCCTGACGCGGTGCCGAGCGGAGTTTCTGACGGGGGCGCCGTACGGCGTACTGGGTCAGATGTCGAGTTTGTCGGCGACGCCGCGCAGCACGGTGGCGACCTGGCGGGCGGCCTTGTTGTCGGGGTGGCGGCCGCGGCGGTAGCCCTCGCCGAGGTTGTCGAGCAGCTTGATCAGGTCCTCGATGACCAGCTGCATCTCCTCCGGCTTCGGCCGCATCGCCTTCGCCACCGACGGCGGCGGGTCGATCAGCCGGACCTGGAGGGCCTGCTCGCCCCTGCGTCCTTCGACGACACCGAACTCGACCTTCTGCCCCGGCTTGAGGTTGGTCACTCCGGCCGGCAGCGCGTCGGCACGGACGTAGACGTCCCCGCCCTCCTCCTTGCTGAGGAAGCCGAACCCCTTCTCGGAGTCATACCACTTGACCTTGCCAACGGGCACGGGAACCCCTCTGTCGTCACTGAAGAAAACCAGCGTCTGTCAATCGTCGGATCGGGACGGGAGAACCGCCCGATCGGCTACCCAGCGTACGTGAACCCGCGCCGGACCGCCTCCGGAAAACTACCTGAGGTGGCAAGGGTTCCGCATCATCACCGGTACCTCTCCGGATCCTTCAACCGTTCGTTCATCGAGCCGGATCGGAAGCCGCGCGGGTCGACCTGAGCGGCCGGGAATCCCTCGGCGACCACCGCGTCGACCAGGGCCTGATGGTCCACCTGGTCGAGCAGGGCCTTGTCGATCTCGATACTCGCGGTCTCGCCCAGGTCGCGGACCCGGACGTTCTCGACGCCGTACGGCGTGAGCCGCGAGCGGACCGCCTGTTCGGCCCGGTCGACCCGGGCCAGCAGGTTCGGTGTGATCCGGATGCCGTACGCGATCCGGCTCGACAGGCAGGCGGCGGCGGGCTTGTCGGAGGTCTCCAGACCCCAGCTCCGGGACGCCTCGCGGATCTGCGCCTTGGTCAGCCGGGCGTCCTTCAGCGGCGTGATCGCACCGCGCTCGTGGGCGGCCCGGATCCCCGGCCGGAACCCGGCGATCGCGTCGTCCGCGTTCGTCCCGGTCGCGATCGCGGTGATCCCGAACTCGTCCGCGATCGGCTGCAGCGTCTCGACCAGTTCGGCCTTGCAGAAGTAGCACCGGTCGCCGGCGTTGGCCTGGTACCCCTCGCGCTCCATCTCGTGGGTGTGCGGGGTGACGTGCCGTACGCCGATGCTGTCCGCGAACCGTGCGGCCGGCTCGAGCTCGGACGCCGGGAGACTCGGCGAGACCGCGGTCGCCGCGACCACGTTGGCCGGCCCGATCGCGCGGGCCGCGGCCGCCAGCAGGAACGCCGAGTCGGCACCGCCGCTGAACGCGACGACCAGCTTCTGGTAGCTCGACAGCCGCCGCATCAACGCTTCCAGCCGCTGCTCGAGCACGTACGCGTCCAGCCAGGCCGGGAACTCGGTCAGGTCGTTCAGTACGACGTCGGCTCCGTACGCCCGAAGCTCGTCGGCGGTGAACGGACCGGTGGCGACGCTCACCGCGACCGCCCCGGCGGCCCGTGCGCCGTCGATGTCGGCGGTGTGGTCGCCGACGTAGATCGTCGCCTGGTGCTCCCGCAGCGCGATGCCCTTCTCGGCGCCGTGCAGGTCACCGACCGGCTCGTCGACGTCCAGCCCGAGGTGCTCCAGGTGCAGCACCACCGAGGGTGTGTACTTCGCCGACACCACCATGGTCCTGCCGCGCAACGCCCGTACGGCGGCCAGCGACTCGGCCACACCGGGCAACGGCAGGCTCCCGGTGATCGCGTGCGCCGGGTAGTGCTCGCGGTACCGGGCGACCATCGCGTCGACCTGCTCCGGCGGGAACCAGTTCGCCATCTCCCAGGTCAGCGGCGGGCCGAGCCGGCTCACCACCAGGTCGGTGTCGATCGGTACGCCGGTCTCCTCGACGAGCAGGTCCCAGACCGCCTGGATCCCCGGCCGGGAGTCGATCAGCGTCATGTCCAGGTCGAACCCGACCACGAGCTCCGGCACGTCGTAGGTGGCGGCAGCAGCGGACTGGATCTCGGCGGTTGACACGTCCCCAACCCTACGTGCTCCCGGCCCGGGCCCGGTCTCGCATCCCGAAACGGCCGATATGTCTACTAATTCAGTTGGATTATTGCTGTTAACCGACACCCCCAGGGAGCCACCGATGACCACTCAGCTGGAAGCACCGGAGATCACCGTCACCAAGGCCGGCGGCGCGATCGGCGCCGTGATCGGCAACGTCCGCCTCGGCGGCGACCTGCCCGCGCAGACCGTCGCCGCGATCCGGCAGGCCCTGCTCGACCACAAGGTGATCTTCTTCCGGGACCAGCACCACCTCGACGACGCCGGCCAGCTCGCCTTCGCCAAGCTCCTCGGGACGCCGACGCTGGCGCACCCGACCTCGAAGAGCCTCGAGGGCGCCGAGAACGTGCTGCCGATCGACTCCGACTACGGCAAGGCGAACAGCTGGCACACCGACGTCACGTTCGTCGACCGGATCCCCGCGATCAGCCTGCTCCGGGCGGTCACGCTACCGGCGTACGGCGGGGCGACCACCTGGGCGAACACCGTGACGGCGTACGCGAATCTGCCGGTGCCGCTGCAGGCTCTGGTGGACCGCCTGTGGGCCGTGCACAGCAACGTCTACGACTACGCCGGCCGGGTGGACGAGACCCGGATCGGCGGGGTGGACGTGAAGGTCGAGGAGCACCGCAAACAGTTCGTCTCCAAGCTGTTCGAGACCGAGCACCCGGTCGTCCGGGTCCATCCCGAGACCGGTGAGCGCTCGCTCGTCCTCGGCCATTTCGTCCGGCGTTTCGTCGGCCTCACCTCCGCCGAGTCGACGGCGTTGTTCCAGCTGCTGCAGAACCGCATCACGAACCTCGACAACACGGTTCGCTGGCAGTGGCAGCCCGGCGACCTGGCGATCTGGGACAACCGGGCGACCCAGCACTACGGCGTCGCGGACTACGACGACCAGCCGCGCCGGCTGCACCGGATCACCCTGGCCGGCGACATCCCGGTCAGCATCGACGGCATCCGCAGTACGCCCCGGACCGGCGATGCGGAGCACTTCTCAGCACTTGACAATTGAGAACGGTCTGTCCGACCTCTTGACATTGCGGACGAAAATGTAAACCCTCGGTCCCATGGACTCGTTCGCGGACCGGACCAAACGCCGACTGCGCGACGAGCTGCTGGACAACGCCTACGACGCGATCGTCGCGGGCGGGTACGACGGGCTGCGGATGAACGACGTGGCCCGCCGGACCGGGGTTTCCCGGCAGACCGTCTACAACGAGTTCGGCGACAAGTGGGGCGTGCTGCAGGCGGTGGCGGCACGCGAGACCGAGCGGTTCCTGCTGGACGTGAACGCAGCACTCGCCGAGCAGTCCGACCCGATCGACGGTTTGCAGGCCGCGGTCGAGCGGGCGCTCACACTGGCCGGGGAGAACCCGCTGGTGAAGGCGGCGCTGGGCCAGCCGGGATCCGATCAGGCCAGCCAACTGCTGACCACACGGGGGCAGCAGGTGCTGGAGGTGGCCCACCTACGGCTGGGTGAGCACGTCAGGGAGCACTGGCCGGAGGTACCACCGGAGGACGCGACCAGCTGCGTCGACGTCGCCTTGCGCGTCGTCCTCAGCCACATCGTCACGCCAGGCCCTCCCCCGGCGGCGGTGGCGGCGCAGCTGGCCCGCGTCCTCAGTCCCTTTCTGTCCCGAGCCAGGAGGCAGTCATGACGACGACGAATCCGCTGCACCGACAGGGTTTCAGCTCACTGCGGTCCGGTGGGCTGAACTGGGAAGCGCTGCCGCTGCGGCTGTTCGACAAGGGCAACCGCAAGTTCTGGAACCCGCGGGACATCGACTTCAGCCAGGACGCGAAGGACTGGCAGGAGCTGAGCGACAACGACAAGGACAACGCGTTGATGCTCTGCTCGCAGTTCATCGCCGGTGAGGAGGCGGTCACCGAGGACCTGCAGCCGTTCCTGCAGGCGATGGCGGCCGAGGGACGGTTCGGCGACGAGATGTACCTGACCCAGTTCTGCTTCGAGGAGGCCAAGCACACCGCGGTGTTCCGGCTCTGGCTGGACGCGGTCGGCGTCACCGAGGACCTGCACCACTACGTCGAGAACAACCCGGGTTACCGCGCGATCTTCTACGAGGCCCTGCCGGTCGCCCTCAAGTCGCTCGCCGACGATCCGTCCCCGGCCAATCAGGTCCGTGCGAGTGTCACCTACAACCACGTGGTGGAAGGGACTTTGGCGCTGACCGGCTACCACGCTTGGAACCTGCTCTGTACGTCGCGCGGCGTACTGCCGGGCATGCAGGAACTGATCCGCCGGATCGGCGACGACGAACGACGGCACATGGCCTGGGGCACCTTCACCTGCCGCCGCCACGTCGCCGCGGACGCGTCGAACTGGAAGGTCGTCACCGACACGATGGAGGAACTCCTCCCGCACGCGCTGACCCAGATCCAGTGGGCGATGGACAACTCCCCCGAACTGCCGCCGGAGATCGACCCGACCGCGTTGATGACGTACGCCGGGGACCGTGCGACCCGCCGCCTCGCCGCGATCGAGTCGGCGCTCGGCGCGGACGTGGCCGGTATCGACCTCGACTACTCGCCGGAGAGACTCGAGGACGACTTCGGCGACGAGGACTCAGCCGCGCTGGCGGCGGTCCGCTAGGACGACGATCAGCGCAGCAGTCGCCAGAAGCGCGGGCAGCCAGGTGACGGTCGTCGTACCGATGCGATCGGCGACTTGGCCGCCCGCGAAGGCACCCAGTGCGATCGAGCCGTTGTACACCCCCACGAGTACGGCGGACGACGCCTCGGGCGCGCTGGGTGCCGCCGCATGACCCCACGCCTGCGTGCTCACGCTCGTGCCGCCGTGCGCGAAACCCCAGACGACGAGCAGAGCAACGGCTCCGGCGAGCGTCCTACCGACGAAAGGCATCAGTACGGCGACCGTCGCGATGCCGATCGCGATCATGCCGATGGCACGAGCCGGACGCAGCGACCCGGCGACGAAGTTGCCGATGACACCGGCGACGCCGTACGCCAGCAGCAGCGTGCCGATCAACGCCGGGGTGATGCCCGCCTGCTTCTCCAGCAGCGGGCGGACGTACGTGTAGGCGGCGAAGTGGCCGGTGACCAGAAGTGCGACCAGGGCGAGCCCGACGCGTAGCTGCCTGATCTTCAGCACGTCCACGACGTCGCTCAGCCGGACCGCCTTCTCCGCCGCGAGCGGAGGCAGGAGGACAGCGAGGGCGACGGCCAGGACCCCGGACAGCAGACCGACCGCGGCGAAGGCCCAGCGCCAGCCCAGCAACTCGCCGACGTACGCACCGGCCGGAATCCCGAGCACAGAAGCGATGGCGATCCCGCTGAAGATGAGCGAGGTCGCCGGACCGGCCGCATGCGCGGGGACGACGCGGCGCGCCAGACCGACCGTGAACAGCCAGACACCGCCGAGCGAGATGCCGAAGAGGACCCGGGCGATCATCAGGACCCCGACATTCGGTGCGGCGGCCGCGAGCAGGCCGGCACCGGCGAGAAGTGCCATCAGACCAACCATCACGACGCGCCGGTCGAGCTTGCCCAGCAGCAGCGGAAGCAGCGGCGCGGCCAGCGCGGAGACCACGCCGGTGACCGTCAAGGTCAGGCCCGCGGTGCCCTCGCTCACCTGGAGACTCGAACCGATCGGGGTCAGCAGGCCGACAGGCAGCATCTCGGCGGTGACCACGGTGAACACCGTGGCTGCCATCGTCACCGAGGCGGCCCAGCCTCGGGTGGCTACCTGGTCGGAGCAGATCGTCGTCATGGGTCAAGGCTTCGGGACCGCGAGGGTGCCGAACAACGGCGATCTGGTCATGCTTGTATTAGCTGAGCTAATCGATCGGGAGGACGCCCAGTGGCTGTGGAGATCCGCGAACTGGAGTGCTTCCTGGTGCTGGCCGAGGAGTTGCACTTCGGCCGTACGGCGGAACGCCTCTACCTCTCCCAGAGCCGCGTCAGCCAGTTGCTCCAGTCGCTGGAACGCCGGATCGGCGGGCCGTTGTTCGAGCGGACCAGCCGCCGGGTCGCGCTGACTCCACTCGGCAAGGAGTTCCTCACCACACTGCGACCGGCGTACGCCGCGCTGGAGCGCGTGGTGGAGAACGCCCGCGACTACGCCAACTGCGTCAAGGGCAAACTCCGGATCGGCTTCCAGGGCACGGCGAACGACGACGTGCTGACCGCGGTGTCGGCGTTCCAGAGCCGCAACCCGAACTGCCTGATCGACGTTGCCGAACTGCCGTTGAACGACCCCTTTGGCGCGCTCCGGCGCGGCGAGGTGGACGCGGCCGTCGTGATGCTGCCGGTCGCGGAGGACGACCTGGTCCTGGGGCCGGTGTTCTCCCGGCAGCAGCAGACCCTGACCGTGGGCGCCAGGCACCGGCTCGCCGCCCGTGAAGCCGTCGACGCCGAGGAACTCGACGGCGAGACCCTGATCGGGATCTCCGGCCCTGCTCCGGGCTACTGGCGCCAGGCCCAGGCACCCACCCAGACACCCGGCGGCGCACTGATCCACCGCGGTGCCGAGGTCCGCACGCTGCAGGAGGGCCTCTCACTGATCGCCGCCGGCCGCGGCGGCATGCTGGTCTGCCGCCCCACCGCGGTGCTCAACCAGCGCGCCGACCTTGTCAGCGTCCCGGTCACCGGCCTCCCCGAGTCGGCCCTCGGCCTGGTCTGGCGCCGGGGCGAGGACACCCCCGCGCTGAAAGCCTTCGCGGACCAACTGAGGTCACGAGAGACCGAGCAGGTCCACTGACCTCTCGCGCATCTCCACCTTGCGGATCTTGCCGGTGACCGTCATCGGGAAGTCGTCGACGATCAGGACGTACTTCGGGATCTTGAAGTGGGCGAGTTTGCCGGTGGCGAACTCCTTGATCGCGGCCGCGTCGAGCGGGTCGGCGCCGGGCTTCAGCTTGATCCAGGCGCACAGCTCCTCGCCGTACCTGGCGTCCGGTACGCCGACCACCTGGACGTCGGCGATCGCCGGGTGGGTGTAGAGGAACTCCTCGATCTCGCGCGGGTACACGTTCTCGCCGCCGCGGATCACCATGTCCTTGATCCGGCCGACGATGTTCACGTACCCGTCCTCGCGCATCATCGCCAGGTCGCCGGTATGCATCCAGCGGGCCTGGTCGATCGCCTCCGCGGTCTTCTCCGGCTCGTCCCAGTACCCGAGCATCACCGAGTACCCGCGGGTGCACAGCTCACCGGGATGACCCCTCGGCACGACCAGACCGGTGGCCGGGTCGACCAGCTTCACCTCGACGTGCGGCATCACCGTGCCGACGGTCGACGTACGGCGGTCCAGATCGTCGTCGCGGCGGGTCTGCGTCGACACCGGCGACGTCTCGGTCATGCCGTAGCAGATCGCCACTTCGGCCATGTGCATGTCCGCCACACATCGCTTCATCACCTCGATCGGGCACGCTGAACCCGCCATCACCCCGGTCCGCAACGACGTCAGGTCGTACGACGCGAAGTCCGGCAGCCCGAGCTCGGCGATGAACATCGTCGGTACGCCGTACAACCCGGTGCAGCGTTCGTCCTGGACCGCCCGCAGTGTCGCGGCCGGGTCGAAGGCCGGCCCGGGAATCACCATGCAGGCGCCGTGCGTCGTACAGCCGAGGTTCGCCATCACCATGCCGAAGCAGTGGTAGAAGGGCACCGGGATGCAGAGCCGGTCCTGCTCGGTGAACGCGATCGTCTCGGTGACGAAGAAGCCGTTGTTGAGGATGTTGTGGTGGCTCAGCGTGGCGCCCTTGGGGAAGCCGGTGGTGCCGCTCGTGTACTGGATGTTGATCGGGTCGTCGAAGGCCAGCTCGGCCTCGCGGGCGCGCAACGCGTCCACGCTGACGCGGTCCGCCGCGGCCCGCAGCTCGTCCCAGTCGCCGGTGCCGATGTAGACGGTCTCCTCCAGGGCCGGGCAGTCCGGACGGACCTCGTCGACCATCGCGCGGTAGTCGCTGGTCTTGAACTCGGTCGCCGAGATCAGCAGCCGGACCCCGGACTGGTTCAGCGCGTAGGCCAGTTCGTGGGTCCGGTACGCCGGGTTGATGTTGACCAGGATCGCGCCGATCGTGGCGGTCGCGTACTGCGTGATCGTCCACTCCGCGCAGTTCGGGGCCCAGATCCCGACCCGGTCGCCCTTCGCGATCCCGCGCGCCAGCAGGCCTCGGGCGACCACGTCCACCTCGGCGCCGAACTCGGCGTACGTCCAGCGCCGCCCGGTCTGCACCTCCACCATCGCGTCCCGGTCACCGAACCGGCTCACCGTGCGTCCGAGGTTGGCGCCGATGGTCTCGCCCAGCAACGGAACCTCGGACACTCCGGACGCGTACGAAGGCAGGCTCATGCCGGTCATCGTCACGCGCCCGGCGCGGCCCGGCAAGAGCCCGCGCGAGCCGGGAGGGTGTCAGACTGCTGGCATGGAGACTGGGGTGAGCGTCGTCGGGTCAGGTCAGGTCAGCGCACCACCGGACGTACTGCGGATTTCGTTGAGTGTCGGGCACGACGCGGCCGACGTGGCGGCCGCGGTGGGTCGGGTGGCGGAGCGGACGGAGGCGGTGATCGCGGCACTGCGGCAGCAAGGGGTCGAGGCGTCCGACATCGCGACCAGCTCGGTCAACGTGCACCCGCAGTACAAGGAGATGGCGACGCCGTCCGGATTCCACGCCGCGCACAGCCTCACGGTCACCACCAAGGACCTGACCGGCTTCGGCCGGCTGCTGAACGCCGCCGTGGATGCCGCGGGCAACAGTCTCGGCGTGGACTACCTGCAGTTCGACGTCGAGGACAAGGCGCCGCTGCTCACCCGGGCGCGTGAGCTCGCCTTCCAGCAGGCCCGGGCCAAGGCCGAGGAGCTCGCGGCCCTGGCCGGCTACTCGCTCGGCTCGGTCACGTCGATCTCCGAGAGCTACAGCCACGCACCCATCCGCGGCCAGATGATCGAGCTCCAGAGCGCCAAGGCCTTCGACGCGCCGCTGAACATCACTCCCGGCGACCAGACCGTCGAGCTCTCCCTCGAAGTGCATTTTTCGTGGGCGTGATGGCCTGCCTTCCGGTCTAGACTGTCGCGACACATCTCCCTGGGGAGGGCCCCATGTCGCTGCAGCGACCTCTTGTCTCCGCCGTACTCGCGGCGGGCCTCACACTGATCCTGGTCGCCTGCGGCGGCGATTCCACACCGGAGGGCGGCGCGGCGCCGTCCGCCACTCCGACGCCGACTGCGACCGCGAGCAGCAGCAGTACGCCGAGCGTCGTACCGACGACTCCGTCCGCGCCGCCGACGCAGGCTCCGGCGCCGCGGACGAAGGCGACGCTGACCAAGGCGCTGCTCGCGCTGGAGGACCTGCCGGCCGGTTTCGCGGTCGAGCCCGACACCGGTGAGGACGACGGGGGCGGGCTGTCGTCGACCAACTCCAAGTGCGCCAAGCTGGTCCGGTTGTTCAACGCCGAGCAGTCGCCCGGGGCGAAGGTCATGGTGGAGCGCGGCTTCTCCGGTGGCCAGAACGGACCGTTCGTCGGCGAGCGGCTGGAGGCGATGTCGTCGGCCAAGGCCACCTCGGACCTCCTCGCCGCGACCAGGGCCGCGGTGAAGGCCTGCCCCAAGGCCAAGCTCACCATCGACGGCGCCGGCACCTCGACGGTGGCGGTCACCGAGGTGGCCGCGCCCAAGGCCGGCACGTCCCCGGTCGCGGTCCGGCTGGCCGCGGAGAGCGGCCCGCTGGCGGGTCTCGAGGTGGTCTTCGCGTTCGCCGGGCTGGGCGACGTCCTGCTGAGCATGAACTTCGACAGCTCGGACATCGAGGAGCCGGTTCTGGCGGCCGTGGAGAAGGCGAAGGAGGTGCTCGGCACCACCACCGGCACCTGACGTGGGCGGCCGGCGGCGTCGTGGGTGACGTCGTCCGCCGTCGTACGACTACGCTCGCCGCATGCGTCTCGGTACTCGATCTCGTCATCCGCACCGCTGGGGGACGGCGTGACAGCTGTGTACGCGGTGAGCGACATCCACGGGCACCCGGAGAAGCTGCAGGCATCGCTCCGGCTGGCCGGGCTGACCGATGCCGACGGCAACTGGTCGGGCCGGGACGCCCGGCTCTGGTTCCTCGGCGACTTCTTCGACCGGGGTCCGGACGGGATCGGCGTACTGCGTTTCGTCCGCAGGCTGATCGGCCAGGCGCCGGACGGGGACATCCGGGTGCTGCTCGGCAACCACGAGATCCTCGCGCTCGGGATGCACAAGTTCGGCGACACGTTCGTCCCGCACGACGGGATCACCACCCGCAGCTTCGAGCGGTCCTGGGTGCTGAACGGCGGCCAGGACCGCGACCAGGAACTGCTCACCGACGACGACGTCGCCTGGCTCCTCGAGCAGCCGATGCTCGGCCTGGACGCGGGCCACCTGCTGATGCACTCCGACACCGTGGAGTACGTCCAGTGGGGTGACACGATCGACCAGATCAACGCCGCGGCCGGTGCCGAGCTGCACAGTGACGACATCGTGGTCTGGTGGGAGATCTGGCGGCGGATGACGTCGCGGTACGCGTTCCGCGGCCCGAGCGGGCCGGAGGTGGCGCGGATCATGCTGCGGCACCTCGGCGGCCACCGGATCGTCCACGGCCACAGCATCGTCGCCGACCAGCTCGGCATCCTGCCCGAGAACCTGACCGGACCCCACCTGTACGCCGACGGCCTCGTCCTGGGCATCGACGGCGGCGCGTTCGACGGCGGGCCCTGCCTGGTGGTCGAACTCGAACAGCTGTAGCGGGAATGTCCCGCCATCGTCCCGGGTTGTTGAAAAGTTGACGGCGAACCACGGCCTTGGGAGACGTTCATGGCGGAGAAGAAGATTCCTGGTCCGGACCACCCGATCACGGTGGCGAAGAACCCGGATCGGGTGGTGGTGAAGGCCGGTGACCAGGTGATCGCGGACACCCGGGACGCGTTGTCGCTGCAGGAGGCGAGCTACCCCGCGGTGCAGTACATCCCGCGCCGCGACGTCGACCTGACCCTGCTCGAGCGCACCCACCACCACACGTACTGCCCGTTCAAGGGCAAGGCGTCGTACTACAGCGTCCTGCCCGCCGGCCGGGCCGGCGTGAACGCGGTGTGGACGTACGAGCAGCCGTACGACGCGGTCGCCGACATCCGCGAGCACCTGGCCTTCTACCCGGACAAGGTCTCGATCGAGATCATCGCCGACTGAGAAACTCTCGCAGGACCGGCGCCAGGATCTCCGGCGCTGCGACGTGATCCTGGTCGGGCAGCTCGGCCAACGACGCGGCCGGCAGCTCCTTCACGATCCGGTGGGCCGCTTCGACCATGAACGGCGGTGACGCGGTCCCGGCGACCACGAGGGTCGGCTGGGTGATCCTGGCGAGCAGGTCGACAGGCACCCGACCGCCCGGTGAGGCGTGGTCCATCACGGCGAAGTCGTAGGCGAGGGTCGGGGCGATGTCGGTCATCCCTGGTAGCGCTGCGGTCTCGAGCGCGGCCTCCTTCGGCATACCCGCGAGCATCAGGAACACCTCGACCGCCTCGCGCCGCCGGCCCGCGGCGAGCAACTCGAGCACCTGCGCCCCCTCGTCCTCGGTGTCGGCGTCATCCGGTCCGTACGGCGGCTCGTGCAGCACCACCTGCGTGAACGGCAGCCCGGTGCTCGCGGCCACCGCGACGAGCGCCGCGCCCGACGAGTGCCCGTACACGGCCGC
This sequence comes from Kribbella swartbergensis, assembly GCF_054784135.1. Taxonomy (NCBI): domain Bacteria; kingdom Bacillati; phylum Actinomycetota; class Actinomycetes; order Propionibacteriales; family Kribbellaceae; genus Kribbella; species Kribbella swartbergensis. The sequence goes on from NZ_BAAGPM010000005.1 coordinate 39,219, forward strand.
CGTACCGCCGACGGCCGTGAGCAGCGCGCCGATGTCGTCCACCTCGCGCTTCACGGCGTACGGCGTACTGTCGCCGCTGTCACCGCGTCCGCGCCGGTCGTAGATCACCACGTCGAAATCGGCGGCCAACTCGTCGGCGAGTGGTCGCAGGGCGTCGCGGGCGCACAGCGCGCCCGCGACCAGGATCAGCCGTGGACCACTCCCCTGCCGTTCGTAGGCAATCGTCGTACCGTCGGCGGAAGTCACCGTTTCCATCTGGTCCTCCTCTGAGTGGGTCACTGACGACCGAGACGTCGGAGCCGACCCGCGAACTTCGACACATTCCCTGGCGCCACTCCCGCCGGGGTGGTTCACTGCGACGCGATGATCAGCAGAGTCGACGACTACCTCCACGCGGTGCCGCTGTCCGGTTCGGTCGCCGAGCAGGTCGGTCCCTTCACACTGTTCCGCAGTACGACGGCCTGGCCTTACTACGCCCGTCCGGTGCCGGGGGCCGGGACCACCGTCAAGCCGGCGGACATCGACGCGGTGCGGTCGCGCTGCACGGAGCTCGGCATCCCGCTGAGCTTCGAGTGGGTCGTCGAGGCCTGCCCGTCACTGGGACCTGCTGCCACGGCCGCCGGGCTGAACGTGGTCGAGCACCCGCTGCTGATCCTCGAGCGGGCCGATTTCCGCCCCGCGAAGGCCGACGCGCGCTGCGAGATCCTGCCCGCGGAGGACGCGGTACTGCGGCAGGCCCGAGCTGTCGCGTCTCTGGCTTTCGGAGACCCCTGTACGGCGTTGGGCGAGGCCGGGCCGAAGGAGCGGGACGCCAAGGCGGCGGAGGTCGCGGACGACGTGATCGCCGCGGTCCTGGACCGCGTGCGGCGTGGGGTGACCGTGGCCGCGGCGGCGTTCACCGAGGACGGCATGGTCGCCAGCGGGCAACATCAGCCGGTCGGCAGCACGACCGAAATCGTCGGCGTCGGCACGCTCCCCGCCATGCGCCGCCGGGGCCTGGCCGCGGCGCTCACCAGTGCCCTGGCCGACCACGCGTTCACCAACGGAGCCGACCTCATCCTCCTCTCGGCCGAGACCAAGGCAGTCGCCGCCGTCTACGAACGCGTCGGCTTCCACCGCATCGGCACCGCCGCCGCCGCGGAGTAGTTGGTGGTGAGTGGACAGAGGGCCGTACCGTTGGAGGGATGAGCAAAACCGAGTGGAGCCGCCCACGTACCCTCGCTGAGGCACTGCGTACCTGGGACGACGCTGCCCTCGGTCAGTTGCTGCAGCGGCGTCCGGACCTGGCCACGCCCATCCCAGCGGACACCAGCCAGCTGGCGGCTCGGGCCACCACCAACGCATCGGCTGCCCGGGCGATCAACCGGTTGGACGAGTTCGGTGTCGACCTGTTGGAGGCATTGTCGGCTCTGCCCGAGCCTGTGGACCTGGCAACCCTCGCGGTGGGTGTCGGACAGCCTGTCGAGGTGGTCCGGCCGCGTGTGGCCGAATTGCTCGACCTGGCACTGGTGTGGGGGACCGAGGACGACCTACGGCCCATCCGCGCCGTGCACGAGCTACTCGGCCCGACACCCGCCGGACTGGGTCCTGTCACCACCAGGCACTTCGGCGACCTGGACAAGCTGATCGAGGAGGCGGGCCCGGACGCCCGTGCGGTGCTGGACAAGCTGACCTGGGGTCCGCCGACCGGGACGGTGGAGAAGGCTGAGCGGCCGGTGACGATCGCCTCGGCGCGTACGCCGGTTGAGCGGTTGCTGGCGCGTGGACTCGTCGTACCGAAGGACGCGAACACTGTCGTCCTCCCGCGACAGATTGGATTGCACCTGCGTGGCGGGCGTGTGCTGGCCTCAACACGCCCTGCACCGCCGCCGTTGGACGGCAAGAAGGTGTCGGCGGCTATCGCGGACCGTGCGGCGGCCGGTGCGGCGCTGGACCTCGTGCGGCTGGTCGACCGTGCACTGGAGCAACTGGGAACCGAACCGCCACCGGTACTACGCACCGGTGGCATCGGCGTCCGTGAACTCCGCAGCCTGGCCGGCAAGATCGGTGCGGAGGAGCAGACGACCGCAGCTGTGCTGGAGATCGCGTACGCAGCCGGCCTGGTGGCAGCGGTGGAGGTTGGTACGAGCGAGTTCTGGCTGCCGACCAGCTCGTACGACGACTGGCTGGAGCTGGACCTCGCACAGCGGTGGGCACAGCTCGTCATGGCCTGGTTCACCGGGCTTCGCGCGATTGGACTGATCGGCCGACGTGACACTGGTGGTGCGACGGCTGCGGCTCGTGAGCGCCTCATCAACGCGCTGGCGCCTGACCTGGAACGTCTGCTGGCTCCAGAAATCCGTGTCCTCACGCTGCAGGCCCTGATGGAGGCAGGAGCCGGTACGGCGCCTGCCACGGAGTCAGTGGTCACCTGGGTCGCCTGGCACCGGCCGCGGCGTGGTGGACAGTTCCGCGACGACCTGGTCGAGTGGACGATCACCGAGGCCGCACTGCTCGGTCTGACCGGACTTGGCGCTCTCGCACACCATGCGCGGCCGCTGCTGGAGACCGAGCCCACGTCCGAGGATCTGGCCGAGGCGATCCGTCCCCTGGTCCCGGAGCCGGTGTCCGAGGTGTTGCTGCAGGCTGACCTGACCGCAGTTGCACCGGGTCCACTGGTCCGTGCGGTGCAGGACGAGCTGTCCGCCATGGCCGATGTCGAGTCTCACGGTGGTGCAGGGGTCTACAGGTTCAGTGAGAGCTCAGTACGACGTGCTTTCGACCTGGAGCGGACTGCGGATCAGTTGCACAAGTGGCTGGCCGAGCACTCACGGACTCCGGTCCCCCAGCCGCTGACGTACCTCATCGACGACGTTGCACGGCGTCACGGCGTACTCCGGCTCGGTACGGCGTCGACGTACCTGCGCTGTGACGACGAGGACGTGCTCACGCACCTGCTGAACTCGAACCTGCCCGGCGTCAAGTTCCGTCGGCTGGCCCCGACGGTCGTCGTCTCGCCGTCGCCGCCTGACGTGGTGCTGAGCCGGCTGCGGGAGGCCGGTCTCTCCCCGCTGGCGGAGACGTTCGACGGAGTCGTGCACGTCACGAGCGCGCCGACGCGTCGAGGTGAGACGCCACGTCGCCGGACCAGCCGGGACTTCGTGGACAGCCCGCTCGAGCTCACCGACGACCAGGTGAAGGCCGTGATCGAGAAAGTCCGGGCGGGTGACCGGATCGCCGCCGAACGCCCGGACGACAGCCTGATCGAACCCACGGCTCCGGCCGAGACCATCGGCGTACTGGCCAACGCGGCCGAGGCGCACACCCGCACCTGGATCTCGTACGTCGACCACCACGGCAACGCCTCCGAACGCATCGTCGAACCGGTCCGGGTCGCCGACGGCTGGCTGACCGCGTACGACGAGGGCGCCGACCAGCCCCGCACCTACGCCCTGCATCGCATCGCCAACGCCCGGGTCGTCGATTGATCGCCTCAGGCACAATGGAAGGTCGGGGCGACGATAGGAGCAGCGCGTGACAGACGGTCCATTGATCGTGCAGTCGGACAAGACACTCTTGCTCGAGACCGCACATCCGGACTCTGGCGACTGCCGGAAGGCCATCGCGCCGTTCGCCGAGCTGGAGCGGGCGCCCGAACACGTCCACACCTACCGGCTGACACCACTGGGCCTCTGGAACGCACGGGCCGCCGGTCACGACGCCGAGCAGGTCATCGACGTACTGCTGCGCTACAGCCGCTACCCCGTCCCGCACTCGCTCCTGGTCGACATCGCCGAGACGCTGGACCGCTACGGCCGGCTGCGACTCGAGAAGCATCCCCAGCACGGTCTGGTGCTCGTCACCACCGACCGGCCGGTGCTGGAAGAGGTGCTGCGCAGCGCCAAGGTCAAGCCGATGCTCGGTGCACGCATCGACGACGACACCGTGCTGGTGCACCCGTCGGAGCGCGGCCACCTCAAGCAGACCCTGCTGAAGCTCGGCTGGCCCGCCGAGGACCTGGCCGGGTACGTCGACGGTGAGACGCACAACATCGAGCTGGTCCGGGACGGCTGGGACCTGCGGCCGTACCAGCAGCAGGCGACCGAGTCCTTCTGGCACGGCGGCTCCGGTGTCGTCGTCCTGCCGTGTGGAGCCGGCAAGACGATCGTCGGCGCGGCCGCGATGGCCCAGGCGTCCGCCACCACGCTGATCCTGGTCACGAACACCGTGTCCGCGCGGCAGTGGAAGGACGAACTGGTCCGCCGGACCAGCCTGACCGAGGACGAGATCGGCGAGTACTCCGGTGCCCGCAAGGAGATCCGCCCGGTGACGATCGCGACGTACCAGGTGATGACCACGCGCCGGAAGGGCGTGTACTCACACCTGGAGCTGTTCGACGCCCGCGACTGGGGTCTGATCGTGTACGACGAGGTGCACCTGCTGCCGGCGCCGATCTTCCGGATGACCGCGGACCTGCAGACGCGGCGGCGGCTCGGGCTGACCGCGACACTGGTCCGCGAGGACGGCCGCGAGGGCGACGTGTTCTCGCTGATCGGCCCGAAGCGGTACGACGCGCCGTGGAAGGACATCGAGGCCCAGGGCTGGATCGCACCGGCCGACTGCGTCGAGGTCCGGGTCGACCTGGAGCAGACCGAGCGGTTCGTGTACGCGACCGCGGAGCCGGAGGACCGCTACCGGCTGGCCGCGTCCACTCCGGCGAAGTCGCGGCTGGTACGGCGGATCGCCGAGCACCACGCTGGTGAGCCGCTGCTCGTCATCGGTCAGTACATCGACCAGCTGGACGAGCTCGGCGAACGGCTGGAGTGCCCGGTGATCAAGGGTGAGACGACGGTTCGGGAACGGCAGCGGCTGTTCAACGCGTTCCGGGCCGGCGAGATCAGCCGGCTGGTGGTCAGCAAGGTGGCCAACTTCTCCATCGACCTGCCCGAGGCCTCGGTCGCGATCCAGGTCTCCGGCACTTTCGGCTCCCGCCAGGAGGAGGCTCAGCGCCTCGGCCGCGTCCTCCGGCCCAAGGGCGACGGCCGCACCGCCCGCTTCTACTCCATCGTCGCCCGCGACACCGTCGACGCCGAGTTCGCCGCCCACCGCCAACGCTTCCTCGCCGAACAGGGCTACGCGTACACCATCGTCGACGCCGAAAACCTCTTCGCCTGAGCCCACAAGAGCAGCAGCAGCAGAAGAAGAAGAAGAAGTTGGAGGAGTTGATCGTCGACGCCGAAAACCTCTTCGCCTGAGCGCCGGGGCCTACTCGCCCAGCCGGGTGTGGATGCCGTGGAAGTGCTTCTTCATCGAGCGGGCGAAGGCGTCGGCATCGCCGGTCTGCAAGGTGTTGAGCAGGTCGCGGTGCCAGGCGGCCGCGTCGGCAGGTGAGTAACGCGCCCCGGGTAGGCGAGCATCCACCTGCGAGAAGGTGCGCCAGAAGACGCTGAGCAGGTCGATCACCAACGCGTTGCCCAGCGGTTCGTACAGTGCCTGGTGGAAGGCCCAGTCCTCGTCCGGGAAGTACTCACCGGCCTCGGCCTTGGCCTCCATCCGTTCGACGATCGCCTCCAGGTCGTCGTACCCGTGCTCCTTGAAGTGCGCCACCACGTCCTCGGCGAGGCCGACCTCGATGGCCTGGCGGACCTCCAGGACGTTCTGCACGTCCCGGAGGTCACCGGCCATGGACTGTGACATCCGGAACGCCAGCCCGTCCTCCAGCGACTGCAGCGACACCTCGCCGACGTACGTCCCGTACCCGTGCCGGATCTCGATGATGCCGACCGCCTGCAGCGCCTTCATCGCCTCGCGCAACGGGTGCCGCCCGACTCCGAGCTGCGCCATCAGTTCCTGCTCGTTGGGCAGCGGGTCACCCGCCTTCAGCCCGCGTTCCAGGATGTACGACTTCATCTGGTCGCGAATGAAGGACTGATTCCCGGCCGCACCCCGTGCCCGGCTGAGCCCACCCGTCGTCACTGCCGGCCTCCTCGTTCTAGGAACCGTTCAGTGTAGTCCGGCGCGTTCCAGCAGCGGGCGGATCGCCGCGATCTCGGCCTCGTCCAGCGGAATCGACGGGTACGCCGTGACCGGGCACGCGATCACCCCGAGCAGGTACAACCCGGCCTTGAACGCGCCGAGGGCGGCCGAACTCGCACCCATCCGGCTCCGGTCCGCGACGTCGATGATCTCGAACAGCCGGATCAGCCGCTCCTGCTCGGCCCGCGCCGCGGCCAGGTCCCCGGCGGCCACCGCGTCGTACAACCGCACGTACCCGGCCGGATCCACGTTGCCGAGCCCGGGTACGACGCCGTCGACGCCGAAGGCCAGCGAGGAGTCGACCGTCACCTCCGACCCGGTCATGATCGCGAACCCGGACAACCCCGCGTCGCGCCGCGCCAGCACCAGGTGACGCAGGCTCATCTCCTGCCCACTGGAGTCCTTCACCCCGGCGATGACACCGCGCTGCCCGAGCTCGATCATCAGCGACGTGGGCAGCTTCACCCCGGCCCGAGGCGGGATGTCGTACGCGTACAGCGGCGTCTCCCCGGCGAGCGAGGCCAGCCGGACGAAGTGCCGCTCCATCTCGGCCGGATGCGTCGCGGCGTAGAACGGCGCGGTCGCGACCAGGCCGTCCACACCGGCCTTCAACGCGGCCGACAGGTGCGCACCGGCCCGGGCGGTCGAGGTGTCGATGACGCCGGCCAGCACCGGCACCTGCCCTGACACCTCCGCCACCGTGGTCTCCAGCACGATCTGCCGCTGGTCGTCGGTCAGGAACGTGCCTTCACCGGAGGTGCCGAGCACGAACACCCCGTCCACACCACCGGTCAGCTGATGATCGATCAACCGGGCCAGCGATGCGGTGTCGACGTCGTACTCGGGCGTGAGCGGGGTGACGAGCGGCGGTACGACGCCGGTCAGGCGGGCGGAGGTCAAGGGGTCTCCCAACGTCAAAGAGTGAATGTGGCGAAGCGCAAAGTCGCGAACGAGGACGTCTCACCGGCCTCGTAGAAGATCCCGACCGAGCCGTCGGGCAGCAGGACGAGATCCGAGTAGCCCGCCATGCCGTCGTGTACGACCAGTTCCGGGCGCCATGACTGCCCGGAGTCCGCACTGACGAAGACGGTCAGCTCCCGGCGCACCGACGGGTCCACCGGCGTCGACAGCAGCAGCCGGCCGTCGGGCAGCGCGAGCACACTCCCCTGGATCCCCGGCGCGGTGATCTCGGGAATCCCGGCGTACGGCGCGTCCAGCGTCAGACCGCCGTCCGACGACCACGCGTGCACCCGCGCCGGCCCGGTGCCCTGGTGGTTGCGGGCGTTGAAGTACAGCCGCCCGTCCGGCAACTCGGCGACGGCCGTCTCGTTCGCGTTGATCTCCGGACCGTCGTTGCGGTCCACGAAGCCCACCGACCAGGTGACACCGCCGTCGTCGCTGACGATGCAATGCCCGCCGTTCAGGCGGATCAGGTCCTCGACCGGCTCCGACGGCACGAACGAGTGGTTTGCCGGTACGACGAGACGCCCGGTGCGCAACGCGATCCCGTGACACGGCCCGGTCGCGTACCAGCCCCAGTCGGACGGCTTCACCTGCGCGGTGATCTCGGTCGTCGGGCCCCAGGTGGCGCCGTCGTCGGAGGAGCGCTGGACGAAGACCCGCCGGCCGTCCTCCGGATCGGTGCCGCGGGCCAGCGACAGCTCCACCGCGTCGGCGCCGTTCTGCACCGTGACCAGCACGATGTCCCCGCTCGCCGGGTCGATCACCGGCACCGGGTTCCCACACGTCTTGCCCGGCCCAGCCGACACCACCTGCAGCGGCAGCCAGGTCCTGCCGCCATCGAGCGAGCGGCGCAGCACCACCTCGATCTCGCCCGCGTCACCGGACCCGTGCAGCCGCCCCTCGCAGAAGGCCAGCACCAGGTCGCCTCGCGCCAGCACGGACGGGATCCGGAAGGTGTGGTAGCCGCTTCCGGCCGGGTCGAAGACCACCTCGGCCGGGATTTCCACGGCGCCGACTCTTGAAGACATAGGACGTACTATGTCATGGTGTGGCCCTCCGATGGAAGTGAGGCCACATGCCAGTCAGCAGAAGAACATTCCTCGGCGGCGGTCTGGCCGCCGCAGCTGTCGCGGTCACCGGTACGCCGCTGCTGGCGGGGTGTGCTTCGGACAAGAAGAACTCAGCCGCCGCCAACCTCGCCGTGAAACTGCCCACCTACGTCCGGTACGGCGAGGTGAAGCCCGACCTCCCGGGCACCGACGTGGTGCTGGACGGCTTCCTCAAGTACCCGGCCAACCCGGTGAAGGCGATCACCGAGACGGTCGGCGACGGCAAGCCGATCACGTTCATGACCAACATCCCCGGCGCGATCCCCCCGGCGGCGGACAGGAACCAGTTCTGGCAGGCGCTGAACGACCGGCTCGGGTCCGAGTTGCAGATCAGCATGGCGTCCAACGACGAGTACCCGGACAAGTTCGCCACCCGGATCGCCGGCGGCGACCTGCCCGACATCCTCAACATCCCGCCGTCGACCGCGCAGATCCCCGGCCTGCTCAAGGCCAAGGCGATGGATCTCACCGAGCACCTGTCCGGTGACGCGGTGAAGAAGTACCCGTTCCTCGCCAACATCCCGACCGAGTACTGGAAGGGATGTGTCTTCAACGGCGCCATCTACGGCGTGCCGGTGCCGCGGGGCATGTCCCGCACGTCGTTGCCGCTCTACCGCGCGGACCTCCTGGCGGCCAAGGGCATCACCGACCCGGCGCCGAAAAACTTCGAGGAGTTCCTCGCGCTGTGCCAGGAGATGACCGCGGCGAAGGAGAACCGCTGGGCCTGGACCCGGGTCCCGCTGTCCTACCTCCGGCAGATGGCCGGCCTGCCCAACCAGTGGAAGGAGGAGGGCGGGAAGTTCACCTCGATGTTCGAGGCGGAGGGCAACGAGGACGTGCTCGAGGCGGCCCGGAAGATGGTCGCCGCCGGCGTGGTCAACCCGGACACCTTCAGCGCCAAGGCCGCCGCCCGCAAGCAGTGGTTCAACGGCGGCATCGCGGCGTTCGACCTCGACAGCTTCGTCGCGTGGAACCAGTACTACGCGGACAACACCGCCGGGGACGCGTTCTCGGTGAACATGCTCGACGTGCCGGGCTTCACCGGAGGACAGGGCAAGCCGTGGATGGGCGCCGCCCTGAACAACGTCACCGCGTTCAGCAAGGACAGCAAGCACTCGGTCGAGACGCTCCTCAAGCTGGCCAACTGGATGGCCGCGCCTTTCGGGACCGAGGAGTACCTGTTCCGCAAGTACGGCGTCGAGGGCCGTCACTACGCGCTGAAGGGCACCGACCCGGTGCCGACGAAGACCGGCGTGGTGGAGACCGGGATCGGCCTGCAGTACATCTGCGATTCCGCCTTGGCCCTGTACTGGGCGGGCAAACCCGACGTACCGCAGAAGCAGCACGCGATCCAGCAGAAGATCGCCTCCCGGCTGGTGTACGACGCGTCGTACGGGCTCTACTCCGACACCGGGTCGAAGAACTGGTCGCGACTCACCGGCGCACTCACCGACTTGGAGAACCAGATCGTGCAGGGCAAGAAGCCGGTGTCGGACTGGGGTCCGGCGGTGAAGACGTTCCTGTCGTCGGGCGGTGAGAAGATCCGCGGCGAACTGCAGGACGCCTTCGCCGCGGCGGGCGGGAACTGATGCTTCAGCGATCGAAGACGGGACCGCAGCAGCAGTTGAGTCTCGGGCAGCGGTTGCTGCGGGACCGGGTGCTGCTGCTGTTCGCCCTGCCCGGGACGGCGCTGATCGTCGCGTTCCACTACGTGCCGTTGCTGGGGAACGTGATCGCGTTCAAGGACTACCAGCCGTTCCTCGGCATCAGCGGCAGCGACTGGTCGGGGCTGCAGAACTTCGCGGTGATCTTCAACGGCGACCCCGCGTTCCTGCGGGCGCTGCAGAACACCCTGATCCTGACCACTCTGCAGTCGGTCTTCGTGTTCCCGGCCCCGATCCTGCTCGCCCTGCTGCTGAACTCGTTGTTCTCCGAGCGGATCAAGCGGATCGCGCAGAGCATCCTCTACCTGCCGCACTTCATGTCGTGGGTGATCGTGGTCGCGCTGTTCCAGCAGATGCTGGGCGGCAGCGGGCTGCTGAACAACTACCTGCGGTCGCACGACCTGGGCACGATCGACATCATCGGGAACTCCGAGCTGTTCCACGTGTTGCTGACGTCGCAGATCATCTGGAAGGACACCGGCTGGGCGACGATCCTGTTCCTGGCCGCGCTGTCCCAGATCGACTCACAGCTCTACGAGGCCTCCAGCGTGGACGGCGCGAGCCGGATGCGGCAGCTGTGGCACGTCACGCTGCCGGGGTTGCGCGGGATCATCATCCTGCTGTTCATCCTGCGGCTCGGCGACTCGCTGACGGTCGGCTTCGAGCAGATCATCCTGCAGCAGCAGGCGGTCGGCCGCGACGTCAGCGAAGTACTGGACACCTACGTCTACAACAACGGTGTGATCGGTGGCGCCTGGGGCGTGGCGGCCGCGGTCGGCCTGGTGAAGGGCCTGGTCGGCGTCGCCCTCGTGCTGGCCGCGAACAAGGTCGCGCACATCTTCGGCGAGCAGGGGGTGTACCAGCGATGACTCGCAAAATCGTGCAGGGTGTCCCGATGCCCAGCTGGCCGATGCGGATCTTCAAGGGCCTCGTGCTGCTGGTGTTCTGCCTGGCGGTGATCGTCCCGTTCGTCGGGGTGATCTCGACCAGCGTGGCGCCGAACAAGCAGATCAACGAGTCCGGCGGGCTGGTGTTGTTCCCGGAGTCGATCAGTTTCGCCGCCTACGAGTCGCTGTTCGCCGGCGGTGTGGTCACCCAGGCGCTGTTCGTCAGCGTTTTCGTCACGGTCGTCGGTACGGTGCTCAGCCTGACCGCCTCGTGTCTGCTCGCGTACGCGCTGTCCCGGCCGTCCTTCGCGGCGGGCCGGCCGATCCTGCTGGTGATCCTGTTCAGCATGCTGTTCTCCCCCGGCATCATCCCGACGTACCTGGTGGTCAAGGGTGCCGGTCTGCTGGACAGTATCTGGGCGCTGATCGTGCCGACGATGGTGAGCGCGTTCAACGTGATCGTGCTGCGCGCGTTCTTCATGAACCTGCCGAACGAGATCACCGAGAGCGCCCGGATCGACGGTGCCGGCGAGCTGAAGATCTTCAGCTACATCGTGCTGCCGCTGTCCAAGGCGGTGCTGTCGGTGATCGGGCTGTTCTACGCGGTGGCGTACTGGAACGCGTTCTTCAATGCGCTGCTGTACCTGAACGACAGCAAGCTGTGGCCGTTGCAGCTGGTACTGCGCACGTACGTCATCAACGACACCCAGCTGGGCAGCGCCGAGCTCGGCACCGAGTTGCTGCCGCCGCAGGCCTCGATCCAGATGGCGATCCTGGTCGTCTCGATCGTGCCGATCCTGCTGATCTACCCGTTCCTGCAGCGCCACTTCGCCAAGGGCGTGCTCACCGGCGCCGTCAAGGGCTGATCGCGACGGCGTGACGGGCGTGTCACGACCAGTTCCTCCGGGGTTGCCCAGGGCAACGCCAGGGTTGCGCCTGGGCAAAACCTGAGCGACCGCCAGGTACCTTCGAGGAATATGGGGACACAGGCGCTGGAGCGGGTGGGGCTGGGCGGGGACGGCGAGGGGCAGGGCACGAGGTCCAGGCCGGTCGTCTGGCGGATGGCACGGGAAGCGGTGCTGCTGGCGACCATGTTCGTGGTCTACACCGCCGGCCGGCAGTTCGCCGCAAAGCACACCGGCTCGGCGTTCGACCACGCCCGGGAGATCCTCGCGTTCCAGACCTGGCTGCACCTGCCCGACGAGGCCTCGATCCAGCAGGCGGCGCTGAAGGTTCCGCAACTGGTCGAAGGAGCGAACCTCTACTACGCCGGCGTCCACGCGCCACTGACCGCCGCGGTGCTGCTCTGGCTGAGCATCTGGCGGCCCAAGGCCTACCTGAACGTCCGCTGGACGATCGTGGCCGTGACCGGGCTGGCGTTGATCGGGCACATCGTGTTCCCGCTCGCGCCGCCGCGGATGATGCCGGGTTTCGTCGACACCGGACTGCGGTTCGGCCAGTCGGTGTACGGCGTGGAGCGCTCCGGCGGCATGGCGAACCAGTTCGCCGCGATGCCCAGCCTGCACGTCGGCTGGGCCGCCCTGATCGCGCTGGCGATGATCCTGATCACCCGGTCGAGGTGGCGCTGGCTGTGGCTGGCCCACCCGATCATCACCTTCGCGGTCGTCGTGGTGACGGCGAACCACTACTGGCTGGACGGGATCGTGGCGCTGCTGCTGCTCGCGATCAGCCTGCCGCTGCTGCTCCGCCCCGGGTTGCGCGACGACAGGCCACGGGCCCGTAATTCGGTTTCCCCTCGCCGGGTGCTCAAGTAACGTGGCTGGGCTTCCCCCACCTGTTGCCGGAGGTTCGCTGTGCCCTCTGATACGTCCGACATCCTCCAGGCCGAGAAGGACTACCTGAAGACCTCGCGGGCCGCCCTCGCGGTGATGCGGGAGAAGACCGGAGCGCTGGAGATCCACAGCGCCGACCGGGTGAACACCGAGTTCCTGAAGGCCGCGATCTGGCGCCGGATGAAGGAACTCGAGGACGACCCCGAGGTCCCGCTGTTCTTCGGCCGGCTGGACTACCTGGAGCCGGCCGAGGAGACCTTCCACATCGGCCGCCGGCACGTGAACGACGAGCACGGCGAGCCGCTGGTGGTGGACTGGCGGGCCGACATCTCGGTGCCGTTCTACCGGGCCAGCCGGACCGAGCCGATGGGTGTCGGGGTACGGCGGCGGTTCGGCTTCACGCACGGCGAGCTGACCGCCTTCGAGGACGAGGACCTGACCTCGGCCGCACCCGTCGACCAGCACAGCAACATCCTGGACGCCGAAATCGAGCGCCCCCGCTCGGGCCCGATGCGGGACATCGTGGCCACGATCCAGCCAGAGCAGGACGTGATCGTCCGGGCCGGGGTCAACGAGACGATCTGCGTCCAGGGCGCGCCCGGCACCGGGAAGACCGCGGTCGGCCTGCACCGGGCGGCGTACCTGCTCTACGCCTACCGGGACCAGCTCAGCCGGGCCGGCGTGCTCGTGGTCGGGCCGAACGCCAGCTTCCTGCGCTACATCGGTGACGTCCTGCCCGCGCTGGGCGAGATCGAGGCCAAGCAGACGACCGTCGAGGAACTGGTTGCGCGCGTGCGCATCGCCGGGCCGGGTCCGGCGCCGGTCGACGTACTGAAGGGCGACGCCCGGATGGCCGAGGTGCTGTACCGGGCCGTGTGGTCACAGGTACAGCTGCCGAAGGAGGCGCTGGTGGTGCCGCGTGGGGCGCATCGCTGGCGGGTTCCGGCGTACCACGCCGAGGAGCTGGTCAACGAGCTGCGGACCCGTGGCATCCGGTACGGCGCCGGCCGGGCGATGTTGCCGCAGCGGCTGGCGCACGCCGTACTGCTGCGGATGGAAGCGGCAGGTGACTCGCCGGACGACCGGGTGCAGGACGCGGTGGCGCGGAGCCGTCCGGTCAAGCAGTACGCCGAGGCGCTCTGGCCGGCCGTGGACCCGGCGAAGCTGGTGTTCAAGCTGTTCACCGACCCGGACCTGCTCGCCGAGCACGCCGACGGGATCCTGACGCCCGAGGAGCAGAAGCTACTCATCTGGGACAAGGCGCCGCGGTCGGTCGGTGCTGCGAAGTGGTCCGCGGCTGACGCCACTCTGATCGACGAGGTCGCCGATCTGGTCGACCGTACGCCGTCACTCGGGCACGTGGTCCTGGACGAGGCGCAGGACCTGTCCGCGATGCAGCTGCGCGCCGTCGGGCGCCGGTGCTCGACCGGCTCGATGACTGTCCTCGGTGACATCGCGCAGGGCACGACACCGTGGGCGACGCCGTCCTGGGACGAGGCACTCGAGCACCTGGGCAAGACCGGTGCTCACACCGAAGAGCTGACCGCAGGCTTCCGTGTGCCCGGTCAGGTGATCGAGTACGCCGCCCGACTTCTGCCGTCCATCGCGCCACACCTCACGCCTCCGACAGCGGTACGACGGTCTCGCGGTGAGCTCACCATCACGCGCGTACCGGACAGCCTCACCGCGGCGGTGTCGACTCTGGAGCAGGTGTCGTCGCGTCCCGGCTCCATCGGACTGATCGTGCCGGACGCACTCGTGGCAGAGACCCGGAAAGCCTTGCAGGACAAGGGAATCGCGTTCTCCGTGCTCGGTGACGAAGACGACGTGGACGCGCACCTGGACGTCGTACCGGCTTCACTGGCCAAGGGTCTCGAGTTCGACCATGTGGTCCTCGTGGAGCCGGCAGGCATCGTCGCGGGCGAGGCCGACGAGCGCACCGGCCTCCGCCGTCTCTACGTCTGCCTCACCCGTGCGGTCACGTCACTGTCGGTCCTGCACAGCGAGGACCTGCCAGATGTCCTGGCCCAACCCGCCTAAGCGCGGTTGCGTCCAAGCGCCCGCCAGGCCGGTACGGGCTTGCCTGCGACCCGCGCCTGGGCACAGGCCAGCCGCCAGCGGCCGTACCCGACCGTCGCATGGACCCCGTGCAACTGGTCGTCGTCGGGCTCGTCATCCAGCACACGAGCGGCAGCGACGTGCGCAGCCTTCGCCGCCTGCAGGTCGGCCGCCGCCTCTGGCATGTCCCTGAGGCCGTCGGAGGGCAGGTTCGCGGCATCCAGTTCCGCGCCGAACCGGGTGACGTCCTCTCGCGCCTCTGCTCTGCGCTCCTCCAGGGTGCCCGCCTCCGACGGTAGGGAGTCGAACGGCTCAGGGTCCTCGTCCTCGCCTCGCCACCACTGCCACCACCACAACGCCAGGCCGACCGCGATGAGGACTGCGATGACGATCAGGAACGCCAGCAGCCAGCCCGGCAGGCCGGTCGACGGCTTGGGTACGCCGAGCCGGTCCAGCACCCCGTTGAGCAGGCCGACAGCGTCAGATCGGCTGTACTTGCCCTCCTCCTCGGTCAGGATCGAGGCGATCGGGGTGTCGACGCCGACCGCACTCCCCCACGCCATCCGGTCACCGAACACAACGACGTAGATCCCGTCCGATCCGTGCTTGTAGGCGACGGTGTCCACGAAGGCCTGCGCGGAGATCTGCTTGTCCCGCCGCCCGTCGTCGAGCGCCTCCTCCGGCACCACCGCGATCCGGATGGCCGGCCCGTGGCCGTGGAGCCGCTCGACCAGCTTCTCGGCCTCCTCGTCCGGGACCAGCGAGCGCTGCGTCGCATCGACGTACACCGGTGACGTCTTCCAGCCGGAGACGACCGCGTTGGGGTCACTGGAGCCGGTCAACGTGGACGTGAGCAGCAGCAGCGCGGCCAGTAAACGCATGGCCGATAGCCTGCCTCAAGGACGGTCCGAGTCAGTAAACGGAGACTGTCGAGAGCCTCACCGTGGACCTGGACCAGGTGATCCGTATCCGGACCGCACTGGTGGTCACCGGGTCGTCCAGGGTCAGGATGCGTCGCTGCCCGACCGCACCGAACGTGGCCACCTGCTGCCAGCCGTCGGCCGTCCGCGCCTCGACCACGCCGCTTTCGACCTGCTGTCCGTACCGGATGTCCTCACCGAGCGAGACCCTGCGAACAGTCGCCGGCTCAGGCAGGGTGAGGGTCAGCGTCCCGGTGCCCGGGTTCCTCCAGGAGGTGTCCGGGTTGCCGTCGGTCGCCGCCTCCGGACTCACACCGACGCCGGTCACCCGGGCGTCGCGAGCCAGGTCTCGCGACATGTCCGCGGCCAGGCGGGCCCGCCACTCGGCCAGTCTGGTCACGTCACGTTCGTCGAAGCGGCCGTGTCGGTCTGGTGGGATGTTGAGCAGCAGGACCGAGTTCCGGCCGACAGACCGGTAGTAGATGTCGGTCAGTTGGTCCACCGACCGCGGTTCCTGTTCGGGGTGGTGGAACCAGCCCTCACGGATCGACACGTCGGCCTCGGCCGGCCACCAGGCCAGCTCGGTTGCGCCCGCGTCCCGCCCGGCCACCAGCGCTGTCCGGCTGCCCTGGTCAGCAGCGGCGTAGCCGAGTGCGTAGTCCGGCGAGCCGTTGGGTTTGGTGATCGTCGGTACGACGCTGAACTCGTCGGGCCGGGCAAGACCCGATTCGTTGCCGACCCAGCGCACATCCGGGCCGCTGACCGCGATCGTCGCCTGTGGCGCGAGCTCACGGATCAGGGCGTACCAACTGGGGAAGTCGTACGTCTCCACCTTGTCCGGCGGGATCCGGCCCTGCGCGCCGTCGAACCACACCTCGTCCACCGGCCCGTACTCGGTCAGCAACTCGTACAGCTGGTTGAGCATGTAGGCGCCGTAGTCGGAGGCAGTCAGCGTGTACTGCGGCAGGTCGCGGCCCGCCCGGTCGTCACCCGGCACCAGGGTCGGGATGGTGCGCGGTGTGTGTGCACTGCCGTTGGCGTAGACGCCGTCCAGGTACTGGTTCTCGTCCGCCGGTGACAGGTAGAACCCGACCTTCAGGCCGTTCTCGCGCATCGACGTCACGAACGCCCGCACGACGTCGCCCTTGCCGTTCTGCCACGAACTGGCGGCGACACCGTGCCTGCTGTACCGGGACGGGTAGAGCAGGAAGCCGTCGTGGTGCTTGACGGTCAGGATGGCCAGCTTGAAGCCCGAGTCGCGCAGCGTCCGAGCCCACTGGTCGGTGTCCAGACCGGTCGGCTGGAACAGGTCCGGGTCCTCGTCGCCGTGCCCCCACTCCAGTCCGGTGAACGTGTTGATTCCGAAGTGCAGGAACGCCGTCTGCTCCATCCGCTGCCACGCGACCTGCCGGGCGTCGGGTCGGATCGCCGATGCCTTGGCCACCAACGAGGTCACAGAGTCCCCCTCGCCGACCGGCATCGTCCTGGCCGGACTGAGGTCGCCGACCACGCAATCGGCATCGACTGTGTCCTCGACGCCGATGCTGACCTTCGTCATCGAGACCGTCAGCTTCAGGTGAGCCGGGTCGAAGGCCCCGCTGAACGGCACCAACCGCACCTGCCGGATCGAGCCCCGGAGTCCACGCTCCACAGCCGACGGGTGCACCTCGTTACCGAGTCCGATGTCGGCACCGGCGTTCGGATGCCAGCTCGCGGCACCGTCCGCACTGACCACGGCTGGTAGCTGCTGCCCATCCAGGAATGCGTGTAACGTCGCGCCACCTCCACCGACCTCATAGGCCAGCGCCAGCACATGCTGCTCACCTGGGGACGGCATCGGGACGCTCTGGACGACGTCGCGCCACTCACCACCACTCTCGACGCTGAAGCCGTATTGCAGGCTGCTGCCGCGGTAGCGGATGAAGATCGCCCCGCCGATCGCGGTGACCGTAGCCAGGTCCCCTTGGCTCTCGTCCGCCGCGTACGTCGTCTCGATCAGGAACGACCGCCGGCCGCCCGCGAACTTCGTGCTCGGCTGGAAGCGGACACCGTCCGTGCCACCGCCGAGGACGACTCCACGGAACGGGTCGAGTGACTCGGCGCCCGACCGGCGGGTGAGGGTCCCACCCATCACCTCACCGGTGGCAGCCGTGTACGTGCTGCCGCTCGAGAACGAACCACCGAACGAGACGTCCAGTACATCGGGATCGGCCGCCATCGGTGAACCCTTGCGTCAGGGGCGGGGCGGCGTCAAGGGTCAGTCCACGACCGGGACGAGGCCCTCCTCTTCCTCCTGCAGGTGCTCGACCCGCTGGAGCGCTGGGTCACGCCGCAAGGTGAAGAGCAGACCGAGCACGGCCAGGGTCAGCGCTGCCGCGACCAGAGGCAGATAGGTGATGCCAACCAGCTGGATGACCAGACCGCCGACCACAGCGGACAGTCCGGCGCCGAGGTAGATCGCCGACGCGTTCAACGAGATCAGCAGACCACCACCGAGTTCGAGCAGCAGGTTCTGGATCGGCGGGTTGAAGGCCCACGTGAACATGCCCCAGACGAAGAGCGCGGCGCCCGCGCCGACGACGGTCATGGCGGTGAGGTCCAGCGTCGCGACCATCACGAGGCTGCCCAGCAGGACGCCGTACAGGGTGCGGAGGCTGCCGAAGCGGTCGGTCGCCCGGCCGCCGAGCAGGTTGCCGACGACGGCACCGAGTCCGTACGCGAGCAACAAGATGCCCACCGCATTGCCACCGATGTGCGCGGTCTCCGCGAGTAGCGGCACGACGTAGATGTAGACGCTGAACGCGGAGAGAACACCGAGCACCGACATGGCCAGCACGGTCTGCACCCGACGGTCGGTTACTCCGGCGAACCGCTCGCGCAGGCTGACCACAGGTGGTGCGTCCACCTTCGGCAGTGCGGCTCGCTCAGCAATGGCCACCAGTACGGCGACAGCGGCGATCAGGGCGAACACTCCCTTGTAGCCGAGTGTTGGGCCCAGGAAAGTGCCCGCAGGTACGCCGAGCACCAGAGCGAAGGTGAGACCGCCGAAGACGATGGCCACCGCTCTACCGCGCTCCTCCGGTGGCAGGAGGCCGGTGGCGAACAGAGTGGCGGCGGGCGTGTAGACGGCGGCTCCGAAGGCGGCCACCACTCGGCCGACGATCAGCACGGGGTAGTTGGTGGCGAGAGCCGCGATGAGATTGCCGAGCGCGGCGAGGACGAGTGTGGCGATCAGGAGGGTACGGCGCTCCCACCGGCCCGTCAGCGTGGAGAGGATCGGCGCACCGACGGCGTACGAGAGGGAGAACGCGGTGGCGAGCTGGCCCGCGGCCGTCAGCGAGACGTGAAGCTCGGAGCTGACGTCGGGCAGTACGCCGGACACGACGTACGCGCTGGTGCCGACCGCGAAGGCGCCGGCGCCGAGCAGGTAGATCCGTGCGGACATCGAGGACCTTCCGGGCGAGTGAGAGTATTTCGATGAGGATCGTACTACGAAGACCATCGAACTTCGACCCGCGTCGTACGATGGAACCATGACGAGCAGGGCGCTGCCGCAGCCGGCGCGGGACGAGATCCGCATCGAAGCGGTCCTGCAGGCCCTCGGCGAGCCGGTCCGGCTGCAGATCATCCGGGCGCTGGCCGACGCCCCCGACGGCATCGCGTGCGGCGAGATCGAGTTGCCGGTCACCCCCTCCACCCGCGCCCACCACCTCCGCATCCTCCGCGAGGCCGGCGTACTCAGCACCCACACCGAAGGCACCCGCCGGATCAGCACCCTCCGCCGCGAGGACCTCGAAGCCCTCTATCCCGGCCTCCTCACCGGCATCCTCACCGCCCGCCAGTAGGCCGCAACGCCCAGTAGTAGTGAGGTCGGCCTGGGCGGCAACCGCAAGGTCTCGGTGGGGAGATCGTGCGGTTGTCGTGGGAGGCGGCTGGCAGACTGTTGCGGTGGTGGAGCTGCGTGCGAGGTGGGACCAGCTGGTGCCCGGCTCGGACCGGCTTGCGGACGAGCTGGTCGCCCGGTACGTCGACCGCAACCGCCGGGCGTACCGCGACACCTACCTCGACATCGTCCTGACCGCGCTCGACTCGCTCATCCAGCTCTCCACCGACCCCACGTCCGTGCGCCTGGCCGCCTGGTTCCACCGGGCCGTCCACGAGCCCGGCGGCACTCCGGCCGAGGACGCCGAAGCCTCCGCCCGGCTGGCCGAGCAGGTCTTACCGCAGTACGCCGTACCGCCCATCCGCATCGCCGAGGTTGCCCGGCTGATCCGCCTCACCGGCGACCTGGCCGCACCACCACCCGACGCCTACGCACCACCTCGCCGCGACGCCAACGGAGACGTCCTGCTGGATGCCGTCAACGCGGTCCTGGCGGCCGACCCCAGCCGGTACGCCAACCACACCGCAGAGGTACGGCGAGACGCCGGCGACCGTAAGACCGCCCTCGAGCAGCGGTACGACGAGGTCCGCAAACTACTCGACGGCCACCTCTACCGGACCCAGCTGGCCCGCCAGCGCCTCAGCCCGGTCGCACGCGTCAACCTCGAGTCAGAGCTCAACAGACTGGACAGCGAACTCCCCGCACCCTGGCGCGGCTGGCAGCAGGCCGCACTCACCGCCACAGCCGTCTTCAGCGCTATCGCGTCCGCAGTAGCCGCCATCGCCGCGTCCGGCGCGTCATGGCAGGTCCCCGCCCTCGAGGACGAGCTCGGCTGGCCTCCCGTCGTACTGGCCGTTGTTGCGTTCTTCAGCGCTCTCCTGCTGTTCCGCTGCGCCCGCAGCGCCAGCCAACGTGCACGACTCATCGCGGGCGCGGTGGTAGCCACAGCCGTCACCGGATTGCTGATCGCCTGGGCTCAAGTGCCGAGAGTCAACCCAGCCGTGGGCATCGGCCTCCGAGTGCCTCTGCTCATCTCGGCACTGCTGCTACTCCTCCTGGCCGGCGCAGCAGCACTGGTTGCCTCTCTCCTGCGCACGAGGGCCGCCCGCTTCCTCCCATCCAGGAACGTCGGCCAGCAACTCGCCTGGCTGCTCGTGCCTGTAGTGGTCGCCCTGACCCTCCTGCTGATCGTTCAGCCACTGGCGCGCAACTACGTCCTGAGCTCCAACGAACGCGTCGAAGGCTCGACCCGCCCAGCCGGTACGGCGTCTCCCTCGACACTGGACGGCGAAGTCGCGTGGATCAGCAAGTCGATGCCCGGGACAGGCGCCGAGGAGGCCGTCGGCACCAGGTACGGCATCGCCATCCCCAGGCAGTCGGGTGTGGTCGAGATGCTGGACGCCTCGACCGGCGCGCTGCGCTGGCGCTACAGCCGCTCCGACTCCGACGAGAAGCCGAACATCGTGGCGACCGGGAACGGCGACTACGTGCTCGCCGAGTTCGCCGACATCGGCTACGTCCTGCTGGACGCCAATACGGGCAAGCGCAAGGCGGTCTGGCCGGGGCGCACCCGCGACCACGTCATCCAACAGGCCGAACCGCTGCTGACCGGTGAACGGGTCTCCCGCGGCTCCGACAAGCTGCGCGGCGTCGACCCGGACGGCCACGACCGCTGGACGTTCGAGCCCGGCCGCTGCACGAGTATCGGAGCGGTGGCGACCACGGACACCGTGGTCACCTTCCTCGGCCGAAGCTGCGGTGACGAGACCGACGAGATGGTCGGCCTCGACCTGAAGTCCGGCAAGAAGCTCTGGTCCAAAGAAGCCGCCGACAACTACCTCCGGCCGGTCGCGGTAGCCGGTCTGGTCGTCGTGGCCGAACCCGGCGGCGACTCCGACGCACCCGTTGCGCTCCGCGCCATCGACGCGCGGACCGGTGAGACGAAGTGGCGGTGGCAGGTACCTCGCGGCTGGGCTTGCCGGACCCTGCTCAACGCGGCCGGCAAGTACCTGATGGTCGTGGACTGCCCGGGTCCCAGCGGACCGGAGAACCGCAGGACCCTGGTGACCGCGATCGATGCCACCAACGGCCGGACGGCCTGGCAGACGACCGCACCGGTCAGTCCACGGACCAAGGTCACGGTCACCGCCGACGGCCGGGTCGTCTCACTCAGCCGTGGCGCGGACGCCTGCTGGGTGAACGTCATCAGCCGCACGGGCTTCCGTCAGGTCCGGCTCCCCACCGGCATCTCCTGCAGCCGCGACGTACGCGCCATCGGCAATCTGGTCCTGACGTCCGGCTCCGACACCGTCATCGCGCTGCGTTGAGCTGCTCCTCCGCAGCGGCCAGCAACTCGACCACACGAGTTCCGAAGGCCACGTCGACCGGGTGCGACTCCCCCGACTCGGCAGCCGCGACCAGCTCCTGCACCGCCACCTGGTACGACTCCACCGCGGGTACGTCGGTGTCCGGCATGATCGCCGTACCGGACTCGCCCCAGATGCCTGTCTCGAAGTTGCTGCCCGCCGGCGGAACGAACAGCGCCAGGCTCGCGGTACTCGTCGCACCCGACTCGTGCCGAACCACCAGGTGCACCAGCTCACCAGCACCGCCGACGGCGGTCAGGTCGGTGATCGGCCCCAGCATCGCGGTCAGGTTGGACAGCGCGTGCGGCCCGACGTCCCAGAGCGCGCCACGCTGCTCGCGCCGCCAGGGCGAGTCCGTGAACGGGTTGCCCGGGGCGTCCAGCGCCGCGAGCATCCGGGACCAGCCGCCCCTCCACCCGCCCTTGGCCTCGACCTCGGCGAAGAACTTCCGGGTCGGCGGCTCGAACCGGTGGGTGAAGAACACCACCGACGCGATCCCCTCGTCCGCGGCCTCGTCGGCCAGCGCCCGGGCGTCCGCGAGCGAGTCGGCCACCGGCTTCTCGAGCAGCAGGTGCTTGCCGACCGCGGCGGCCTCCAGGGCCATCGACGCCTGCACCTTCGGCGGTACGGCGAACGCGACCGCGTCGACCGATTCCAGTAACTCCGCGTAGTCGCCGTACGGCGGGACCTCCAGGTCGGCCGCGATCGCGGCGGTCCGCCCGGCGTCGCGGCCCCAGACGCCGACCAGTTCGGCGTCCGGCGCCGCGCGCAGGCCCGGCCCGTGCGTCAGTCTCGCCCACGGGCCCGTGCCCACCAAGCCGAATCGCATCCGTCCTCCAGATCCTCACCGGCTCATCCGGGAAGGCCAGATCGGTGTGATCTGGGCCGCAATCGCGCCGGTGGGATCCGATGCCCGAGCATCCATCGCGCCGGTCAGGTGACGAGCCGGTATCGCTTTGGCCACGAGACTATCCGGGAGCCCCGGATCGGTCGGTCCAGACTCCCGGCGGGTGCGAGACTCCCAGCCATGGACTTGCGCGACCAGTGGAATCGCCTGCTGCCGCACGCGCAGCCGTTGGGCGATGATCTGCTGGCTCGTTACGCAGAGCAACATCGCCACTATCACAACCAGCGGCACCTGACCGAGGTGCTGGCGACCATCGACGAACTGGCCGACCAGGCCGACGACCCCGACACGGTCCGGCTAGCCGCCTGGTTCCACGACGCGATCTACGACCCGCAGGCCGACCCCGGCGAGAACGAGGAGGTCTCGGCCCAGCTGGCCGAGCTCGAACTGGCCGCGTACGGCGTCGACGCGGAGCGGGTCGAGGAGATCGGCCGGCTGGTCCGGCTGACCGCCAAGCACGACTGCGAGCCGGACGACGCGAACGGCGCGGTGCTGTGCGACGCCGACCTGCGCATCCTCAGCATGTCCGCCGAACGGTACGACGACTACGCCGAGGGCATCCGGCAGGAGTACGCCCACATCGGCGAGCGCGAGTTCGCCCGCGGCCGGATCGCGTTCCTGCAGGGCTTGGCCGAGACCCGGTTGTACGCGACCGCAAGAGGACACGACGAGTGGGAACAGGCCGCCCGGGAGAACATCGCCCGGGAGGTCGAGGCCTGGGGCCCTAAGGCGGCCCGGCCGATCGGCGGGCTGATCCCGGTCGTGTACTTCGGTGCCGCCCTCGGGGCGGTCGTCGCCGCGTCGGTCCTGCTCGGCCGGGGTCTCGGCGCCGCGCCGAAGTGGCCGGCCGACCCGAACCAGGTCACCGGCTTCCCGGTGTGGGCTCCCATCGCCGGTACGGCGTTGTCCGCCGGACTGGTCTGTGCATGGTTTCGCCGGGCCCGGCCGCGGCTGGTGAGCATCCCCGCGCTGGCCTTCGCCGTGGTCGGGGTGATCGCGATCGGCCTGTGCTGGTGGCGGTGGCCCGCGGCACAACCCGGTGCGGCGATGTCCGAGCGGTGGCCGTACCTCCTGCTCGCTTCTGTAGCCCTCGTGCTTGCCGGTGCGCTGCTGGCCTTGGCAAGACGTCTGCGGCTGGCACCGGCGTACGCGCAGGCTCCACCCCGTCTGCTGACCCTTGGGGTCACTGTGATGTGCGGGTCGCTGCTCGCCTGGATCACGGTGTCTGCCGGCGAGCCGTTCGTTCAGGCCCGGCTGGAGATCGCCAACACGGTCAGCACCACGACAACAACCACACCGGAGCAGCAGCCGGTGCGACTTGACGGTGCACTCGCCTGGAGTCGTGAGGTGCCGGCCACCGGTGCCATCGCCGGTACGGCGGGAGGCGTCGCCGAACTCCGGCCGGACGGTGTCGTCATGTCCGACGCGAACACCGGCCAGATCCGGTGGCGGTACTCGCGCGCCGACGTCAACGACGCGGCCTCCAGCGGTTCCAGCGGTCTCCTGGTTTCCAGCGACAGCCGCACGCTCGCCGCGCACCTTCCGTACGCCGGGAGCCGAGCACCGAGCGGGATCGACCTGCCGACGTACGCCGTACTCGATGCGGTGAGCGGGAAGGTGCTGACCGAGGTACACACCGACGGCAAGGCTCTCGCGGTCGACGCGGACCACCTGCTGGTGTCGGAGGACAACTACGTCGTGGCGCACGGCGTGAGCAGTCCGACGCACTGGCGGACGCGGCTCCGGTGCAACGTGACGCAAGGCGAACTGATGGGCGACCAGGCCGTCGTCGTCGATGCGTGTGGTGGCAACGGCGCCGTCGTACGCGGTCTCGACATGAAGAACGGCGACCAACTGTGGGAGGTCGACCTGGGTAACCGGTTCGACCTGAGTCCCGAACTGGACCCGACAACGTGGGTCGGTGACCTTGTCGCCGTACCCGACACCCGTGAGCTCTCCGGCCTGATCTGGACCGGTGCAGCCGGCGGAACGCTGCACCAGTGGGCCGTCGACGTGGGCGAGGGTCGGATCATCTGGACGACGCCGGTGCCGGGCACGCCGCGGCCGAGACTCGGCTCGTCCTCGTGCGACGCGCAACTCGCCGCCACGCATGCGTCTCTGGTTCTGGTCACCTGCCGGAACGCCACGGATCCGGGGCAACCGCAGACGTACGACGTGTCCGCAGTGAGCCCGGCGGACGGCACACCGCAGTGGCACCACCTGCTGGAGGTGCCGCCGAAGTTGCAGCAGCCGGAGTACCCGCGAGACGGGTTCGGGCTGTTGCCGGACGGTCGTGTGGTCACGCTGATGCCGCAGACGAACGGGCGCTGCTCACCCGTGATGATCGGCACCACCGGCATCCAGCCGCGCCCGATACAGGCCGGCCCGACCGCCGAGTCGATCGCCCAGTCCGAACAGGTCACCTGCAACAAGCCGGCCGTCACGGTCGCCGGCGCCCGCCCGGTCTTCTCCGACGGCAGCCGCCTCTTCGCCCTCAACTAGTAGCACGCCGGTCAGGCGGACCAGGCCGCGCTGCTCGCCTTCCACGACCGGTACGCCGGCCTGAGCGGCGGCCGGGAATTCCGTTGCCGCGGGCAGCGTTCATCTCTACCGTGATGACCATGTTCCGCGCGGATTCTGCTGCGTACCTGTCGGGCCTGTGCCTGACGGGCGCTGCCGCGTGGGCGTCAGCGGATTCAGATCTCTTCATCGGCGCGCACTGCGTTGCCGATGACCGAGGGCGACCCTCCTCCTGCTGACCAGGACCCGCGGAGGAGGGTGGACCGCTCACCGGCCACCTTCCGCGCGGTGACAGCGCTGCGGACGGAGCCGGGGGTCCTGGCTCGATCGAATCTTCTGACAGCAAAGGACTTTTTCATGGCCAAGAGCCAGTTCGTGCGGACCAAGCCGCACCTCAACATCGGCACCATGGGTCACGTCGACCATGGCAAGACCACCCTCACCGCGGCGATCACCAAGGTGCTGGCCGAGCGCGACCCGGGCGTCAACCGGTTCGTCGCGTTCGACGGGATCGACCGGGCGCCGGAGGAGGTCGCGCGCGGGATCACCATCAACATCTCGCACGTCGAGTACGAGACCGCCACCCGGCACTACGCGCACGTCGACATGCCCGGGCACGCCGACTACGTGAAGAACATGATCACCGGCGCCGCCCAGGTGGACGCCGCGATCCTGGTCGTCTCCGCGCAGGACGGCGCGATGCCGCAGACGCGTGAGCACGTGTTGCTCGCGCGCCGGGTGGGCGTGCCGTACCTGGTGGTCGCGCTGAACAAGGCGGACGCCGTCGATGACCCCGAGCTGCTCGACCTGGTCGAGCTGGAGGTCCGTGAACTCCTGTCGGAGTACGGCTTCCCGGGCGACGACGTACCGGTGGTGCGCGTCTCCGGCCTGCGAGCGCTGGAGGGTGACCCGAAGTGGACTGCCGCGATCGGTGAGCTGCTGGACGCGGTCGACAGCTACGTGCCGACTCCGGACCGTGCGCTGGACGAGCCGTTCCTGATGCCGGTCGAGAACGTGCTCACCATCAGCGGCCGCGGCACCGTGGTCACCGGTGCGGTCGAGCGCGGTGCGCTGAAGCTCGGCGACACCGTCGAGGTGGTCGGTCTCGGTCCGACGGTCACCAGTACGGCGATCGGGCTGGAGACGTTCGGGAAGTCGCTGGAGTCCGCGGAGGCGGGCGACAACGCGGCGGTGCTGCTGCGTGGTGTCAAGCGCGACGAGGTGCGTCGCGGCCAGGTGGTGGCGCTGCCGGGCAGCGTGACGCCGCACCGGAGGTTCCGGGCGCAGCTGCACGCGCTGTCCACGGCCGAGGGTGGTCGACACACCCCCTTCGCCGCGGACTACCGCCCGCAGTTCTACTTCCGCACCACGAACGTGTCCGGCGGCATCGACCTCGGTGACATCACCCTGGTCATGCCCGGCGACACCGTCGACCTCACGGTCGAACTGGAGAAGCCGATCGCCATGAACACCGGCCTCGGCTTCGCCGTCCGCGAAGGCGGCCACACCGTAGCCGCCGGCACCGTGACGGAACTGCTCGACTGACGAAGCGGCCCTCAGTTGCCTCCAGCAACTGAGGGCCGTGTCATCTGCGTTTGCGGTGGCGCAGGCCGGCGGCGGTGAGGCGGCGGACCAGTTCGCGGCTGGAGACGGGGACGGCGCCGGCGGCGATCAGGTCGTCGTACCTGTCGCTGGGGACGTCGTAGTGGTCGCGGTCGAAGCCGCGGGCCGGGATGCCGGCGGCGCGGGCGAAGGCGTGCAGTTCGTCGTACGACTCGTCACTGACCAGGTGCGACCAGACCTTGTTCCAGGCGGGCCAGGCCGGCGGGTCGATCAGGATCATCCGCGGCTGTCCTGGGCGTCGAGCAGGTTCCGCCACGCGCGGACGAAGCGCGAGTCGACGTACGCCTTGGTCCACGAACCGTCCGGACGCACCGACGAGCCGACGTGGAACCGCCGTACGCCGCTCTGATACAGCCACGGCACGTGCTCCGGCTGCAGGCCGCCGCCGGCCATCATCACCGTCCCGATCGCCGGATCCTCCTTGGCCAGCTTGCACAGGTCGTCCAACCCGTGGCCGACCCCGAGCGCCGACCCTGCCGTCAACACACAGTCCAGCCCCGGCAACGTCCGCAGCGCACGCCAGGCAGGCCTTTGCTCCAGTACGGCGTCGATCGCGCGGTGGAACGTCCACGGCGTACCGGCGAACGTGCTCGCGAGTGCCGCGGTGGACTCGACGTCGACCTCGTTGTCCGGGGTCAGGAAACCGAAGACGAACCCGTCGGCACCCGCGGCCAGATAGGACTGCGCCATCGCGGTCAGCCGGTTCAACTCGGCGCCGTTGGTGGTGAAGGAATCGGACAGCCGCAGCATCACCCGCAGCGGCAGGTCGGTGGAGCGCCGGATCGCACTGACCGTGGACACCGAGGGTGACAACCCGTCGGCCTCCATCGACGCACACAACTCCAGCCGGTCCGCTCCACCCTCTTGCGCCGCCTCCGCGTCCGCCGGATGCAGCGCGATGACCTCCAGCAACGACCCCATGCCCGCCATCATCCTGCATCAGCCGGGCCGGCGCGGCCGGAAAATACCCTTGCACTCCCCGGACCTCTTCTGTATCGTTTTTCTAGATCGATCTAGTAGATCGATTCAGATCAACCCCGGAGGAGGAGACGAGAGATGGCAGGAGTCACGCTCAAGACCGTGGCGCAGGCCGTGGGGGTGTCCCCGTCGACCGTCTCCAACGCCTACAACAAGCCCGACCAGCTGTCCGCCGCCCTGCGGGAGCGGATCCTGGCCAAGGCCCAGGAGCTCGGGTACGCCGGTCCGGACGCGTCCGCCCGGGCGCTCCGCAGCGGGAAGGCCGGCGCGATCGGCGTGCTGTTCACCGACAAGCTGGCGTACGCGTTCTCGGACCCGTACGCGGTCGGCTTCCTGGCCGGCCTGGCCGAGGTCGCCGAGGAGTTCAGCACGAGTCTGCTGCTGATGCCGCTCAGCTCGGCCGACATCGTCGGCGGCAGCAACGCGGTGCAGCAGGCGGCGATCGACGCGGCGGCGATCTTCTGCGTGCCGGGCGACCACCCGGCCGTGGACATCCTGACCGCGCGCGGCATCCCGACCGTCTCCACCGACCGCGGCGACCACCCGGACCTGTCCTGGGTGGCGATCGACGAGACGGAGGCGGCCGCCAAGCTGGGCCAGCACCTGGCCCGGCTGGGTCACCGCGACATCGTCGTACTGGTCGACAAGGCCGAGGCCACCAACGGCGCGGTCGAGCTGACCTTCGACGAGGTCGGCTGCAGCGACTGTGAGTCGCGCATCCTCGGGCTGCAGAAGACACTGCCGGACGCACAGCTGAGGATCGTGTCCGGCGGCTACAACGCCTTCGACTCCGGCCGCAAGGGAGCCGAGTACGTGCTCGACTCGCAGGACCGGCCGACCGCGATCGTCGGGCTGAGCGACGTCCAGGCGCTCGGCGCGATGGAGGCGATGAAGGTCCGCGGACTGATCCCCGGACGGGATCTGACCGTGGCCGGTTTCGACGACATCCCGGCGGCCGAGCCGGCCGGGCTGACCACGATTCGCCAGCCGATCAGGGACAAGGGCCGCGCCGTCGGCCGGATCCTGCTCGACCCGGCGGTCACCGAGCGCCGGATCCTGATGCCCACCGAGCTGGTGGTCCGCGCCAGCAGCGGTCCCGCACCGAAGCGCTGACAACCACAGAGAACACCCGGGACCACGTCGGGTTCCCGGGGTGATCAAGCACGACCTCCGACGGCCGACCGGCCGCCGGCCGACCGAACACGCTCTCAGGAAGGGAGCAGAACCATGACGTACTTCATCGCCGGCAACACGGCTGTCGAGAACGCTCGCAACCTGGCACAGTCGGCCCTCCCGAACGCTCCGCAGCAGCCGCACCACGAGCCGGCTCCGCGCCGCACGTTCGCGATCCGCGCCCGGATCAGCGCCGCACTGCGGACCGCCGCCGAGCGCGAACTGCGCCTGGCCGACCGGATCGACCCCACCCCGGCCTGCACCGCCAACTGACCACTTCGATGGACAACCCATCGCCTTGCCGGTTCTCCCGCCGGAACACGGAGGGAGAACCGGCAACCCCAGGGGTTGTCCACTCGAATGCCCGCCTCGAGCACGAACGCCGCCCTGGCCGACCGGATCGACCTCACCCCGGCCCGCATCGCGCACTGACCACCTCGGCGGACACTTCAACGGATAACCCACCGCCTTACCGGTTCTCCGACCGCACACGGAGAAAGAACCGGCAACCCCACGGGTTATCCACTCAAACGCCCGGGGGCGCAACGCACCTCGGCTCCGGGACGGGGGTGGCAGCGCACCCCGGCTCGGGGCGGGCGCGAAGCGCCCCTCTGCTCGGGGCGGGCAGCGCACCCCGGCTCGGGGCGGGCGCGAAGCGCCCCTCGGCTCGGGGCGGGCAGCGCACCCCGGCTCGGGGCGGGCGCGAAGCGCCCCTCGGCTCGGGGCGGGCGCGAAGCGCACCCCCGGCTCCGGGGCCGAACCGGACTCCGCACCCCCGCGGCGTGGGGTTTTGTCGGTACGGCGTGGCAGTCTGAAGGGCGATGAACGAGCCCGGGGTGTTGCTGACCGCCCGCGCCATGGTGTTGCACGACCTGGCCGCGCGGGGATTCGACGATGCGGTGATGGTGTCGGTACTCGAGGACGCGGTGGCCGGCCGGCAGTGGTGGCTGGACCAGTGGCCGGACGGCGCCGAGCACATCGCCGGCCTGGTCGCACAGGACGTCCAGGACCGGCTCGTCGACTCCGGCGTCCGCTGGCCCCGCTGCACGGCGTGCGACGACCTGAACGACCACGAGCTCCGGATCGAGCCCGAGCTCGGCCCCGACCCGCACTGGGTCTGCGAACGCGCCGGGATCACCGTCGCGCCGCTCGGCCACCTCACCTGAATCCCACCCTGACCAGCGACCTGGGGTAATACCTGGTTGCTCTACATGTAGGCAGGCTACTATTGTCTGTCTCCATGAAGTCCCTCGCCGCCCTCCGGCTGGTCGCCGCGGTCCACGCGATCGCGATCTGTCTGCAGCCGATCCTTGCGGGCGTCTACCTGAACGGTTCCGGCGGTGCGATCCGGATCCACGAGCCGATCGGGATGGCCGTAGCCACCGTCGCCATGATCCAGTTGCTACCAGCAACGATCTGGTGGCGGTCCGGCGGCCGGTTCGCCGCGCCGCTGGTGTCCCTGCTGGTCCTGATCGGTGAGAGCGTCCAGATCGGCATGGGCTACAGCCGGGACCTGGCCCTGCACCTCCCGCTCGGCATCGCGCTGGTCGGCACGGTGGTCGGCTTCGCCCTGTGGACCCGGGGTCAGAAGGCGGTCGCAGCATGACGGCAACCGTCGTGGAGCCGAGGGTACGGCGACCACGCGCGTCCCTGTGGACACTGCGGATCACCCTGCTCCTCCACGCAGCCCTCGTGGTCGCACAGCCGATCCTGGCCGGCTACTTCCTGTCCGGTGAGGTCGACGCGATGAACGTCCACGGCCCGATCGGGTCGACCTTGTGGATGATCTCGATGATCCAGGTCGTCGTCGCCCTGTTCTACTGGCTGGCCGGCGGCGGCCGAGGCTGGCCGCTGCTGCTCACCGTCGTGCTGTTCTTCGCCGAGTTCGTCGAGCTGACCTTCGGCTACCTGCAGAACTTCGCGGTCCACGTCCCGCTCGGTACGGCGATCGTCGTCACCGTCGTGTGGATGACCGTCTGGTCCTTCCGTCCGGCTGCCCGGCGGAGCCGAAAGGAGCCCTCCTGATGAAGATGTCCCGCCGCGGTTTCCTGGCCGTTGCCGGCGGCACTGGTGCCGCACTCGCCCTGACCGACTGCGGCCTCGACCCGTCGCCGGCCCAGTCCGGAGAACTCCTGCGCAGCCAGGCCCCACTCCCCGAGCCGTTCAAGGTCCCGCTGCCGATCCCACCGGTGAAGAAGCCGATCCGGACCGAGGCCGGTGTCGACTACTACCGCGTCGTACAGCGGAAGGCATCTATCGAGATCCTCCCTGGCCTCAAGACCGAGGTCCTCGGGTACGACGGCCTACTGCCCGGTCCGACGTTCGACGTACGGAGTGGGCGGACCGCTGTGGTCGAGCAGGTCAACCAACTCGATGTACCGACCGCTGTGCACCTGCACGGCGGGCACACCCCGGCCGCGAGTGACGGCTGGCCGCTCGACCTGCTCATGCCACCTGGCCACCAGGAGAGTCACAGCGGCCACCACACCATGACCGGCGGCGACGTGAAGACCGGCAGCCGCATCTACACGTACCCGAACACGCAGCGCGCCGCCACACTCTGGTACCACGACCACCGGATGGACTACACCGCCCCGCAGGTCTACCGCGGTCTGTTCGGTTTCCACATCATCCGCGACGACGAAGAGGACAGTTTGCCTTTGCCGTCCGGCGATCGCGAGATCCCGCTCGTCATCGCGGACCGCGCGTTCGCCGAGGACGGCTCGTTCTTGTACCCGGCGGCCAAGGACCGGCCCGGCGTCGAGTCGGCGTACATGGAAGGTGTCGTCGCGGACGTGACCCTGGTCAACGGTGCGCCCTGGCCGGTGCACGAGGTGGACGCGGTGCGCTACCGACTACGGATCCTCAACGCCGCCAACGCCCGTCGCTACGAGCTCGCGTTCGACCAGGGGCCGGCGAAGTTCGTCCAGATCGGCAGCGACGGCGGTCTGCTCGACGCGCCGATCGAGCACGAGACCCTGGTGATCGCGCCGGCCGAGCGCTTCGACGTGATCGTCGACTTCTCGCAGTATCGGCCCGGCGACGAGGTCACGCTGGTCAACAAGCTGGACGGGGACGCCGGCGTGATGCGCTTCAAGGTCGCCCGGAAGGCCGCCGACGACACCAGCATCCCGGCCAAGCTCTCGTCGTACGCCGTCGTGCCGAAGCCGGCCGGAGCAGTACGGCGGAAGTGGAAGTTCACCCGGGGTGACGCCGGTGGTCACAAGGGCTGGACGATCAACGGAAAGGCGTTCGACCCGGCGGTCATGCAGGCCCAGGTGAAGCTGGACCAGGACGAGATCTGGACCTTCGTCACCGACGTGCACCACCCGGTGCACGTCCACCTCGCGCCGTTCCAGGTGCTGAGCCGCGGCGGCGGAGGCCTCGGCGCGTACGACGCGGGCTGGAAGGACACCGTGGACGTCCGGCCGGCGGAGGTGGTCGAGGTGCTGGTCAGGTTCACGGCCCACAAGGGCAAGTACCTGATCCACTGCCACAACCTCGAGCACGAGGACATGGCGATGATGGTGGGCTTCGAGACCATCTAGGTACGGCGAAGCGTCCGCAGCGCCAGCGTGAAGATCCAGGCCCAGCCGATCGTCACGCACAACCGCTGGAACAACCCGGCGACGTCGACCAGGGACGGATTCTGGTCGAAGCCGGTACCGGCCAGCACGAACGTCGCGGCGAAGGCAATTGCGCTGAGCAACGAATAGCCGCGCCACGTCCGGCCGTGGCCGCCGGACAGCACGACCTGCGCCGCGGCCAGGGCGACGAAGGCCGGCAGCGAGAACCCGTCGTGCAGCGCGCCGATGGTGGTGTAGTCGACCGCCGGCGGCGTGCCGACCGGGAAGCCGCTCACCGGATCCGTCACGAAGACCCCGGCGCCGACCAGCCCGAGACCCCACATGCCGGTCAGGACCGCACCGGCTCGCACGCCGGTCCGCCAGAGGCCGGTGGCGAAGGCGATCGTCAACAGACCGCAGACAAGGAAGTTGGCCGTTTGCGCCCAGCCGTGATCGCCGAGCGCCAGTGAACTCACCGGATGCCGGACCGGGTCGTAGCCCTCGCCCTTGAAAGCTCCTTGGATCAGGAACGCGGTGACGAAGAGCGGACCGGCCGGCAGACCGCACGAGAGCAGACGGCTGGTCGTCCGACGGCGGTCTGCCGACCCGGCGACCGGCGTCGGCGGGCGCTCGGAGCCTGTCATCAGTTGGCGCCCGACGCGAGAGCTTCGGCGGCTCGACTGCGGAGCGCTGTGCGGTCGACACCGGCGGCGTGGAGGGCGCGGGCGACGCGGCTGCGTTCGGAGTCGAGGATGCCGAGCAGGATCCGGACCGAGCCGATCCGGCGGCGGCCGCCGATCTTCGGCGGCGCGTCCATCGCCCGCTTCAGCAGCAGCTTGGTCGACTCGCCGATCGGCGGCGTGCGTCCGTGGTCGGGCGTTGCCTGCGGCAACAAACCGATCCGGACCGCGATCCCGGCCACGGACAGGCTGTGCTCCCACTCCCGTTCCAGCGCGACCCGGATCGCCTCCTCGGTCAGCCCCGCATCGGCGAGCATCCGGGCGGCCGGACTGGACCCCGCCTTGGCCAGGGCGAGCAGCACGTGCTCGGCCTCGATCGTCCGGGACCCGTCCCGCCGCGCCTCGTCCCGGGCCTCGCGAACCAGCAGGGACCGAAGGTCTTTCTCATCCGACGACATCAGCGCCTCCTCAGCGCGACGCCGGCGGCGGCCAGCCGCCGGGCGTGTTTCTTGTGCACGGCCTGCCGGGTGACCCCCAGCACCTCGGCCACCTCGGACCAGCTCCAGCCGGCCCGCATCGCCTGCTCCACCTGACTGTCCTCCAGCCGGTCGGCCAGCCGGCGCAGCGCCACCACCGCGGCCAGCCCCGCCGCCGGGTCCTCCGGATCCACCAACTCGGTCATGTAAGCAACCTAAGTTGACAGTCTGAGCGTGTCAACCCAAGTTGCTACCTCCGGTCTTGACGTCCGGGATCGAGTCCTCCTATAGTCAACACATCGGTTGATCAAGGAAGTAGTTGATAAAGATGCCGGTTGACGACGACCAGCTCGACCGGGCCTTCGCCGCCCTCGCGGACCCGGTCCGGCGGGCGATGATCGCGCGGCTGTCCCGCGGGTCGGCCACGGTCAACGAACTGGCCGAGCCGTTCCCGATCACCAAGCAGGCGGTGTCGCGGCACATCCAGGTGCTCGAGGCCGCCGGACTGATCTCCCGGAGCCGGGACGGGCAGCGCCGCCCGTGTCACCTGGAGCCCGCCGTCCTGGAAGCACTGACCGGCTGGATCGACGAGTACCGGCTGGAGACCGAACGCCGGTTCCGCCGGCTGGACGCCGTACTCAAATCCGTGAAGGAGCAGGAGAAATGAACGCCACCACCATCAACGCCCCCGCCGGGACCCCGTTCGTCGAGGTCACCCGGGAGTTCGACGCCACCCCGGCGCAACTGTTCAAGGTCACCACCGACCCCGATCTGCTCGCCCAGTGGCTCGGTCCGCGCGGCACCGACATGACGGTCGAGATGTACGACGTCCGCCCGGGCGGCAGCTACCGCTACATCCACCGCGACGACTCCGGCGAGTACGCCTTCCGTGGCGTCTTCCACACCGTCGAGCAGGACAAGCTCGTCATCCAGACCTTCGAGTGGGAAGGCGCTCCCGGCGAGGTGTGCCTGGAGAAGATGACGTTCGAGCCGACCGGGACCGGTGTCCGGTTGCACCAGCGGTCGGTGTTCCCGTCGGTGGAGTCGCGGGACGCGTTCGTGGAGTACGGGATGGAGACCGGCATCCGAGACTCGATGGACCGGCTGGCCGAACTCGTCGCCAAGGAGGGCTGATCATGAGCCAGGTCGTCGTCGACATCTCGGTCTCGCTGGACGGCTACGTCACCGGACCCAACGTCAGTCTCGACAACGGGCTCGGCGACGGCGGCGAGGCCCTGCACGAATGGGTCTTCAACGGCACCGCCGAGGACCGCAACGTCCTGGAGGCGGCCTTCGAGGCCACCGGCGCGGTGATCCAGGGCCGGAACCTGTTCGACATCATCGACGGTCCGCACGGCTGGAGCGACGAGATGGGGTACGGCGCCAAGCCGACCGGCGAGGTGAATCCGCCGATCTTCGTCGTCACCCACAAGGCACCCGAGAAGACCCGGCTCGGCGACCGCTTCCGGTTCGTCACCGACGGCATCGAGAGTGCGGTCGCCCAGGCCCGCGAGGCCGCCGGCGACAAGGACGTCTACGTGATGGGCGGCGGACAGATCTGCCATCAGGTGCTCGCCGCCGGGCTGGCCGACATCGTTCAGCTGCACGTCGCACCCGTCGTCATGGGTGACGGGACCCGGCTGTTCCCGGCCGGCGCGGCACCGACGTACTCGCTGGACCTGGTCAGCTCGATCTCGACCCCGGCCGCCCAGCACCTCACCTACCGCGTCAAGAAGGAGAAGTAGTCATGGGCAACGTCATCGCCTCCGCCGTCGTCTCGCTGGACGGCTTCGTCGCGGACACCGACGACGGGGTCGGCCCGCTGTTCGACTGGTACGGCAACGGTTCGGTCGAGGTCTACGGCAGCGACCCCGGACGCCCGTTCATGCTCAGCCAACCGAGTGCCGACTACATCAACTCGACCTGGCCGAACATCCGCTCGTGCGTGATCGGGCGGCACCTGTTCGACATCACCAACGGCTGGAACGGCGTCCCGGCGGTCGGCGATCACGTCTTCGTGGTCACGCACGAACCGCCGGCCGACTGGCCGTTCCCGGACGCGCCGTTCACCTTCGTCAACGGGATCGAGGAAGCGATCGCGCAGGCCAAGGAGCACGCCGGTGACGGCGACGTCTCGGTCACCGGCGGCAACCTGACCGGCCAGGCGCTGTCGGCCGGCCTGGTCGACGAGATCTCCTACAACCTGGCCCCGGTGATCTTCGGCACCGGCGTCAAGTTCTTCGGCGACTACGCCGGCGGCCAGATCCTGCTGGACAACCCGCGGGTCGTCGAGGGCGACCGGGTCACCCACCTGCACTACCGGGTCAGCAAGGGATGAGCCGCGACGACGGTCCGGGAGCCCGGCGCCACCTCGGTGAAGCCGGCGTCCTGGACCACGGGGAGCCCGCTCCTCAGCAGTTCCTCCCACTGTGCGGGGGTGGCGGTGCGCACCGCCAACGCGAAGTCCGCCGCCACCCATTCCTTCCGCCCGCGCGCCGGCAGCGCGAGCCAGGCGAGGTGGGCGGCGTGGCCGCACTGGGCCGCCGCCTTCCCGCTGGACATCTCCAGGCCCGGATTGATCCAGAGGACCGGAACGTCCGGTTCCGGCGCGGGAGGATCTTCGGGGTCCTCGAAGTCGGTCCCGGTCACCTGCAGCTTGGCGAGATCCTTCGGTACGGCGTCCAGCGGCACCGGCGGGAAGACCCGGACCTCGGCCGCCGGAGCACCACCCGGAGCACCGGAGCCGCCGGTGCCCGTCACGGTGATCCCGGGCAACGTCTCGGCGCGTCGCCACTCGGCCCCGCGCGCCCGCCGTACCACCTTCCGGATCCTGGCGTCCTGCCAGGCCCGCATCGCCTCGGCCCACTCGCCGTCACCGGCCGACCGCTCGTCGGCCAGGATCGCCAGCACCGCCCGCGCCGCCGTCTCCAACGCATCCGTCTGACCCGGCCGAGCATTCTTCTCCACCCGCACCACCAGGGTCAGCACATACTCGTCCACCCCGCGAGTGTGCCAGCCCGGACTGTCGGCGGTCGGTGCTAGCTTGTCGGACATGCAGCAGTATCTGGATCTCCTTCGGCACGTGCTGGACCACGGGGTGCGGAAGGGCGACCGGACCGGGACGGGCACGCTGAGTGTCTTCGGGTACCAGTCGCGTTACGACCTCCGCGAGGGTTTTCCGGCGGTGACGACGAAGAAGCTGCACCTGCGCTCGGTGATCGGCGAGCTGATCTGGTTCCTCAGCGGCTCGACCAACGTCAAGTGGCTGCACGAGAACAACATCTCGATCTGGGACGAGTGGGCCGACGCCGACGGTGAGCTCGGGCCGGTGTACGGCTACCAGTGGCGCTCCTGGCCGACCCCGGACGGGCGGCACGTGGACCAGATCGCGGGCGTGATCGAGTCGATCAAGAACAACCCCGACTCCCGCCGGCACATCGTGAGCGCGTGGAACGTGGCGGATGTCGACAACATGGCGTTGCCGCCGTGCCACACGATGTTCCAGTTCTACGTCGCCGAGGGCCGGCTGTCCTGCCAGCTGTACCAGCGGTCGGCCGACATCTTCCTCGGCGTGCCGTTCAACATCGCGTCGTACGCGCTGCTGACCCACATGGTGGCGCAGCAGACCGGGCTCGAGGTGGGCGACTTCGTCCACACCCTGGGCGACGCGCATCTGTACCTCAACCACCTGGACCAGGCCCGGTTGCAGCTGACCCGCGAGCCGCGACCGCTGCCGACGCTGAACCTGACTCCGCGGGACTCGATCGACGCGTACGAGATCGCGGACGTCGAACTGGTCGGGTACGACCCGCACCCCGGGATCAAGGCGCCCATCGCGGTATGACCGTGATCCTGATCGCCGCGGTCGGCGCCAACGGCGTGATCGGGCGGGACAACGACCTGCCCTGGCGGATCCGCGAGGACCTGCGGCGCTTCAAGCAGCTCACCCTCGGCCACACCCTGGTGATGGGCCGGAAGACGTACGACTCGATCGGCCGCCCGCTGCCCGGCCGCCGTACCGTCGTCGTCACCCGCCAGACCGCCTGGTCCACCGAAGGCGTCGACGTCGTCCACAGCCTGGACGACGCACTGACGTACGACGGCGACCTCTTCGTCGCCGGCGGTGGTGAGATCTACCGACAGGCCCTCCCGTACGCCGACCGCCTCGAGCTCACCGAGGTGGCCCAGTCCCCCGACGGCGATGTCACCTTCCCCGAGGTCGATCTCGGGCTCTGGACCGAAACCTCCCGCGACGCCCACGACGGCTTCGCGTTCGTCAGCTACCGCCGTACCTGACGAACGAGTTACGCAACGGGGAAGCCAGGGAGACCTGGAACCGCGTAGATTGTGTGCGCGTCACGGAGGTGACAGCGCAATTGCCGGGGGCGCCTCGTGGAGGGGAACGACGATGACCGATGCCGACAACACACCAGCGACGCCTGGGGCTGCTGCTCCGGGGCCTGCTGCTGCCGCCGCGCAGCCGTCGGCGTCGCCGCTCCAGCCGCCGACGGCCACCGCGCCCGGCCTGATCCTGACCGCGCCACCGCCGGCTCAGCCGGTCGCCGCGACGGCCGCGCCGAGTATGGCGCCGGCGGTCGACCCGGCAGCATTGCCCGGGCTGGACGCGAAGGTGGACACCTTCCTGGGCGCTCTGATGCAGGCCGAGCCGCGTTCCCCGGAGTTCGCCGCCAAGGCCAGTGACGTCCGCAGCATGGGGGATGTCGACATCCGCGCGGCCGCCGAGAGCTCGAACCGGTTGCTGCAGTCACCGGTCCGGGCGCTGCAGGAGGGCGGCCTGTCTGAGGGTTCGACCGTCGGCAAGACGCTGCTCGAGCTTCGCCGTACGGTCGAGGAACTGGACCCGAAGGAAGCCACCGGGGTGAAGAAGTTCCTCGGGTTGATCCCCTTCGGCGACAAGATCGAGGACTACTTCCGCAAGTACCAGAGCGCGCAGAGCCACCTCGAGGGCATCCTGCACGCGCTGCGCAACGGCCAGGACGAGCTCGGCAAGGACAACGCCGCGCTGAACCTGGAGAAGCAGCAACTCTGGGACGCGATGACCCGGCTGAACCAGTATGTGTACGTCGCCGAGCGCCTCGACGCGAGGTTGTCCGCGGCGATCGCGGAGCTGGAGGCGACCAACCCGGACAAGGCGAAGGCGTTCCGCGAGGACGTGCTGTTCTACGTCCGGCAGAAGCACCAGGACCTGCTCACCCAGCTGGCCGTGTCGATCCAGAACTACCTGGCCATCGACATCGTGATCAAGAACAACATCGAGCTGATCAAGGGTGTCGACCGCGCGTCGACGACCACGGTCTCGGCCCTGCGGACGGCGGTCATCGTGGCGCAGGCCCTGAGCAACCAGAAGCTCGTGCTGGACCAGATCAGCGCGCTGAACACGACCACCAGCGGGATGATCGAGCGAACCTCGCAGATGATGCGGGACAACTCGGTGGCGATCCAGCAGCAGGCCGCCTCGGCGACGATCGGACTGCCGCAGCTGCAGGCCGCGTTCGCGAACATCTACGCGACCATGGACGCGATCGACACGTTCAAGGTCGAGGCGCTGGACAACATGGCCGCCACCATCGGCACGCTGGAGACCGAGGTGACCAAGTCCCGCGCGTACCTGGAGCGGGTCGCACAGCAGGACCAGCGGGTCGTCCACGGCAGCCTCGACCTCGACCTCGGTCGCTGATCACACACTGACTGGGGGGACGGGGACTGCATGGCGCTCGGTGACTTCTTCGCGCGGCTGACCGGCCGCAAGGCGGAGCCCGAGCCTGTCCCGGTTCCCCGTCCGCCGACCACCGACGACCTGCTCGCGTCGCTGACCCGGGTCGAACAGATGGTTGCCGACGGCGCCGTACCGGCGGTGGTGGCATCGCGGGTCGCTCGGGTGGTCCGGGTGGTGCGGGAGACGATCCCGCGGCTGGGCAACCTGGGCGGCAGCGCGCAGGCGTACTCCGTGATGGCGACCGCGACGGACTACCTGCCCGAGGCGATCGGCGGGTACCTGCGGCTGCCGCGGCACTGGGCCGACACCCGGCCGGTCGACAAGGGCAAGACGTCGCTGATGATCCTGATCGACCAGTTGGACCTCTTGGGCTCCACGATGGACAAGGTGTTCGACGCGGTGAACCGGGCCGACGCGGCGGCGCTGATCGCCCACGGCCGGTTCCTGCAGGAGAAGTTCGGCACCGGCTCGACCGGCGGAGGCCTGGCGATCGACCCGACGGCGTCGACACCACCACCCGACACCGGACCGGCGGGACCACTTCGACCACCCACCGGACGAGGAGGGGCATGAGCGGCGAGGGCGGCAAGTCACTCCAGCAAGCCCTGTCGGAGCTGCTGGCTGTAGCTGCGCGCGCCGGCGTCCCGGAAGACAGGGCTCGCATGGAAGCGCTGTCGTTGGCCGCGGCGTTGGCGGAGTCCGCTCCGGGCGCGCCCGCGGACTGGGCCAAGGTGACTCCCGGTGCGACCACGCAAGACTTCTTCGACGCGGCCGTCCGCGGTCGTCGGTGGCGTGGTACGCCGACTGCCGTCCTGACCGAGCTGGTCGCGGCGGGTTCAGCAGACAAGGTCGCGTACGCGGAGGCGCTGGCAGAGGTCGCGTCGGCGGCGTGCACGCTGGGCGAGCCGACGATGCGAGTCGTCGGCAACGCGTCGGTGGCCGCGGCCGCGCAACTTCAGGCCGCAGGCGCTCGACCGCTGCAGGTCGGTGGTGCCCCGGCAAGGCCGGCCGTGGATACCGAGCAGACGACCGCGAAGGCGACCGCGGCCGAGCCGGCCGCCGAACAGGAGCCGGCGAAGACGGTCGAGGAGTTGCTGGCGGATCTCGACGCGTTGACGGGGCTTGAGAAGGTGAAGCGGGAGGTTCACCGGCAGGTCGCCGTACTGCGGATGGAGAAGCTGCGGACCGAGGCGGGGCTGAAGAGTCCGACCATCACCCGGCACCTCGTGTTCGTGGGCAATCCCGGGACCGGGAAGACGACCGTGGCCCGGCTGGTGAGCGGGATCTACAAGGCGCTCGGGTTGTTGTCGAAGGGACAGCTGATCGAGGTGGACCGGTCCGAACTGGTCGCCGGGTACCTCGGTCAGACCGCGACGAAGACCGCCGACGTGGTCGCGTCCGCAGCGGGTGGGGTGCTGTTCATCGACGAGGCGTACAGCCTGACCGCGGGTGAGTTCGGCGCCGACCAGTACGGCCGGGAGGCGGTCGACACGCTGGTCAAGGAGATGGAGGATCGGCGCGACGACCTGGTCGTCATCGTGGCCGGCTACCCGGAGCCGATGGAGGCGTTCATCGCGGCGAACCCGGGGCTGGCCAGCCGGTTCCGGACCACGATCGCGTTCGACGACTACAGCGACGACGAGCTCACCGACATCCTCACCGGGCTCGCCGAGGGCGCCGACTACGAACTGACCGCGGACGCGTTGGCGAAGTTCCGAGAGATCCTCGCCGCGACCCCGCGGGGCCGGTCGTTCGGCAACGGCAGGTTCGCCCGGAACGTGCTGGAGGCCGCGATCGGCCGGCACGCCTGGCGGCTGCGCGACGTCACGGCACCCACCAAGGACCAGTTGCGTCAGATCCTCGCCGAAGACCTCACCGACGAACCCGAACAGCCCGAGGCCGCGCAGCAGGATCAGTCCGAGCAAGGAGAACAGGCGTGACCCAGACCCAGAGTGCGCCGCCGCCCGCGGCCTGGTCGCCGCCGGCCCAGCAGCCGGCCCCGCCCGCCGTTCAGCAGCCCGCCTTCCCCACGCCCGGCCGCCGCAGCCCGGTCGCCGAGTGGTTCGAGGGCACACCGGGCCGGATGCGCGCGTTCCTGATCCTGGCCGCGGCGATGAGCGTCGTCTTCGGCCTCGCCGCCGCGCAAGGCTTCCGGCAGTCCGACGGCGCGCTGACCCGCGCCGAGGCGAACGCTGCCCAACTGGTCCGCATCCAGGCGATCCACACGAACCTGGTCAGCGCGAACGCCGACGCCACCAACGCCTTCCTGGTCGGCGGTCTCGAGCCACCCGAGCAGCGTCAGCACTTCGTCGAGTCGATGGCCGAGGCCGGCCGCCTGATCGCCGAGGCCGCGAACGCGCAACCCGCCGACAAGGACGCGCTCGGCGCGCTCAACCAGACGCTGATCACGTACGGCGGCCTGATCGAGCAGGCCCGGGCGAACAACCGCCAGGGTCTCCCGATCGGATCGCAGTACCTGAAGGACGCGAACGCCGTACTGCAGCAGGACTCCCTCCCGCTGGTGAAGGCACTGGTGCAGGCCAACGAGGAGCGTGTCGACTCCGAGTTCGACGGCATCGGCCAGGGCAACATCTGGGTCCTCGCCGGCGGCCTGCTGACCTTGGTCGTCTTCGCCGTCACCCTGCGCTGGCTGGCCCGCCGTACCCATCGCTACATCAATGTCCCCATCGCCGCCGGCGCAGCCCTCGTCCTCCTCACCACCGTCATCGGCGGAGTCGCGCTGTCCAGAGCGTCCGGCTCCGCCTCGGACACCCGCGACGACGCGTACTCGGACACGCTGGCCTTGTCCCGCGCCAGGATCGCGGCGTACGACGCCCGCTCGAACGAGAGCCTCACCTTGATCGCGCGCGGCTCCGGTGACGCCTTCGACAAGGCCTACAACGCGTCGGCCGCGGTCGTCGCGGAGCAGTTGAACGAGCTGAACGACGCGGGACTGCGGTCGCAGTGGAACGACTACGACGAGGTGCACAAGGTGGTGCGGAGCCGCGACACCGGAGGCGAATGGGACGCGGCCGTCGCGCTGGCCGTCGGCAAGACGCCGGACGCAAACTCCGTGCTCGCGTTCACCGAGTTCGACAACACCTCAGGCAGCCGCTTGAAGACGACGAGCGACGCCGTCCGGACCGAACTGTCCGCCGCCCGCGACGGCCTCCCCCCGATCGGCTGGCTAGGCCTCCCGATCGGCATCGCCGCCGCCCTACTCGTCGCCTGGGGAATGTCGCAGCGCCTGGAGGAGTACCGATGAAGAAGCTGCTCGCCCCGGTCGCGGCGTCGGTCGCCTTCCTGCTCGCCGCCACCGCCTGCGGCTCAGGTGACTACGACGCGACGCAGATCCCCCCGAAGGTGCAGCCGTCCCAAGCGTCGGCCGCTCCCCCGGCCCCGCAGCCGGACTGCGGGAAT
Source organism: Kribbella swartbergensis (assembly GCF_054784135.1). NCBI lineage: Bacteria > Bacillati > Actinomycetota > Actinomycetes > Propionibacteriales > Kribbellaceae > Kribbella > Kribbella swartbergensis. Next base: position 81,957 of record NZ_BAAGPM010000005.1, read on the forward strand.
CCGTTGGCGTCGTACGCCCCCGAGGGCCCGATGCCGCAGCCCAACGCGATGCCGGCCGGCACGTACATGGCACAAATTCAGGCGCGCGGTCGGCTGATCGCCGGTGTGTCGGCGGACAGCCTGAACCTGGGCGCGCGCAACCCGGTCTCCGGGAAGATCGAGGGCTTCGACATCGACATGGTCCGGGCCGTCGCGAAGGCGATTTTCGGCGACCCGAACAAGATCGAACTGCGCGTCATCTCCAGCCCGCAGCGGATCCCGGTGCTGCAGAACGATCAGGTCGACATCGTCGCGCGCAACATGACGATCAACTGCGCTCGTTGGGGGCAGATCGCCTTCTCGGCCGAGTACTACCGCTCTGGGCAGAAGACGCTGGTGCCGGTCGACTCGACCGCGACCAGTCTCGAGGATCTGGACGGCAGGACGATCTGCGCTCCGGCCGGCTCGACCAGTCTGGACAACCTCAAGAAGAAGAACCCCAAGGCGGTACCGATCACGGCCGACACCGACACCGGTTGCCTGGCGCTCTTCCAGTCCGGCAAGGCGTACGGGATCACCGGTGACGACACGGTGCTCGCCGGCGACGTCGCGCAGGACCCGTACGCGAAGGTGCTGCCGGAGCGGTTCAGCGACGAGCCGTACGGCCTCGGCATGTCGCTCAAACACCCGGAGTTCGTGCAATTCGTGAACCAGGTACTCGACCGGATGAAGGCGGACGGCACCTGGATGGGTTCGTACATCAAGTGGCTCCAGCCCGCGCTCGGCAAGCTGTCGTCACCTCCGCCATCTCTCTACGGCCGGATTCCCCCGTCATGACCGTTCGTACGCCGGCGGCCTCGGCTCCGGCGCCGCCCGGACGGATGGGCAGCAGCATCCCGGCGACGGAACTGTTGCCGTTTCTCGACGCGCTCGGGACCTGGCGCGATCGGCGGAAGGCGGAGCTGGACGAGCTCGACCAGGCTGCGCTGCACTCCCCCGACGCGGATGCGTTGAGTGCGGACGTCGTACTGAGCATGGCGGTGTGGAAGGCGGTGTCGGACCGGTACGAGCTGATCCTCGTCAGCTGGGACTCCGGCCGGGTCGGCCCGGCCGAGACCGAGCGGATCTCGACCTTGATCTGGGGCGGTCTGGACACCGGCGGCGCCGGCGGCTCGCTCGCGGTTTCGTTGCCTGAGGCATGCAAGTTGTCGGACGCGCTGGCGTCCAGCCTGCGCGCCAAGCTGGCGCTGGAGCCCGGCGACGCCGACCTCGCCGCGCGACTGCGTCAGCTGCGCGCGCAGGTCGAGCGGATCAACGATCTGGTCAAGCAGGAGCCGGCGACCACCCGCAACGCGGCGATGGCCACACATCACGACCTCGACCGCCGCCTCACGGACCTTGCCGAGCGCAACAAACGCGGCGCGGACATCGGCGGGTTGATCGGCCCGCTGGAGATCGACGCGGCCCGGACCGAGCGCGATCTCATCGTCGGCGCCGCGACCCGCAAGGAGCGTGCGGCCGACGTCGCTCGCGCCCGCTCGCTGCGCGGTGAGTTGGAGGCGCAGGGCATCGCCGTACGGGCGCTTGCCGACCGGGCCGTGGCCGCGGTGCGACCGGCTCCGCGTCTCGCCGTACCGGATGTGACCGCGATCGGCCCGGTGCCGAACACCCCCGCCGAGTTGGAGAAGTACCTGGCCCGGTTGGACGCCGTACGGCGGGCGCTCGGTCAGGCGCAGTCGGCGTACGGCTCGGCGCTGGAACGGCGTGACGAGCTTGCCGCCCGGCTGGACGCGTATCAGGTGAAGGCGGCCGCCGTTGCACCGGGCAACGAAGATCTTGCCGAGTTGTACCGGCGTGGGCGTGCGGTGATCGAGTCGGAGCCGGTGGACCTGGCTCGGCTCGGTGCACTCGTCACGGCGTACCAGGCCTACCTGGAGAGCACCGGAGGGACCAGATGACGACGACCATGGCCTGTACGCAGCCTGGCTGCACGGGCACGATTCTGGACGGGTACTGCGACGTCTGCGGCTCACCCGCCTCCACCGGTGGGACAACCGCGTCGAGCGGTACGTGCACGCAGCCGGGCTGCACCGGCACGTTCGTGGACGGGTACTGCGACGTCTGCGGTTCGCCCGCACCTGAGGGAGCCACGAGCCCGTCGGCTGTCGCCGGTGCCCCGGCCGTGACGACTCCGGACGAACCTGATCCGATCAACACGCCGTCGACCGTCTCGCGCGCGTCGAACCGACTCGCTTCGACACCACTCGGATCCGCGAGGGCTGCCGCGGCGGGCTCCAAGCTCACGCGGCGGCTGGGTACGTCGTCCACCCGGCTGCGCGGTGCACGGCTGGGTGCGGGCCTGACGCAGGTGCCGTCGATCCCCGAGATCGACGCGAGCAAAGCGATCCTGGCCAATCCGATGGTCCCGGAGGACCGGCGGAACTGCCCCAACTGCGGCAACCCGGTCGGCCGCGCCCGCGGCGACCAGCCCGGCCGCACGGAGGGGTTCTGCCCGAAGTGCCGGAGCAAGTACTCGTTCTCGCCGAAGCTGCACCCGGGCGACCTGGTCGGCGGGCAGTACGAGGTGGCCGGGTGCCTGGCCCACGGTGGTTTCGGCTGGATCTACCTGGCCCGGGACAAGAACGTGTCCGACCGCTGGGTGGTGCTGAAGGGCCTGCTGAACTCCGAGGACCCGGACGCCGTCGCGGCCGCGATCGCCGAGCAGCAGTTCCTGGCCCGGGTCGAGCACCCGCTGATCGTGGAGATCTACAACTTCGTCTCCCACGAGGGCGCCGGCTACATCGTGATGGAGTACGTCGGCGGCACCTCGCTGAAGACGTTGCTCAAGCAGCGGATGGCCGCCAACAACGGGCAGTACGACGCGCTGCCGATCGACCAGGCGATCGCGTACATCCTGGAGATCCTGCCGGCCTTCTCGTACCTGCACGACCTCGGCCTGCTGTACTGCGACTTCAAGCCGGACAACATCATCCAGGTGGGCGACGCGGTCAAGCTGATCGACCTCGGCGGGGTCCGGCGGATCGACGACTTGGACTCCGCGATCTACGGCACGGTCGGTTTCCAGGCACCCGAGGTCCCTGACGTCGGCCCGTCGATCGCCTCCGACATCTACACGCTCGGCCGGACGTTGTGCGTACTGGCGATGGAGTTCCGCGGCTACCAGTCCCGGTACGTGGCGTCGCTGCCGCCGGTGAACGACGTACCGCTGTTCCAGAAGTACGACTCGGTCTACCGGCTGCTCCAGAAGGCGTGTGCCAAGGATCCGGCGGACCGCTTCCAGACCGCCGACGAGCTCCGGGTGCAGCTTCTCGGCGTACTGCGTGAGGTCGTCGCGGACAAGCAGGGCGTCAAGGCGGCGCAGCACTCCGCGTCGTCGCTGCTGTTCGGCACGCCCGGCGACAAGGCAGCCGGCCTGGGCGACAAGGCCGCGCCCTGGCAGCAACTCCCGTCGCTGGTGCGGGACGACAGCGACAAGATGGCCGGCTGGTTGAAGACCGTCAGCGTCCCGGACGCCTCCAAGCGGCTCGAACTGCTCGTGGACGCGCCGGAGCCGTCTCCTGAGATCCTGTTGGAGATCGCCGAGACGGCCCTCGAGGTGGGCGAGTACCGCTACGACATAGTCGACACAGCGGTCGCCGACCTGCTCGCTGGGGACCCGTGGGAGTGGCGGGCCGTCTGGATGGCCGGACTGGTCGCACTGGCCCGTGGCGACGCCGCCGCTGCCCAGTCGGCCTTCAACGCCGTCTACGGCCAGGTGCCGGGTGAACTCGCGCCGAAGCTGGCCCTGGCCATCGCCTGCCAGCTCAGCGGTGAGTACGACGTTGCCGAAGGCCTCTATCTCACCTGTGCCCGCACCGACGCCAACTACATCGCACCGGCGGCCTTCGGGCTGGCCGAGATCCGCACCAGGCGGAACGACCTGGACGGCGCCATCGCGGCGCTCGACCTGGTACCGCGGACCAGCGGCGCGTACATCCGGGCCCGTCGCCAGCGAGCCGGTCTCCTGGCAGGATCGGGGCGTGGCCTTCCCGCGCTGGCCGACGCGATGGACAGTATCGAGTCACTGACCATCGATCCGGTCGACCGGGCCAACCTGGCCGCGGAGGTGTTCCGGACGGCGCTGGCGCAGGTCCAGCAGTCCGGTCCGCAGGCAGGGCTGCGGATCGACGGACGGGAGGCGACCGAGCCGGCTCTGCGGGACGGGCTCGAGGCCACCTACCGTCAACTGGCGGATCACGCGCAGACCCGGCAGGAACGGATCGCCCTGGTCGACCTGGCCAACGAGGTTCGAGGATGGACGTTGCGATGACGAGTACGACCCAGACGGTCTGCCCCAGCTGTGGTGGCCCGGTGTCCGAGGCGGACCGCTTCTGCGAGGCCTGCGGGGCGGAGCTCAAACCGGCCGCTCCCAGCAAACCGGCACTGGACACGGACACCGAGCCGACGGTGGAGATCAACACCGCCCCGGTGAGCCCGTGCCAGTCGTGTGGCGGCGTGGTCGGTGCCGACGGGTACTGCGAGACCTGCGGCACCAAGGCCGCCAAGCCGCGCGACCACTTCGAGGAGCAGCCCGCGCCCTGGGTGGCCGGCGTCTGCGACCGCGGCATCCGGCACACCCGCAACGAGGACGCCATGGCCCTCGCGGCCGACCCGGAGCCGGGCAGCCGTGCTCTCCTGGTCGTCTGCGACGGGGTCAGCTCGTCCCTCGACTCGGACGTGGCGAGTCTGGCCGCCGCCCGTGCTGCTCGCGACGTACTCGAGGCCGGTCACGCGCAGGGCATCGGCACCGAGTCGTCTCGGAGTGGTGCGATCGCGGCGCGGCTCAAGGCGGCCGCCGATGCGGCCAACGACGCCGTACTGGACAACACCAGTCCGGACAGCCCGAACCCGGCGTCCTGCACGTTCGTGGCGACGGTGCTCGAGGACGGCCTGCTGGTGGCCGGTGTGGTCGGGGACAGTCGCGCGTACTGGTTCCCCGACGATGCCGAGCCGATCGCGCTGACCGTGGACGACTCGTGGGCCGCCGAACTGATCGCCACCGGGATCTCGCGGGCGGAGGCCGAATCGGGTCCGCACGCGCATGCGATCACCCGCTGGCTGGGCAAGGACGCCCCGGACCACACCCCCCGGACGACGACCGTCCAGGTCACCGGCCCGGGCTGGATCGTGGTCTGCTCGGACGGGTTGTGGAACTACTGCTCCGAGGCGGCACCGCTGGCCGACCTCGTACGTCAGACCGCTGCGGCGCACGGTGGCGAGCCCCTGGCCACCGCGTCCGCGCTGGTCGACTGGGCCAACGCCCAGGGCGGCCAGGACAACATCACCGTCGCCCTGGCGCGGCTCTAACTCCGCTCTTTCGCAGAAAGGACGCTGCACCCATGGCCGAGTTCACCGCCACCGTCTACCAGAACGAGTTCCTGCCCGACGGCGGCACCGACGTGCACGCCATCGTCACGGTGGACTGCAGCGGCGCCGGTGCGGCCGGGCAGTCCGGCAGTGGAGACGCGGGCGAGATCATCATCGTCGACACCTCCGGTTCGATGGGCGCCGACGGCGTCCGGGCCGCCGCGTACGCCGCGCAGACCGCGCTCGACCAGATCCTGGACGGCGTCTGGTTCGCGGTGATCTCCGGCAACGACCGGGCCCAGCTGGCCTACCCGCCGTCGCCGGAGCCGGTGATGGTGCGGATGGACCAGTTCACCCGCCAGCAGGCCAAGGACGCGGTGTCCCGGTTCTACGCCGACGGCGGGACCGCGATGGGCACCTGGCTGCGGCTGGCGTCCCGGGTCTTCAAGACCGTGCCGTCGCTTACCCAGAAGCACGCCATCCTGCTCACCGACGGCGAGAACCAGCACGAGACGCCGGAGGTGCTGACCCAGACGATCGAGGCGGTCACCGGCGAGTTCCAGTGCGACTGCCGCGGCGTCGGCGTCGCCTGGCAGGTCGACGAGGTACGGCGGATCGCGCGAGCGCTGCTCGGCACCGTCGACATCATCCCGGCCCCGGACCAACTGGCCGCCGAGTTCTCCAAGCTGATCCAGAACGCGATGAGCCGCGGTGTCGCGCAGGCCGACCTGCGGGTGTGGGCTCCGCAGGGCGCGGAGGTCCTGTTCGTCCGCCAGGTCGCCCCCACGGTCGAGGACCTGACCTCACGGCGTACGGCGGTCAACCCGTTGACGGGCTCGTACCCGACCGGCTCGTGGGGTGACGAGTCGCGCGACTACCACGTGGCGATCCGCCTCGCCGCCAAGGCGATCGGGCAGGAGCAGCTCGCCGCCCGGGTGCAACTGGTGATCGGCGACGACGTGGTCGCGCAGGGCCTGGTCAAGGCGCTGTGGTCCGCGGACGAGGCGCTGACCACGCGGATCAGCCCGGAGGTCGCGCACTACACCGGCCAGACCGAGCTGGCCGAGGCGATCCAGGAGGGTCTGGCCGCGAAGGCCGCCGGTGACACCGCGACCGCGACGACCAAGCTCGGCCGGGCGGTTCAGCTCGCCGCCCAGACGGGCAACGAGGAGGCCACCACCCGGCTGCGCAAGGTCGTCGACATCGAGGATCAGGAGACCGGTACCGTGCGGCTGAAGCGCACCGTCGAGAAGGCCGACGAGATGGCCCTCGACACCGCGTCCACCAAGACCACCCGGGTGAAGAAATGACGACAGTCAGCTGTCCGAGCGGGCACCCGTCGGTCTCGACCGACTACTGCGACGTCTGCGGCCTGCCGATCGGCGCCGCGGCCACCCCGGCCGCGGCGAGCATCCCGGCACCGGCTGTCGCCGCTCCGCCGCCCGCGAGCCAGACCTGCCCGAACTGCTCGGAGCCGGCCGTCGCGGACGCCCTGTTCTGTGAGAACTGCGGCTACGACTTCACCACCGGCACCATGCCGCGCCCGGCCTCGTCACTCGACCTGCCGACCGCACCGCCGCCGGTGCCGCCGGCGCCCACCGAGACCGCGGAGTGGGTCGTCGAACGCTGGGTCGATCCGGACTGGTACGCCGTACAGCAGAGTGACGACCCTTGTCCGTCGGCGGGGCTGCCGGTGGTGATCCCGCTGACCGAGAAGAGCGTGCTGATCGGCCGGCCGTCCCGGAGTCGCAACATCAACCCGGAGATCGACTGCGGTGACGACACCGGTGTCAGCCGCCGCCAGGCTCAGCTGACCACCGACGGCACCCGCTGGTGGGTCGAGGATCTGCAGTCGTCCAACGGGACCTACGTCGCTCCGGCGGCCGGCCCGCTCCCCGAGGACCCGATCGTCCCGGGCCAGCGGCGTGAGCTGAGCCCCGACGACCGGATCTACGTCGGAGCCTGGACGCGGCTCGTCGTACGGAAGGCCACTCCGCAGGAAAAAGCCGGTCAGGCCTGAGCAATTGCGGAAAGATCCTCGCCGCAATTATTTCTAGCCTGAGGGCATGACGACGAACCCAGACATCAGGCCCTTCCGGATCGAGATCCCGCAAGCCGAGGTCGACGACCTCAAGGCGCGGCTGGCCGGCGCTCGCTGGCCGGCCACACCCCCGGTGGACGACTGGAGCCGCGGCGTTCCGGTCGCCTACCTGCAGGAGCTGGCGGCGTACTGGTCCGACGGCTACGACTGGCGCGCCGCCGAGGCGGCGCTGAACGAGATCCCGCAGTTCGTCACCGAGATCAACGGGCAGCGGATCCACTTCTTCCATCAGCGGTCGGCCTCGCCGGACGCGCTGCCGCTGATCCTGACTCACGGCTGGCCCGGGTCCCCGGTGGAGTTCCAGCAGATGATCGGCCGGCTGACCGATCCGGCCGCGTACGGCGGTGACCCGGCCGACGCGTTCCATGTCGTCGTACCTTCACTGCCGGGGTACGGGTTCTCGACGCCGCTCGGGCCGGGTGGGTTCAACCTGTTCGGCGTCGCGCAGATGTGGGCGGAGCTGATGAGCCGGCTCGGGTACGAGCGGTACGCCGCGCACGGGACCGATGTCGGATCCGGGGTCGCGGGGATGCTGCCGATGGTGGATCCGGCTCACGTCGTCGGCGTGCATCTGGCGGGTGTGAGCGCGGGTACGCCGTTCGGGGACCCGCTGCCGTTGGAGGGCTTGGCGGAGGTGGACCGGGTGCGCGCCGAGCGGTTCAACCGGATGCTCGACGAGGGGTACGGGTATCTGGTGCTGCAGTCGACGCGACCGCAGACGTTGGCGTACTCGCTGAACGACTCGCCGATCGGGCAGCTCGCCTGGATCGTGGAGAAGTTCGCGGAGTGGACCGACCCGATCCACAAACTGCCGGAGGAAGCGGTCGACCGGGATCAGCTGCTCACGAACGTCAGCCTGTACTGGTTCACCGGGTCCGGCGCCTCGTCGGCGCACGCCGTCTACGAGGGGATGCAGGCCTGGAAGGCTTTCGCCGCTCAGCAGGCGGCGGGTGACTCGGAAGGATGGAGCTCGCCCGAGGTGGCCGGACCGCCCACCGGAGTTGCGGTGTTCGGAGCCGAGACGGCGATCAAGAGCCTGGCGGACCCGGCCGGGCAGATGAGCCACTGGAAGGAGTACGAGCGCGGCGGTCACTTCGCGGCGATGGAGGTGCCCGACCTGCTGGCCGACGATCTGAGGGTGTTCTTCGGCCCGCTGCGGTGAGCCTTCACCTGCCGGGTTGGATCTCTCTGGTCCAGCCCGGCAGCGGCTTGAAGCACAGCCACTCGATGATCGCGGAGCCGGCCACGATCGGGATCACCCACGACCACGGCTGCTGGGGTGCGCTGACCACCAGAATGGCCGTCCACAGCGCGATCCAGCCCCCGCCGTACCCTCGCAGCACCCCGCGGTACCAGAGCCCGCCGGGCGCCTCCGCGGCACGCTGCCCGAGATAGACGAACAGGTACGACGCGACCGAGATCGGCCAGAAGAACCACAGCCGGCCCCAGTCGTACGGGACCATCACGAGTGCGGTCAGGCAGACGACCGCGACCGCCCAGTGGTAGATCTCGCCGGCCCAGTTCAGCCGGCGCCGACGCAGGGTGAGGACGATCGCCGGCAGGCCCATCAGCACCGCCAGCACTCCCGCGGCGACGTGCAGAATCAGCGCGATGTCACGCATCGCCGGACCTCCCCCGGCCCCGGCACCCGCCGGAGCTTTCTGACATGTCAGGGAGCATAGGGGTGGAAATCGTTGCCGTCTGCCCCTCGGCGCGCCCGAGTTGAACGCGCCGGGGGGCCGGCGATCAGTTCGCCGGGAAGGACAGCACCAAACGGACCGCGAAGTTCCGGTAATGCACGCGCTCGAAGCTCCGCGCCATCGGCACATTGCCGAAGTCGGTGTCCGCCGTGATGCGCTCGGCGTCCAGCTCCGCGAGCATGTGGGTGATCTCGGCCAGCAGGTCGTCGCTGTAACGGTGACCGCGATGCTCGGGCAGTACGCCGAGATACCCGACCGTCAGCCCGCCCTGGTTCGCCGACGGGATCGCGAACCCGACCAGCTTGCCCGCTGTGCCTGATTCCTTCCCCGCCCCGGCACCCGACTCGTACGCCAGCCGCCACCAGGAGCGGTCGCTGTTCGGCATCGACTTGTACACCTCGAGTGTCTCGCGGGCCTCGCCGTCGACGCCGAGGCGGGCGATCTCCCGTGCGGTCGCGGCGTCGAGACTGCCCGCGGACACCTGACGGAACACGTCCACGAAGGCCTCGTCATCGGCCGGCTCGAACCGCAGCCTGGTGGAGCGCGGTGGCAGGCCGTACTCCGGCTTCCACTCGTACCGGAGTCGCTCGGTGACCCCGGTCAGGCCGGCCGCCTCGGCCGCCTTCCGGCGCGGCGCGAGCTCGGCGACCAGGTCCGGCCGGTCCTTCCAGTCAGCGGGCAGGAAGAAGTGGTACTCCGGCGGCTCGGCGTCGGCCGGGCGACTCTCGAGGGTGTGCTCGATCAGCGCCGTCCAGGCCGGCACCGGATCGCCGTCGCCGACGTGGTACAGGCCGTCGATGCTGAACGGGTGGTCATGGTCGGGCGGACCCCACCAGATGGCCAGTGCCCGGATCTCGCCGTCCTCCTCGACGACCCGGTTCCAGTCGTTCCGGTAGTAGCCGTCGGCAACGAAATCGTCGTAGCGCTCGCGGGTGACGGTGTTGACCGACTGCCGCTCGATCAGCGCATGGATGGTGTCGAGGTCGGCCTCGACAGTGGTGCGGATGTTCACGAAACCTCCAGCAGGAGGCGCGCGGCTCCGCTCAGTGCGAGCTGTGCGAGCGGGCAGGACGCGCCGGGAAACAAGTCAGTGTGTTCATCGGTCGCTCCTTCCGCTCGGGCCCTTCTCGCCGCGGCAGACACTAGGCCGTCGGCGAGGTCATCGTCCAACGGTTATTCACTCCTGGGCCGAACCGGCGCCACCTCGTCCGGGCGGCCTTCCGATCCCGGTTTGAGACTTCTGCAGCGCGGCCGGGTGGCGTGTGCTGCAGAAGTCTCCACACGGAGCTTCAAAGATACGATTGACACACATGAAGCTGACCGATGAAGAGCGTCGTGCGGTCACCCAGTACACCGTCGACTGCGCCGAACGCGCGCTGCCGTTGTTCGAGGCAGTGGCTCCCGGCGACACCCGTCCGCGCGAGGCGATCGAAGCCGCCCGGGCCTACGCGAACGGGGCCGAGCGGACGAGGTGGCAACGCTCGGCCGCCTGGGCGGCGCAGAAGGCCGCCGGTGAGGTCGGCGATCCGGCGGCCTCGGCCGCAGCCCGGTCCGCGCTCGGTGCGGCCGGAGCGCCGTACCTTCACGACATCGACAACCCGGACCAGCTGAAGCACGTCCTCGCCTCGGCCGTCTACCTCGCCCAGGCCCGCGAACTGGCGTCCGGCGATCCCCACCTGGGTGACGAGGAGATCCGCTGGGCGATCGACCACGCCTCACCCGTCATCCGCGACGTCGTACGCCGCTGGCCGCCCCGTAGCCCAACCCACACCCGCCAGGGCACCCTCTACCACCGCCTCAACACCACCCTCCGCAGCTAGCCCCAGAGACGCGAAGCGGTCCCGGGCGGGGAGCCCGGGACCGCTGCTTGCTGCTGTGTGCTGTGGACCTCAGTGGATCAGAAGTCCATGCCGCCCATGTCGGGGGCACCGCCGCCGGCGGCCGCAGCCTTCTCCGGCTTGTCGGCGATGACCGCCTCGGTGGTGAGGAACAGGGCCGCGATCGAGGCCGCGTTCTGCAGCGCCGACCGGGTCACCTTCGCCGGGTCGATGATGCCGGAGGCGATCAGGTCGACGTACTCACCGGTCGCGGCGTTCAGGCCGTGACCCGGCTCGAGGTTGCGGACCTTCTCCACCACGACGCCGCCCTCGAGGCCGGCGTTGATCGCGATCTGCTTCAGCGGCGCCTCGACGGCCTGGCGCACGATCTGCGCACCGGTCGCCTCGTCACCCTCGAGCTCCAGCTTCTCGAACGCCGCCACGGACGCCTGCAGCAGGGCCACGCCACCACCGGCGACGATGCCCTCCTCGACGGCCGCCTTCGCGTTGCGAACGGCGTCCTCGATGCGGTGCTTGCGCTCCTTCAGCTCGACCTCGGTGGCCGCGCCGACCTTGATCACCGCGACACCGCCGGCCAGCTTGGCCAGCCGCTCCTGCAGCTTCTCGCGGTCGTAGTCGGAGTCCGACTTCTCGATCTCGGCGCGGATCTGGTTGACCCGGCCGGCGATCTGGTCCGCGTCGCCCGAGCCCTCGACGATGGTCGTCTCGTCCTTGGTGACGACGATCTTGCGGGCCTGGCCGAGCAGGTCGAGGTCGACGGAGTCGAGCTTGAGGCCGACCTCCTCGGAGATGACCTCGCCGCCGGTCAGGACGGCCATGTCGACCAGCATCGCCTTGCGGCGGTCACCGAAGCCCGGCGCCTTGACGGCGACGGCCTTGAAGGTGCCCTTGATCTTGTTGACGACCAGGGTGGCCAGCGCCTCGCCCTCGACGTCCTCGGCGATGATGGCCAGCGGCTTGCCGGTCTGCATCACCTTCTCCAGCACCGGGACCAGGTCCTTGATGCTGGAGATCTTGCTGTTCACGATCAGGATGTACGGGTCGTCGAGGACCGCTTCCATCCGCTCCGCGTCGGTGACGAAGTACGGCGAGATGTAGCCCTTGTCGAAGCGCATACCCTCGGTGAGCTCGAGCTCGAGGCCGAAGGTGTTGCTCTCCTCGACGGTGATGACGCCTTCCTTGCCGACCTTGTCCATCGCCTCGGCGATGATCTGGCCGACCTGGGTGTCGGCGGCGGAGATCGAGGCGGTGGAAGCGATCTGCTCCCGGGTCTCGACGTCCTTGGCCAGCGCCAGCAGCTGCTCGCTGACCGCCTCGGTCGCCTTCTCGATGCCCCGCTTCAGGCTCATCGGGTTGGCGCCGGCCGCGACATTGCGCAGACCCTCGCGGACGAGAGCCTGGGCCAGCACGGTGGCGGTGGTGGTGCCGTCACCTGCGACGTCGTCGGTCTTCTTGGCAACTTCCTTGACGAGCTCGGCCCCGATCTTCTCGTACGGGTCCTCGAGCTCGATCTCCTTGGCGATGGAGACGCCGTCGTTGGTGATCGTGGGGGCGCCCCACTTCTTCTCCAGTACGACGTTGCGGCCCTTGGGGCCGAGCGTCACCTTGACCGCGTCGGCGAGGGTGTTCATCCCTCGCTCGAGGCCGCGGCGCGCCTCTTCATCGAACGAAATCAGCTTGGGCATTCTCCGCGAGTCCTCCCGCGTCGAGTCTTTGTGGTTCAGCCGGCCGGGATGCCCGCGACGGACGGCGCCGGCGCCGCGACGCTCACGTCCCGTCGCGCTTCCGGCACCTCATCGAGGCCGTCTTCTGTCACACTCCGTGGGCACGAGCCTTATCACTCTCACCCTTGGAGTGCTAACCAAGTTTTAGCACTCGACCCGGACGAGTGCAAGCCGGCCCTCGCTACGGTAGCCCCATGGTGGATGTGCGACCAGCCGGCCCGGACACCTGGTCCGACGTGGCCGCGGTGATGGGCGAGCGCGGGGATCCGGCTCGCTGCTTCTGTCAGTACTTCCGGCTGCGCGGGCGGCAGTGGGACACCGCGAACCGGGAGAGCAACCGCCGCGCCCTGCGCCGGCAGGTCTGCCACGGCGAGATCCCGCCCGGCGTGCTCGCGTACGACGGAGACGAGCCGGTCGGCTGGTGTGCGGTCGCCCCGCGGACGGCGTACCCGCGGGTGGAGGCATCACCCAACTGGCGCACCGACCGCCCGAACGCCTGGGTGATCACCTGCTTCGTCGTACCGGTGGGCCACCGTCGTCAGGGCCTCGCCGGGGAGCTCGCGCTCGGCGCGGTCGACTTCGCCCGGTCGTACGGCGCCTCCGCTGTCGAAGGCTGTGCGGTCGACGTCCCGAAGGCCACCGGCGTCTCGTCGGCCGACCTCTACCGCGGACCGCTCTCCGTCTTTCTCGGCGCCGGCTTCACCGAGGTACGCCGGACCAACCCCCGCTGGGTCCTCGTCCGCAGGACGCTCTAGTCGTTCAGCTGCTTGATCAAGTACTTCGGGGCGCTCAGCCGCCACGCCTCGGTGACCAACTCACGAAGCTCCTCGTCGTCCGCGGCGGCGATGTCGACGTCGACCCAGGCGAACCGGCTGGAGGCCCAGGCGGGCGAATAGACCTCCGGGTCCTCGGCGACCAGCGCCTCCTGCTCCTCGCGCAGCGCCTTGAGCATCAGCCTGGTCCCGTCCTCTGACAGGTACGCGAAGCTCTTGTTCCGCACCTTGAAGACCGGCTGACCCGCCCAGCCCTCGTGTTCCTCCACTCCCGGCAGCCCGAGCACGACCTTCGTCAGCACGTCGACGTCCATCCCCCGACAGTAGGTGCGGCCACGGACACTTTCTCTGCCCTACCCCACCGCCCCGATCTGGCACTTTTGCTGCGCCCACCCACCGCCCCGTCCGGCACGTTCCGGGCCGAAAGTCGTCAGGGCGCCGGCTCGGGGTCTCCGGGGTCGGACCAGGGTCGGGTCGGTACCGATCCGGATGTGGCCGGAGCCCCTCAGGCGGGAGAGTTGAGCCATGACGAACTCCAACGCACCGTTCTCCAACCTGTCCGGCAAGGTCCTCCGCCGGTCCCGCGACCAGCGGATGCTCACCGGTGTCTCCGGCGGCATCGCGGAGTACCTGAACATCGACGTGACCTTGGTCCGCCTCGCCGTCGTCGGCCTGACCCTGCTCACCGGCGGCACCGCCCTGATCGGCTATCTGGTCGCCTGGATCGTGATCCCGGAGGCCGACGGCAAGGCGGTCTGGCAGAACGTCCAGCAGTCGGTGAACCAGCCCCCGAGCCCCGAGGCCGACATCGCCTCCCGCATCTACGACGACACCAACAACAACAAGCCCCCGGCGGCATGATCCGCGCTGCACGGCGCAGATACCACCGCGGACGTGCGGCAGGGTGAACCGGCTCATCGCACCCTGCCGCACCTTCGGCGGGGTCGGGGCCTGGAATCTACAGCGCGGCGTCTGCGGTGCCTACCACTACCTCACGCTCCCGGTCGCTTGCGCGCCATTCCAACGCTTCCGGCACGTCGCGGTACTCCACGAGATGCTGACCGGCGATCCGCGCCAGCTCGTCCCGAACCTCGGCCGGAGTCGCGTAGAAGTACTCTCGCCGCAGATTCACTCGGTTGACCCGCTTGGTCGCGAATGCAGCATGCAGCGCGCCTTCCAGGCCCAGCGCGTCCTCGCTGAAGATGATCGCGTGGACATCGAACTTGAAAGGCACCGAGGCGTCACCGAGTTCGCGCACCCGGTCAAGGGGGTCGAGCCGTCTGGTCATACCGATCTTGATCATCTTCGGCCCGAACGATCCGACGTTGGAGATGATGTAGACGTATCCGGTGCGAATGTTCGCCTCCCGGGCCTCGACGCCCGCGATCGACGCCTCGATCTCCGCAATCTGGGCTTCGAGTTGCGCGATCGCGTCCGCATCGCCCGAGGCGCGAACGCGAGCTAGTGCCGTCTCGTAGTGGGACTGTTCCTTCAACAGCCGGGCTTTCTCCCGCTCGAACTCCCGCCTGGCGGCCTCTTCCTCGCGCTGTTGCTCGCGCTGCGCGCGGACGCGCTCCTTCTCATCCTCGACCTTCGCGAGGTAGTCCGCCGTCAATTCGATTTCGGTCACGCGGAGCGCGTGGTAGTCCGCACTGATCCGGATGTCCATGCTCTGCCCAAGCCGCGCGATCGACTCTCGCGCTTTGCCGAGGCGCTCGACACTCGACGCGAGTCGGTGAGGACGAACCGTCCGCACACAGTTGTCCGCCTCAGCGTTGTAGGCCCGTAGCATCAGCTTCGAGATCTCAGCCACCATCTTGGCACCAGCGCGGGCGGAGTTGTTGACCTGCCAGTTCGTCGTCGCAGTTACCGCCCTGCCGTTCTTCGCCAGGACTTTGTACCGGTCCTTCAGTTCGGCCAACCGCCCCTTGTACGCAACAGCGTCCTCGAGCGGGTGCGAGTACTCGTAGATCCCGACCTCTTGCAGCATCGCCAACTCGTTGGTCGCAATGACGTCGCGGCGTGCGGCCGCCAGTTCGACCTGAGCGTCAGCGACTTCTTGCCGCGCCTTCGCTACGGAGGACCGCACCTCATCAAGCTCACTGCGCAACCGGTCGGTCTCCGCCGCGATGGTCAGCGCGTCCATGCCTCCGAGCTCCCCCACCAGGGTTCGCAGGCTTTCGACCTCGTTCTCCAGCCGCTTCTTTCCCCCGAAGAGTCCCCGTCCTTCGCGGCTCCGAACCGGAACGGTGAGGCCGCCCGTGCCTTCCCGCGCCGCCGATGAACTCGAGGCCTGCGGTCCGCCGCTGCTGCCCGGCGCAGTTTCCACCGTGGCCGCGACGTTCTGAAGGTCCGGCGGTCCGGCGGTCATCGCTTGATCCGAGACCAGGACCGCGTCGGGCGCTAGGCCGGCAGCGCTGCTGTCCACCATCGGCGTCGAACCATACGGTGGTCCGATTGTGTCGTCGACCCAGAGTTGCCACCCGGGCGGTGGAGGCGGCCAACCTGGATCAGGAAGCCAGCCGGGCTCGGGGGTAAACCCCGCGGGTGGCGCCGGCCAGTTCGGTGGCGGATTGAAACGGTATGTCATGAAGCCTTGCCCCCCATTCGGTCACATGACCGAATCGCGATTCACCCTGTTACTCAGGTCGGCGCCGGCGATGCGTCTGATGCCGCACAGATGCAAGGCCGACAAATGTTCATCGCGAGACGCACACGGAGCGTTACATCCAGTCAAATTCCGCTCGACACACCAGACAGTCACCCTGCTCCCGGGCTGCCACACTTCTCGCGTGCAGAGTGCCGAGGAAGTGGTCCGCTGCCCCCAGTGCGGGCACCAGATCAGAGTTGAACGGCGGTATGTCACCTGGTGCGACCGGTGCGACTGGAACGTCGACCCGGCCCCGCCCCTCGACCACACGCCGCCCTGGCGCCTCCGGCTCGAGCACAAGCTCGCCGACGCCCTCTACCGCGAACTGGAAAAAGGCACCATCCACCGCCCCAGCTGGGACGCCGCCCGCGTCGCCGCCTACCTGCTCTCGCTGCTGCTACTCCTTCTTCCTCTGCTGGCTCTGGCCTGCACCATCGCGCTGCTCCTCTTCTACCGGCCGCTCTGGTTCAGCGCCATCCTGGCGCTGCTGACCTTCTGCCTGGCCCTCGTCTTTCGCCCCCGAGCCAACAAACTCCCGTCCGACGCTGAACTGGTCTCCCGCGACCAAGCTCCAACGCTGTACGGCGTACTGGACCGCATCGCCGAGGCAGTCGGCACGCAGAAGGTCGCAGCCGTCGTCGTGGACGTCGAGCCGAACCTGTGGTTCAGCAGGATCGGCTGGCGGTTTCGCCCAGTCGTCTGCATCGGCCTGCCCCTGTGGACCGGCCTGAGCCCGCAGGAGCGGGTCGCGATCCTGGCGCATGAGCTCGGGCATGGCCGGAACGGCGATGCCGAGCACGGCTGGGTGATCGGAGCAGCCGAGTCGATCCTGCACGAACTGCGAACGACGTTCTCGTCGCAACCGCTGGATCTGTACCGGCGAGACATCGATCCCTACAACGAGACCACCAGTGCGTACGTCGGCCTGATCACGCGCACGGTCAATGCCACTGTGGGCGCGCTGGTGCGTGGTTACGGCTGGTTGCTGGACCGTGCGTTCCTGCGGAGCAGTCAGCGGGCTGAGTATCTGGCTGACAGGAAGGCGGCTGAGGTCGCCGGGTCGGAGGCGACTGCGCACGCGCTGGAACGGCTCTTGCTGGGCGAAACGGCGTACCGGGCCATGGAGCGGGCATTGCGCTTCGGGAGCGAGATCGAACCGTTGGAGGCGGTCCGGCGGGCTGTGAACGAGGTGCCGAAGCGGGAGATCGAGCGTCACGTCAGAGCGAGCCGGGAGCGCGAGACGCGGACGGACGCCACTCATCCCCCGACGTATCTGCGGACGAAGCTCATCCGGACCAGGCCCAGCACCGGTGCGCAGGTCGTACTCGGGCTCGACGAGAACCGAGCGATCGACCGCGAGCTCGCACCTGTTGCGGACAAGGTGTTGGCGGAGTTGCGCGCCGAGCTTTAGACGTGGAGGGCGGTCTGGCGTACTGCGAGTGCGGCCTGGTCGGGGTGGTCGGTGAAGAGGCCTTGGATGCCCAGGGTGGTGAAGCGGCGGAGTTCGGTCTGGAAGTCGGTGCCGATGGGGAGGAAGCGGCGCTCGGCACGGAAGGTCCAGACCTGGACGGCGAGGCCGGCGCGGTGGGCCTGGTCGACCAGGCGGGTCGGCTCCCCCAGGCAGCCGTCGGACCGGCGTGGGATGACCAGGTCCTTGTGCGGCGCCAGCACCTGGGCGTACGTCGAGATCTCGCGCAGGCCGGCCGGCTCGATCAGGTCCGCGAAGGTGCGCCCGTCGCCGGTCCGGAGGAAGTCGTTCGGCGCGCTCTCCGCGTCCACCAGTTGCACCAGCGGCACGCGCGTCATCACCGACAGCCGGCGCAGGCTGGTCGGCTCGAACGACTGCACCATGATCTCGTCGCCGCGCAGCCCGAGGGTCAGGATCCGCTCGGTCAGCAACTCCTCCAGCGGCAGTCCGAGCCGCCGGAAGTACGCCGGGTGCTTGATCTCCGGCAGGACGCCGATCGGCCGGCCGAGCCGCTGTGACTCCTGCCGGGCCAGTGCCACCACCTCGTCGAAGGTGGGAATCGTCTCCAGGCCGTCGTACGCCGTGTTGCCGGCCCGGAGCCCGGGCATCCGTTCCCGCGCCCGCAGCGACCGCAGCTCGGCGTACGTGAAGTCTTCGACGAACCAGCCGGTCACCGCGGTCCCGTCGACGATCTTGGTCATCCTCCGGTCCGCGAACACCGGGTGGTCGGCGACGTCCGTCGTACCGGAGATCTCGTTCTCGTGCCGGCAGACCAGGACGCCGTCGAGGGTGGCGACCAGGTCCGGTTCCAGGTAGTCGGCGCCCTGCTCGGCGGCCAGGCGGTACGCCGCCGCCGTGTGTTCCGGGCGGTAGCCACTCGCTCCCCGATGCGCTATCACCAGCATGGTTCCAGGACAGGCGGCCGACATGGCGCACCGGGAACTCGTTGCCCAACGCAAGGTGAAGCTCTCTTGATGTGCGGGCGGACACCGGCCGGGCACGCGGCGTCACCGGCGGGGCCGCGACCGCGGCCGGGCCAGACGCGATTAAATCGCATGCGGACTGTCGGTGGCCGCACCTAGCCTGAACAGGTCATGAAACAGCTCCCGCTCGCCGATCCCGGCGTTCCCGATCACCGCTCCCCGGCGCGTTACCTGCTCTGGGTCGCGCGCGGTCAGTGGCGCACGCTCGCCGGCGGGATGGCGTTCGGCATCCTGTGGATGGCGTCGCAGGCGTTCATCCCGGCCATTCTCGGTACGGCGATCGACGAGGGCATCGCGGCCCGCGACGGCGAGCGGCTGTTGCGGTGGACGGCAGTGCTGTTCGCGGTCGGGGTGGTGCAGGCGCTGGCCGGCATCATGCGGCACCGGTTCGCGGTGACGAACTGGCTGAGCGCGGCGTACCGCACGGTGCAGGTGGTGACCCGGAAGTCGGCCGACCTCGGTGCGACGCTGCCGAAGAACCTGGCGACCGGCGAGGTGGTCAGCATCGGTGCCGGCGACCTGGCCTACATCGGCAACCTGATGGAGATCTCGGCCCGGTTCATCGGCGCGATCGTCGCGTTCGTCGTGGTCGCCGCGATCCTGCTCTCCACCTCGACGACGCTCGGCCTGGTGGTGCTGATCGGCGTCCCGGTGATGCTGTTCTGCCTCGGCCCGATGCTGCGGCCGCTGCACCGGCGGCAGTTCGCGCAACGCGAGGCAGTCGGCGAGCTGAACTCGCTCGGCTCCGACATCGTGGCCGGTCTGCGGGTGCTGCGCGGCATCGGCGGTGAGGAGTCCTTCTCCCGTCGGTACCGCACCGAGTCGCAGCAGGTCCGGCAGGCCGGTGTGCGGGTTGCGCGGATCCAGTCCGTGCTCGACGCCGCCCAGGTGCTGCTGCCTGGTGTCTTCGTCGTGCTGGTCGTCGGCATCGGCGCGCACTTCGCGCTGCGCGGTGAGCTGAGCGCCGGTTCGCTCGTCGCGTTCTACGGCTACGCGATGTTCCTGGTCCTGCCCCTGCGGACGGCCACCGAGTTCGCCAACCAGTTGATGCGCGGTCTGGTCGCGGCGCGCCGGGTCGTCCGCGTGCTGTCGCTGCAGCCCGAGATCACCGACCCGGCGGAGCCGGTGCGGTTGCCGGACCGCGGTGACCTGGTCGACCCGGTCTCCGGCATCCGAGCCCGCGACGGTCAGCTCACCGCGATCGTCTCCGCGGAGGCGGACAGCTACAACGAGCTTGCCGACCGCCTGGGCCGGTACGGCGACACCAGCGAGGTGCGGTACGGCGGAGTGACTCTGGCCAGCGCTACTCGCGAGGACGTGCGTCAGCGCATCCTGGTGAGCGACACCGGCGCCCAGCTGTTCACCGGCACGTTGCGCCAGGAGCTCGACCCGGACAACCGCCGCACCGACGACGAAGTGATGGCAGCGATGCGTACGGCGTCCGCCGAGGACGTACTCGTCGCCCTGCCGGACGGTCTCGACTCCGAGGTCGAGGAGAAGGGCCGGTCGTTCTCCGGTGGTCAGCGGCAGCGGCTGGTGCTGGTCCGCGCGCTGCTCGCCGGCCCGGCCGTGCTGATCATGGTCGAGCCGACCTCCGCGGTCGACGCGCACACCGAGGCGCGGATCGCGGACCGGCTGCGCGCTCACCGGGCCGGCCGCACCACCGTCGTACTGACCGCGAGCCCGTTGCTGCTCGACCGCGTCGACGAGGTCGTCTTCCTCGCCGCCGGCCGAGTGGTTGCCACCGGCAAGCACCGCGCGCTGCTCGAGACCGAGCCGCGTTACCGAAGGACGGTCACCCGCCAGACGGAAGAGGAGGAGGTGCTCACATGAGGCAGATCCTGCCCGTCGCGGGCCCCACCGAGATCCGTCGGCACGCGCGCCGGCTGGCCCGGCGGCATCCGCGGACGCTGCTGCTCGCGTTGCTGCTGCACGGCCTGGCCGCGATCACCGGGCTGGCCGCGCCGCGGCTGATCGGTGAGCTGGTCGAGGACGTCCAGCGCGGCACGACCGCGGCCAAGGTCAACCAGGTGATCCTGGTGATCGCGGTGTTCATCGTGGCGCAGTCGCTGCTGACCCGGTGGGCCCGGTTCAAGTCGTTCGCTCTCGGCGAGCAGGTGCTGGCCGAGTTGCGGGAGGACTTCGTCGACAACGCCCTCGCGCTGCCGATCGGCACGGTGGAGCGGGCCGGCACCGGTGACCTGCTGTCTCGCACCTCTCGTGACGTCGACACCTTGTCGCGCACGGTCCGGTTCGCCGTACCGGAGACGATCATCGCGTCCGTCACCGTGCTGTTCACCGTCGGCGCCACGCTGCTGGTCGGGGTCTGGGTGCTGGTGCCCCTGCTCGCGATGGCGCCGATGCTCTGGCTCAGCACGAAGTGGTATCTGCGTCGCGCGAAGGACGGGTACCTCCGCGAGAACGCGGCGTACGCGCAGATGACCAGTTCGCTGGCCGAAACGGTCGAGGGCGCCCGGACGGTCGAGGCCTTGCGGCGGTACGAGGAACGCGTCCGCCGGACCGACGACGACATCCGCGGCTCCTACAACGCCGAGCGGTACACACTGTTCCTGCGGACCATGTACTTCCCGGTGGCCGAGGTCAGCTATCTCGTTCCGGTCGTGGGGACGCTGCTGTTCGGCGGCTGGCTGCACCTGAACAACCAGGTCACGCTCGGCGCGGTCACTGCAGCCGTGCTGTACGTCAACCAGCTGATCGACCCGGTCGACCGGTTGCTCTCCTGGCTGGACGAGTTGCAGTCCGGTGGTGCCGCGTTCGCGCGGTTGCTCGGCATCAGCGACGTTCACGACGACCGGACGCCGTCCGGGCGATCGCCCGAGGGTGAGCTGGTCGAGGCGCGGGACGTGCGGTTCTCGTACGTCGACGGCCGCGACGTCCTGCATGGCGTGGACCTGACCATCCAGCCGGGTGAGCGGATCGCGATGGTCGGCCCGTCTGGCGCCGGCAAGTCGACACTGGGCCGGCTGGTTGCGGGCATCCACCCGCCCCGAACAGGTTCGGTGACGGTCGGCGGTGTGGGGATGACCGAGCTGCCGCTGGACGAGCTGCGTCGGCAGGTCGCGCTGGTGACGCAGGAGCACCACGTGTTCGTCGGCACCCTGCGGGACAACCTGTCGATGGCTCGGCCGGACGCCTCCGACGAGGACCTGCTCGACGCGCTCGCGGCGGTGGATGCTCGCGAGTGGGCCGAGGCGTTGCCGGACGGCCTGGACACGCGGGTCGGATCTGGACAGCTCGCGTTGTCGCCGGCGCAGGCGCAGCAGTTGGCGCTCGCCCGGCTCGTGCTGGCCGACCCGCACACGCTGGTGCTGGACGAGGCGACGTCCTTGATCGACCCGCGAGCGGCGCGACACATGGAGCGTTCGCTGGCCGCCGTACTGGAAGGCCGGACGGTGATCGCGATCGCACACCGCCTCTACACCGCCCACGACGCCGACCGGGTCGCGGTGGTGGAGGACGGCCGCATCAGCGAGCTGGGCAGTCACGACGAGCTGGTCGCTCGCCAAGGCTCGTACGCCTCTCTCTGGGCCTCCTGGCACGGCTGACCGACAGCACAGAGCCCCCGCCCTTGCTTGGCGGGGGCTCTGTTCTTTCTAGGCTCGGGTACGGCGTTTCCGCAGTACCAGGACGGCTGAATCGACATGGGGCGGTGGGGTGAAAGCCTTACGGGGAAGGCGAAGACCGATCGACAGGTCGTAGTGGTGGAACCACCGGTTGGCGCCTGGCGCGTCACCGCGAGCCCACCGGTTCGCCACCGCCCGCTGCAACACCAGATCCGCCGACACCAGGCGGGAACCCGGTGACAGCAGGCGTTTCAGCAAAGCGGTGGAGATGTTGTACGGCGGACTCGACACCACCCGGAACGGTCGCGACGGCAACCGCAGATCGGCCGCATCGGCACGGACCACCGTCACCGGCGCGTCCGCGAACCGCCGACGCAACCGGTCGGCACGACCAGGGTGGAGCTCGACGGCGACCACCTGGGCTCCGGCCCGGACCAGTGGCGCGGTCAGCGCACCGAGTCCGGCTCCGACGTCGAGGACGAGTTCACCGGGTTCGATCCCGGCGGCGTCCACGACCCGTTGGGCCCAACGACTATCGAGCGGATGCCATCCCCAGGCACCCCTCGCCTGCCCGGAGGCGGGCACGGCGGACCATCACGAAGTACGTACTCATGCGCCCGACCATAGACCGCCGCGGCGCACGCCCTCAAAGCATTTTCTCCAGGGCTTTCGGTGCGGCTCCCAGGGAGGTCACGGTCGCCGTCGTACGGCGTTCGGCTCGTTCCAGCCGGGCACGCCGGGCAGCCGCCAGGCCTGGCTTGGCGAGTTCACGCCGTACGTCGAGAACGCGAACGGGCAACGCATCCGTCATGAGGAGCGGGGCGTACTCGGCGGTCGAAGTGGTCCACCGGTCGCCTGATCTCTCGAAGGTGAAGCGAACCAGGAGGCCCTCGGCCTTGGTGGAGGCAGGTTCGCGATGGGCCGCGATCAGGTTGCCGAGGCCGTACGCGACCCATTTGCCGCCGAGTTGCTGCATCGGCTGGACGACGTGGGCGTGATGCCCGAGCACCAGATCGATGTTGCTGTCGGCAAGCAGTTGCGGAGCGACCACACGCTGCTGGTCGTTGATTCTGCTGGAGTACTCGGTGCCCCAGTGGCAGCTGACGACCACGATCTCGGCGCCGCGGTCCCGAGCCTTCTTCGCCATCGCCTTGATCGCCGGTACGGCGATCTCGCCGGCGCGCCAGGTATCACCGTTCGGATACGGCAGGCCGTTGAAGCCGTAGGTGTAGCTGAGGATCGCGATCTTCACGCCGCGAACGTCGACGATCGTGGGAGTCGCGGCCTCGTCCGGTGTCCGGGCAGTGCCTGCGTGCCGGAGTCCGGCGCGCTCGAGCATCGTGAGAGTACGGTCGACGCCGGCCGCGCCGCTGTCGAAGCTGTGGTTGCTTGCTGTCGTGCAGACGTCGTACCCGGTCTGCTTGAGCGCGGCGGCGATCTGCGGCGGCCCCTGGAACAGCGGGTAGCCGCGGTACGGACCGCCGAGTGGAGCCAGCGGCGTCTCGAGGTGGCACACCGCGAGGTCGGCGCCCTCGACGAGTGGCTTCACGCCGCTCATCACCGGCGCGAAATCCCAGTCCCCGTTGCGGCCGTCTCGCTTCGCGGTGGTCCAGAGCCGTTCGTGCAGGAGTACGTCGCCGGTTGCCACCAGCGTGATGCGGTCGGGCCGGTTCTTGTTTTCCGGGGCTTTGCGCCCAGGTGCGCTCGGCTTGTCGGCCTGGTCAGAGCCCGTATCCGCGGCTGTATCCGCGAGGCACCCGGTGGTGGCGAGTGATCCTGCTCCGGCGAGCATCGCCCCCAGCACGGCTCGTCGTCGTACCGCCATTGTGTGGTCCCCCAAGCTTTGTCGCCTGGAAGACGCCGCCATGGACGGTTTGGTTCGCAATCAGGGGGAAGTCGTCCTGAGTGGCCGGATCGTCCGGGGACCAATCGACGACCGTGATAATAGTACCGGTATAGTTATCCGGGTACTGCGGAGGTCGAGGAGCGGGCATGGTCGAGTTGAAGACTCCGGCGGAGATCGAGCGGATGCGCGAGGCCGGGCGGGCCGTCGCCACCGCCCTGGCCGCGGTGAAGAAGCAAGCCGCGCCCGGGATGTCGCTGCGTGAACTCGACGAGGTGGCGCGCGACGTACTGCGCTCGTTCGGCGCGGTCTCACTGTTCGAGGGGTACCAGCCGTCGTTCGCGACCAGCCCGTTCAGCGGGGTGATTTGTACGTCGGTGAACGACGCCGTACTGCACGGCCTGCCCGGAGATCTCGAACTGCGGGACGGCGACCTGCTGAGCGTCGACTGCGGTGCGTCCGTCGACGGCTGGTGCGCCGACTCCGCGATCAGCTTCTGCGTCGGTACGCCGCACGCCGAGGATCTCGAGTTGATCGCCACCACCGAGCAGGCACTGGCGGCTGGGATCGCCGCGGCCGTCCCCGGCAACCGGCTCGGCGACATCGGCGCCGCGATCGGCCGCATCGGCAAGTCGGCCGGGCTCGGCACGAACCTCGACTTCGGCGGCCACGGCATCGGCCGGCGCATGCACGAGGATCCCCACCTCCCCAACGGCGGCCGCCCCGGCCGCGGGCTCGTACTCCGCCCCGGGCACGTCTTCGCCATCGAACCGTGGTTCTGGAACAGTCCCAACACCACCTACGTGATCGACGACGACGGCTGGACCCTCCGCTCCGCCGACCACTCCCGAGGCGCCCACGCCGAACACACCGTCGCCGTCACCGAAGACGGCCCCCAGATCCTCACCCTGCCGTAACCGACCTGGGCTCCGCCGCGGTCTTCGGTTGCACACCGGAGATAGCTACGAGCTCCGCAGGGTGTCGTACGCGGCGTCGACCGCCGCGGCTCGCAGCTCGTCGACATCGACGCCCTCGAACGCGACCGCACAGTCGGACAGCCCACCGATCGCGACCATGCCGCGCACCTGGTCGGCCAGCGAGGGTGATTCCCCGATGAGCAGGGCGATGATCCGCCGGCGCCAGCCCGCGACATGGTCGGTCAGATGCATCTCCTGCAGCACGGACAGATCGCGGATCGCGAGCAGCAGCAGCCCGCGATGGCGGTAGGTGAGGTCGAAGAACGACCCGAGCAGCTCACGGCGGTCGGCCGGCGGATCGGCTTCGACCCGCTCGACGTACGCGTCGAAATCGTCGATCAGCGGTTTCGCCAGGCTGCTGACCAGGTCGTCGCGCGAACTGAAGTGGTAGTAGAGCGCCGGCTTGGTCATCCCCAGCCGGTCCGCGATGTCCTTCAGGCTGGTGTGCCGCAGCCCCTTCGCGCTGAACAACTCCAGCGCGGCCTGCTGGATCCGCTCCCTGGTGTCGGCGCTGCGCACTCTCGGCATGCCGCCGAGTTTACTGACCGCCCGTTAAGTAAGGCATTGACAAGACAAGCCCCGTTTGTTTACCTTCCGTTAAGTAAACAAACGGAAGGAGTTCCGTCGTGGCAAGGGTGCTGATCTCGGGTGCGAGTGTGGCCGGCCCGGTGCTCGCGTACTGGCTGCGCAGGTTCGGCTTCGAACCCACGGTCGTCGAACGCACGCCCGCGCTGCGCCACGGCCTCGGCGGACACGCCGTCGACCTGTTCGGCTCAGGTGTCGAGGTCGTGCGGCGGATGGGCGTGTGGACGCAGGTTCACGAGGCACGGACCCGGACCTCGATCATGACGCTGGAGCGCCATGGCGGGCGCCCGGTCGAGGTGAACGTCGACCGGCTGAGCGCCGGCATCTCGGACCAGCACGTCGAGATCCTCCGCGGCGAACTGACCAAGATCCTGTACGACGCGACCCGCGCGGACGTCGAGTACCTGTTCGGCGACTCGATCGCCTCCGTGCATGACGACGGCTCCGGCGTCGACGTGACCTTCGACCACGCGGCGCCGCGCCGGTTCGACCTGGTGATCGGCGCCGACGGTTTGCACTCGACGGTTCGCCGACTCGTCTTCGGCCCGGAGGAGGGACTGCGCCGGCCGCTCGGTGGTTATCTCGCGGTGTACTCGCTGCCCGATCTGTTCGACCTGGGCAACCGGATGCTCGTCCATCTCGACGTCGACCGGATCGTCAGCACCTACGGCGTTCACCAGACCGGCCAGGCTCGGGCGGCCTTCCTGTTCCGCAGATCCGGGGAGTTGGCGTTCGACCATCGCGATCAGGAGCAGCAGCGACGGATCCTCGAGGCCGAATTCCGCGACTACGGCTGGCAGGTCCCGCTGCTGCTGGAGCACCTGGCGCAGGCTGACGACTTCTACTTCGACTCGATCAGCCAGATCACCTTGGACAGCTGGCAGCGAGGGCGGGTGGGACTCGTCGGGGACGCTGGATTCAGCCCCGGACCGGCCATCGGCGGCGGGACGAGCCTGGCCGCGGTCACGGCGTACGTGCTGGCGGGCGAGCTCGCGTCCGCCCGAGACGATCTACCGGCCGGGTTGCGCAACTACGAGCAACGAATCAGCCGGTACGTCGAGCTCAGCCGTGCCGCCGCGGTGAAGACGATGCGGTCGGTGATTCCGGCGAGCCGGATCGCGGTACGACTGACTCCCTGGGCAACGGCGGCCCTGGTCAAGCTGCCGGCCTCGGTGCAGAAGCTGGCCTGGTCCCGAAACGGCCTGGGCAAGGCGCTCGGCGCCCTTCAACTGCCGGACCACACCGCCCTCGCCACCAGTCGATGACCAGCCCACCGACGCAGCAAGCCGCCCCGCAACTCAGAACAGGGTCTGTTGGTTGATGTCCGGGGTGGCGTGAGGAATGGGGGCCGGCCGACGGGTGCCGCGGGGGTGCCGGACCGGGTTGCGGTGGCGGGGTGTGCGGACGCGGGGGTTGGTGGATTCCGAGCCGAGGGGATCCGAGCGGTGATGTGATCCGCGGCCGAAGCCGTGTTTGTCGAGCAGCGGCCGGACCTTCTCCGCGAAGGCGTTCTGGTAGCTGGGTCCGGCGTTGACACCGTGGGCATAGAGGGACTCGTAGCGGGCTACCAGGTCTGGGCGCTCCTGGGCGAGCCACGCCATGAACCACTCCTTGACCCCGGGCCTCAGATGCAGCACCAGAGTGGTGACGCCAGTGGCACCGGCTTCGGCAAGCTGGCCGAGGAGGTGGTCCAACTGCTCGGGCGAATCCGTGAGCCACGGCAGGACCGGCGCGACCATGACCCCGCACGGCAGCCCAGCCTCCCGGACGGCGCGAATCAGGTCGAGCCGGCCGCGCACCGAGGGCACACCAGGCTCGACCAGTTTCCGGAGCTCCTCGTCGGCCAGTGCGAGTGAGACGCCGATACCGACCGAAACCTCGGAGGACGCCGCCACGAGCAGGTCCAGGTCGCGCCGCAGCAGCGTCCCCTTGGTCAACACCGACAACGGCGTACCCGAGCCGGCCAGGACCTCGATGATCCCCGGCATCAGCCGATACCGCCCCTCGGCCCGCTGGTACGGATCCGTGTTGGTGCCCAAGGCAACCTGTTCACCACGCCAGGACGGCCGGGCCAGCTCGCGACGCAGGACGTCGACCACGTTCGTCTTCACCACGATCTGCTGATCGAAGTCGGCCCCCTGGTCGAGCTCGAGATAGCTGTGCGTCGGCCGGGCGAAGCAGTACCGGCAGGCGTGCGTGCAGCCGCGGTACGGATTGATGGTCCAGTTGAACGGCAGTGACGTCCCCGGCACCGAGTTCAGCGCCGACCGGGCGAGCACCTCGTGGAAGGTGATCCCGCGGAACTCCGGTGTCGTCACAGACCGGACCAGGCCCGCGATCGACCCCAGCCCCGGCAACGTGCCCGGAGTCTCCGCGTCGACCTGCTGACCGGCCCATCTCATACATCACAGTCGAACACATGTTCGCCGGATCTTCAAGTCGACCCTGCTTCAATTTCCGTATACCCTACGAGAATCACCGACCTAGGGAGGCACCGCGATGACGATCCTCGTGACAGGCGCGACCGGCAGCGTCGGCCGGCTGCTCGTCGACGAGCTCGTGGCGGCCGGCGCACCGGTCCGCGCGCTCACCACGAACCCGAAGAAGGCCGCGCTTCCCGACTCCGTCGAGGTCGCGAAGGGCTACCTCGGCAAACCCGAGACACTCCCCGCCGCACTGCGCGACATCGACACGGTCCACCTCGCACCACTCCCGGCGTACGTCGACGACTTCGTGACGTGCGCGCAGGAGGCCGGCGTACGGCGGGTCGTCGTACTCTCCGGTGAACCGGCGGAGTACGAGGCGCAGGGCGATCCGGCCGACTGGCACTACTACAAGATCGAGTGGGCGATCGAGCAGGCCGGCTTCGAGTGGACGCACCTGCGACCGGGTCAGTTCATGAACAACACCCTGGACTGGGCGCCGTCGATCAAGGCGGAGAACGTCGTCCGCGCGCCCTACCCCGCGGCCGTCCAGACGCCGATCGACCTCGCCGACATCGCCGCGGTGGCTCGTGTCGCGATCCTCGACGAGACCTACACGGGCCGGAAGCTCACCATGAGCGGACCGGAGGGTTTGACCGCGCCGCAGCAGGTCGAAATCATCGGCCAGGCGATCGGGCGGGAGGTGAAGTTCGAGGAGCAGTCACCAGAGGAGTACCTGGCGCTCTGGACCCCGATCGTGGGCGCGGAGACCGCTCAGTGGCTCCTCGACGGTTTCCGGATGATGGCCGAGCACCCGATGACCCCCGAGCCGACAGTGCCCGAGCTCACCGGTCGGCCCGGCACGACGTATCGCGAGTGGGCGATAGCCAACGCCGACGCCTTCCGTTGACGCATGGGACGCTGTGCACTGTGACAGTGCGGCACAGCGGTGGAGGTCAGCCGGAGCGCACTCTCGCGCTGCTCTGGCGCAACAAGCAGCCGGCAGGCGAGGTACGGCGTACTGCGGGCAGACGACCCTCACTGGACGTGGACGGCGTGGTGCGCGCGGGCATCCAGTTGGCCGACGAACGCGGGCTCGAAGCGGCCTCGATGGGTGGAGTGGCGAAGGTACTGGGTGTGGGCACCATGACCCTCTACACGTACGTCCCGTCCAAGGAGGAACTGCTGGACCTCATGGTCGACGAGGTCCTGGCAGAGCGGCAGCTACCCGGCCCAGGCGAACCGAGGCCGGCCGACTGGCGTGAGCAGATCGAGCTGTACTCCGAACAGACCCGAGCGATGTTCCAGCGCCACCCCTGGTTGGCGCGGGTGTCCACCGTCCGTCCGCCGGTCGGCCCCGGAATGCTGGCCGGCCGCGAGTACCTGCTCTCCACACTCCTCCCCCTCAACCTGAGCCCCCGCGACACGAACACAGCAGCTCTCGCCATCACGACGTACGTCGACTCCGCCGCAGGACAGGAGGCAGAGAGTCTCCTGGTCGAGCGCGACACCGGGCAAAGCCATGAGGTGTGGTGGCACGATCGCAACGATCTCTGGGAGACGTACTTCGACGTCGAAAGACATCCCGCGATGACGGCGATCTGGCACGCCAACGGCTATCAGGACACCGTCCGCGAGGCCGCCACGGACGCGTACCGCTACGGCCTCGACCGCCTTCTGGACGGCATCCAGGCCCAGGCGGTAACCCGGTAGACGCCGCCCGTAGCGACGCCTCGATCCGACACTCCGATGGCGTAGGTTGCCGGGGTGAGTGAGAACTTCCAGGTCGATCTGCAGGGAATCGTCGACCTGCTGAGCAACCACCTGTACAGCAGTCCGCGGGTGTACCTGCGGGAGTTGCTGCAGAACGCGGTCGACGCGATCACCGCCCGGCAGGCCGGGGATCCCGAGGCGCCGCGGCGGATCGACGTACGCACGGCGGACGACGTGCTGAGCATCAGCGACACCGGCATCGGACTGCGGCCGGACGAGGTCCGCGAGTTGCTGGCGACGATCGGGAGCAGTTCGAAGCGGGACGAGATCGGCTTCGCCCGCACCGAGTTCCTCGGCCAGTTCGGCATCGGTCTGCTGTCCGCGTTCATGGTCGCCGACGAGATCGAGGTCGTCACCCAGCCGGCCGGTGGCCCGGCCACACACTGGATCGGTACGGCGGACGGCCGGTACACGATCGGGGAGACCGCCGACCGCGCCGAGACCGGTACGACGGTCACGCTCAAGGCCCGGCGTGGTGCGGAGCAGTGGTACAAGAAGGCCACGGTCGTCGAACTGATCCGGCTCTTCGGCGCCCTGCTGCCGATCGACATCCGCGTCGACGGCGAGCAGATCACGGACGGGAAGGCACCCTGGGAGGGGGCCGGGCTCGCCGACCTGGTCGGCTACGCCCAGGACAAGCTCGGGTTCACGCCCTTGGACGTGATCCACCTGAACAATCCGGCCGCCGGTCTCACGGGTGTCGCCTTCGTCCTGCCGTTCGCGGCCAACCCGGCCGAACGTGCAACCCACCGCGTGTACCTGAAGCGGATGCTGCTCGCGGAGAACGTCGAAGGGTTGTTGCCCGACTGGGCGTTCTTCGTCCGAGCGGTGATCGACACCTCCGAACTGCGGCCGACGGCGAGCCGTGAGGCGCTGTTCGACGACGGGAACCTCGAGGCCACCAGGGAAGCGCTCGGTGCGCAGTTGCGGGGCTGGCTGGTCCGGCTGGGGAGCACCGATCCTGCCAAACTGGACCGGTTCCTCGGCATTCATCAGCTCGGTGTGAAGGCTCTCGCCCTGCACGACGACGAGATGCTGCGCCTCGTCCACCGCTGGCTGCGGTTCGAGAC
The DNA here is from genome assembly GCF_054784135.1 of Kribbella swartbergensis. Classification (NCBI taxonomy): domain Bacteria; kingdom Bacillati; phylum Actinomycetota; class Actinomycetes; order Propionibacteriales; family Kribbellaceae; genus Kribbella; species Kribbella swartbergensis. Next base: position 112,795 of record NZ_BAAGPM010000005.1, read on the forward strand.
CAACCACGGCCGGATGACGGCCGCCGAGTTGCAGGAGCGCGCCGGGGAGATCCGGTACGTCGCCACGATCGAGGAGTTCCGCCAGCTGGCCGCGGTCGCCGCCGCGCAGCAGATCACCGTGGTGAACGGCGGCTACACGTACGACAGCGAGCTGCTCGAGAGGCTCCCCGAGGTCGTGCCCGGACTTGTCACGACTCGCTTCGACCCGACAGAGCTCAGCACCAGCTTCGACACTCTCGACCCGGACACCGAGCTGCAGCTCCGCCCGTTCCTCCAGCTGGCTCAGGACGCGCTGGACTCGGTCGGCTGCGAGGTAGTGGTTCGTGCGTTCGAGCCCGCCAGTCTGCCGGCGCTCTACCTCGTCGACAGGTCTGCGCAGTTCGCCAGTGAGCTCAGAGCCACCAAGGACCGTGCGGACGCACTCTGGTCGGAGGTGCTCGGTGCGCTCGACACCCACGACGACAGCCGCCCGCAGCTCGTCCTGAACCACCGCAGCCCGCTCGTACGTCGGATGGCGTCGCTGGGCGACCGGGAGCTGGCACAACTCGCCGTAGAAGGGTTGTACGGGCACGCGTTGATGCTCGGCTACCACCCGATCAGCCCGGCCGACTCCGCGCTGGTGAACCGCTCGTTCCTCGGCCTGCTCGATCAGGCCGTCCCCACGCAGGAGGACCCGACCCGATGAACCAGGACCTGATCGACCGGCTTCAGCGCGCCGAGAGCACGCCGTACGGGAAAGCACGGTCCGCTCTGCTGGAGGACGTCGTACGGCGGGCTGACGCGGACGGAGCGGACGAGCTGGCGTTCTACAGTCGGCTGGCGCTCGTCACGGCGTACGTGATGGGCGGTGAGCCGCGGAAGTCGCTGGTGCCGTTCGCACGGTGTGTGGCGGACTGGGACGCGGACCCGGCGAAGTATCAGGAGTACTCGCACCTGTTCCACTGGTGCTTCAAGTACGCGCCGAGCACGCTGACCAAGTTCCCGGAGGTGCCGCTGGACCGGACGTACGCCGTACTGGACGACATGGAGCGGCGGTGGCGGCTCAGCGGTCACAGCCTGCACGCCGTCCATCAGCACCGCTGGCTGGTCGCGCACCACATCGGTGACGCGGACACGGCGACCGAGCAGTTCCGGCTCTGGTCGACCGCGCCGCGCGACGACCTGTCGGACTGTGTCGGCTGCGACCCCACGTCGAAGGTCCACCACCTGACCAGCGTCGGTCGTACGGCGGACGCCGTGGCGCTGGCCGTGAACGTCCTGGACGGGCAGCTCACCTGCGACGAACAGCCGCAGCAGATGCTGACCGCGTTGCTTCCGGCGTATGTTGCCGAAGGCATGTATTCCGAGGCGGTCGACGCGCACCGGAAGGGGTACCGGATCCTGCGCGGACGGGTCGGTGAACTCAGTGAGCACGCGGATCACGTGCTGTTCCTGGCCCGGACCGGCAACGAACTCAAGGCCGTCGAGCTGATCGAACGGCACCTGAACGAGCTGGCCGATCCGCCGTCGCCGTTCGCCGAGATGGTGTTCGCGGCCGCGTCGTCGCTGGCGTTGAGCAGGGTCGACGGTGGGCTGATGATCCGCCGGCCGCAGGCGGATGCCGTTGCGGCCGGAGATTTCGCCGAACAATTGGCCGAGCGTGCGCTGGAGCTGGCGGCGCAGTTCGACGCCCGCAACGGGACGACGCATCGCAGCGACGAGATCCGGGCGACCCTGACTGCCGAGCCGTGGGTGGAATACCTGCCGCTGTCGGAGACCGCGCGGCGAGCGCAGCTCCGCAAGCGCACCCCGGTCGAGGAGCCCCAGGTCGCGGACCCAGGGCCGTCGCCGAAGGGACGCGGCTGGCTGGACCGGGCCGAGGAGTGCTGGCAGCGCGGGCGTGCGGACGAGGCGATCGCCGCCTGGCAGGCGTTCGAGCAGGAGGTGCCGGAGAGCGAGTGGACTGCCCTGGACCGGGCGCGTGTGCTGGACGGACGCGGTCTGGTGGCGCAGGACCAGCCCGAGGTCGCGCTGGAGGCGTGGCGGGAGGCGTTGACGCTGTACGCCGAGCTCGGCGACGAGGTACGGGTCCTGCGGGACCGTGGTCGCATCGGCCGGATGCTGTGCTCCCAGGGCGAAGTGGAAGAGGGCCTGGCGACCGGTGAAGAGCCGTTGCGCCGGCTGATCGAGAACGACGAACCACACCGTCGCGCCGGCTGGCAGGACTCGCTGGCACAGATGTACGCCCACGCCGGCCGCTACGAGGACGCCGTACGGGAACTGGCCGAGGTACGGCGGCATCCGGACGTCGACAACGAACTCAAGGCGAGCAGCGCGATCCTGCAGTGCAACCTGCTGGCACAGCTCGGCCGGATGGAGGAGGCCGAGGAGGCCGCCACGGTCGGCATGTGTACGGCGAGCGACCTGGCACGGTCCTTCGCGTACCGGCAGCGTGGACGGATCCGGCTGGAGCTGGACCGTCCGGCGGAGGCGGCGGAGGACCTGACCGAGGCTGTCGCACTGTCAGCGGGGACACCTGGTCTCGGAGTGCATGTGGCGCTCTGCCAGCTCGAACTGGCCCGGGCCTACCTGCTGACCGGCCGTCCGCTCGAGGCGGCGGAGACGGGTGAGGAGGCCCTGCCCGCGCTGGCCGGCGATCCGGAGTTGGCAGACCCACTGGCCGACGTACGCGGTGTGCTCATCGACGCCTACCGCGCTCTGGGTGAGCTGGAGTCCGCCCTGACGAAGGTTCGCGAAGTACTGGCGGCCGCACCGGCCGAGGCACATCCCCACTGGCTGGCGATGATCCGGCAGGACGAAGGCCTGTTGCTGGAGCAGCTGGACCGGGACCAGGAAGCAGTCGACGCGTTCCTGCAAGCAGCGTCGTACTACGGGACCGCTGAGCAGCCGGTCGAGCAGGTGCAGGCCCTTCGCCTGGCCGCTCAGTCGGCTCGCTACACCGGTGACTTCGGCCGCGCGACTGAGCTGATCGACACCGCAGGGCCGCTCCTGGAGTCGCTGCCGTCAGCCGACGAGCGTGTGCTGTTCCAGACCGCCGGCGTGCACTGGGATCTCGCCATGATCGCTCTTCAGCAGGGTGAGACCGCCACCGCCGTACAGCACGCAACTCAGGCAGCCGAGCACTACGAACGCGGCGGCTACGAGCACCAGCACGCCAACGCCCGCCTGCTGATCGCCGAACACGGCACCACCGACGAGAAGCTGGCCGAGCAGCTCTTCACCTCCCTCCCCACGGGCCACGACATCTGGTACCGCGCCGGCTACCTCCTCGCAGACCGCCTCCGCACCCAAGGCAGCACCCAAGAAGCCGCCACCTTGGAGGCCCGACTCAGCGACAGCTAGCGCCGACGGAACAGGCCGCGCCGCTTCGGAGGAGGCCGGCATCCCCCAGCATCGCGGCGACATCGGCATGGACCGCCAGATTGTCCGGGCGATACCTCAACGCACGCTCCAGCGCCGCCAGGGCGTCGTCCGTCCGCCCCTGCTCACGTAGCGCGTACCCCAGCGCGATCGCGGCGCGGTCGGTGGGCTCGAAGTGCTCGGAGCGAGCCGCATAGTCGGCCGCCTCGTCCAGCAGGCCAAGTCGCCGGACCAGGATGGACGCCGCCCACCACACAGCAGCGGAGTTGCCGTGTGCGGCCGTGCCGTGCCGAGCCAGCGCGAGGTACGGCGAGAAGGCCGGCCGAAGCTCCTCCGGGAACGGCTCCGGCATGACCGGGAAGAGTCCCGCGAACACGCTGATCAGCTCGTCCGGCGTCAGCTTCGCCGGCATCGCGGGATCCAGCACCCAGGCGACGTCGGCCCATGGAGCGGCCGGCTCGTACCGCTGCGCGGAGACGATCAGGCTCAGCGCGTCCGCATAGTTTCCCCCGAACGCCGCCGCGTGAGCCCGGGCCACCACGGTGCCGATGTACACCTCGCCGTCGAGTGGCCACAACTCGACGCCGCCCTCGGGATGACCCAGCAGCGTCGTCAGAACGGCGTGCGCGTCCGGCAAGGTCGGATCCGCCGCCAACGCGTTCGCCACGTGCTCTGCCGCGTGCCGGATCTCGGCGTCGTCCAGCGCCAGCCGGGCCATACTCACTTCACCCTCGGCGACCAGCCGCGGGTCTCCCACCCCTTCGGTCATCGCGCCAGTAGGACTGTCGGACGGGGCGAGACATCACTCCCACTCGATGGTGCCCGGGGGTTTGCTGGTGATGTCGAGGGTGACGCGGTTGATCTCGTCGACCTCGTTGGTGATGCGGGTGGAGATGCGCTCGAGGACGTCGTACGGGAGGCGGGCCCAGTCGGCGGTCATGGCGTCCTCGCTGGTGACCGGGCGCAGCACGACGGGGTGGCCGTAGGTGCGGCCGTCGCCCTGGACGCCGACCGAGCGGACGTCGGCGAGCAGGACCACCGGGAACTGCCAGATGTCGCGGTCGAGGCCGGCGGCGGTCAGCTCGGTGCGGGCGATCAGGTCCGCGGCCCGCAGGATGTCCAGCCGCTCGCGTGTCACCTCGCCGATGATCCGGATGCTCAGGCCCGGGCCCGGGAACGGGTGCCGGTAGACCATCGTCTCGGGCAGACCGACGGCCAGGCCGAGCTCGCGGACCTCGTCCTTGAACAGCGTCCGCAGCGGCTCGATCAGGCTGAACTGCAGGTCGTCGGGCAGGCCGCCGACGTTGTGATGCGACTTGATGTTCGCCGCGCCGGCTCCACCGCCGGACTCGACCACGTCCGGGTAGAGGGTGCCCTGGACCAGGAACTCGATGTGCCGCTCGGCGTCCACCTTGCGCGCGGTCGCCTCGAAGGTCCGGATGAACTCGCGGCCGACGATCTTGCGCTTCTGCTCCGGGTCGGTCACGCCGGCGAGCGCACCGAGGAACTGCTCCTCGGCGTCGACCACCTCGAGCCGGATCCCGGTCGCGGCCACGAAGTCCTTCTCGATCTGCTCGGACTCCCCGGCCCGCTGCAGGCCGTGGTCGACGTACACACAGGTCAGCTGGTCGCCGATCGCCTTGTGCACCAGGGCGGCCGCGACGGCGGAGTCGACACCGCCGGACAGCGCGCACAGCACCTGCTTGTCGCCGACCTGCTGCCGGATCAGCTCGACCTGCTCCTCCACCACGTTCGTGGTGGTCCAGTCGCCCCGGCAGCCGGCGATGTCGTAGAGGAAGTGCTCGAGCACCGCCTGCCCGGCCTGCGAGTGCAGGACCTCCGGGTGCCACTGGACACCGGCGAGCCTCCGGTCCAGGTCCTCGAACGCCGCGACCGGCGCGCCGTCGGACGCGGCCAGTACGGCGAAACCGGAGGGCGGCGAATGGACGGCGTCGCCGTGGGACATCCACACGTTGAGGTCCTCGGGGATCCCGGCCAGCAGCGTGCCCGCGGAGCTGACCGTGACCGGCGTCCGGCCGAACTCGCGCAGCCCGGTCCGGCGGACCTCGCCGCCGAGCGTCTGCGCCATCGCCTGGAACCCGTAGCAGATCCCGAACGCCGGCACCCCGGCGTCGAACAGCCCCGACTCGACCCGCGGCGCGCCGTCGGCGTACACCGACTGCGGGCCGCCGGACAGGATGATCGCCTTCGGGTTCCGGGCCAGCATCTGCTCGACCGGCATCGAGTGCGGCACGATCTCGGAGTACACCTTGGCCTCGCGGACCCGGCGCGCGATCAGCTGCGCGTACTGCGCCCCGAAGTCGACGACCAGAACCAACTCATGCTCGCTCACCCGCAAAGCCTATCGGTGCAGGTCAGCGGGGTTGTAATCCGCGGTCCGCAGCGGCTCGTTGGTGATCTCCAGGCCCGGGAACCGGCGGCGCATCGCGGCCTCGTGGCGGTCGGCCGAGGCCGGGTCGCCGATGTAGTCCGCGATCACGTGCCGGCCGAACCACAGCCGCACCCGGCGGCGAGGTGGGAAGCTCACGTCGCGCACGCTATCGCTCTCAGTTATCGATCGCGTTACCCCGCGTTACGAGTCGAAGTCACCAGCAGCCGCCGCGGAGCCCGGAAGGACAACAGCTCGATCATCGGCGGCTCCTCCACCAGCTCTACGGCGGCCAGCAGTTCGTCGGCGCACTCGAGGACCACCCGGGCTTCCATTCGGGCCAGGCCGGCGCCGAGGCAGCGGTGGATCCCGACGCCGAAGGCGAGGTCGGCGGGACCGCCGTGGCCGGTCAGGCCGAGCAGGACCGGGGCCCCGGCCGGCAGCTGGACCTCGCCGAGCCGGGCCGGCTCAGCGGTGATCCGCCGCCAGGTCGGCACCGAGGAGGCTTCCCGCAACACCTCCTCGACCACTCCCACAGGCTCGAAGGACCGTCCGACACAACGGTGGAACGCGGTCGAGATCAGCTGGGTGGTCGTCTCCTGGCCGGCGATCAGCAGGAAGTACCCGACAGCACACACTTCCTCGTCGCTGAGCCCGAGGCCGACGAGCACGCCGAAAAGGTCGTCATCGCAGCCCTTCCGGGCGGCCGTCGTACGGGATCGAAGCCAGTCGTAGAACTCGGCCGCACTGTGGGCGAGCTCCAGCTGCCGGTCCTCATCCGGCCAACCCCAGAACAGCTCCAGCGAATCCCGGCTCCACGCCTTCAACGCCGGTACGTCGACATCCCGCAGACCGAGCATGTCGAGTACGACGAGCGCCGGCGGCTCGGCCGCAACCACCTCCACCAGGTCGACCTGCTCACCTGCGGCCAGCGCGGAAATCGCCTTCGCAACCCGTGAGGCCGTCAGCGAACGGGTCAACGGCTCGACCGCCGCGACCCGCGCCGGACTGAAGAACCGCGCCACCGCGGAACGGATCGGCCGATGCGACTCCCCCGCATTGTTCGCCAGCGTCGGCGGCAACGCGAACCCGGCCGACGACAACACCCGCAGCGCCTTCACCGACAACGGCGTGTGGGCCAGTACGGCGTTGTCCGGCCGGAACGTCTCCGGATCCAGCAACACCTCACGGGCCAGCGACGGGTCGTCGACAATCCAGTACCCGAGTTCCTCGTCGTACCGAGCGGGACAACCGCTCACCCGAACCAGCCCGAGGCATCGTCGGCGAAGGTTTCGAGCTGACCGGCGCCGGCTGGGATGCGCCCGATCACAGGGACCCCGGTGACCGCGGGCAGGTCCTCGAGGTTGCACTGCTCGGCCAGGTCGGGGTCGCCCGGCCAGGACCCGATGATCAGGCCCTCGATCGGCAACTCGCGCCGACGCAGCGCCTCGACGGTGAGACCGGTGTGGTTGAGCGTGCCCAGGCCGGACCGCGTCACCACCACGAACCCGAACGGGACCGTCAGGTGCGCGGCGACCTCGGCCAGTCCCCGGCCCTCCGAGTCCAGCCCGACCAGCAGCCCGCCGGCGCCTTCGACCAGGACGGTGTCCCGCGTCGTGGCGAGGTTCTCGATGAATTTGGCGTGATCCTCGGCCGTCGGCAGCCGGACACCTTCGCGGCGTGCCGCCGTCGTCGGGGCCAGCGGATCGCGCAGCCGAACGCCTTCGTGCAGATCGGTGATGCCGGTCAGGCGCCGGACCTCGGCGAGGTCGCCCGGCTCGTCGGGCCCGACACCGGTCTGCGCGGGCTTGACCACCGCGACCTCACCCCAGGCCGCCGCGCGTACGGCGAGAGCCGCGGTGGCGATCGTCTTGCCCACACCGGTATCCGTGCCGGTGACGAAGGTGATCATGAGACCTGCCCGATCGCGTCGACGACGACGGCGCAGGCCCGGTCGAGGTCCTCGGCGCTCAGTCCGGCGTTCGCCGTCAGCCGCAAGCGGCTGATCCCGTCGGGGACGGACGGCGGACGGAAACTGCCCACCCGGACGCCACCGGCGAGGCAGAGTTCTGCGGCGCGCACGGTCTCCCGGGGGCCGGGCAGCGGGACCGAGACGACGGCACCGGACGACGGTGGGACGCCGCACGCCGAGGCAAGCCGGGCCGCCGCAGCGTGAATGGCATCCGGCCGCTCGGGCTCGTCCCGCAAAACCTGGAGGGCAGCCAGCGCGGCAGCACACGCGGCCGGGTTGAGTCCGGTGTCGAAGATGAACGGCCGCGACCGGTTGATCAGGTGGTCGCGGAGGACCGCCGGACCCAGGACGACGCCGCCTTGCGCAGCCATTGCCTTGGACAACGTCATGGTGACGATCACGTGATCGAACCCGGCAAGCCCGGCCGCGGCGACCGAACCCCGGCCACCGCCGGTGACCCCAAGGCCATGCGCCTCGTCCACCAGCAGCACGGCGTTGTGCTCGAGTGCGGCCGCCGACAATTCCTGCAACGGCGCCGCGTCGCTCAGCACACTGAACACCGACTCGGTCAGCACCACCGCATGCGGTTCATTGCGCTCGGCAAGAGCCTTCGAGATCGCCTCGACATCGTTGTGCGGGACAACTTCCACCCGCGACCGCGACAACCGGCAGGCATCGACCAGCGAGGCATGAACGTGGTCGTCCGACACCATCAGCGTTCCCGGACCGCCGAGGGCAGTCACCACACCGAGGTTCGCCAGATATCCGGACGAGAATACCAGCGCCGACTCCTGCCCGGTGTACGCAGCAAGCGCCGACTCCAGTTCCTCGTGCAGAGCCGTCGTACCGGTCACCAGGCGAGAGGCCGTCGAACCGGTCCCCCATACGCGTGCGGCGTCGGCCGCGGCCTCGATCACGCGCGGATCGGACGACAGACCGAGATAGTCGTTGCCGGCCAGGTCGATCAGCCGCTCATCGGCCGAGCGCGCACGGAGCCGGCGAGTGAGTCCACGCGACTCCAGCGCGGCAGCCTTCGGGGCGAGCCACTCCTCGAGCATCAGCCGACCTCCCGCACAGCCCCGGTGATCGCGTCGGCGATTGTCGCGATCTCGTCGTCGGTGCAGACGTACGGCGGCATCGTGTAGACGAGATCGCGGAACGGCCGGACCCACACACCGCGCCGCAGTACGGCGTCCGTCATCCGCTGCATGTCCACCGGGCCACCCAGTTGAACGACGCCGACCGCACCGATCACGCGGACGTCCTTGACCCCAGGCAGTGACGCCGCCGGGGCCAGGCCGGCCGACAAGACCTCGGCGATCCGCGCAACCCGTTGCGCCCAGTCCTGCGACAGCAGCAGGTCGATCGAGGCGAGTGCGACCGCGCAGGCCAGCGGGTTCGCCATGAAGGTCGGGCCGTGCATGAGCGCGCCGCCGGGACCGTTCGAGACGGTGTGCGCGACGTCCGTCGTACACAGGGTGGCGGCCATCGAGAGGTAGCCGCCGGTCAGGGCCTTGCCGATGCAGAGGATGTCGGGGTCGATTCCGGCGTGCTCGGAGGCGAACAGCGTGCCGGTGCGGCCGAAGCCGGTGGCGATCTCGTCCAGGATCAGCAGGAAGCCATGCCGGTCTGCGACGTGGCGCAGAACCCGCAGGCAGGCCGGGCTGTACGGATACATCCCGCCGGCGCCCTGCAGGATCGGCTCGACGACGATCGCGGCGATCTCGTCCGCGTGCCGCTCGGCGATCCCGGTCAGCGCCGCCGCCCAGGCCAGGAACTCCGGATCGTCGGCCGGGCGGTCGAACCCGGCAGGAGGCTGCGGGCCGAACACCTGCTCCTTCAGCGCGCCGGTGAACAGCGAGTGCATCCCGTTGACCGGGTCGCACACGCTCATCGGCGCGAACGTGTCGCCGTGGTACCCGCCGCGGACGGTCAGCATCCGGGTCCGGCCATTGTTGCCCCTGGCAACTTGATACTGCAGGGCGAGCTTGATCGCGACCTCGACCGAGACCGAGCCGGAGTCGCAGAAGAACACATGCCGGAGCGGGTCCGGGGTGATCTCGACCAGCCGCTCGGCCAGCCGGACCGCGGGCTCGTGCGTCAGTCCGCCGAACATCACGTGACTGAAGTCGTCCACCTGGCTCTTCACGGCCGCATCCAGCACCGGATGGCGGTAGCCGTGGATCATGCACCACCAGGACGCCATCGCGTCGATCGCCTCGACCGTGCCGCCCACGCCGTCGTCGAGGTGCAGCCGGACGCCCTCTGCGCCGCGCACCAGCCGGACCGGCGACGGGTCGCTGAGCGAGGAATACGGATGCCAGAGCCGCTCCGCGTCCCGCTCCAGCCACTCACCGACCGACTGTGACACCGCTCCGCCTCCGTCCTGAGGACCACACGGTAATCGCTGGTCCGGGAGTGCGGAGGTGTGGGTGGCCGCGATGTGGCCCACCTCTCGTTGGCCCTTCTCATTCCGTGGTCGCCGCCTTACATTGGGCAAAGCATTGTTACCGGCCCGTAACCCCGCGCCCCGCCCGGCGCACTGGCCGGTCCACGCCCTGTGAGGAGAACACCATGCGCACCTCCAGACCGCTCATCGCCACCGCCGCGGCCTGTTTGCTCGCCGCGACCGTCGTGACCCCGGTCCACGCCCAGCAGACCACTTCCGCCCCGATCCAGCCGTACCTCAGCCGGCAACTCGACCGGCTGGGCTCCCTGCCGCTGCTGCAGCAGCGGGCCACGGTCCTCGTCCACGGCACCGACCTCGCCGCGGCGAAGAAGGCCGTCACGGCGAGTGGCCTGCGGCACCTGACGTCGTACGACAAGATCGGCGTCGTGGTTGCCGAGGGCACCAAGTCGCAGATCCTCGCGGCCCGCACCAAGCCCGGTGTCACCTACCTGGAGGGCAACCAGCCGATCAGGCTGCACACGTCCACCTCGCATCTCGCCACCCGCGGTGCGGAGGCCGCGGCCACCCGGACCGGCGCGGACGGCAACCCACTGGACGGCCGCGGCGTCAGCGTCGCGGTGATCGACAGCGGCGTCGACCCGACCCATCCGTTCTTCACGAACCCCGACGGCACCTCGGCGGTGGTGAAGAACCTGAAGATCGTCTGCGACCCACTGCTCGAGACACTCTGCCTGCCGGTCGACGCCGGCTCCCTGGACACCGACCTGCTGTCCGTCGGCGGCCACGGCACGCACGTCAACGGCATCGTCGCCGGACGGAAGGTCACCCTCGCGGACGGGACCAGGCTGCAGGGCGCCGCCCCGGGCGCATCGCTGGTCTCCATCTCGACCGGCGCGGCTCTGCTCATCGTCGGCGCGGACGCCGCGCTCAACTGGGTCCTGGAGAACCACGCGGCACCCTGTGGCGCCGGCGTCCCGGCCAGTACGTGCCCGCCGATCAAGGTCACCAACAACTCCTACGGCCCGTCCGGCGGCGGCGCGTTCGACCCGAACTCGGCCACGGTCAAACTGCAGCGCGCCCTCGCGGCCGAAGGTGTCGTCACGGTCTGGGCCGCAGGCAACGACGGGGGCGACGGCAGTACGTCGCTGACCAACCCACCCGGCCAGGACCCGACCGGCGGCATCCTGTCCGTTGCGTCGTACTACGACCTCGGCACCGGAACCCGGGACGGCAAGGTCTCCGAGTTCTCGTCGCGCGGCAAGAGCGGCACCGTCTCGACCTACCCGGACATCTCCGCTCCGGGCGAGGACATCACGTCGTCCTGCCGGATCTACCTGCCGATCTGCAGCACCGGGCTGGCCCCGCTCGACGGCGGCAACTACAACACCATCAGCGGTACGTCGATGGCGGCGCCGCACATCGCCGGCATCGTCGCCCAGTTGTTCCAGGCGAACCCGTCCGCCACCCCGGCCCAGATCGAGAACGCCCTCGTCTCGACCGCCTACCAGTACGCCGACGGAGCCGCGTACCAACCGGATCCGCGCGGCGGCAGTACGTCGTACGACAAGGGACACGGCCTGGTCGACGTGGTGGCCGCGTCGGACGCCGTCCGCTAGCTCGACAGTTCGCCGTGCACGGAGCAGCGCGCTGACCAACCCATCGGATGGACCTGCACGACCATCCGGCGCCGGCAGTCGGCGCAGTAGCGGGGCGGCTCCAGCGTCAAGGCCCGACGGCAGTCCTCGTGACTGCCGTCGGCCAGCTCCCGGCCGCAGTGGCCGCAGTACACCTCAGTCACAGCGTCCAGCCTCGTCACAGGGTCTTCTGAAGTTCCTTGACCGGCATCTTCAGCTCGGCCAGCAGGTCGAGGTCCGCGGTCGCCGGGCGGCCGAGGGTGGTCAGGTAGTTGCCGACGATCACCGCGTTGATCCCGCCCAGCAGACCCTCGCGGGTGCCCAGGTCACCCAGGGTCAGCTCGCGGCCGCCGGCGTACCGGAGGACTGTCCGCGGCATCGCGAGCCGGAACGCGGCGATGGTCCGCAGCGCGTCCTTGCCGTCCATGATCTCCAGGTCGCCGAACGGCGTACCCGGCCGCGGGTTGAGGAAGTTCAGCGGCACCTCGTGCGGGTCGAGCTCGGCCAGCTGCGCGGCCAGCTCGGCGCGCTGCTCGAGGGTCTCACCCATCCCGACCAGGCCGCCGCAGCACAGCTCCATGCCGGACTCCTTGACCATCAGACAGGTCTCCCACCGCTCCTCGAAGGAGTGCGTGGTGACCACGGAACCGAAGTACGAACGGGCCGACTCGAGGTTGTGGTTGTAGCGGTGCACGCCCATCGCCTTGAGCTCGTCCACCTGCTCCTGGGTGAGCATGCCGAGCGAGCAGGCGATGTTGATGTCGACCTCGGCGTTGATCGCCTCGATCCCCGCCTTCACCTGAGACATCAGCCGCTGGTCCGGGCCGCGGACGGCGGCGACGATGCAGAACTCGGTCGCACCGGTCTTCGCGGTCTCCTTGGCCGCCTCGACCAGCTCCGGGATGTTCAGCCAGACCGAGCGGACCGGTGAGGTGAACTGGCCGGACTGGGAGCAGAAGTGACAGTCCTCCGGGCAACCGCCGGTCTTCAGCGAGATGATCCCCTCGACCTCGACCTCCTCGCCGCACCACTTCACCCGCACCTCGTGGGCGAGGGCGAGCAGGCCGGGCACCAGGTCGTCCGGCGACCGCAGCACCTCGACGAGTTGTTCCTGGGAAAGGCCGACGCCCCGCTCCAGAACCTGCTCGCGGGCCACCTCGAGGATGTCGCTCATCGTTCTCCTGCCTGATCTGACGGGTCGGCCCACAGTAAGACAGGCCGGTACGGCGTCTCTGCGGTGGGCGTCACGTGGAACACCCTGGGCCGAGGTGACTCAGCCACTCTCCGCAGCCTCGCCAAAACTTTCCGGATTTTTTCTGTGGAACCTCGTAACCCCCTGTGAGGGGTCTCGTTGATGTGTGCAGAGGCGGTTACCGCAAGGAAGACCGCCACCCGGTGACAAGGAGCAACGAATCGCTGATCATTACGATCAGCACGCAGAGTGGTCACAACCGCTCTCGAAGACTCGAAACTCCTGGAATCGGATGTAAAGTAGTGACCAAGAGCTCGGGTCGCCAGCTGTGGTTGGTGACCCGATCCCAAAGCGCCGGGCGCCTCACCCCGGCTTGAGTGGGTCCCTCGGGAAACGATTTGGGCGGAAACGTTCCCGAGGGACCTGCTCCCTTTTCCGCCCCTTTTCAAGAACCCCAACCTCGTCTCCCTCACCCAGAGCCGAGGTTTCTTCATTTTCACCCGCTATTTCCGACCCCGACGTTTCCGGCAGGCATTACGTCGGGTGGTTGATTATTGTGGTTGGGTTACGGGTTCGTCACGGGCTGCTGTTGGGGGTGGGTGATCTCGACTACGGGAAGGCGGAGTGCGCCGGGGGCGTCGGCCGGGACGACGGGGCGGCGGGGCTTTACCGGTTGGATCCGCTGGTACGGCGACCCGATCGGTGGCCGGACGTCGTCCTCGCCCTTGTTCGGCCAGAACGACAGCGCCCGCTCCGCCTGGGCGGTGATCGTCAGGGACGGGTTGACGCCGAGGTTCGCCGAGATCGTCGACCCGTCCATGATGTGCAGGCCGTCGTACCCGTAGACCCGGTGGTACGGGTCGACCACGCCGGTCTCGGGTGAGTCACCGATCACGCAGCCGCCGATGAAGTGGGCCGTCATCGGCACGTTGAACGGCTCGCCGATCGTCCCGCCCGGGGTGCCGTTCATCAGTTGCGCCATCCGCCGGACCACCTGGTTCGCGACCGGGATCCAGGACGGGTTCGGCGCTCCGTGCCCCTGTTTCGAGGTCAGCCGCCAGCGGCCGAAGCGGTCCCGCCGGCCGTACGTCGTGATCGAGTTGTCCTCGGTCTGCATCACCAGCGCGATCACGGTCCGCTCGGACCAGTGCTTCAGGTCGTACAGCCGGCGGATGTTCTTCCGCTGCAGGCCGAGCTCGCGCACCCAGGCCCGCCACCGCGGCCGGTCCCCGTCGCCGTCGGTCAGCACGGTCTGCAGCAGCGACATCGCGTTGCTGCCCTTGCCGTAGCGGACCGGCTCGATGTGGGTGATGTCGTCGGGGTGGAACGACGAGGTGATCGCGACCCCGCGGCTGTAGTCCACGTCGCGGTCCCGGGAGATTGCGCCGAGCAACGATTCGGAGTTGGTCCGGGTGAGCACGCCGAGCCGGTCGGACAGCCGCGGCAGTCTGCCCTCGTCCCGGAGCCGGTGCAGCAGTTTCGCCGTACCCAGGGCGGAGGCGGCGAACACGACCTGCTGGGCGGTGAACCGCCGCATGATCCGGCGGTTCGAGGTACGGCGGGTGTCGACGGCGTACCCGCCGTTCGGCAGCGGCTCGACCGAGGTGACCGTGGTCATCGGGTACACGTCGGCGCCGGCCTTCTCGGCGAGGTAGAGGTAGTTCTTGGTCAGCGTGTTCTTCGCGTTGTGCCGGCAACCGGTCATGCACTCGCCGCAGTCGATGCAGCCGCGACGACGAGGGCCGGCGCCGCCGAAGTACGGGTCCTCGACCTCGACGCCCGGCTCACCGAAGAAGACGCCGACCGGGGTCGGGTGGAAGGTGTCGCCCACCCCCATCTCGTCGGCGACCTGCTTCATCACCTTGTCGGCGGGCGTGAAGTGCGGGTACGTCGTGACGCCGAGCATGCGCTTGGCCTGGTCGTAGTACGGCGCGAGCTCTGCCTTCCAGTCGGTGATGTGCGCCCACTGGCGGTCGGTGTAGAACGCGGGCAGCGGCTCGTAGAGGGTGTTCGCGTAGACCAGGCTGCCGCCGCCGACACCGGCCCCGGACAGGATGATCACGTCCCGCAGCGCGCTGATCCGCTGGATGCCGTACCAGCCGAATCGCGGCGCGAACAGGAACCGGCTCTTGTCCCACGAGTTCTTCGCGAAGCCGGCGTCCTCGAACCGCGCACCGGCCTCCAGTACGGCGACCCTGTACCCCTTCTCGGTCAGCCGCAGCGCACTGACACTGCCGCCGAACCCCGACCCGATGACGACGACGTCGTAATCGAATTTCATGGGCGGCCCAGTTTCTTGAGCACCCGGAGCGCTCCGGTGATCAGCTCGGCGTACGTCTCGTCGGAGATGCCGTGCGAGGCCGCGATCGGGAGGAGTCGCTGGGTGGCGATCGCCTGCGGGTCGACGAACCGGCGGATGCCCTCGATGCCCTGGCGGCGGCCGAGGCCGGAGGCCCGCATCCCGCCCATCGGGGTGTCGATCGAGCCGAACGTCGCGCCGTACGCCTCGTTCACGTTGACCGTGCCGGCGACCAGCTGGGCGGCGATCGCCCGGCCGCGCCGGCCGTCGCGGCTGTAGACGCTCGCGTTCAGCCCGTACTCGCCCTCGTTCGCCCGCTGGATCGCCTCGGACTCGTCGGAGAACCGGTAGATCGACACCACCGGCCCGAACGTCTCGTTGTCGAAGCACTCCATCTCCGGCGTCACCCCGGACAGCACGGTCGGCTCGTAGAACAGCGGGCCGATGTCCGGCCGGGCCTTGCCGCCGGCCAGGACGACGGCGCCCTTGGCCCGCGCGTCCTCGACGTGCCGGGTCACGGTGTCCAGCTGGGCCTTCGAGACCAGCGACCCCATGTCGACGTCCCAGCCGGTCCCCGCGGACAGCCGCAGCTTCTTCACCCGGTCGAGGAACGCCGTGACGAACGCGTCGTACACCTGGTCGGCGACGTACAGCCGCTCCATCGACACACACAACTGGCCGGCGCTGGAGAAGCACGCCCGTACGGCGCCTTCCGCGGCCCGCTGCACGTCCGCGTCCCGCAGCACCAGCATCGGGTTCTTGCCGCCGAGCTCGAGGCTGCAGCCGATCAGTCGCTCGCCGGCCTGCTTGGCGACCAGCCGGCCGGTCTTGGTCGAGCCGGTGAAGCAGATGTAGTCGGTGTTCTGGATGATCGCGCCGCCGACGGTCGGGCCGTCGCCGTTCACCGGCTGCCAGGCCTCGCGCGGCAGGCCTGCGTCGTACAGCAACTCGAGCGCCCGGAGCGCCGTCAGCGTCGTCTGGCTGTCCGGCTTGTGGACGACGGTGTTGCCGGCCAGCACGGCCGGAAGACCGTCGGAGATCGCCATGCTGAGCGGGTAGTTCCACGGCGAGATGATGCCGACGACGCCCTTCGGCACGAACCGCTGCTCGGCCCGGGTCAGGATCGGGAACATGCCCAGCTTGCGCTGCGGCCCGAGCAGTTCGGCGGCCCGGTGGGCGTAGTAGCGAGCGGTCATGGCGACGTGGGCGACCTCCTCGAACGCCTGCTTGCGGGCCTTGCCCGACTCGAGGATCACCAGGTCCACGAGCTCGTGCCGATGGTCCAGAACGAGGTCGTGGTACCGCAGCAGGATCGCCACCCGCTCGGCCAGCGGCACCCGCTTCCAGGTCTGCTGGGTCCTGCGCGCAGACCGCACGGCCGCGACCACGTCGTCCGGACTCGACAGCGGCAGCGTCGCGATCGGCTGTCCGGTCGCGGGGGCGTAGGAGGTCCTGGCACCGGCCGACGCCCGGAGCAGTCCCGACAGCCGGCGGACGACCGACTGGTCGGTCGCGTACGACGCCGTCGGGTCGAGCTCGGGATCGGCAGGAATCGAGGTCTGCTCGCTCATTACTCCAGGCTACCTGCCGGTAATAGCCATGTCAGTACCGGAAATCGCCGGTGTCAGCCCTCCGGGTTCTGCCTGGTGGACCACTAAGCTGATCGGTCGAACCTGCGAAGGGGTGGAACGTCGAGATGGTGGACAGCGGGGGGCTTTGGACGCCTCCTGAGGACGAGCTCGCCGAGGCTCTGCAGACAGCTCAGGTGCTGATCGAGGAAGGCCGCGCCGACGAGGCCGGACCGTATCAGCAACGGGTCATCGAGCTGGCCCGGGAACGTGCCGAGGGGCACCCGGACCACTACGAGGCCAAGCACCTGATGGCCGCGACGCAGTACGAGCTGGCGGGCTCGCTGAACGCGGCCGGCCGGCACGAGGAAGCGCTTGCCGCGCTGCACGAGGCGCAACTCGGCTACACCGAACTCAGCGACGCCGGTGTCCTCGACGCCACCTCGTTCCTGGCCGACGTCCGGGCCCGGCGGGCGATGACCCAGGCCCACCGCGGCCGGGGCGCGACCGCCGTACTGGAGATGGACGGCGCGGTGATCGCATACGGCCAGCTCGTCGGCGGCCCGGACGGCGTCAAGCACCAGCCCGACTTCGCCCGGGTGCTGGCGATGAACGCCCTCATCCTGCGCCGGTACGGCGATCCCGCCCTGGCCGTGGCGTCGGCCGACGCGGCGACCCAGCTCTTCCTGCAACTCGCGGACCAGATCAACGAGAGCCCGCAGTCGCTGTCCTACGCGCGCTACCTGTGTACGGCGACCGCCGTGTCCGCCGACGTCCATGCCGCGGAAGGCCGGCTCGACCTCGCGCTGGAGGCGGACGAGATCGGCCTGACGACCGCCGACACGCTCGCGGACTCCGAGTCGGCGACCGACCTCCGCACGCTGGTCGCCGCGCTGACCCGGAAGGGCAAGCACCTCGGCATCGTCGGCCGGATCATGGAGGGCGAGGCGTGCCTGCGGACGGCGCTCGCGACCGACGCGGAGACCGCCCAGCGGGTCACCGAGGAGCTGGACCGCGGCCTGCCGCTGACCCTGGTCGCGGCGCTGGAGAACGCCGAGATCAAGCTCGGGCCGTTCGAGCAGTACCACCGGCTGCTGGCGCTGAGCGAGCCCGCGCCGGGGATGACACTCGCGACCGTGTCAGGCCGGACCGATCCGGAGTCGGCGGCGGTCCGCGCGACCGAGCTCGCCGAACTGGTCCGGCCGTTGCTGCTGCAGGACGTGGACACCGCACTCACGCTGGGGCTGGAGTCGCACTACCTGTTCGCGATCTCGTCGGAGCGCGAGTCGCACCGGATGCGGTACCAGACGAGCACCTACGCGCCGATCTGGGCACAAGTGCTGCTCGACATCTCCGCGGCGTACCACCAGGCCGGGCGGACCGAGATGGCGCTCGACCTCGCCGGCTGGTGCGCCGAAGTGGCGACCGCGCTGATCCCGTTCACCGACGACGACTCGGAGATGAAGGACCTGGCCGGCTCCTGCTACCGGCACCACGGCGATCTGCTCGCCGCCACCGGCGACATCATGGCCTCCCAGCACGCCCACGAGGCCGCGCAGCAGCTCCAGCTCGGCCGTTGACGATCGTCCCCGCGCGGGCGGACGCTGGCGCTGAGAGGGGGAACGGTCATGGACGTGGTGGAACTGCACAACCGGACGGTCGACGGATTCGTCAGATTGGTGAACGAGGTGGAGCCCGGCCAGTGGTCGGCGCCGACGCCGTGCTCGGACTGGGACGTGCGCGCGCTGGTGAACCATGTCGTCGGCGAGGAGCGCTGGACGGTACCGCTGATGGAGGGCAAGACCATCGCCGACGTCGGCGACTCACTGGACGGCGACCTGCTCGGCGATGACCCCGTCGCCGCCGCGTCCGCCGCAGCCCGCGCCGCCCAGGAGGCGGTTGCCGCGCCGATCGAGAAGGTGCATCTCTCGTACGGCGACGAGGACCCGGCCGAGTACCTTCGCCAACTGGCCGCCGACCACCTCATCCACGGCTGGGACCTGGCGGCCGCGATCGGCGCCGAGCCGCGGCTGGACCCGGACCTCGTGGACGAGGTCGCGACCTGGTACGCGCAGCGGGCCGATCTCTACCGCTCGTCCGGCGCCGTCGCCGATCCGGTCGAGGGCTTCACCGACCCGGCCGACCAACTCGTCGGCGCCTTCGGCCGCGACCCCCGCTGGTCCGCGACGGGCTAGTCGGATACCTCGGGCTTCAGCGCGCCGACGAACAGACCGGCCTCGGCCTCGGTCATTCCGGTCTCGGACACGACCAGGGCGGTGGCCTGGTGCAGTTCACCCTGGGCCTTCAGGGCGCGGGTGCGCTCGGCGAGATTCGTCCCGGGCCGGCGGACGACCGGGGTCTTCGGGATCGGCGGTACGTACCGGCCGAGGCGGATGTCGTCGACGAGACTCTTGGCCTGCTTCAGCTCCAGGCCGGTCCGGTCCTGGATCAGCTTGACCGCGTTCACCGTCTTCCTGGTGGTGATCAGGAACCGCACCTGATCGACGTCGTCGGAGGAAAGTCTGGCCCGCGCGGCGGCGAGGGCAACGTTGTCGGCGTCCTGGCTGCTCCGTCGGCTGAACAATCCCATGGCGTCATCCTTCCAGAACCGCTCAACCGGTGAGGACCCGACGCAAGTCGGCCCAGGCCAGCGCGCCGAGCTCCCGATCCGCCGCCTCGGTCCCGCCGCGCGCCATCCGCTGACCACCGGTCTTGGGTGCCTCACCGGGGAAGATCACCCGGTGACCGGCCCGTGCCGCGGGGACCGTGCGGGTCGGCAAACCCTTACGTGACAAGGCGATCCGCTCCGCGAACTCCACCGACGGCCAGACCTGGTCGTCACCGCCGACGACCATCAGCAACTCGCCCTTGAACCGCTCGGCCGGAATCCGTGCCGCTTCGGCCTCGTCGGCGTACCGCCGCAGACTCTGCCGGTACCAGCCGACGAACGCGGGCGGTACGACGTCCGTCGTCCAGTCCAAGTCGAGCGGCACGAACGGCAGCGGCTCGCCCTGCCACGTCCAGGGCGAGGTCTGCACGCCGTCCTCGGCCCACGCCCAGGCGTGGGCGGCCGGTGCGAGCGCGATCACCGCGTCGACCCGGTCATCGAGCGTGCCGAGCAGCAGGGCCGCTTCCGCTCCGCGCGACGTACCCATCACGACCAGCCGGTCATTGCGGGCCGCGAGTTCGTCCAGCGGAAACGACTCCAGCGGGATCTCACTGATCCTGCCGTCGAACCACTGTGGCGCGAGGACGTCGTACCCCTCGGCCTCGAGGATCCCGGCCCGCTCCACGTCCGGCGTACCGCTGGAACCGTGCAGGAGCAGGACGCCGGTGCTCACCCGACGACGACCTCGACCCGCTGGAACTCCTTGAGCTCCGTGTAGCCGGTGGTGGCCATCGCGCGCTTGAGGGCGCCGACCAGGTTCATCGTGCCGTCCGGCACCCAGGACGGGCCGAACAGGATCTGCTCCAGCGTCCCGGTGACGCCCACCTCGACCCGCTCGCCGCGGGGCAGGTCGGCGTGCCAGGCCTCGGCACCCCAGTGATACCCGCCGCCTGGGGCGTCGCTCGCCCGGGCCAGCGGCGACCCGACCATCACCGCGTCCGCGCCGCAGGCAATCGCCTTCGCCACGTCGCCGGACCGCCCGACCGAGCCGTCCGCGATCACGTGCACGTACCGGCCACCGGACTCGTCCATGTAGTCCCGCCGCGCCGCGGCCACGTCCGCCACCGCGGACGCCATCGGCACCGCGACACCGAGCACCTTGCGGGTCGTGTGGGCAGCACCGCCACCGAAGCCGACCAGCACGCCGGCCGCCCCGGTCCGCATCAGGTGCAGCGCGGCCTGGTGCGTCGCGCAACCACCGACGATCACCGGTACGTCGAGGTCGTAGATGAACTGCTTGAGGTTGAGCGGCTCGGCCTGACCCGAGACGTGCTCGGCGGACACCGTCGTACCGCGGATGACGAACAGGTCGACGCCAGAGTCCACGACATGCTTGGCGAACTGCTTGGTCCGCTGCGGGGAAAGCGCGCCGGCCACGGTGACACCGGAGTCCCGGATCTCCTGCACCCGCTGGGAGATCAGCTCGGGCTTGATCGGCGCGGAGTAGATCTCCTGCAGCCGGTGCGTCGCCTGCTCCGGACCGATCGTGGTGATCTCCTCGAGCAGGCTGGTGGGGTCCTCGTACCGGGTCCACAGGCCTTCGAGGTTGAGTACGCCGAGACCGCCGGCCTTCCCGATCGCGATCGCGGTCGCCGGTGACATCACCGAGTCCATCGGCGCGGCCAGGATCGGCAACTCGAACCGGTACGCGTCGATCTGCCAGGCGACCGAGACCTCCTCGGGGTCCCGGGTACGCCGCGACGGCACGATCGCGATGTCGTCGAACGCGTACGCTTGCCGCCCGCGCTTGGCACGGCCGATCTCGATCTCCATCTGGTGGTCCTTCGTGGTTGCAGGCGGGCTCAGCGACCGGAGTAGTTCGGCGCCTCGACCGTCATCTGGATGTCGTGCGGGTGGGACTCCTGGAGACCGGCCGAGGTGATGCGGACGAAGCGGCCCTTCTCCTGGAGCTCGGGCACGCTGCGGGAGCCGCAGTAGAACATGGACTGGCGGAGACCGCCGATCAGCTGGTGGGCGACGGCGGCGAGCGGGCCGCGGTACGGCACCTGGCCTTCGACGCCCTCGGCGATCAGCTTCTCGTCGCTGCCGACGTCGCTCTGGAAGTAGCGG
Source organism: Kribbella swartbergensis (assembly GCF_054784135.1). Lineage (NCBI taxonomy): Bacteria > Bacillati > Actinomycetota > Actinomycetes > Propionibacteriales > Kribbellaceae > Kribbella > Kribbella swartbergensis. The sequence continues at coordinate 134,357 of NZ_BAAGPM010000005.1, forward strand.
TCCTTCGAGTACGACTTGCGCAGCCCGCCGGCCGACGACATCGCGCCGAGCGAACCCATCCCCCGGTACGCCTTGAACTGCTTGCCGTTGATGAACACCAGGTCGCCCGGCGACTCCTCGCACCCGGCGAGCAGCGAGCCCAGCATGACGGTGTCCGCACCGGCCACCAGCGCCTTCGCGATGTCACCGGAGTACTGCAGGCCGCCGTCGCCGATCACCGGTACGCCGGCCGGCTTGCAGGCCAGCGAGGCCTCGTAGATCGCGGTGACCTGCGGTACGCCGACGCCGGACACGACCCGCGTCGTACAGATCGAGCCCGGGCCGACACCGACCTTGACGCCGTCCGCGCCCGCCTCGACCAGGGCCGCGGCGCCCTCGCGGGTGCCGACGTTGCCGCCGACGATGTCGACACCGCGGGTCGCGGGGTCGGCCTTGAGCTTGCGGATGATCTCCAGCTGCGCCTGGGAGTGCCCGTGCGCGGTGTCCACGACCAGTACGTCGACCCCCGCCTCGACCAGGGTCATCGCGCGCTTGTACGCCTCGCCGAAGAAGCCGATCGCGGCACCGACCATGAGCCGGCCGGTGGCGTCCTTGGTGGACAGCGGGAACTTGTCGCGCTTGACGAAGTCCTTCAGCGTGATCAGGCCGGTCAGCTTGCCCGCGTCGTCGACCAGCGGCAGCTTCTCCACCTTGTGCCGGCTCAGCAGCGCCATCGCGTCGTCGGCGGAGATGCCCTGCTTGCCGGTGATCAGCGGCTGCTTGGTCATCACCTCGCGGACCGGACGGGACAGGTCGCTCTCGAACCGCATGTCCCGGTTCGTCACGATGCCGACCAGGACGCCGGCGTCGTCGACGACCGGCACGCCGGAGATCCGGTACTGCCCGCAGAGCGCGTCGGCCTCGCCGATGGTGGCGTCCGGGCCGATGGTGATCGGCTGCGCGATCATCCCCGACTCCGACCGCTTGACCAGGTCGACCTGCTGAGCCTGGTCCTCGATGGACAGGTTGCGGTGCAGGACGCCGAGGCCGCCCTGGCGGGCCATGGCGATCGCCATCCGCGCCTCGGTGACGGTGTCCATGGCGCTGGACAGCAGCGGGATGTTGACCTCGATGTTGCGGCTCACCCGGGACCGGGTGCTGACCTCGGACGGGATGACGTCGGACTCGTTGGGCTGCAGCAGCACGTCGTCGAAGGTGAGACCGAGGACGGCGAACTTGTCGGGAACTCCAGCGGGTGTGATGTCCATGGGGAAAGCAGGCACCTTTGCACGGCGAGAACGGGACACCATCCTATGCCGCTCCCGCCGGGCACCCCGAACCGCCCGTCCACAACCGCCCGTCGCCGCCGGGCGACGGGCGGGGTCAGGTCACTTCTTCGACGGGTTGACGACGCCCAGGATCCGGAGCACCGCCTTGTCCTCGAGCGAACCGTGCGTCCGGGCGATCGCGGCGTGCTTGCCCTCGGCGTACTTGCCGCTGGAGTGCTTGCCCTTGGCGTACGTCGCGCGGACCGAACCGGTCGTCACCTTGCCGCTGGAGTGCTTCGCGGCGCTGTCGAAGTACCGCTGTGCGCTCGGCTGCACCGGCGCCCCGGTCGGCGTCGGCAGCAGCGGCGTGACCAGTTCCTCGACCTCTTCGACGAGGTTGCCGGCCTGGTCACTCGGCTTCTGCACGGCCGGCGGCGTCGACACCTCGGTGTCACCAGCCGACGGCGTGCTGTCGTCGGCCGACTCGGCGTCACCAGCAGGCTGCTTGGAGTCCCCGGCAGGCGCGCTGTCGTCGGCCGGCCTGGTGTCACCGCCGGGCAGGGTCGTGCTGTCGGCCGGCTCGGTGTCGGCGGCAGGCGGGGTGGCGTCGTCCGCCGGCAACTGCTCGCCGGACGAGTCGTCGCCCGCCTGACCCGGGTTGGAACCCTGGTCGCCACCCGGCTGGGCCGGCGGCGTGGTCGGGCTGGTGGTCGGGGTCGACCCCGTCTCACCGTCCCCGGTCTCACCCTTGTTCCCGGGCTCACCCGTCTCGCCGTTGTTCCCGGTCTCGCCGGTGTTCGGCGGCGGCGTCGTGACCGGATCGGACGGTTCGGCCGGAGGCGGCGTGGTGGTCGGCGGGACCGTTGGCTCCGGTACTGGCGTCGGCTCTTCGGCCGGCTGTTCGGTCGGCTCGGACGTCGGCTGCTCGGTCGGTTCCGCGGCCGGCTGGTCGTCGACCGGCTTCTCGTCGGTCTTCCCGTCCGTCTGCTCCGGCGCCGTGGTCGGCTCGGCGACAGTCGGCTCGATCGGCTTCACGACCGCGATCGGCTTCTCGTCGACCGGCGGACGCATCAGCGGCGGCGTGCCGTCGACACGGGACTGCGGCGGGAAGAGGTCGGCCTGAGCTTCCTGCTCCTGCTCGACCTGCTTGGCTTCCTGCTTCTCCTGGTAGTCCTTGGCGACCTTGACGATCTTCGTCTTGTCGACCACCGGCATACCGTCGAGTTGTTCGGTCGGGAAGCTGGTCTGCGGGCGGACCGCGTCGACCATCTTCTCGATGACCTTCTCGTACGGCGACAGCGGATCGCCGGTCACCGCCGCGGCGACACCGGAGACCGACAGCGCGGCCACCGCGGCGACGCCGAGCGCCAGACCGCGTGCCGCCACCTTGCGGGCGAACGGGTCGGTCACCGGGTTGAGCGCCGCGCAGCGCGCCAGGAAGCTCTCCGGGTCGTCGATCGTCTCCACCGGCAGCTCGTCCTCGACCTCCACGGCGAGCCGCAGTTCGGCCAGCAGCTTCACGGCCGGGTCATGCTCGCCCGCGCTCCGCGCGGACTCCCCACCAGCGGCCAGCAGGTCGAGCAGTGCGTCATCGGCGTCGATCGCGTCGAGATCGAAACGGTCAGCCATGATGCCCCTCCCCTGCTCCTCGTTCCAGCTGTGCCTCATGCCCCACAAACCCCCTGAGCGTGTTCAACGCTCGATGCTGTGCGACCCTCACCGCCCCCGGTGTCATGCCCAGTGCCCGGCCGGTCTCCTCGGCTGACAACCCCGCTACCACCCGGAGCCGCAGGATCTCCCGCAACTTCTCCGGCAGCTTCTCCAGCAGGCCCATGATGTGCTGGACCTCCGAGTGCCGGACCGCGTGTTCCTCCGGCGTCGGCGACTCGTCCGCGCCGTCCGGCAGGTCCGGCGTCGAGACGTCGGCCACCGCGAACGCACGCTGGGCATCGGCGACCTTGCGGGCCGCGATGCCGTAGACGAAGGCCTCGAACGGTCTGCCCTCGTCGCGGTACCGGCTCAGTGCGCCGAACACCGCGACGCAGACTTCCTGGGCGACGTCGTCGACCATGTCGGCGCCGCCCGGGTACGTGTACAGCCGCGATCGGACATAACGATGGGCGACGGCGCGCACCCTGGTGAGCAGGTCGTTGAGAGCTGTCCGGTCGCCTTCGCCCGCAAGCGCGGCGAGATCCCTGAGCTCGACCCGGTCGTGGGTGTGCGGTACTTGGACCTCGGTCACCCCTCGCCCCCTCGTGTCGGACCGGTCAGCCTGAAAGATGGTACGGCGCTCACCTTGTCTTGCCTAGTGGCAATTCGTGATCACCGGAGGGAATTTTCATCACGATCCGTCACTACCCGCCCGTACGGGCTGGTCGGCACCCCCGGCGGCCGCGGAGAGCTGATCAGCGGGGTGGTTCGAAGCGCAGTACGGCGGAGGCCTGGTCGCCGCCCCAGTCGATCGGGGTGCGGCCGGTCTCCCGCCAGCCGGCCCTTCGGTACAAGGCGATCGCGGCCGACTCTGGCTTGTCGACGACGTCCAGGGAGAGCTCCCGCCCCAGCCCGGCAGCCGTCGTGACACAGTGCTCGAGCAGCCGCCGCCCGACCCCGGCCCGGGTCGCCTTCGGATCTACGAACAACCGCTCGACCTGGGCGGCGTCCTCTCCGTCAGCAGTCAGCGCGGCATGCCCGACCACTCGGCCGTCGGCCACCGCGACCCAGCAACCGAGCCCCTCCTCGGGCGTCAACCAGCGCCGGGGATCCGCCGGCCAGTTGACCGGATAACCGGCCAGCTCATGCACGTCCCGCAACAACCCGACGCAAATCCCGAGATCGTCCTCAACGCGCTCCCGAATCACCATCACCCCCCAACCCAACCACGCCCCGTGCCCCACAAAAGAACCGCCCGGCTGGTCCGTGGACCAGCCGGGCGGTGTGGTGTTGCTCGGAAGCCGAGGCTCAGTGGCCGTGACCGTGGCCGTGGCCGGCGGCCGCGGGCTCCTCGTCCTCGGGCTTGTCGACCACCAGGGTCTCGGTGGTCAGCAGCAGCGCGGCGATCGAGCCGGCGTTGGCGAGCGCGGACCGGGTCACCTTGACCGGGTCCAGCACGCCCTGCGCCAGCAGGTCGCCGTACTCGCCGGTGGCGGCGTTGAATCCGCTGCCGACCTCCAGCTCCGCGACCTTCGACGTCACGACGTAGCCCTCGTAACCGCCGTTCTCGGCGATCCAGCGCAGCGGCTCGACGATGGCCTTGCGGACGATCCGGACACCGGCGAGCTCGTCGCCCTCAAGGTCCAGGCCGTTCTCCAGCACGGCGGCCGCGTGCACGAGGGCGGAGCCGCCGCCGGCGACGATGCCCTCCTCGATCGCGGCCCGGGTCGCGGACACAGCGTCCTCGATCCGGTGCTTCTTCTCCTTCAGCTCGACCTCGGTGGCCGCGCCGACCTTGATCACGCAGACGCCGCCGGCCAGCTTGGCCAGCCGCTCCTGCAGCTTCTCGCGGTCCCAGTCGGAGTCGGTGCGCTCGATCTCGGCCTTGATCTGGTTGACCCGGGCCTCGATGTCGTCGGCCTTGCCGGCGCCCTCGACCACCGTGGTGTTGTCCTTGGTGACGACGATCCGGCGGGCGGTGCCGAGCACCTCGAGCCCGACCTGGTCCAGCTTCAGGCCGACCTCGGGCGCGACGACCTGCGCGCCGGTCAGCGCGGCCAGGTCCTCCAGCATCGCCTTGCGGCGGTCACCGAAGCCCGGCGCCTTGACGGCGACGGAGGTGAAGTTGCCGCGGATCTTGTTCACCACCAGGGTGGACAGCGCCTCGGCCTCGACGTCCTCGGCGATGATCAGCAGCGTCTTGCCGGACTGCACGACCTTCTCCAGCAGCGGCAGCAGGTCCGCGATCGCGGAGATCTTGCCCTGGTGGATCAGGATGTACGGGTCCTCCAGCACCGCCTCGCCGGCCTCGGCGTCGGTGATGAAGTACGGCGAGATGTAGCCCTTGTCGAACTGCATACCCTCGGTGAACTCGAGCTCGGTCCCGAAGGTGTTCGACTCCTCGACGGTGATCACACCGTCCTTGCCGACCTTGTCGAACGCGTCCGCGATCAGCTCGCCGATCTCGGCGTCGCGGGCGGAGATGGTGGCGACGTGGGCCATGTCGCCCTTGTCGTCGACCGGACGGGCGGTCTCGACGAGCTTCGCCGAGACGGCCTCGACGGCCGCCTCGATGCCCCGCTTCAGGCCCATCGGGTTGACCCCGGCGGCGACCGCCCGCAGGCCCTCGTGCACCAGCGCCTGCGCCAGCACCGTCGCGGTGGTGGTGCCGTCACCGGCGATGTCGTTGGTCTTGGTGGCGACCTCCTTGGTCAGCTGCGCACCAAGGTTCTCGAACGGGTCGTCCAACTCGACCTCACGCGCGACGGTGACACCGTCGTTGGTGATGGTCGGGGCGCCCCACTTCTTGTCCAGGACGACGTAGCGGCCCTTCGGCCCCAGCGTCACCTTCACCGTGTTCGCGAGCTTGTCGACGCCGCGCTCCAGCGCGCGCCGCGCGTTCTCGTCGAACTCGAGGATCTTCGGCATGGAAAAACCAGTCCCTCTCTGAATTCTGTTGCCTTGCGGTCAGCCGGTTCGGATCCACTGCACTGCTCCCGGCGCACCCTGCCTGCCGCCCGGGCCGACGCACACACCGGCCGGTGCCGGGTGGGGTGAACCCCGCCCGCTCCGGCCGGCCCGGGCGTCTTCCCGGACCACGGCTGGATGCCGGACCGACTCCGCCCCGGCGCCAGTCGTCGGCACCGGGGCGGTGTCAGTCAGGAACAGCGAGGGGTCGTCACTTGCTGACGACCGCGAGAATGTCGCGGGCGCCCAGGATCAGGTAGTCCTGGCCGTCGTACTTGACCTCGGTGCCGCCGTACTTGGAGTAGATGACCTTGTCACCGACGGCGACGTCCAGCGGGACGCGGTTGCCGTTGTCGTCGATCCGGCCCGGACCGACGGCGAGGATCTCACCCTCCTGGGGCTTCTCCTTGGCGGTGTCCGGGATCACCAGGCCCGACTTCGTGGTCTGCTCGGCTTCGAGCGGCGCGACGAGGACTCGGTCCTCGAGCGGCTTGATCGTGACCGACACTTGCTGACCTCCACGGTCGATTCGCTTGTCTGTGGTTCAGGTGGTCGCGCTCCCCTGCCGTCGCGGGGGTCAAGGGCCGGACCGCTGGCACCCTCAACCCGAGAGTGCCAACACCGAATCTAGGCCGCGATTAGCACTCGGTCAACTCGAGTGCCAAGGTCACGTCTCCGACGGACGCAATCCCGGGTCCGGTGAGCCTCGACGCCAGTACGTGACCGAACGAGTGCGGATTGTGGCCGAGTGCTGGGCCAACCCGGTGTCGGCATGGGACCGTTCTGTCTGTACGGCGTCCCGGCCGCCCCGGGACCGGGTGCCCGAGGAGAGACCATGGCCTTCAGCTTTCCCTCTCTGCCCACACTGTCAGGCCGCACTGTCGCGGTCCTCGCCGCGGTCGGCGCGCTCGCGGTCGGAGCGGTCGCGGCAGGCGCTTCGAAGGACCAGCCGGGGACGCCGAGCGCCGACGCCCCCGCAGCCGGTCCGCCGCCGCAGCAGGCTCCGGCAGACCGGTCGGCCGACGCCACCCGCGCCTCCGCCGACGCCCAGACGGCCGCCGCAGCGGCGCTGCCGCAATGCCGGTCGGCGCGACTGGTGCCGGTCAACCGCACGTGGGGCATCCCGATGCCGTCCGTGTACGGCAGCGACAGCACCTACTGCAATCTCATGCACGGCGACGACCCGCACCGCGGCTCCACCGTGTTCGGCGACCCGGACACCGCCATCCGGGTCCTCCAGCGCAACCTGAACTTCTGCTACGGCACCAAGCTCGCTGTCGACGGCGTCTACGGCAGCAACACCCGTGCGGTGGTCAAGATGGTCCAGCGCAAGCACAAGCTCGTCGCGGACGGCATCTACGGCCCGAAGACCCGCTCGGCCATGAACTGGCGTCTCTACTCGATGGCCACCCGCAGTTGGAGCAAGGGCTGCTCGAGTCCGCTCTAAAGTGGCGTGGTGATAGTCACCGGCTTGCTGGACGGCCCCGGCGCTGAACTCCTCGCCGACGCTTGCGGGAGCTACCAGCCCGGCCGAGAGCTCCAACTGGTCGAGAAGCTGCGCCGCGAGTACGACGCCGCGCTTGTGACCGCTGCGGTCACACAGGCCTCACTGCGCCACCGAGCCGCTGCCAAGTTCGGTCCGGACGCGGCCCGGATGTACTTCACCCCTGACGGCCTCGAACAGGCCACGCGAACCACTGTCGGCACTCACCGGGCTCAACGCATCGCGGCAGCGCTCCCCGGCAGCAGCGTGGTCGACCTGGGTTGCGGCATCGGCGGCGACCTCATCAGCGCCGCACGCGCCGGCCTCCGGGTCACCGGCATCGAACGCGATCCGGCCACGGCCGACGCAGCACGCGCCAACCTGGCCGCACTCAGCCTGCCCGGTGAGGTCGTGGTCGGCGACGCCGAGTCGTTCGACCTCACGCCGTACGACGTGGTGTTCGCGGACCCGGCGCGTCGAGCGGACGGGCGACGGGTGTTCGACCACAACGCCTACTCGCCACCGTGGTCCTTCGTGACCGAGCTGCTCCGCCGCACAGCCTGCGTGAAGGTCGCACCGGGGATTCCGCACGACGCCGTGCCCGACGGCGTGGAGGCCGAGTGGATCAGCGACGCAGGCGAGGTGAAGGAGGCCGCACTGTGGTCCGGGCGGCTGTTCACCGGCACGAAGCGGCGGGCAACGCTGCTGCCCAGCGGAGCAACTGTCACCGAGACACCCGAAGCCGAAACCGGCCCAGTCGGGCAGTACATCTACGAGCCGGATGGTGCCGTGGTGCGGGCCGGACTGGTGACTGCGGTCGCCGCCGCGGTCGGCGGGCGGCTGCTGGATCCACGGATCGCCTACGTCACGGCAGACGAGCTCATCGCGACTCCGCTCGCGTCGGCGTACGAGGTCGTGGAGGAGCTGCCGTACAAGGAGAAGGCGCTGCGTTCCTGGGTGCGGACTCACCGCATCGGCACGCTGGAGATCAAGAAGCGCGGCATCGACGTCGACCCGGCCCAACTCCGGAAGAAGCTCACACCGAAGGGCTCCTCGGCAGCCACGCTGATCGTCACCCGGATCGGCCGCGACGCCGTGGCCTATTCCTGCCGCCGGGTTGCGCTCGGAGCACACTCGAACATATGATCGATCCCACGAGCGGGTCTCCGGGAGACTTGCCGGCGGGCGAGGTGCTGCGTCCGCTGCCGCACTCTCCCGGAGGCCCGCCACTAGACCGGAGGAGCGATCGGTCGACGTACGGATTGAGGAGCCGTACGTCGACTGGCGGTCACGCGGCCGAAGTCGTCCGTTCACCTGGCTGGGGCAGTGTGCGGAGCAGAACCGGTCGGCCGCTGACCGTTTCACCTGGGGAGTAAGCGGCGTACCGGCCCCAGGTCTCTGCCCGCTGCCGCGCCCTTCCCCGCGCCGCAGCCGGTCTCAGCTGTCGCCGTACAGCTCGGCCGGGTCCCTGCGGATCACCATCATGCTGCTCGTGTCGTCGACGAGTTCGGTGAACCCGTAGCCGCGGTAGAGCTCCTGCGCGTCTTTGGTCGCCAGCATGATGCGTCGCACACCCTTCAGATCCGGGTGGTCCAGCAGCGTGGCGACGACGAACTTGCCGAGCCCGTGACCGCGCCGCTCGGGGACCACAAAGACGTCGGCGAGCCAGGCGAAGGTCGCCCGGTCGGTGACTGCCCGCGCGAAGGCGACCATCGATCCGTCGGGCGCGTACACGCCGAGGTTCAGCGAGCCCGCGATCGACCGCGCCACCACCTCCCGCGGAATCCCCGGCGCCCAGTACGACCCCCGGAGGAAGCCGTGGACCACGTCGACATCGACGCGGTCGGCCGAGTCGTCGGCCTCGAAGCCGTCCGGGTGACTCCACCTCACCTGTTCAGCACCTCCGTGATCGGCATCGACGAGTCCGCCGGCAACTCCAGCGGCGACGGCGCCTTCCCGGCCCGGACCAACTCCGAGCCGAGCGCCGCGACCATCGCGCCGTTGTCGGTGCACAGCCCAGGCCGCGGCACGCGGACGGCGATACCGGCCTCGGCGCAGCGTTCTTCTGCCATCGCGCGCAACCGCGAGTTCGCCGCGACCCCGCCGCCGATCAGCAGGTGCTCGAACCCGCGGTCCTTGCACGCGTCGATCGCCTTGCGGGTGAGTACGTCGCAGACCGCCTCCTGGAAGGCCGCGGCGACGTGGTTGACCGGCACGTCCTCACCGTCGCGGCGCTTCGCCTCGACCCACCGGGCCACCGCCGTCTTCAAACCGGAGAAGGAGAAGTCGAACCGGTGCCGTTCCAGGTCCCGCTGCGAGGTGAGCCCGCGCGGGAACGTCACGTAGAGCCGGTCACCGCCGTCACGGGCCGCTTTGTCGATATATGGACCACCCGGGAAGGGCAGGCCCAGCACCCGCGCGACCTTGTCGAAGGCCTCCCCCGCGGCGTCGTCGATCGTGGTGCCCATCGGCAGCACGCCCTCGGTGATGTCCTCGACGGCCAGCAGCGACGAGTGCCCGCCAGACACCAGCATTGCGACACAGCCCTTCGGCAGATCGCCGTGCTCCAGCGTGTCGACGGCGACGTGGGCCGCGAGGTGGTTCACGCCGTACAAGGGCTTGTCGAGCGACAAGGCCAGACCCTTGGCCGCGGCGACACCGACGAGCAGCGCACCGGCCAGGCCGGGCCCGCTGGTGACGGCGACGGCGTCGATGTCGGACGGCTTGATCCCAGCGGTCTCGCAGGCGCGCCGGATCGTCGGGACCATCGCCTCCAGATGCGCGCGACTGGCGACCTCCGGTACGACGCCGCCGAACCGGGCGTGCTCCTCGACACTGGACGCGATCGCGTCGGCGAGCAGCGTCTGCCCGCGGACGATCCCGACCCCGGTCTCGTCACACGACGTCTCGATCCCCAGGATCAAAGGCTCAACGCTCACACCTCCACCTCGCTTCGCTCGGCTCCGGTGTGAGCGTTACGCACCGCTCGACCTATGGTTCGCTCGCTCACTCTTCCTCCCGCCACCGCATGATCACCGCATCCTCGCCGCCGGCGTAGTACCCGCGCCGCCGGCTGATCTCCGCGAACCCGAAGGCCCGGTACAGTCCCAGAGCCGACTCGTTGCTCGCAGCAACTTCCAGTAACACCGTCCGGCCGGCGCACTTCGACAGCGCCGCCGTCATCAACTGGCCGCCGATCCCGGTACGCCGCCCGGCCGGGGCCACCGCGATCCGCAGCAACTCGACCACGTCCAACGCCACCGGCGGCAGGAGCAGAACGACGTACCCGACGACCGCACCCTCGTCCGCGACCAGGATCATCCGATCCTCGGACAGCCGGTCGAACTCCGCCGCCCACGAGACCGTACTCCAGGCCTCCGGCCCGAAGCACACCTCGTCCAACGCGACCAGCGCGGCCAGATCGTCCGCGGTCGCCGCCCTGATGGCAGGTCTCACTTCGGCAGCACGCTTTTCGGGCCGCCGGACAGGGTGACGTCCGGGCGGCGGAGGTACAGCGGATCCGGCGCGACCACTTCGAGTGTCCCGGTCGCCACGCCCGTCGCCAGCACCTCGGCCGACGGGTACTCGGCGACGTCGACCTCGGCCACACCGAGCGCATCGCCGTACAGCACGGCACCGCGCCCGATCACCGGCAGGCCGGACAGGACGTGGGCCACCTCGGCCGGCCGATCGACGGCCGGACCCTCCAGTCGACGGCGGCTGCCGTCCGCGGCCGGGCCGTCGTACAGGGCCCAGTAGATCTCCTTGCGCCGGGCATCCGTCGCAACGGCCACGGGCAGTGCCAACTCCGACTGCCGCGCCAGGATGTCAAGGCTGCACACCCCGGCGACCTCGATCCCGAGGACGTCGGCCATGGTCCGCGCGGTCACCAGACCGACCCGCAGTCCGGTGAACGGGCCCGGGCCGACGCCGACCGCGATCCGGGTCAGGTCGCGCACCGATCGGCCCGCCGTCGCCAGGCACGCCGCGATCGCGGGCGCGAGCAACTCGCCGTGCCGGAGCGCGTCGACGGTCGTGGACGACGCCAGGATCTCGCCGCTGACCGGATCGGCCAGGGCCACGGTGACCGCGGCACTCGAGGTGTCGAAAGCAAGCAGCATCAAGAACCTTCCAAACCAAACGACTCGGCCGACGACGAGGACGTGGCGGGCGGCTCCGCCGCCCGGCTGGGCGTGGCAGCCGGCTCGGTCGACGAGGTGGAGGGACCGAGCGGCTCCGCTGGCCGGGTGGACGTGGTGGGAGGCTCGGGCGACGACGTGGCGGTGCCTCGGGTGTCCGTCGCCCGGTTGGGGGTGGAAGGCGGGTGCGCTGCCGCGGGGATGGGGGCGGAGACGCGAATACCGGACGCGGCCCAGCGCGGACCCACCGGGGTGATCCGGATCTCCCGGGTCTCGTCGGTGTCGTCGTCGCCCCGCGTCACCACGATGTCGAGCCGGTCCGGCGCGAGCGACTCGGCCAGCCCGTGACCCCACTCGACCACGGTGACCGCGTCGTCCAGGCTCGCGTCCAGGTCGAGATCGTCCAGTTCCGCGATCCCGCCCAGCCGGTAGGCGTCCACGTGCACCAGCGCCGGGCCGTCCACCAGCGACGGATGCACCCGCGAGATCACGAACGTCGGCGAGGTGATGTCACCGCGCACCTTCAGCCCGGCGCCGAGGCCCTGCGTGAACGTCGTCTTGCCCGCGCCGAGATCACCCGACAGCACGAGTACGTCGCCGGCCCGCAGCTGACCCGCGAGCTCCTCACCGATCGCCCGCATGTCGTCCGCCGTCGGCACGGTGAGTTCGGCCGGCATCGCCTTCGCGTAGATCAGGTTGTGGTCCTGACGCTCGACGACCGAGTAGCCGCGCCGGCGCCAGAACTCCACGGTGTCCGGCAACTCGACCCGTGCGATCAGCTGCACCCGGCTGAGTCCCCGCCGTACGGCGACCTCCTCGGCGCAGCCGACCATCGCCGAGGCGACGCCGCGCGCCTGGTGCCGCGGGTCCACCGAGACGCGGCGCAGGTTCAGGACGTCGCCCGTCTGCTCGAACAGCACCGCGCCGACCGGAGTCCCGTCGATCCGGACCAGCAGGCCGCCGTGCCGGTTCACCGCGTCGGTGACGGTCGTCGCGTTCTCGGACAGCGCGGTCGACGGCGGGTCCAGCACCCGCCGGGCGGAGAACGCGTGGTGGATCACCGCCACGATCTCGTCCGCGTGCTCGGCGGTCGCGTCCACTACGTGAAGGTCGGTCATGGGTGTCCCAGGGATTGTTCTGCTCGTTCGATCATGCCAAGGAGGGCTGCGGTGAACTCGCGGTGGTGCTCGATCAGGCCCAGATGGCCGCAGTTCTTCACCTCGACCAGCTCGGCGCCCGGCACGTGCCGGACGATCTCCTCGGCGTGCTCGAACGGGGTCAGGTGGTCGGAGTCGCCGCCGATCACCACGCACTCCACCTTCTGTAACGGCTGCAGGGCGTCGTACTTGTCGTGCAGCGCGAAGATCGGGTAGAACTCCGCGATCACCGAGATCGGCGTCGCCGCGATCATCTCGTTGACGAACTCGGTGAACGCCGGCGGCACCTCGGAACCGAAGGAGTACTTCCGGGTGAGCAGGTAGCTGATGTCCGTCCCGGCCTTGCGGCTGCGCTCCACGACGTCGGGGATCCGGGCCAGCGCCGCGACCGTCGGCGTGGCCAGCGCCCGGATCAGCATGCCCGCCCGGCCCGGCAGCGCGATCGGAACCCGGTCCAGCCCGCCGGCGCTGGTCGAGCACAGGCCGACACCGATCACCCGGTCGCCGAACAGCTCGGGGTGCTGCTCGGCCAGCGCCATGATCGACATGCCGCCCATCGAATGGCCGATCAGGATGACCGGACCGGTCGGCGCGAACTGCTCCAGGATCCCGTACAGGTCGCGGCCGAGCTGGTCGATGCTGACGTTCTTCTTCGCCGACCGCCCGGAGCGGCCGTGCGAGCGCTGGTCGTAGAAGACCATCGTGCCGATGCCGGCCAGGTCGCGGCGCTCGAAGTGCCAGCAGTCCATGTTCAGCCCGTAGCCGTGCGCAAAGATGACAGTCAGGTCTTCCGGTGGCAGCGGCAACTTCTTGCCGAACCGCCGCTTCGGCGGGGCGGGGCGGCGGGACCGCTTCAGCTCGTCCACCTCGACGTACAGCTCGACGCCGTCGTCAGCGGTGAAGACGTGCGGGGTGCCGCGCAGCGAGCCGAACGGTTCCGCCTCGAGCTGCGCGCGCTGACTCGACCGGCGGCCGATCACCTGCCGCTCGACCGCGACCCCGGCCGCCGCGCCGGCCGCGAGCACGCCGACCGCGGCTCCGATCAGACCAGCGGTCCGCGAAGCTTTGGACATTGCCGGTCTACCTCCCGCTGTCGACGTACCGACGCGGGATCCGTGCTCCCAGCCGGGTGACGATCTCGTAGTTGATGGTTTGCGCGGCATCGGCCCAGTCGTCCGCCGTCGGCTCGCCGGACGTCCCCGGGCCGAACAGCACCACCTCGGCACCCGCGGCCGCCGGGTCGTCCTCGAGGTTGACCACGCACTGATCCATGCAGATCCGGCCGACGACGATACGACGTTCGCCGCCGACCTGGACCGGGGCGCCGTTCGACGCGTGCCGCGGCAGCCCGTCGCCGTACCCGAGCGGGATGAGCCCGAGGGTGGACGGGCGCGGCGCGGTCCACGTCAGGCCGTAGGAGACGCCGGCGCCGGCCGGGACCCGTTTCACCATCGCGAGCCGGGCCTTCAGCGTCATCGCGGGGATCAGCCCCAGCTCGGCCGAGGGCAGCGCGTGACCGAACGGCGAGAGCCCGTACGTCGCCACTCCCGGGCGGACCAGGTCGAAGTGCGTCTCGGGCAGCGCGAGGGTGGCACCGGAGTTCGCCAGGTGCTTGAACTCGGCGTCGACGCCGAACGACTCCGCCACCTCGATCGCCTCGATGAAGGTGGCCAGCTGGGCCTCGTTCGCCGGGCTCTTCGGCTCGTCCGAGGAGGCCAGGTGCGACCAGATGCCCTTGATCTCGATCCGGCCGGTCTTCTGCTCGCGCAGCGCGGCCCGGATCAGCGCCGGCCACTCCTCCGGTACGGCGCCGCCGCGGCTCATCCCGGTGTCGATCTTGAGGTGGACCCGAGCCGGCCGGTCGGTCACCCCGGCGGCGAGTTCGTCGATCTCCCACGGCGCGCCGGCAGACAGGTCGATCCCGGCCGCGATCGCGTCCTCGAGCGGCTCGCCGGGGGTGGTCAGCCAGCAGAAGATCGGCCCGGTGTCGCCGGCCTCGCGCAACGCGAGTGCCTCCTCGAGCACGGCCGCGCCGATCCAGTCGGCCCCGGCCTCACGGGCGGCGCGGGCGACCGGGACCATCCCGTGGCCGTAGCCGTCGGCCTTGACCACGGTCATCAGGTGCGCGCTCTGGGCGCGGGCACGCAGTGTGGCGACGTTGTGGCGGATCGCGGCCAGGTCGACGACCGCCTCGGCGCGGACCGGGCGACCGCCGCCAGGTGACTGGAGGGTAGACATAGCCTCTCCAGTGTCTCAGGCTCCGTCGATCAGGTCCGCGAGGGCGGCCATGTCGTGGAAAACCAGGTCGGCCGACGACAGCTTCGCGGGGTCCGTCATCCCGGCGTACCCGAAGACCGTCATCCCGGCCGCGTTGGCCGCGGCGACGCCGAGCGGGCTGTCCTCGACCACCACGCAGTCGGCCGGTTTGACGCCCAGGGTGCGCGCGGCGTGCAGGAACAGATCCGGAGCGGGCTTGCCGTGGGCCACGTCCTCCGCGCTGAAGATCCGGCCCTCGAACCGGTCCAGGAACCCCACCGCGCTGAGCGCCGTACGGATCCTTCGATGGGTGCCGGACGAAGCCAGGCAGTACGTGACGCCCTGCGCGTCCAGATGGTCGAGTACGGCGTCCACACCCTCGATCGCCCGCAGGTTCGCGAACCCGTCGAACAACCGCTGGTGATAGCGGTCCTCCAGGTCGGCCGGCAACGGCCGGCCGAGCCTGGCCTCGGCCTTCTGCCGCATCGAGACCATGCTGCCGCCCATGAAGTCGCGGACCGTCTCCTCGAACGTGTACGGCAACCCGGCCTCGGTCAGCAGTTCGGCCAGGATCGTGTTGGCCAGCCGCTCCGAGTCCACCAGCACGCCGTCGTTGTCGAAGATCACCAGTCCGGTCACGCCAGCACCCTATGCACAGGGCGCGGCCGCCGTGACCGGGGGCGTCACGGCGGCCGCGAGGGTTCGCGAGAGCGAGCGGGGGGTCAGTTCTCCTGGATGGAGAAGTCGGTGAAGCCGAAGCGCTGCTTGGTGTTGCCGGTGGACACGACCTCGACGCCGTAGTCGATCTGCCAGGTCGTGGCCTTCGGTGCCCAGCCGCGCTTGATCATGTCGTTGAAGAAGCTGGCCAGCGGCATCGTGCCGGACTTCTGCGTCACCTGGGAGACGTAGGCGGTGTACCCGGAGGTGTGCCAGACGTCGTAGGTGAAGCCACCGAACGTCACGGTGTCGACCTTCCGGCCGGCCGGGACCTGGCCCTTGTTGTCGGTCCAGATCATCAGCTCGTTGTTCAGGCCGTCGCCGATCCACGCGTCGAAGGCGACGTTGTAGATGCAGGCGGCGCAGTTGGCCGGCGTGGTCGCGGCGAACTTGGCCGACTGGATCTTCGACAGCGGGACGTCGTTGTAGTCCTTGTGGACGTTCGGGTACGCCTGGACGCCCTTGTCACCCGGCAGCGGCTGGGTCACGTCGACGTACCAGTTGTCGTAGTTGCAGGCGCCCAGCGCGTAGGTGCCGTTCGAGTTGTTCCACATGTTGTTGTGGACGTAGTACGCACCGAAGGTCCGGCCCTCGCCCTGGTTGTTGCTCGACGTGGTGGTCCACACCGGGTTGGTGCAGCTCTTCACCGGGCTGCTCGTCGACGTGGGCGTCGAGGTCGCGGTGGGCGTCGTCGTCGGGGCCGACGTGGTGGTCGGGGACGACGTCGGAGTCTTGGTCGGGGTGGACGTGGTGGTCGGGCTGCTGGTCGGGCTCGCCGTCGGGGTGGCCGTGGGCGTGGCGGTGGCCGTGGGAGCCGGCGTGGTCGGCTGCGGCGGGGCCGCGACGAAGTCGTAGTGGGCGGTGTAGCGCAGCTGCGTGCCGGCGGCGTACCTGTCGCCGGTGCGGTTCAGCGCCCGTAGCCGGAACGACTTGTCGTTCGTCTGGCTCGGGTCGACCGACAGGATCGACGGCCCGGCCGCGGTCACGGTGATGGCGGCCGGCTTCACGCCGAAGCCGTGCTGCACGGTACAGCTGGAGTAGGCGTCCAGGACGCACGACTCGACGCGTCCGACGCTCGGGAGGGTGGACGCCGTGCTGTCCGTCGCAGCGCTCGCCGTCGTCGCAGCGACAGGTGATTCCTTGGCCGCCTGGACGGCGATCGGTGCGGCGACAAGCACACCGAGGGCAAGGAACACCGCTGGGATGACGACGCGGCTTCGGGCAGTTCGGGTGGGGGGCATGTAGATGATTCCTCGTCTGTTCGACGGGCCGCCCTGCTTGCCCCAGCACTGCAGGAGCGGCCCACAACTGTTCTGTTGGGTCCCCAGAGAGGCCAGGACAGTCGGCGTTCCCCGTAGCACCGAATCGGTCCGGGCAGACCGGTCGAAAAGCTGGACCGGCCATGTCCTTCTCGTTCGCTCTCACGCGTACGGCGCCCGACGTTATCCAACCGTGATGTGAAAAGCCAACTCGGGGTCCCGCTTTCACCGAGCGTGTTCGGGTTTCCCGCCCAGCACCGGCGTGTCGCCATCACCGAGTGCCACCGGTGAGCGAAGTGCAACGTCCGGTGCCGTCACGGCGTCCGTAGGGTGTGAGGACGCGGATGATCAGCGCCGCCGGCGCCGGCCTGCTGCTGGCCCTGACCGGCTGCGGGAACGAGTCGAGTGCGGGCGGATCGCTCGAGGGCAAGACGTACCTGTCCACGACGGTGACGGAGGAGGGGAAACCGAAGCGACTCGTCCCGAACAGCCGGATCCGGCTGACCTTCACCGACGACGGCCGGCTGATCGCCGAGGCCGGCTGCAACTCGATGCAGGCCCCGGTCGACACCGGCAACGGCAAGCTCTCGACCGACGGCGACCTGGCCATGACGGCGATGGGCTGCGACGCTCCACGGCACGCGCAGGACAGCTGGCTGATGAACGTCCTGAAGTCCGAGCCGTCCTGGAAGCTCGAGGACGATCGCCTCACCCTCACCTCCGGCGGTACGACGATCCTGCTGACCGACCGCGAGACCGCCGGACCCGACCTCTCCCTGGACGGCACCAGGTGGTCCCTGGAGACCGTGATCAGCGGCGACACCGCGTCCCACCAGGCCGGGTCCGCCAAGGTCTGGATCACGGTCAACGGTGAACGCGTCACCGGCTCCACCGGCTGCAACGAACTCCAGGGCCTGGTCGCGCGTGGGACCGGCAAGCTGACCTTCGGCGAGATCGCCACCACCCGGCGGGCCTGCCCGGGCGACGCCGGCAGGCTCGAGCAGACCCTCCTCGACCGGCTCAGGGGCGACGTCAGCTACGAGATCGACGCGAACCGTCTCAAATTACGGGCCGGAGGCAACGGCCTCGACTTCACCGCTGCCCGCTGATCCGCACGTCGAAGGCCTGGACCTCGTTCTGCGGCGTTTCGTAGGAGATGAGCAGCCGGCCGTCGGCGGCCAGGCGGGCGCGTTGGGCCGGGGTGAGCGGGATCGACCAGCGCTGGATGCCGCGGGTGATCTGGTGGGTGGCCTGTTCGACGAGGTGGCCGCTCATGTCCGGAGACCAGGGCGGGGTCGCTCCGTCGGTGACCGCACAGGGCGTGAGGCCGTAGTCGGGTGGCGGGTCGGCGGCCGGTGAGCAACTCGTCGTCCACACCGGGATCGCGTCGATCTGCCCGGTCATCAGGAACGCCCTTGCGGTGCCGGTGCCCGCGGAGCGGGTGTAGATGTCCACGGCCGCTCGGCCGAGGGCGGCGTACAGGATCTTCAGGTCGGTGGTCGGGACGCGGCCGGAGATGGGTACGCCGTTGCGGGCGGACTGGGCGATCGTCTGCGGCGAGAGGGCGCCGTTGAGGTTCGGGTTGGAGACGTTCGGCGGTGCCGGTGTCGTGGGGCGGTCGGAGGGCGGTGTGTAACCGGGCAGGGTCGCCAGGCCCCAGCGGTACGGGTCGGACTGGATCGATCCGAGTGCGGACCAACCCAATCGCGTGCTCTGATCGATGTGCCGCAGGGTCGTCGTACCGGCTGCCGAGGTGTCGTCGTTGTCGTACGGCGTGATGTTGAGACCGAGCCTTGCCGGGTCGACCGCGGCGGGCAGGGTCGAGAGCGGGATCTTCACCTCGAGGTCGTAGCCGCCACCGGCGTACGCGTGGGGGACCGTCGTCTCGTTGCTGCCGACCCACTGCGCCGTCGACGCGACCTGCACGCCGGGCGCGTTACCGGTGTCGAGTTCGCCGCTCGAGTACCCCTGGTGGTTGTCCGCGTCCCTCGACCAGCAAGGGCCTCCGCTCTGGCTGAACGGGAAGATGCCGAGCTTGAAGGTGTTGGCGGTGTCCATCAAGGCCTGTGACGCCGTACCGCGCGGGTCGAGCAGGATCTCGACCGAGTCGGCCTGCCAGTGACCGACACATTCGGCCGGCGTCACGGCGTACGACTGGTAGTCGTCGCGCACGTGGATGAAGAAGTACAGGGCATCGCCGGACCAGCTCACCTTCGCCGTATTGCCTTCACCCGTTGACGAAACACCGCAGTCCTCTACGCCGGTGCAGTTGCCCGCGCCCTGCCAGATCCGGCCGAGATCGAGCGTCGGGCCCGGGTACTCACCCGGCTCCGCCTTGCCGTCGACGACCGGCGTGGCCTGCGGAACGGTCGTCGTCGGGACCAGCGTGAGGGTGAGCGTCTCACTTCCGGTGGCGGTCCGGATCGGGATCGACACGTTCTGGCTCACGGGCAGAGCCGTGTCGGTGTTGGTCAGTTTGAAGGTGACGGTCGTGTCACCACCGGGCTGGAGATCGTACGGCTTGGACGGCGCGTCGACGGTGAAGTTCGGCGGCAGGCTCAGCGACACCGCGCCGCTCTGCGGCTTCGCCGACCAGTTGTGGACGGTGACGGGTACGTCGATCGTGCTGCCGACGGCCATCGACTGGATCGCCTGGGAGCGGCCGAGCCGGTTGGCCTGCGGCGCGGTCTTCGCGAGCCACTCGTCGTACTCCTGCCAGTTGCCCCAGCGCTGGAACCGGCCTTCGACGGCCGCCACGATCCGTACGACGTTGTCGGTGTAGCCACTGGCTTTCGCGGTCGTGTAGGTCGCGGCGATCTTGGCGTTCTGGTCGACCGGGGCGTTCGCTGCCGGGGTCACTGTGAAGGTGACGTCGGCACTCGGCTTCGCCGGAACCGGCTTCGGTCCGTCGGTGGTCCAGCCGGACGGCACGTTGAGCGAGAGGTTGCCTGGGGCAAGTTTTCCGTCGGGCGCCTTCAGGTGCACGGTCGCCTGGAACGGCTCGCCCGCGACGTTGTAGAACCGGCTGAACGTCAGGTACTGCAGGGTTCCGAGCGGGAGGCCACCGGGATCGGGCTTCGTCGCGCCGAACAAGATCGCCTCGTCCAGGCCGGCCTGCGGGCTGGAGTTCGGCTGGAACGGGACGAACGACTGCGTCATCGCGAACCGCGGGCACGCCGGGGCCGACGTTCCCTTGAACATCACCCGGCTCTGGGTCGGGTACGCCGCCCGGCCCTCGTCCGCGACCTGCTGCCAGATCTTGGCCGAGCCGGCCGGTTTGCCCTGCAGGTTTCCGGCCGGCCACTTGTACGGCGACTCGTACCCGGTCCACACGCCCGCGACCGTGTCGAGACCGCTGGGGGTGAAGCCGGTGGTGCAGTTCGGGGCGGTCGTCGTACCGCCGGTTCCCGCCGTACTGCCGCCGGAGAAGACCTTCTTCACCTGCCAGGTGCTGAGCGCGTCCGGGCCTTCGAGTTGCTCCGGGAACCTGGTCGGATCGGCGGCCGCGAGGACGCCTTCCCAGATCAGCCGGCCCGCCTGCTGGTGGTTGCCGTGCCCGGCCGCGAGGGTCGGCGTGAACCCGATGTAGATCTCGGGCTGCGTCTCACGGATCACCCGCGTGACACGGCGGAGCGTCTCCTCCTCGTCCCAGAAGTACTGCGTGAGCGGAGCACTCTGGTTGTAGAAGAAGTCGATCCGGTCCAGGTTGAAGATGTCGACGGTCCCGGACCGGTAGTGCGCCACCCGGTCCTCGTTCTCCCGGCGCAGTCCCAGCTCCGGCCCCAACTCGGTCCCGACCGCGTTGCCGCCGCCCTCCCCACGCGTCACCATGATGACGCCGCACTTCACGCCGTACCGCTGATGCCACACCCCACAGGGCCCGATGATGCTCGTGTCGTCGTCCGGGTGAGCCCACTCCCCCATCACATGGATCTTCGTCGCCGGATCAGCCACGTACGCCGTGGTCGAAGCCACGGCCTCGGCGGGCACCGGCAACACAGCAACAAGAGCAAGGACGACGACCAACGCGAAACGCTTCACGTGCACACTCCTCGGGCGGCGGAGGCACCAGCACCTCAGTCCTACCCACCAACGCTCAGCCTCGCAACAATTGGCGGGTTGCCTCCGGGAGTGCTGCGGCGACCGACAACGCTGTGATGGGGCCGGAAGCAGAGGCGAGGTTGGCGGCGGCGGCGTGGAGGTAGGCCCCCAGGCTCGCCGCGTCGAGGGTGGTGAGACCTGCGGCGAGGAGCGCGCCGCAGAGACCTGCCAGTACGTCGCCGGCGCCGGCTGTGGCCAGCCAGGGGGTGGCGTTGGTGTTCACCCGGACGTGGCCGTCGGGGGCGGCGATGACAGTGGTGGAGCCCTTCAGGAGAACGGTGGCGTCGAAGCGTTCAGCGGCGAGGCGGGCGTGCTCGAGGCGCGCGGCCTCGACAGTGGAGCGGTCGACGCCGAGCAGCCGGGCCAACTCGCCCGCGTGCGGTGTCGCCAGTACACCGGTGTGGTCGCCGGAATCCTCGAGCGCCCGCAGACCGTCCGCGTCGAGGACGATCGGCTCCTCGGCGTCGAGCAGGTCACGGACCCGGCCGACGTCGAGTTCGTCGCCGAGCCCGGACCCCACGGCCCACGCCTGCACGCGTCCTTCTCCGGCGACGATCTCAGGGTGAGCCGCCCGGACCTCGGCCGCCACCGCGTCCGGGCCGACGTACCGGACCATGCCGAGCGGCCCACCGAGCGCGCCGGCCGTGGCGATGACGGCGGCGCCCGGGTACTGCGCGGAGCCGGCCATCAGGCCGAGGACGCCACGGGAGTACTTGTCGGATTCACCGTGCGGCGCTGGATACAGCGCCCGTACGTCGGCCGCCTGCAAGGACTCGACCGAAGCGGGCGGAAGGTCGAGGCCGATGTCGACCAGATGGACCGGGCCGCACGCGGTGGCGGCAGGATCGATGAGGTGGCAGATCTTGTGCGTGCCGAACGTGACGGTCAGCTCGGCGCGGACATGCGGCTCCGGGGTCTCGCCGGTGTCCACGTCGACGCCCGACGGGATGTCGACGGCAACGATCGGCACGTCGTACTGCTGCGCCCGCTCGACCGCGGCGAGAGCATCCGGGCGCAGACCGGGACGGCCGCCGATCCCGACGATGCCGTCCACCACGACGTCGGCGGTGGCGATGTCGCCGGTTGATCCGACCCGGCCACCGACGGCCAGCAACGCCGCCAATCCGGCGGCGTGCGCTTTGTCGGACAGCAGTACGGCGGTGACGTGCGCGCCGCGACGGGCCAGGCGGACACCGGCGTACAAGGCGTCGCCGCCGTTGTCGCCGGAGCCGATCAGGAGGACGACTCGGGCGCCGTACGTGCGGCCGAGGAAGTTGCTGATGGCAACCGCCAGGCCGGTGGCGGCGCGTTGCATCAACGTGCCCTCGGGGAGCCGCGCCATCAGGTCGGCCTCGGCCGCCCGGACCTGTTCGACGGTGTGTGCGCGGCGCATGGTCAGCCCTCCAGGATGACGACGGCGGAGGCGATCCCGGCGTCGTGGCTCAGGGACAGGTGCAGGCTCTGGACGCCCAGCCGGCCGGCCTGGGCGGCGACGGTGCCGGTGATCTCCAGCCACGGGCGGCCGGTGTCGTCGGTCTGCACCTCGGCGTCGTGCCAGTGCATGCCGGCGGGCGCGCCGAGGGCTTTGGCGAGCGCCTCCTTCGCGGCGAACCGGGCGGCGAGGGAGGCCGGTGGTTTGGCTGCCTCCGACGGCGTGAAGACGCGATCCCGCAGACCGGGGGTGCGCTCGAGGGTCTTCATGAACCGCTCCACGTCGACCACATCGATACCCACACCGACGATCATGGCCACACCCTAGCCGTCTGCTGAAAGCCCCAGAAAAACACGCGCCGCAAGCGGCGCGGAACTGGGGTCAGGCGATCATGGCCTCACCTTGGCTGGGGTGGGGTTTCGGGTGGGTTGGTGGTGGATTGGCGGATGCGGAGGTCTACGGCGAGGTCGAGGCGGAGTACTGCGGGGGTGGTGCCGCGGGCCAGGTCGAGGACCATGCGGGTTGCGAGTTCGGCCATCTGGCGGAGGGGCTGGTGGACGGTGGTGAGCGTCGGCGACACCCATTCCGCCACCGGCAGGTCGTCGTACCCCACCACCGACAGGTCCCGCGGGATCTCCAGCCCGAGCTCGCGCGCCGCCTGGTACACCCCCATCGCCTGCAGATCGCTGCCGGCGAAGATCGCGGTCGGCCGCTCCGGCAGGTTCAGTAGCGCCAGTGCCTCCCGATGCCCGCTGCTGACCCCGAACTCCCCGGCCCGGATCAGCGCGGGATCGATCGCGACACCCGTCGACCGCAGCGCGTCCGTGTAGCCGTCGACGCGCTGCCGCGAACACAGCGTCTCGACCGGCCCGCCGATCATCCCGATCCGGGTGTGGCCGAGTTTGCGCAGGTGCATGGTCGCCATCCGCCCGCCGTTCCAGTTGGCGGAGCCGATGGAGGGTACGTCGTCGCCCTCGTCACCGACCGGGTCGACCACGACGAACGGGATCCGCCGCGCCTCGAGCTGCGCCCGCTGGTCGGCGTCCAGGTCGGAGAACACCATGATCACGCCGAGCGGGCGGCGGAGCAGGACCGACTCGATCCACTGCTGCCGCGGCCGCCGGCTGTCGCCGCACTCGGACAGCACCAGCTCGACGCCCTCGGCGCGGACCACTTCCTCGACGCCGCGGATCAGCTCGACCGCCCAGTCGCCGGCGATCTCGTGGAAGACCAGGTCGATCATCGGGCTGCTCGCCGTACTAGTGGTACGGCGCCGGTAGCCGTGCTCCTGGATGATGCTCTCGACCTTCGCCCGGGTCGTCTCGGCGACATCGGAGCGGCCGTTGAGCACCTTGGACACCGTGGGAACGGAGACCCCCGCCTGCTCCGCAATTTTCGAGATGGTCACCCGCTGACCCACGACGTTCCTCCGCCCCTGCTCTAGGCTTGTTGCCAGCACGATACAAGCCCACCTCGACGCAGGTATCGCCACCTGCCCCGAAACTTTCGAACATCCGGCTGAGACGTAAGCCACGCCCGCCCGGGGTGGGTCGGCGGACGACCGGGTGGGAAGAATGGGCACATGCTGCAGCCGACGCGGGAGGTGACTCCCTACACCGAGCTGGATCGGGCCGCCTGGGCGCAACTGGCCGAGACGACCGTGTCCCCGCTGACGGCCGAGGAGATCGAGCGGCTGCGTGGTCTCGGCGACGAGATCGACATGGACGAGGTGCGCGAGGTCTACCTGCCGCTGTCGCGGATCCTCTCGCTGTACGTCCGGCACGCCCGCGCGCTGCGCGCGGACACCGAGAGCTTCCTCGGCCGGCCGGCCGCGACCCGGACGCCGTTCGTGATCGGCATCGGCGGTTCCGTTGCCGTCGGCAAGTCCACCACCGCCCGGTTGCTGCGCGAACTGCTGGCCCGCTGGCCCGAGCACCCGCGGGTCGCCCTCGTCACCACCGACGGGTTCCTCTGGCCGAACGCCGAACTGGAACGCCGGAACCTGATGATGCGCAAGGGTTTCCCGGAGTCGTACGACCGCAAGGCCCTGCTGCGTTTCGTGGTCGAGGTGAAGTCCGGCATGGACACGGTCGAGGCGCCGGTCTACTCGCATCTGCACTACGACCGGATGCCCGACGTCCGGACCACCGTCGAGCAGCCGGACATCCTCCTCCTCGAGGGCCTCAACGTCCTCCAGCCCGCACCCCGGCACGCGGACGGCAAGAGCGGGTTGGCGGTCAGCGACTTCTTCGACTTCTCCGTGTACGTCGATGCGGCCGCCGACGACATCCGGTCCTGGTACGTGCACCGCTTCCTCAAACTGTGGGAGACGGCGTTCCGCAACCCGGAGTCGTACTTCGTCCGGTACGGCGAACTGAGCCGGGAAGAGGCCATCAAGAAGGCCGAGTCGCTGTGGGACAGCATCAACGGGCCGAACCTGCGGGAGAACATCCTGCCGACCCGTTCCCGCGCCACCCTGGTTCTCCGCAAAGGCGCGGACCACGCCGTCCGTTACGTCCGGCTGCGCAAACTCTGAACCGCCGGCACGATCGCGACTGCGACGATCAGCGCTGTCAGGCCGAAGGCGACCGAGTAGCCGGTGCCGGCCACGATCGCGCCGAAGACGATCGCGCCGATGCCCCAACCGCCGTCGTACGCGAGGTTCCACAGCGCGCTGACCTGGCCGTAGCGGGTCTTCGGGACGCGGTTGTACATCAGCGACAGCGTGAGGTTCTGCGCGGCACCGAAGCCGATGCCGAACAGGGTGGAGCCGACGATGATGGCGGTGGCACTGCCGATCAGGACCAGTGACCCTGCACCCAAGGCAGCCAGGACCAGCGCGGGCGCGAGCAACTTGGCCGGGCCGACGCGGTCGCCGTACCGGCCGGCGAGCCAGCGGGCGCCGGGCGCGGTGATCGACTGCATCAGCAGCGCGGTGGCGACGAGGGAGTGCTTGTCCTCGGCAACGGCCAGCGGGAGGAAGGTCACGCTGATACCGGCGGCGACGGTGACCGCGGCGAACACGAACGTCGGCATCAACAACCCGCTGCCACGCAGACCACCCAGGACCCGCATGTGCTGTTCCTCGGCGCTCGCAGTCCGGGGCATTGCTCCGAGGGTGCCGAGGCCCGCCAGCGAGGCGACGGCCGCGAGGACGAACAGTACGCCGAAGCCGACCAGATCGGTCAGGTAGACGCCGAGCGGCAGACCGATGACCGCGGGCAGGCCGACCACCAGTCCGTAGACACCCAGGGCCTCGCCACGCCGACCCTCGGGGGCCACGTCAGCGACCAATGCGACCGCACCGACGACCAGGATCGCCAGCCCCGCGCCGCGGACGACGCAGATCGTCAGGACGAGTGGGAGCGACGTGGTGGCCAACAGCGCCAGCGACGGCGCGCCCAGCAGGATCAGACCGAGGCCGAGCACGATCCGGTAGCCCCAGCGGGCCAGCATGCGCGGAACCAGCAGTTCGGTGCCGACCGCGGACAGCATCATCGCTCCGGTGGACAGGCCGGCGCCGACTCCGCCGGACCCGTTGGCGGCGAGGTACAGCGGGACCACCGAGGTGAGCAGGTACATGCTCAGCCCGGAGCCGAACACCATCACCAGCAACCGGCCGAACTGGCCGGTCAGCAGGCGGGGAGCCGTCGGAACGTGGACTGCCGGGATCTCGCAAGCGGTGGTCATGACTTCACGCTAGAAGCGGACCGGTCCCCCAGACAGGTCCAGTTCTGGCGCGGTCCAGAGGACCAGTTAGGGCAGGTGGTCGCTGATCAGCGCGGCCAGGCGGTTCAGGGCGGCGTCGATCTGGTCGCGGGTGACCGCGCTGCACGACAGGCGAAGGGCGTGGATCGGCGGCCCGGCGTCGTAGAAGTGGCTCATCGGCGTCCACAGCACGCCGTACTCCTGTGCGGACTTCTCCAGCAGTACGTCGTCGACCGGGAAGGGCACCGTGACGACGACGAAGAACCCACCGGACGGCACGGTCCAGGCGACCTCGCCGTTCGGGAAGCGGGCCGCGAGACCGTCGGTGATCGCGCGCAGGTTGGCCGCGTAGATCTCCCGTTCCCGCCGGTTCGCCGTGACCAGGCTGAAGTCGTTCGCGAGCAACTTGCCGCCGATCACCGCCTGCGCGACCGGCGAGGTGTTGACGGTGACCATGCTCTTGATCTTCGACAGTTCGTCGGCGAGCAGTCGGATGGTGCCGTCCGGCGCCTCGACGGTCTGGTCCGCGACGACGTACCCGACCCGCGCGCCGGGCAGGCCGGTCTTGGCGAACGACCCGAGGTAGACGACCCGGCGATCGGTGTCGAGAGCCTTGAGCGTCGGCACCCGGTCCACCCCGTCGGCCGGAAACAGACCGTACGGGTTGTCCTCGAGCAGCAACAGGTCCTGCTCGGCCGCGACCTCGAGCAACTGCCGCCGGGTGGCCAGCTCGAGGGTGAGCCCGGACGGATTCGCGAAGTCCGGCATCACGTAGCAGGCCCGCGGCCGCAACCCGTCCGCCCGGGCCGCCTTCACCACCGAGGCCAGATCGTCGCCCTCGGCGACCGGCAGGACCGGGACATCGAGCAGGCGGGCGGCTCCGGTGATTCCGACGTACGTCGGTGAGATCGTGAGCAGCACGTCGTTCGGCTCGGAACGCAACGCGCGGACGGCGAGGAGCATCGCCTCCTGGCAGCCGACCGTGACGACGATCGACTCGGGATCGACGTGGATGTCCTCGTCGAGGGCGAGGTTGCGGGCGATCAGGTCGTGCACGACCCCCTTGGTCCGGCCGTACTGGAAGATGGTCCGTCGTACGGCCGGCTCGTCGTACCCCTGTGAACGCAGGTGATCCGCGAACAGGTCCAGGTAGGTGTGCAGGTCTTCGAGTGCGAAGAACTCCTCGGTCGGGCGGCCGGCGGCGAGCGAGATCGCGTCGGGATAGTGGTGCGAGATCTCGTTGAGGAAGTTCATCGAGTTGAGCGCCCGGTCGGTGAGCGAACCGTGCAGCTCGGTCAGAGTCAGGTCGGCCATGACGCTCTCCCCGTCGTCAACCCGGCCACCGCGGCCAGATCGGCGCAGCCGGCCAGCAGCATCGCGTCCCGCACTTCCCGCCTGAGCAGCGCGAGTGCTTCGTCCACAGCTTCCACAGCCAATGCCCACAGCAACGGTCTGCCGACCAGTACGGCGGACGCACCCAGCGCGACCGCCTTGACGACATCGAGCCCGCTGCGGATACCACTGTCCAGCAGCACGCTGCAGTCGTTGCCGACCGCATCGACCACCGGGCCGAGGGCATCGATCGAGGCCGGCGCGCCGTCGAACTGACGACCGCCGTGGTTCGAGACCACGACACCGTCCGCTCCCGCCTCGACGGCTCGGCGGGCATCGCGCGGATCCAGAATCCCCTTCACCACAAGAGGAAGCTCGGTCGCGGTCCGCAGCCACTCCAGATCACGCCAGGAGACAGCAGGCTCGAAGGCGGAGGTCGTGTGGGCGGCGACCGCCGAGATCCCCGGAACGGCGACGTGTGCCTCTGTCGTCATGTCGACAAGATTCGCGGCGGCCACGTCGGCGGGCAGGGTGAAGGCGTTCCGTACGTCCCGCAGTCGCCGGCCCATCACCGGCACATCGACCGTCACCATCAGCGCGCCGCAGCCCGCCTCGGCCGCCCGATCCACCAGCGACGCCACAACGGTCCGATCGCGCAGCCAGTACAGCTGGAACCAAGAAGGTCCTGTGGCCGCGATCTTCTCCAGGGGGTAGCTGCTCAAGGTGCTGATCACATAAGGGATTCCAGCGTCGGCGGAGGCTCGCGCGAGCAGTAGTTCACCCTCCGGATGGAGCAGGCGCTGATAGGCCATCGGCGCTACCAAGGCAGGCATCGACAGGTCAGTGCCCAACAAGGTGCAGGTGGTGTCGGGCTCGGCGACCCCGGCCAGCACGCGGGGTGTCAGGGTGACCGAGTCGAGTGTCGCGCGGTTGAGACGCAGCGTCGTCTCCGAACCACTGCCGCCTGCGACGAAGTCCCGGACCGCAACCGGCAGCACGGCGGCAGCCACCGACTCGTAGTCGGCCAACGTGTCGGCCATGAGGCTCAGCCCCGTCCATCCGAGCCGGACGCGATGCCCTCTCTCCTCAGCACCTCAGTCATCCGCGAAGATCCCGCTCAGCCAGGCGGCCGCCTCGGCCATCGCCTTCTTGCCGCCGTCGAGAATGCCGGACATTGCGAAGAAGCCGTGCACCATCCCGTCGTACCGGCTCAGCGTGGTC
The DNA here is from genome assembly GCF_054784135.1 of Kribbella swartbergensis. Classification (NCBI taxonomy): domain Bacteria; kingdom Bacillati; phylum Actinomycetota; class Actinomycetes; order Propionibacteriales; family Kribbellaceae; genus Kribbella; species Kribbella swartbergensis. The sequence goes on from NZ_BAAGPM010000005.1 coordinate 163,026, forward strand.
GGCACTCCGGCGGCGTGCAGTTTCTCGGCGTAGTACTCCCCTTCGTCGCGCAGCGGGTCGTACTCGGCGGTGATCACCAGTGCCGGTGGCAGATTCGCGTGGGACTGGGCCAGGAGCGGTGAGGCGAGCGGGTTGCGGCCGTCCGCGGGGTCGGTCAGGTAGTGATCCCAGTACCAGCCGACCGAGGTCTTGTTGAAGAGGTACGGGTCGTCGCCGGCCCTCATCGAGAGGGTGTCCGATCCGTAGAGCGTGTTCGGGTAGACCAGCAGTTGACCGGCCAGCGCCGGACCGTTGTCACGGGCAAGCAAAGTGGTCGCGGCGGCCAGGTTGCCGCCGGCGCTGTCACCGCCGACGACCAATCTGGACGGGTCCGCCCGCAACTGCTCGGCGTGCGCCGCGATCCACTGTGTGGCGTTGTGGCAGTCGTGCACGGCGGCAGGGAACGGGTTCTCCGGTGCGAGCCGGTATCCGACCGTGATCACCTGGCAGGGAACGGCATTGGCGAGTTTGCGGCTGATGCCGTCGGCCGTCTCGATGCTGCCAAGGGTCCAGCCGCCGCCGAAGAAGTAGATCAGCGTCGGCAGAGGCTCCGGCAAGTCCGGCCGGTAGACGCGCAACGGAATGCCGTCGTCAGTGGGGAGGTCCTCGACGTGGTGGACCTTCTCGACCTCGCCACCCGCGGCCTGGATCGACGCCAGGTCGGCGGCACGCGCCTCGGCCAGGGTCTGCGTGTAGAGCTGCGGGACGTTGTTGGCCTCGCGTTCGGCGCGCATGGCCTCGACCTGTGGATCCAGCGGCATGGACGAGCTACCCCCATCGGATCGGCATGGACTCGTGTCCACGCAGCAGCAGGCTACGACTGCGCACCGGCTCGCTCGCGAGTCGCAGCCCCGGGAACCGGCGGAACAACTGACCGAACACAGCCCGCCCTTCCATCCGGGCCAGCGCGGCCCCGACACAGTAGAAGGGACCGGCGCCGAACGACAGGTGCTGCAGGTCGTCGCGGCCCGGATCGAACGTGTCGGCGTCAGGATGTCTGGCCGGATCGCGATTCGCGGCACCCGGCAGGACCAGCACCAGACTGCCCTCGGCGATCGGCTCCCCGGCCAGCTCGAGGTCGGTCGAGGCCTTCCGGCTGATCAGCTGGACCGAACTCTGGTGCCGCAGGATCTCCTCGACGTAGTCAGACGCGAGACCTGGATCGTCGCGCACCGCGTCGACCAGCTCGGGTTTCGCGAGCAGCTGTTCGAGACCGTTGGTGAGCAGGTTCATCGTGGTCACGAAGCTCGCGTTGACCAGCACCAGCAGGTTGTCGATCAACTCCTGCTCGTCGATCCCCGCCGTACCCGAGTCCAGTGCGTGCACCAGCGACCCGATCAGGTCGTCGCGCGGGCGGATCCGGCGGCCGGCGATCAACCTGGCGTAGTAGGCGTTCAGCTCGTCGGCGGCCTGGTTGGCCGCCGCCAGCTTCTCCTCCGCCTTGCCACCCAGGTCCAGGTACTCGTCGATCCGCTGGGTCCGGTCGCGGAACCAGCCGAGGTCGGACCGCGGGATGCCGAGGAACGTCCCGATCACCGTGATCGGCAGCCGGTAGGCGAAATCGGCGAAGTCCACCACCTGCCCGCCCCGGCTGGAGGGCACCGTCGCGCCGGCCTTGCCGAGGTCGTCGAGCAACTCGGCGACCAGGGCGTCGACCACCGGTTCGAACCCGGCCAGCCGGCGCGGCGTCAGCACGGCCTGGAAGACCTTGCGCATCCGCAGGTGATCCGGCTCGTTGCGGAACATCATCGAGCCGCCGAGCCGGCGCAGGACCGAGTCCTTCGGGTCCGGGTCCGCCGACAGCACCCGGTGGAACCTGGTGTCCTTGAGGGCCTCCTGGGCGGCGTCGTACCCGTTCACCACCACGGCGTACGGCGAACTGCCGGGCGCGAGCCGGCAGACCGGGCCGATCCGATGCAGCTCGGCGAACAGCGGCATCGGATCGCGGCGACCTTGCTCGGAACCGAGGGCGGCGAGAACTTCGTTCGCGGTCCGAGGCATGGCGGTCAGCGCACCAGGTCGAGCGGAACTGAGGCCGCCATCGCCTGGTAGCCGGCATCGTTCGGGTGGATGTGGTCGCCGGAGTCGAAGGCGGGGTTCAGCTTGCTGGGTGCTGCCGGGTCGCGCAGCACCTTGTCGAAGTCGAGCACTCCGTCGAACTCCGTGCTCGACCGCAGGTAGCTGTTCACCGCCTGCCGGGTGGCCTCCTTCGCCGGGGTCCAGCTGTCGGTGCCGCCCATCCCCTCGAACGGCGTGATCGTGCTGACCAGGCTGCGCAGGCCGCGTTCCTTGACCTGGGCGTTCAGCTGCCGCAACGCGCCGATGATCTCGGCCGCGGAGTCGTCGGACATCCAGATGTCGTTGACCCCGAGCTCCGTGATGACCGTGCGGACACCGGTCTGCGCGAACACGTCCTCGTTGAGCCGGGCCAGCGAGTTCACGCCGACCTCGTTGAAGCCGGGGAACGCGCCGTTGTCGGACGGCTCACTGCCCTCGTGGTTGAGCCGGCTGCCGGCCAGCCCGGCGTTCAGCACACTCGGCACCTTCTCCCGCCGGCCGGCCGACGCGATCAGCCGCTCGGCGAGCTGGTCGGGCCAGCGGTTGTTGGCGTTGAACGTGCTGGCGGTTCCGTCGGTGATCGAGTCGCCGAGGACGACGATCGATCCCTTCGACCGGTCGGTCTCCACGTCGACCCCGGACAGGAAGAACCAGCAACAGCGGCGGGTCAGCGTGTACGCCGCACCGCCGGTCTGGGTGACGAGGTTCGACGGGCCGACGAAGTTCTCCTGGAGCGACGAGCCGTGGAAGGTCGTCGGGCCGGTGTTCTGAGGGAAGTACAGGCTGATCACCAGGTCGTCCAGGTTGGCCAGCTTCAGGTCGACCGGGTCGCTGAGCAGCTCGCTGCCCTTGATCATCGACGCCGTACCGGAGCCGTTGAACGTCAGCGTGCGCAGGGTCGCGGGGTCGATGTCGGACAGCTGAGGGGTCGACTTGTCGGGTTTGGCAACGGTCGCGGCGCCGACGGTGACGGTCTTCTCGCCGTAGATGTTCGACAACCGGATCCGGATCCGGTCGCCGCCGACGGTCGGCCGCACCACCAGCCGGACACTCTGGTCGGTCAGTCCGAGGTTCGTGGATCCGGACGCGTTGCCGTGGGTGACCGCGGTGGCCCAGGTGCCGACCCATTCGGCCTTGCGGCGATCATCGCCGTACCCGGCGCCGGCGAGGCTCGATCCGGCGACGGTCAGGGCGGCGGTCACCGCGACCGTTCGCCAAGTGGTGGAAATACGCATGGACGTCGACCTCCTGGGACACCGGTGGCGGAATCAGGTGCGGACGGACCGTAATACGCACCGAGGAATCCGGTCAACGAAACCCGATTGCATTTCCGGAATTGGTTCCTCAGCGGTTAGCGAGGGAATTGCCGGACCGATGCGCAGGGGTATTCCTTCGCCCGGGAAGGGCAGTGACCGCACGACTCCGCAGCGCGACGATCACGGCTGAATCAAGCTCTTTCGCAGGGCCTGCGCATCCAGTAGAGTCACGCCGACGGCTGGGGGTGGCCGGAGTCGAGGGGATATTGACAAAATGCCGCCTGAATTCGTCCTGCCCGATCACCGGGGCAATTATGTGCTGCGAGTGCTGTCGTTGTTCCGGGGCTACGCCGACCGTCCCGCGCTGGTTCGAGGTGTTCGCGGCGCGACGTACGCCGAGTTGATCGACGACGTGCTGCGGATCGCGGCCGCGGTCCGCGACGCCGGGATCCGGCCGGGCGGCAAGGTGCTGGTGATGGCGGCGAACTGCTTCGACGCTCCCGCCCTGCAACTCGCCCTCCACCTGCATGGGTGCCGGGTGCTGTGGTGTGCGCCGATCACGTCGCGGCGCGAGATCGACCGATTCGCCGTCCTCGCCGATGCCGATGCGCTCATCTACGACGGCGGGCTCGGTGCGGAACTGGCCGCGTCGCTTGCTCCGATGCCTGCCTTCGAGCTGGAGCGTCTGGTGGCGGCTCCGGTCGCGACGCCGTACGCGATCGATTCGTCGGTGCCGGCGCCGGACTCGGTGCTGCAGACCAGTGGGACGACCGGCGATCCGAAACTCGTGCACCACACGCAGAGCTTCTACGAGCAGATCCTCGAGTTGGCGGCTGCGTTCGTCGCGGGAGGTTTCCCGCTGCTGCGGCATTACTCGGGTTCGCCGTTGTGGTTGGCGAGTGGGCAGATCACCAGCTTCTTCAACCTGTTCACCGGCGGGGTGCTGTACCTGACCGACACCTGGTCGCCGGCGGAGTTCTACCGGATCGTCTCGACCGAGAGGATCACCTCGACCTATGTCACCCCGCCGATGCTCTACGAACTGCTCGACCATCCCGGCGGCGAGGACGTCGACTGCAGCAGCCTGTTCATGCTCAACGTCGGCGCCGGTCCGGCCACGCCGGCGCGACTGCGTCAGGCCATCGCGCGCTTCGGTCCGGTGCTGCGGATCGTCTACGGACTGAGCGAGGCGGTTGTCGTCACTGCCTTGCCCGGCTTGACCGAGGATCCCCAGCACCCCGAGCGGTTGGCTTCGGCCGGGACGCCGTACGGCGATGTGCGCATCGAGATCCGGGACGACGACGGCAAGGTGCTACCCGCCGGGCAGACGGGTGAAGTGTGGGTGCGGAGCAAACTCACCTTCGCCGGGTATCTCGGCAAGCCGGAGCTGACCGCGGAGACGTTGGTCGACGGGTGGTTGCGGACCCGGGACCTCGGGTACGTCCACGACGACGGCTACCTGTTCCTGGTCGACCGGGTGCACGACATGATCGTCACCACCCGGCGCAACTGGGCCATCTTCTGCCGCCCGATCGAGGACGTCCTGGCCGCTCATCCCGCTGTCCGCGGCGTTGCGGTCATCGGCGTACCGGATCCGGTGGTCGGCGAGGCGGTGCACGCGTTCGTCGTACCCCGGTCACCGGTCAGGGCTGAGGAGCTTCAGCAGTTGGTGACGGACACCTTGAACGAGATGTGGACCCCGGCGGCGATCGACTTCGTCGACGAGCTCCCGCTGACCCGGATCGCCAAGGTCGACAAGGTTGCCTTGCGCAAGCTCTACGCACAGCTCCACCCGACGTCATGACGCCGCGGCGCGGGTTGGTCGTGCTGTTCGCCGCGGACGTCCTGTCCGCGGTGGGTTCGCGGGTGTCGATGGTCGCGATTCCGTGGCTGGTGCTGGTGACGACCGGCAGCGCGGCGCGGATGGGGTTGGTGGCGGCGGTCGAGATGGTGCCGTACATCGTGGCGAGCATCATGGGCGGGCCGGTGATCGACCGGCTCGGCGCACGGCGCTCCTCGATCATCGCGAACCTCGCGAGTGCGGTGGCGGTGGCTGCGATCGCGGCAACCAACGAGCTCGGGTTCGCCGTGCTGTTGTTGCTCGTGGCGGTGGCCGGAGCCTTGCGGGGAGTCGCTGACCGGGCCAAGGAGTTGCTGGTGCGGCCGATGGCGGAGGCGGCCGAGGTTCCGCTCATCCGTGTGACGTCGTTGCACGAGGCGTTCTCGCGCGGCGCGACGCTGCTGGGCGCGCCGCTGGCCGGGTTGCTCATCTACTGGACCGACGCGGCTTCGGTGTTGTGGATCGACGCCGGGACGTTCGTGGTGTGCGGTCTGCTGGTCGCGGCCTTCGTCCATCCACCGCACGCCGCGGTGGAGGCGCGACGGGACAAGTACTTCCGCTCCCTCGCCGTGGGTTTCGCCTTCGTCCGGCACGACTCGTTGCTCGCCACGATGCTGATCACGACCTTCACGATCAACGTGTTCGCGAGCGCGAGTACGGCGGTGTTCATCCCGCTCTGGGTCGCGGAGGAACTCGGCTCACCGGCCGGTCTCGGTCTGACGCTGGGTGCGTTCTCGGCCGGGGCGTTGCTCGGCAGCATCAGTTTCGCCGTACTCGCGACCAAGGTTCCGCGCTACCTGACCTTCGCGATCGGTGCCGTCATCGGCGGCAGTCCGAGGCTGCTCGTTCTGGGGCTGAGCGATCATCTGGTGCTGGTGATGGTGGTGACCTTCCTGTCCGGGATCGGGATCGCGGCCATCAACCCGGTGTTCGGTGCGGTCCTGTACGAGCACGTTCCGAAGAACCTGCAGGCCCGCGTGATCGGCCTCGTCGCGGCGTCGTCCTTCGCCGGCCTACCGCTCGGTGCCTTGCTGGCGGGCGAACTGGTGAGCGGCTTCGGGTTGATCCCGGCGTTGATCGGCTGCGGAGTCGCGTGCCTGGTCGTCAGCGTGTATCCCCTCGTCCGGCGCGGGCCGGGCCGCGTCCTGGACGAACCCGCCGCGACCCCGATGGAGGCCGCATGAACGAGGCGACCGATCCGTACTGCCTTCGGCCGGGTGAGAGCGCCGTACTGCTGGAAGGTCATCCGTGGCGCCGTTTCGTCGTCCTCGGGGACAGCGTCGCGGAAGGTCTGTGCGAGCCGGTCGACGGGTACAGCGAGTTGCAGTGGGCCGACCGGATCGCCGCTGAGCTCCGCGCGGTCCAGCCCGGGCTCGCCTACCTCAACCTCGGCGTCAGCGGCCTGCGGACCCGCGAGATCCTCGCCACCCAGCTCGAGCCGGCCGTTGCCTTCGGCCCTGATCTGGCGCTGGTCGTCGGCGGCGGCAACGACGCCTTCCCGGCGACGTACGACCCGGACCGAGTCGACCGTGAGCTCACCACGATGATCACCACCCTGCAGGACGCCGGCGCCGACGTGATGACGCTCGGCATGTTCGACATCTCCTACAGCCCAGCGGTCGTCGACTGGCTCCGCCCCGGCCTCCGCCAACGCATGCGCACCCTCTCCACCCGAACCGCCGCCCTGGCCGCGAAACTCGGCACCATCCACATCCACCTCACCGACCACCCCCTCTCCACCGACCCCACCCTCTACAGCTCCGACGGCCGCCACGGCACCGCCCGCAGCGACGCCGTAGCCACCGCCGAAACCGTCCGCACCCTCGCCCGTCACTTGGCAACGGTGAGGTAGCCCGCCTGCACGCACTCAGTACGCTGGGCGCGCGACGTACTGAGGGAGGTGCACGCGGTTGATCCAGCCGTCGGACCTGGCGCGTGACTACGGCATCGCCGTCTCACAGCTCCGTCCCCATCCTGGTGGATTCACGAGTGACTGCTGGGTCGCCGACGAGGCGTGGTTCGTCAAGGTCTGGCGGCAGCCGGAGACCCCGCACGGGATCGAACTCCTTGGCGACCTGAGAGCCACGGGACTGCCGGTGCCCGCTCCTGTCCCGACCGTCTCCGGCGAGCTCCACGCGACGTTGGGCGGCAGGCCGTACGCCGTCTTTTCCTACATCTCCGGACGTACGGCGACCCGCGATGACTGGCGGCAGACCGCGCAGGCGCTGAGGCGTGTGCACTCCGTCGAGTACGGCGGCCTGCCGCCGGGCAGCATGGACGAGCCGGCGATCTGGCGGCTGCGGGACCACCTCGACCACCCGTGGATCTCGGACCGCCGTGAAGAAGTGGCCGCGAGCATCGACCGCCTGGAACGAGCGATCCAGCGAGCGCAGGCGAAGACGGTCCGGCATGTCGTGTGCCATCGGGACTTCGGTGGTTTCAACCTCATCCTCGGTGACGACGGTGAGGTCGCGGCCATCGTCGACTGGGAACAAGCTGTCCTCGGCCCCCGCGAGCACGACGTCTGGATCGCGGCCGAGGGCAAGAACTGCGCGGAGTTCCTGACCGAGTACGGCGCTCGCGATCTCGATCTCGACCACCTCGAGTACGCGTTGCTGGCCCGGGCGCTACGGGATCTGGCCGCCCGTGTTCTCCACGAGGTCGATCGTCCCGGTGTCGACACGTGGGGCTTCGGCCGGATTGCCAGGCTCGACGGCGATCTTGCCCGGTTCCGTCCGTTCTGCGGTTGGAGGTGGGCAGGCTGATTACGGAGCCAGTAGGAGGCCGCTGGTCAGGGCGCCCTGGCCTACGTTGACCACGGGGCCGGCGTTGGGGACGGTGAAGCGGAGGTAGGCGCCGGCGGGGGTGCCGCCGAAGAGGTAGGGGGCTACGCAGAAGGGGACCGCGGCTTCGTGGGTTCGGCCGGTGGCTACCTCGATGAATTGCATGGTGAGGCGATCGACCGGGACGTGGGACTGGAGGATGTAGCCGCCTTCCGTGAGGGCTGCGTCCACGGCGGTTTGCCAAGAGTCGGCGGAGACCTCCGGGCCGACGACGACGCCGACACCGCCGTAGGAGCCGGACGGTTTCAGGACCAGTTCGGTCTGGTTGGCGAGGGCGTCCGCGCGGAGATCCGCGGAGAGGACAGACGTTTGCGGGACGTGGCGGCGTACGACGTCGGCGTCGTCGGCCGAGAAGGACTCGAGGTCCTCCCAGAGCCAGGCGAAGATGGACTTGCTCGCCAGGAGCCAACTGGCGGTCGGGGTGAACATCCGGACCGCCCCCGTCTCCACCGCAGTGGCCAATGCGTCGAGGCCGGCGCTCGGCTTGGTGCCTTGGGGGACGAACATCCGGAGCACGGCGTCGATCGGGCCGTCGTCGACGCACAGCCGACCGGTGTCGTCGAGGGCCAGCCACTCGACCGGGAACACCCGCATGTCCAGGCCGAGTTGGCGACCGCGCTCGCTGAACGGCTCGAGCAGCTTGACCATCGCCTGCCCGTCCTGCGACCCCGGATACGTGCCGCCCGTTGTGAAGAGCATCGCAAGCCGGTCCCGCTCACTCAGCTCCAGAGCCGCCCGCACCGCCTCGTAGCGTGCGTCGACGGCGGACGGCGGTGCGGTCAGCCCGAGCCCGCTCAGCACCGAATCACCGTCATACGCCGCCAGGAACCGCCGAGCGACCCCGTCCGAGTCGTGCGCACCACCGAGCGCGCTGTCGATGTTGGCCTCCACCACGTACGGCGTCCCGCCCGCCAGCAGGATGTCCGCACGCACGCCGCCGATGAGTTCCTCGGTCAACGGCAGATCCTCGGCGAGCAGGTCGATCGCGCCTTCCGGGATTCCGAGTGCCTGACGCAACTCTCCGGCGGTCGTTGCCCGCCGCAAGCAGACGTCGAGGATCAACCGGGCCACCGTCGCCGAGACGTGCGTCATCGACCGGTACGCCGCGACCGACATGATCGGGGGCCGGAGCGGCCGCCAGTCCTTGTTGTGCGTGGCGACGCCGTCGTACACCTGTTGCCACGACTCCAGCCCCCGCGCGACCAGCGCCGTACGGACGTCCTCGGACAACTGAGGCCACAGGTCGGTCATCGTTCCTCCAGTACGGCGTGAATTGCGGCGACGAGCTGATCGCGGCCAGGTTGGACCGCTCGGTCCAGGGCAAGCGCGAACGGCAGGACGGCGCCGTCCGGTCTCGTGACGCGGCGAGGTGAGGAGTCGAGGTCACAGCGTTCGGCGGCGACCGCGAGGACTTCGGCGGCGAACCCGCTGGTCCGGTTCGAGTCGTCGATCACGACCAGCCGGCGGGTCTTGGCCAGCGAGGCGGTCAGGCCGTCCGCGTCGAGCGGATAGACTGTCCGCGGATCGAAGACCTCCACCGAGATCCCGAGCCCGGACAGTTCGTCGGCGACCGTCGACGCGTCCTGTACCAAGTGGCCGAGGGCAACGACCGTCACATCGGTCCCGGACCGGGCGACCCGGCCGACACCGAGCGGTACCGGCGCCAGCGTGCCGAAGTCGAGGTCGTCCCGGATGCCGAGGGCACCCGACGGCGCGAACACGACGACCGGGTCGTCGTCGCGGATCGCCGAGACCAGCAGACCGTACGCGTCCGACGGTGTCGCCGGGACCACTGTCTTCACTCCGACGTGGGCGAACAAGCTGTACGGATGGTCCGAGTGCTGTCCCGCCCATCCGGTCCGCGAGCCGGAGCCCGGTACGACGTACGTGACCGGGACCTTGCACTGGCCGCCCGTCATCAGCGAGAACTTGTGCGCCTGATTCGCGATCTGCTCGAACACGAGGAACAGCAACGACGGGATCTGGAACTCGATCACCGGACGCATCCCGGCCAGCGCGGCACCGGTGGCGAAGTTCGTGAACCCCTGCTCCGACAACGGCGTGTCCAGCACCCGGTCCGGGCCGAACCGGCTGAACAGACCGGCGGTCAGGTTGGACGCCGCGAACCGGATGTCCTCGCCGAGCAGGAACACCGAGGGGTCCGCGGCCATCGAATCCCCGAGTGCCCGGTTGAGGGCTTTCAGATACGAGAGCTTCACGGCATCACCTCGGGAGAGGCGTAGAGGTACTCGAGTGCGGTGGCCGGGTCGGGATGGGCGCCGCCCAGCGCGATCCCGGCCGCCGAATCGAGCAGGGTCTCGACCTCGGCATCGACCGAGTCTCGCTCGGCGGCGGTCAGTCGGGCGCCCTGGATCTCCACTGGATCCCGCGACCATCCGGCGGAGACTTCCTCGGTCGAGCGGTACGTGAGCCGGGTCCGGTGCTCGAAGGTGTGATGCGCGTCGAAGCGGTACGTCGTACATTCCAGGAACGTCGGTCCCCGGCCGGCCCGGGCCCGGTCCACTGCGGAGGTCGTTGCCGCGAGCACCTTCTCCGGGTCCTGCCCGTCGACGGTGAACGCCGGGATGCCGAACGCCCGGGCGCGGCCGGTGATACTGCCCGCGACCGCCGACGCAACCGGCATGGTGGTGGCGTAGCCGTTGTTCTCGCAGACGAAGATCACCGGCACCCGCCACAACGCGGCCAGGTTGAACGCTTCCAGCAGCATGCCCTCGTTCATCGCGCCGTCGCCGAAGAACGTGGCCGCGACCGTGTCCCGGCCCTGCCGGCGGTACGCCCAGGCGGCGCCGGTCGCGATGGACCCGGCCGCGCCGACGATCGCGTTGGCGCCGAGGATGCCGAGACCGAAGTCGGCCGCGTGCATCGAGCCGCCGCGGCCTTTGTTCAGCCCCGACTCCCGGCCCATCAACTCGGCGAACAACCGGGCCGGGGCGACCCCACGGGCCAGCACGTGTCCGTGGCCGCGGTGCGTGCTGGTGATGACGTCCTCCGGGCGCAGCGCGGCGCACACGCCGGCCGCCACGGCCTCCTCCCCGATGTAGGGATGGATGCCGCCGACGATCTCACCGGACCGGACGAACTCGATCGCCCGCTCCTCGAAACGGCGGATCAGCCGCACGGTCCGGTAGAGATCGACAGTCGTCATCGGTCAGCCCTTCACCGCAGCCAGGATGGCGTCCCACAGGCGAGCGCGGGCGGCGAGCGCAGTGTTGATGGTGTCGGCGCACGCCTCCCACTTGGCCGAGTTGTCTCCGCAGAGATCGGTGACCATCTGCATGGCCATCGGAGTGTGCTGCTCGCCGTCCACCTCAATGTGCCGCTCGAGGTAGTCGACGAAGCTGTCGAGCCGGTGGGAACGCTCGTTCACCGCCACCACCTGGGTGAACATGTCCGGGATCAGGTCCTCCCGGCCGAACGCGAACGCGGCTGCCTGGCAGTGGACCGGCGCGTTCTCGATGATGTCCCAGGTCGTCCCGGCGAAGTCGATCGACGCCTGCGGCACGCCGGCCTCCCGCAACGAGGCCATCACCGCCGCGCCGTCACGGAGCAGGTCGATCAACTTCTCGATCGCGGTGGTGTCAGCACCCGCCTCCTTCATGCCGTCGACGTACAGTTCGAAGTGGCTGGTGAAGCCGTCCCCGAGTTCGTCGCTCTCCTCGACCATCACGATGTCGTTGATCAGCCGGCGGCTGCCCGCGTGCGCGGTCGGGATCCACGGCACCGTGACACAGGTCAGTTCGCGCTGCAGCGACTTCAGCAGCGACATGAAGTCCCAGACCGCGAACACGTGGTGCTCCATGAAGATCACCAGTGCCTCGTGCGTGTCCAGGTTGGCGTAGAGCGGATGCTGGACGACCTTGTTGCGGGCCTCCGTGACCGCCTTCTCCAACTGCTCGATGCCGGGATGGGTTTGACCCCAGTCGTAACGGGACATGAACTGGTCTCCTCAGCGGTCGGCCCAAAGGGTCGGGCAGTAGTCGGGGTCGGCGTAGTCGGGGTGGCCTGTGGACGTACGGCGTACCAGGACGTCGTGGTTGTACGCGGCCAGAGTGCCGTCGGACAGCGGGAACTCGCGGTAGTGGTTGGCGCCGTCCTGGAGGTGCAGCGAGATGGCGCGGCGGGGACGGTCGCTGACGTTTGGGCCGCTGCCGTGGTACGTCCGGCAGTGGTGGAAGTTCATGTGCCCGCGCGGGATGGTGATCGGGACCTTCACCACCTCGGCGTTGTTGTACGCGGCGTTCTCGGCCAGCATCTGGTCGAGCTGGGACCGGTCCCGCTCGGCGAAGTGGCGTACGACGGTGTCGTCGGAACCGATCTCCTTCCAGCGATGACTGCCGTCCACCATGGTGATCGTGCCCATCTCGGGCGGGCAGTCGTGGAACGGGATGAACGCGGTCAGCATCCGGTCCGACGACGAGGACGACCAGTAGTGCTTGTCGAAGTGCCAGGGCACGATGTTCGACGGCTCGCCCTCGATCGGCGGCTTGTAGATCAGCGTGGACTGGAAGATCCGGATCTCGTCGACCTGGGCCAGCCGGGCCGCGACCGCGCCGATCAGCGGCTTGCGGAGGATCTTGGCCAGGCCGTCGTGCTCGTAGTGCACGTAGTCGTTGTGCCGCTGCACGTCACCCTTCGAGGGGTCCCAGTACGCCAGCTTCGGCGGGCGGACCGGCAGGGTCCGGTCGCGCTCGCCGGCGTAGTAGCGCTCGCTGGCGTCGACCAGTTCCTCGGTCTCCTCGTCGGTGAGCAGCTTCTTCGACAGGTACCAGCCGTGCTCGTTGTAGAAGGCAACGTCCTCGTCGGTCGGGAGAAGTTCGACCTCCTCTTCGGAGAGCTTGAATTCCAGCGTCGTCATGCGTCGGCTCCTGCCAGCTCGCGTTCCTTGGCCTCGTAGAGGGCCTTGATGTTGCCGCTGCCGAACGTCATCGCGCCGCGCCGCTCGATGATCTCCAGGAACAGCGTGCGCCGGACGTGCATCGACTCGGTGAAGATCTGCAGCAGCTGACCCCAGTGGTCGCGGTCGACCAGGATGCCGAGCTCCCGCAGGTCCTCGATCGGCGTCTCCAGCTCACCGACCCGGTCCGGCAGCGCCTCGTAGTACGCGGGCGGCGTACCGAGGAAGTTCACCCCGCGACCGGCCAGTGTGCTGACCGCCTCGACGATGTCGCTGGTCCGCAGGGCGATGTGCTGTACACCGGCGCCGGCGTGCCAGGTGAGGAAGTCGTCGATCTGGCCGGGGCGGCGGCTCGGGTCCGGCTCGATCAGCGTGAAGGTGACGTGTTTCGACGGGCTCTGGACCACCTTCGAGTCCATCCCCTGGCCGGCCACCTCGATGTACTCCTCGAAGATCCGCGGGAAGCCGAACACATCCTCGTAGAACTTCGCGGTCGGCTCGAGCTCACCGGACGGCACGCAGATGGCCAGGTGGTCGATCTCGCTGAACAGCTTCTCGTCCGGCCCACGGCTCGGCTCGGTGATCTGGATCCGGCCGGGCAGGAAGTCGTGCCGCGGTCCACGCCGCTCGACCAGCCGGTGGACCACGTCCCCGAACCCGGCCACCTCCGCGAGCACCACGGTCGTGTCGCCGCCTTCGTAGCAGACCGGCTCCCGGAGCCCTTCGGCGCCGCGGGCAACGAGTTCGGCGTACGCCGCCGTCGCGTCGTCGACCTCGAGTCCGACGATCGCGACCCCGTCCCCGTGGCGCTGCACGTACGCCGCGGCCGGGTGGTCCGCGGCCAGGCCGGACGTCAGCACGAGCTGTACGGCGTCCTCGCGCAGCAGCAGCGACCGCTGGTCCGGCAGCCCGGTCTCCGGCCCGCCCTGACCGTGGATCTGCAGACCGAACGCGTGCCCCAGGTAGAACGCGGCCTGTCGAGCGTCGCCCACGTACAACTCCACGTGGTCGATCCCGTAGATCTCCATCACACCCTCACCTCACTGTTGATGTCTCGCCGCTCCGGCGTACTGGCGGTGCCGAGGAGCAGGCTCACGTTCTGGCCGCCGAACCCGAACGAGTTCGACAGCGCGTACTCCAGCCGGATCTCCCGGGGTTCCTTGCGCACGTGGTCGACCGCGCACGCGGGGTCCGGATCGTCCAGGTGGTACGTCGGTGGCACTAGGCCGGTGTTGACGGCCAGCGCGGTCGCTGCGGCCTCCACCACGCCGGAAGTGCCGAGCATGTGGCCGGTCAAGGCCTTCGTCGAACTCACGGCCGGCCTGTGCTCACCGAACGCGCGACCGATGGCCACGGACTCGGCGACATCGCCGAGCTTCGTGCTGGTGCCGTGCGCATTCACGTAACCGACTCGCGCGGGCTCGACGCCCCCGCTCACCAGCGCCCTCTCCATGCACGCGGCGGCCCCCACCCCGTCCGGCCGGGGTGCGGTGGGATGGTGCGCGTCCGAGTTGACGCCGTAGCCCGCGACGTCCGCATACCCCCGGGCTCCCCGACCCGCAGCATGCGCCGCGCTTTCCAGCACCAGCAGCGCCGCGCCCTCACTGAGGACGAAGCCGTTGCGGCGCAGGTCGAACGGGCGGCTGGCCTGGGCCGGGTCGTCCCAGCCGCGCGCCAGCGCCCGGGCGTTGGCGAACGTCTCCGCGAACGTGGGGAACAGCGGCGCCTCGCTGGCTCCGCACAGTACGACGTCCGCCTCTCCCGACCGGATCAGGCGTACGGCGTCGGCGATCGCCTGTGCTCCGGACGCGCACGCCGTACCGACCGACGAGGTGTAGCCACGGAGGCCGAAGCGGATGGCGACTCGAGCGGCCGGCATGTTCGGGAGGATGCCGGTGAGCAGGTACGGGCTGACGGCGGCGCGACCTCGTTCGGCTCGGGCGAGGACCTGTTGTTCGAGCGTCGCCATCCCGCCGACACCGCCGATGATCACGCCGATGCGATCGGGGTCAATGGTGTCGCCGATCGCCAGGCCGGCGTCGGCGAGTGCGTCCTCGGCGGCGAGTTGGGCGAGGATCACCGTGCGATCCATGACCTTGCCGTCCGGACCTGACGCGATCTTTCCCGGGTCGAACGCCGGGAGGATGCCCGCGAGTTCGACGGAGTTCGCGATCGGGTGGTCTGCCGGCGGCTTCACGATCCCGGATCGGCCGTGCAACAAGGCGTCGTACACGGTCTCGACGCCACGTCCGACCGGAGTGAGCAGACCCATCCCGGTGATCGTGACGCGCGGCCCGCTCACACGTCCGCCCCTGTCGTGCGTTCCTCGCGAAGCGCGACCTTGCGGACCTTGCCGGTGACAGTGACCGGCACCTCGTCTCCACCGACCACGGTGACCTTGCGGATGATCGACGCGACCTCGTCGCCGACCGCCGCCTTCACCTGGTCCGTGCGGTCGAGCGCGGCTGCGTCGGGCGCCAACTCCAGCAGCACCTCGGCGACGTACTTGCCGTTCTCCGGCAGGATCACGACCGTGCAGTCGAGGACGTCGGGGAGTGCGGCCAGGATGCGCTCCTCGGACATCGAGGTGAACAGCTGCGGCCCCTCGAACCCGGCGACCGCGTCGGGGACCCGGTCGAGGTGGAAAAAGTGACCGGTGTCGTCGCGGTAGACCAGGTCGCCGGTGAGGAACCAGCCGTTCAGCCGGAAGCGGTACGTGGTGACCGAGTCGTTCCAGTAGCCGGGTGAGACGGACGGCGATCGGAAGCCGAGCAGGCCGACCTTCCCCGGCGGCAGTTCCTCACCCGTCGAACTCAGCACAGTAGCCTGGGCGAACTCGTACGGCTTGCCGATACAGCGGCCGTAGTGGTCGCTGTCGATCGTGTGCGTGATGTGGAAGCCGTTGTGCCCCATCTCGCTGGAGCCGAGACCGTCGACGAAGTGCGAGCCCTTGACGGTCGTCCGCCCGTCCCGGGTGATGGTCTCGCGGGTGCCGACGGCAACGAGTTTGCGGATGTGCGGCTCGTGCGCGCAGTCGCCGGTGTTGAACCACATCCGGACCGAGTCCAGGTCGTGCTTGCTCAGGTCCTCGCGGGCCAGACCGGCCCAGGTGACCGCGAAACCGTAGACGGCGCGCGGCTTCCAGCGTTCGATCTGCCGCAGTACGGCGGGAGCGTCCTGACTCGACAGCAGGAGCATCTCGGCGCGGTTGCCGAGCACCTGGTTGACCATCAGAATCGTCGCGGTGTGCGGGATCGGCAGCGCGTTGAGGATCCTGTCGGTGCCCTGCGCCTGCGGCATGGTGAGCAGGTGTCGCAGAGCGGCGTACAAGGTCGTGTGAGTGTGCAGAACCGCCTTCGGTACGCCGGTCGTGCCGCTGGTGTGCGTGATGACGATGGGGTCGTCGGCGTGATGACGGTAGTGTTCGGGCGCCTTGGCCGGGTCGCCGGTGCCGAGCTCGCGCGGCTCCCCGAGGACGTCTGTCGGGAGCAGCGCTCGATGGGACGAGTCGGCGAGTACTGCGGTGGCGCGCAGACGGCGGATGAACTCCGCCGCGATGGGCGGGCTCATCTTGCCGTTCATCAGTGCCGGAATGGCGCCGATTCGGGTCAGAGCCAGGAAGCTCGGCACGATGTCGGCGGCCTCGGTGGCCCAGATCGCGACCACGTCCCGGCGGCCGATGCCGTGTTCGTGCAGCCACGCCGTACGGGCCTGGACCCGTTCGTCGAGCTCGCCCAGGGTCAGCGGGTGCTCGGCCGGGTAGTGGTCGAAGGCTGTGTCGAAGGTCAGCCCCGGGCCGTCGAGGTCGGCGCCGTGGGCGATCACCCCGGCCAGGACGTTGCCGGCGCCGATCGCCGGGTCCGCGGCCAGTCGGGCTCTCAGGCTCTTCATGTCGGGTCTCCCCCACTCACGAACTGGGCGGACGCCCGGTCGGCACCCACCTGCACGATCAGCACCTGATCGGCGTCACCGTCGCCGATCAGCAGGGCGGCCTCGTCGAGTCCGCCGTCCGTCACGCAGACCACCGGTCCGCGCAACTCCCACTGCGCGGCGATCAGCCCCGCCACGCTGTTCGGCACCGACTGGAAGAAGAACAGCGGCCCGATTCGTTTGCCGTCGGCAACCGCCCGGCGAACGTGCTCGGCGCTGACCCGGTCACCGTCGCTCACCAGCACGATCCCCGTCCTGGGTGCCGGCCGCCCTGGTAGGGCGCTCAGGCAACGATCCGCGGCCACCGCGGCCAGTGGGTTGAACGGGGAGAGCAAGAACCCGGGTAGGGCCGGCGGCCCTGTCTCGACGTCGTCATGCGGCTCCGGCCAGTGACCTTCTGCGAGCACAACCGGCTGCGGTGCTCTCGTCCACTTGCTCATGCCGCCCGTACCACCAAAGCGGTATTGGCGCCACCGAACGCCGAGTTCAGAGTCATCCCATACGGCGAGAGCGCCGGTCGCGGCGCATCCAGGATCAGGTCGAGCGCACAGTCGGGGTCAGGCTCGAGGAAGCCCGCATTGACCGGCAGCTTCCCTTCTCGCAGTGCCTGCACCGTCACAACGAACTCGACCAACCCTGACGCCTCCAGCGCATGCCCATGCACACTCTTCGTCGAGCTCACCGGAACCCCTCCACTCCCCACGCGGTGGGTCTGGCCGAACGTGTGGTTGATTGCTGCCGCCTCGGCGGCGTCGCTGAACGTTGTGCCGGTTGCGTTGGCGTTGATGTAGCCGATGTCGTCGGGCGCGAGGCCGGCCCTGTGCAGCGCCGACTGGATGGCTGCGGCCAGGCCTCGACCGTCCGGTGCTGGTTGGCATGGGTGATAGGCGTCTCCCGCCCGGGCCCAACCGACGACCTCCGCCACGCCCTCGCCTGCTTGTAGAACTACTGCGGCCACGCCGTCACCCAGTAGCAGGCCTCGGCGGTTGAGGCTGAACGGGCGCACGGTCTGGTCGTCGGACAGGGCTCTGCCGGCGTCGAAGAGCGCGTACTGGTCCGGCTCAACCAGATAGCCGGCTGCTACGACGATGCGGTCGGCCTGCCCGTTGCGGATCAGCGCTGCGGCGTCGGCAATCGCCGTACTGGCTGACACGCAAGCGCTGGTGTAGACGCGTTGCTGGCCGAAGTCGCAGGTTGGGGCGGTGTGCAGCGCGAGCAGGAGCGGTGTCGTGCTGCGGTCGACACCTGCCTGCCCGCAGGCGGTGGCTACGGCGAGGTCCAACTCCTCTTCGAGCGTGCCGGCGTCGGCGGTGGTGGCGGCATGGTGCACGCGGCGGTTGGTTGTGTCGAAACGCTCGACCTCGCTGAAGGCCGCCGTACCGACCAGCTGGGCCTCAGGGCCTCGACCGAGGGCGGTCAGGATCGAGAGGCCGGTGACGGAGACCGGTCTGGGTTCAGACATGACTGGTCAGCACTTCGGCGAGGACCGTGACCGCGTCGTCCACGGTCGCGATGCGTTCCAACTGGTCGTCGGAGAGCTCCACGCCGTACCGCTGCTCGACCTGATGGACCAGCCAGGCCAGCTCCATCGAGTCGATCCGCTCAGCGGCCGGTGGACGTTCGCCGAGACCGGCCAGCCAGGTGATGATCTCTGCCCGCCCGGGCGGGGGTGGGGTCGAGGTCATCAGACCTGCTGGGCTACCCGGCCGGCCACCTCGGTGGTGAACTCGCCGACCGTCATCAACGCCAACTGCTCGGACTCGTCGTCGGAGAACCGTACGCCGAACCGGTCCTCGACCCGGACGGACAGGTCCGCCAGCGCCAGCGACTCCAGGTCGACCCCGGCCGGGCCGAGCGTGGTGTCGTCGTCGATGCCCTCGGTGTCGTAGTTCATGTCCTGCAGTTGCGCGATGACGAAAGCGCGCACCTCGTCCTTCATCGGGTTACCTTCTTTCGGTGGGTGATCCGGTACATGTGTGGGTGGCGCCGGCCGGCGTCGATCAGCGCTCGGCGGCCCGCGAGCTCCTCGTCGACCTCGCCACCACATTGCTCGGTGGCGGGTCGCTCGGCGACGGGTCGCTCGGCGACGGGTCGCTCGGCGACGGGTCGCTCGCTGGCGGGTTGCTCGGTGACGGGTTGGCCGACGGCGCCCCCGTGCTGCGCCACGAGCCCGGCGGCCGGCCCTGCGTGGACGGTCTCGCGGTGAGCATCAGCCACAGCCGCGACCTGGTGGCTGTCGCGGCATCCGCGGCCGGCCCGGTTGGTGTGGACGTCGAAGATGTGTACCCGCGGGAGATCGCTGGATTGGCTCGCCGCTGGTTCGACCCGTCCGAGCTGGAATGGATGGCGCACCAGCCCGACCAGCTGGTTGCCTTCCTCCACCTGTGGACGGCGAAGGAGGCGGTCGGAAAGGCCCTCGGCCTGGGGCTTCGGAACACCGGCCTCCGCCGACGCATGCCACTGCCCGAGTCCCCCGACTCGGGTCGGACGCTTCGCGCCGGCTTGGTCCCGTCCGCGGATCCGGGGCTCGCCGTGGTGCATCTGCCTGTCGACCAGCAGACGGTGGTGGCTTTGGCTCTGCCTGCGACAGTTGCCGAGGTGGCGCTGACCGAGCATCACGGCGAGGCCTTGCATCAGGACGCTGCCTTGCGGAGGACGGTGAGGTCCCGGACGAGCTTCCCCGTCGTGGTGCGCGGGAGCTGATCGAGGATGCGGAGAGTTCGGGGCCGCTTGTACGGCGCCAGGAGCTGAGCGAGCTCGCTCTCCAGGTGCAGGATGTCGCGGCGCTCGTTCAGTTGCAGGTAGGCGGTGATCGAGCCGTCGAAGACGACGACGGCCGCCTCGACGCCGCGGAGCGTGCCCAGGGTGTACTCGACCTCTGTCAGATCGACCTTCGTCCCGCCCACGGAGACCTGCGAGTCGAGCCGGCCCTTGATGCTGACCAGCCCCGTCTCCGGGTCGACAACGCCCGCGTCGCGCGTCCGCAGCCAGCCGTCCGCCCAGCGTGCGGGATCCGAGAGGCCGAGGTACGGCGACTCCGGCCGGCGGATGTGGAGTTCGCCGTCGACCGCACGGACCTCGATCCCCGGCGCGGGCCGGATCGCCGGCCGGTGTTCGCCGTACAGGTCCGTGCCGATGACCCCGACCTCGGTCATCCCGTACATGTTGCCGAGCGGTACGCCGTACTTCGTCTCGAACGACTGCGACACCGAGGCCGGGACCAGTTCGCCGCCGGTCGTCATCCGCTTGAACTGCGGCAACTTCGGCGGCTCCTGCACCGAGGCGAGCAGTCCGATGTGGAACGGCACCCCGAGCACGGTCGCCGGCGTCGTACCCGACGCGATCGCGTGGACGATCGCGTCACCGGTGAGCCGCGCCGGTGGGACCAACTCGACCCCGGCGTGCAGCCCGTACAGCAGGCCCCCGACCAAACCGAGCACGTGCACCATCGAAGGCAGTAGGACCAGCCGCTCACCGCGCAACGGAACACCGTCGATCTTGGTGTAGCGCAGTACTTCCTCGACCAGGTCCTCCGCGGTCCGGCCGATCACCTTCGACGGACCGGTCGATCCAGAGCTGAGCTGTACGACGGCGTGCGCCGTACCGGCCGGATGACCGGAATAGCTGGCAACGTCGGTGTCGACCTCGACGAACGTGCGCAGGCCGGCCGCGACCGGCCGGGCCGCCGACACGACCACCTGCGGGACGAGGCGCTCGATCGCGCGCCGCACCTCGTAGTCGGTCAGCCGGTGGTCGAGCAGGATCGCCTGCCCGCCACTGCGCCAAACCGCCAGCAAATGCGTCACGAATGCCATTGACGGCGGAAATCTCAACGCCGCCGCACCACCGGGCCGAAAACCGGCGTCGGCCAATTCCGATTGCCGATCCCGCACCAACCGGCGTAACGTCGCGCGGTCAACGGATTCAGGCAATCGAAAGCAGATGTCACCCGCCGGCCCGGCCAGCAGCACATCGTCGACCCACTGAGCGCCCTGGCTGGTTCCGGGCACCACGACAGCACCGTCCATGGTCATCCGAGCTCCGAAGTCGTCGCACACAAAGGATTCGAAGACCAGAACCCCCACCAAGGCCTGGCGATGACGCGACGATACGACACGATCACACAACCGCGCTATGCACTGGAAGTAATTGTTCAATCACCTCCCGCAACCACCCCAAAACCCCATTCCCACCCAATGAAAACAAACCACAGACAACCCACTCAACGGTTAACTTTTCCGATCAACCAATGCACGACCGAAGGGTAACCCGCACAATTGAAGAAAAAGCTGTTGAGGTTTTTCAGGACCGCTCTCAAGTCTTCGGCACGCTGAGACCGCTGGCCGACGATTCAGAGGTCGACGCACCACCTGCCCCCGACCCATCACCTGCAGAGCAACCCCGCAAAACGTCGTCCACACCCCCACACCCTTCGCCCTCCACCTGCCGTCTTCGCTGCACTCACATCCGCTCCCCGCAACCGCAGCACGCCCGACAGCAGTCCGCGGCCGCGCCGCAGGCGCCGAAACGACAGCCGCCGCCGAAGGCGCCACCGGGACTGTCGCCGCCGGAGACGGAGTCGTGCAGCCGCCGTTACGTCCGCTCCGCGCAACTGCGGCACGCGTGACACGGGTAGGCGGTGCGCCGAAGGCGCCATCGCACAAGCGCACTGCGCGTGACAGCGATTCGCGGCCGCGCCGAAGGCGCCAAAAAGAACTGCCGCCGCCGGAGGCGGTGTCCTTGTCGTGCAGCCACTCCCACATCCGCTCCGC
>NZ_BAAGPM010000006.1:0-1003 GCF_054784135.1 Kribbella swartbergensis
AGTAGGGACGCGACAATGGCAGGTCTTCGTTACGCGCTCATGCAGCGAGCCGCTCGAATTGCTCGGCGAGTGACAGCCACTGATTGCAGGCATATTTCGCCTGCTGTTTGCGCATCATATGGATCAGCTCGATGCCGTCCAGGATCACGCGGGCGCTGGCAACGGATTTGAAGCCGAGCATGGGGCGCACACGGCGTTTGATGGCGCGATGATCCTGTTCGATGCGATTGTTCAGGTAGGCACTCTGCCGGATCCTGATTGGCTGCAGCATGCACCCCGATCTGTCCTGCAGCCGGCTCTCGGAATCACACGACAGGATGGCTTCCCGATTGGTCTGGCTGCCGTCGATGACGATCCGCTCGGGTCGGCCGTGGCGCTTGAGCGCCTTGCGCAGAAACCGTTTGGCAGCAATGAGGTCCCGTCGTTCGCTGAACCAGAACTCCACCGTGTCGCCATGGTTGTCGATGGCGCGGTAGAGATACGCCCAACGCCCGCGCACCTTGATATATGTCTCGTCGACGTGCCACCTGCCGGTGACCGCTCGCTTGCGCCAATTGAACCGCTTCAGCAATTCGGGCGAGTAGCGCACAATCCATCTGTGAATGGTCGCGTGATCGACGGAGATCCCGCGCTCGGCCATCATCTCCTCCAGGTTCCGGAGGCTCAGGTTGTAAGCCAGATACCAGCGGACGCAGAGCAGGATCACCGACCGGTCAAAATGCCTGCCTTTGAACATCCCTGTCTCCGCTCCTGTGACTATGGTCACCGTAGCTGAAACTCTGAAACGAAAAGTTTGCGACGGATCCTGGCGCAACGGTCAATGAGACGGGATCAGGACAACCAGCTTATCAACCAGTGCCGCGAGTACGTGTCTTTGATGCGGACCCGATCCGCGGATTCCCATCCGTGGCCGCGGCCTGTGAGCCGCATGAAAGGCCGCACACATGGCAGCCCTGACCGTGCGCTGTATCGATCCAAGGATTTTTCTTGCGTCACCAGGGGC
>NZ_BAAGPM010000007.1:0-443429 GCF_054784135.1 Kribbella swartbergensis
GGCGGTGTCCTTGTCGTGCAGCCACTCCCACATCCGCTCCGCGCAACCGCAGCACGCCCGACAGCAGTTCGCGGCCGCGCCGAAGGCGCCAGAAGGGCTGTCGCCGCCGGAGGCGGTGTCCTTGTCGTGCAGCCGGTCTTACGTCCGCTCCGCGCAACCGCAGCACGCCTGACAGCAGTTCGCGGCCGCGCCAGGAGGGCTTCGCCGGCGGAGGTGGTGGGCTTTGGGGGCCGGAGGGGGGTCGGTTCTGTGGAGGCGGGGTTAGGCGGGGGCGCCTAGGGTGGCTAGGGCGGTGGCTACTCGGCCGTGGGCGGCTTCGAGGGCGGCTCGGGCTTCGGGGAGGGGGGAGCCGGTGAGGAGGTGGACGAGGGCCGGCTTGAGTTCGCCGTCGGCCTTGGCGAGGGCGGTTTCGCAGGCTTCCTGGTCGGCGCCGGTGGCTTCACCGAGGATGCGGAGCATGCGGCCGCGGAGCTTCTTGTTGGTGGCGACCAGGTCGACCATGAGGTTGGACCAGGTGCGGCCGAGTTTGATCATCAGCGTGGTCGAGAAGGCGTTCAGGATCATCTTCTGCGCCGTGCCGGCCTTGAGCCGGGTGGAGCCGGCGATCACTTCCGGCCCGGTGTCCGCGGCGATCAGGATGTCGGCGAGCGGCGCCAGCGGGGCGGACGGGTTGGAGGTCACCAGGACGGTGGTCGCCCCGGCCGCGCGGGCGGCCTTCAGCGCGCCGGCGACGTACGGCGTACTCCCGGAAGCCGCGAGGCCGATGACGAGGTCCTTACCGGTGACGGTGGCCGCGTCAGCGGCGCCGCCTTCCTCGGAGTCCTCGACGTTCTCGACCGCGCGGAGCAGCGCCTCCATGCCGCCGGCGTGGTGGGCGACCACCAGGCCCTCCGGCGCGTGGAACGTGGGCATCAGCTCAGCCGCGTCCAGCACGGCCAGGCGGCCCGACGTACCGGCGCCGAAATAGTGGACCCGGCCGCCGCCGCGGACCACCTCGACGGCACAGTCCACGGCGCGGGCAAGTTGGGGGATGGCGGCGCCGACGGCACCGGCGACCCGGGCGTCCTCGGCGTTGACCATTCGGAGGATCTCGGTCGTGCCCGCCGCATCGATCGCGAGCGTCCTGGGGTTGCGCTGCTCCGTCGGCGTGGTCACACCCCGATGTTAGTTTCCTACTGAAGAAAATTCAATTCTGTTGATCGTTGACAGCACCGGCTGCCGTCAGACCAACGGAGTCAGTCGGAGCCCTTCAGCCGGTGTCCGCGCACCGACGTGGCGGTTTCCTCCAGCGCCTTCCGGGCGTCCGGCAGGACCTTCTGGGCCACCCCGATGAACAGGCAGTCGATCACGGTCAGTTGCGCGATGCGGCTGGACATGGCGCCGGAGCGGTACGTCGTCTCGCGGGCGGCCGTGGTGAGCACCAGGTCCGCCGTCCGGGCCAGTGGGGAGCGCGGGAAGTTCGTCACCGCGACCGTGGTGGCGCCGTGCTTGGCCGCCTCCTCGAGTGCCTCGACGACCTCGACCGTCGTACCGGTGTGCGAGATGCCGATCGCCACGTCGCCGTCGCCGAGCAGCGCCGCACTCGGCAGCGCCACGTGGACGTCCGACCAGGCGAAAGCGACCCGGCGGATCCGGTGCAGCTTCTGCTGCAGGTCGAGCGCCACGAAGGCGCTCGCCCCGAAGCCGTACAGGTCCACCCGCGGTGCGTTGACGACGGCGTCGACCACCCGGGCCAGGGTGTCGACGTCGACCTGCTGGGCGGTCTCGCGCACCGCCCGCTCGTCGGCGAACGCGACCTTGCCGACCACGTCCGCCAGCGAGTCACCGGGTTCGATGTCACCGCCGACCTCGGGCCGGACGCTCTCCTGCGCCGACTGGGCCGCCAGTTGCAGGCGGAGCTGCGGGTAGCCGGGTACGCCGATCTGCTTGCAGAACCGGATGACCGTGGTCTCCGAGGTGGACGCCACCTCGGCCAGTTCCGAGATCGTCATCGCCGCCACTCCGCCCGGGTCCGCGAGGACCGCGTTCGCCACCCGCTGCTCGGCCGGGGCCAGCGCGGGCATCACCGCGCGGACCCGGACCAGCAGCGGCCCCGTGGGTTCTGGAGAGGAAACAGAGTTCATGACAGCACGGTACGGCGACTATGCACGAAGTGGGGTCACCGACGCGAAAGTCTCCAACCCGTTGCGGTAAATGATTCAGGCGATCGTTCTCCGTCGAGAAGAAGACCACTCTCACTCGTGATCTTCACACCGTCGACGTACACCCCGCGGCCCTGGTACAGCGCGTCGGACGTGTAACGCCATCTGATCGTCTGGTCACCGGCCGCGAGATCGGCGAACACCTGGTGCCAGTGCCGGTCGCCGGAACCGCTGATCGTCCCGTCGGTCTCGATCACGGATCCACGATCCAGCACGGTGAACGGCACCTTCGTCCAGGTCGTCCCGTCCGTGGAGGTCTCCAGGAACAACCGGTCGGTGTCCTCGGTGTCCACGAACAGGTCGAAGGTCAGCTTCGCACCTTCGGCCGGTACGGCGACCCGCGTGGCCAGGGTGGTGGTCGCGCCGTCCGTCGTACCGGAGAACCAGGCGTCCTTGCCGTGCCGCGGACCGACGCCGAGGGCGAGTGCGAGCCCTTGCGCGACAGCACGCCGGGCCGGGTTGTTGCTGCCCCAGTTGCGGCTCGGGTGGACCCGGTTGGTCAGCAGGATCGCGAACGACCGTGAGTCGAAGTCGATGACGAGCGACGTACCGGTGTACCCGGTGTGGCCGGCCGTCCGTGGGCCGGACAGGCCGTTCATGTACCAGCGCTGGTTCAACTCGAAGCCGAGGCCGTGGTCGTTGCCCGGGAAGGCCTGGTTGAAGTTGGTGATCATCGCGGTGACCGAGGACTCCTTCAGGACCCGGGCACCGCGGTAGCTGCCGCCGTTCAGGAAGGTCTGGGCCAGCACCGCCAGGTCGTCCGCGGTGCTGAACACCCCGGCGTGGCCGGCGACACCGTCGAGCGACCAGGCGTTCTCGTCGTGCACCGAGCCCCACACCATCCCGCGGGGCGGAGAGGCCTGGTACTCCGTGGCCGCGATCCGGGACTTCTTGCGGGCGTCCGGGTTGTAGCCGGTGTCCCGCATCTGCAGCGGCTTGGTGATGCCGTCGGCAACCAGTTTGTCCAGCGTCTTGCCGGTGACCCGGTGCGCGACCTCGCCCAGCGCGATCAGGTTCAGGTCGGAGTACAGGTACCTCGTCCCGGCCGGGCTGGTCGGCTTCGCGGTCAGCGCCATGCGCATCCGCGAGGCCGGGTCCGGCTGCGCGCTCCACAGCGGCAGCCAGGCGGGCAGCCCGGTGGTGTGGGTGAGCGCCTGCCGCACGGTGATGGCCTGCTTGCCGTTCTCCGCGAACTCCGGCACATAGGTCGCGATCGGGCTGTCCAGGCCGACCTTGCCCTTCTCGACCTGCTGCATCACCACGATCGAGGTGAACAGCTTGGACACCGACGCCAGGTCGAAGATCGTGTCGGTGCGCATCGGGATCTGCTGGTCGGCGGGCAATTCTTCAGGGCCGGCGCCGACTGAAGACACTGTGTACTTGACTGCCATCCCGGTGGCGGCCTTGGTGACGATCTCGCCGTCGTGGCCGAGCAGCGTGACCGCGCCGGCGTACAGCGGTTTCGCCGTACCGTTCGGGCGGGTCCAGGCGTCCACCTGGGCCAGCGCGGCGTCGATGGGGGCCGGGTCGAGGCCGGCTTTGGCCGGAGTGGATTCACTCAAGAGAGTCGTTTTCGGTGCGTAGCCGTCGTACGGGCGGTCGAACCGGCCTGATCTGTTGCCATTGGCAACTGCCGGGGTGGTCAGGGCGAGCATCACGGTGGAGACTACCGCGATTCCGACGACTCGTCTCACCGGTGCGCTCCCTTGTACAGCAGGTACTGCGCCCGCCGCGCGGTCCACGCGTCGGTCTCGGGCTGCCAGGCCGCGACGATCTCCTCGGCGCTCGCGCCCGCGGTCAGCATGGTGCGGAACCGGTCGGACCCGGTCAGCAGGTCGATCCAGCGGCCGGGCGGGTTCTCGGCCCGCCAGGCGAACTGCGGGTACAGCCTGCGCGCCTCCACGATCATGTGCGTCGCAACGAGGATCGCCTCGAGCTTGTGCGGGTCGATGATGTGCACCTGGACGCCGCCGCAGAGCACGTTGGCGTTCTTGGAGATGAACGGCGTGAAGTACGCCTCCCGGAACTCCACGCCCGGGATGTCCTTGGCCTGCAGCGCCTCGGCCCACCGGTAGTCGATGTACGGCGCGCCGATCAGCTCGAACGGCCGCGTCGTACCGCGTCCCTCGGAGAAGTTGGTCGCCTCGAACAGGCACGTGCCCGGGTAGAGCAGCGCGGTGTCCGGGGTCGGCATGTTCGGGCTCGGCATCACCCAGGTCAGGCCGGTGTCGGCGTACAGCTGGTCGCGCTTCCAGTTCTTCACCTCGATGACCTGGAGCTCCTCGACCCGGGCGCCGTTCGCGTCGAGCGGCAGGTACTCCGCGTTGAACAGCCGGGCCAGCTCGCCGACGGTCATCCCGTGCTGCTGGATGATCTCCTCCTTGCCCACACCCGAGGTGTAACCGGGCCTGAGCATCGGGCCGCGGGCGTAGCCGCCGACCGGGTTCGGGCGGTCCAGTACGACGAACTTCGCGCCGGTGCGGGCGGCCGCGATCATCGCCTCGTACATGGTCCAGATGTAGGTGTAGAACCGGGCCCCGACGTCCTGGATGTCGAAGACGACCGTCTCGACACCGGACTTGGTGTACAGCGAGGCGAGCTTGGTCGCGTTCGCACCGTAGGCGTCGTAGACCATGATCCCGGTGCGCGGGTCGATGTGGTCCTGCTCGGACCCGCCGGCCTGCGCCGAACCGCGGAAGCCGTGTTCGGGGCCGAACACCGCGACCACGTTGACCTTCCCGGACGCGTGCATCGCGTCGACGATGTGGGTGAGGTCGGGCAGGATGCCGGTCGGGTTGCTGATCACACCGACCTTCTGGCCGGCCAGCGCCTGCCAGTCGTCGGCGGCCAGCACTTCCGCGCCCGTCATCGTCTTGCGGTGCGTGACGCCGTGCGCGGCTTGTACGTCGATCAGCGGTGCGGCGGCGAGCGCACCGGCTCCCGCGAGCAGACTGCGGCGCTTCATCAGACTTCTCCTTCAGGCAGGGCGTTACGGGCGGAACAACAGGTCGGCCACCACGGGGCGATGGTCACTGGCCGCTTGCTCGTCGGGAACGGAGGCTCGCCGGACGCGGAACCCCGCGCCGACGGTGACGAAGTCGATCCGTTTGACCGGACCGATCGCCGGATAGGTGTTCGGGTCGCCGGCCGTGGTGGCGGCCGCCGTCCAGGCGTCGGTGAGGCGGGTCCACAGCCCGGCGAGTTCCGGGGCGTTCGCCTCGGCGTTGAGGTCGCCGGTGAGGATCTGCAGATCCTTGCTGCTGTCCTGCGCCAGGATCTTCATCGTGTCGGCCACCTGGGCCTGCCGGACCGACGGGTCGGCGCGGTAGTCCAGGTGCGTGACGTACACGTGCACCCGGCGCCCGCGGACGTCGATCTCGGCTTCCAGGAAGCCGGGCGCCGGGGCCGGCACCGGGTTCGGGTCCTGGGTGGACAGCCGCGTGATCGGGTGGTTCTCGGTCCGGACCAGCGGGAACCGGGACAGTACGCCGACGCCGTACTGCCGGCGTGGTTGACCGGCCGCGGGCGGATCCAGGTCGTAGATCGGCGCGAACCCGGCGAACATGCCCAGCCTGGCGGCGAGTTCTGCGAGTGTGTCCCGCCACTCGCTGCGGGCACCCCAGTGGACGTCGACCTCCTGCAGCCCGATCACGTCGGCGTCGAGCGCCTTCAGGGCCTGGGCGGTCCGCTCCAGATCGAACACGTTGTCCGACCCGGCACCGGCATGAATGTTGTACGAGGCAACGGTCAGCCGGGTGTCGCGGGGGTCGAAGGTGAGCCCGTGGCCGAACGGGTGCAGGGTCTCGGCCGGATCGGGCTGCGCCGGGATGGCGACCGGCAGCTTCCCGGCCGGCGCGATTTCGCCGTACAGAACCTTGGCCAGTGCCTCCATCGACACCGCCGCGTAGCCGTAGGTGGTCAGTGTGGTCTGCGCCGAGGGGAAGTACGCGACGTCGTACGGGTCCCGGACGGCGACCACGATGACGGGCCGGCCGGTGGCGAGCAGGGCGTTGACGAGTTTCTGCTGCTTGCCCTGCTTGTCGGTGACCAGGGTGTCCCACGCCTTCATCGTGAGCACCACCGTCAGATCCGCGTCGGCGGACGCCGCGACGGCTTCGTCGATCCTCGTGTCGCTCGGCGTCGCCCCGGTGTCTTTCACGGTGACGGTCGCGCCCCGGCCCCGCAACGCGGTCCCGAGGGCGGCCGGGCTGTAGCCCGCGACCAGGATCCTCCGCGGCGCCGGGGACAGCGGCAGCATCCCGGCGTCGTTCTTGAGCAGCGTCGTACTGCGGTCGGCGATCCGCTGCGCGGCCGCGTAGTTGGCCGGCGTACCGACCGCGGTCGCGACTCGGTCCAGGTCGACGTACGGGCGATCGACGACACCGGTCTTGACCTTGAGCTTCAGGATGCGCTCGACACTCCGGTCGATCCGGGCCTCGCTGATCCGGCCGCCGCGGACGGCGTTCAGCACCGAGTTGAAGGCCAGGTCCGGGTTGACCGGCATCAGCAGCTGGTCGACACCCGCCTCGATCGCCCGCAGCGGGATCTCGGCGTCGCCGTACTTGTCCCGGACGCCCTTCATCCCGAGCGAGTCGGTGATCACGACACCGTCGAACCGCAGTTGCTCACGCAGGATCCCGGTCATGATCGGCCGGCTCAACGTGGCCGGGTCACCGGACGGGTCGAGCGACGGCACCACGATGTGCGCGGTCATGATCGAGTCGATCCCGGCCCGGATCGCCGCCCGGAACGGCGGCGCGTCGATCGTGTTCCACTCCTCGAGGGTGTGGTTGATCGTCGGCAGCGACGTGTGGCTGTCGTCCCGGGTGTCGCCGTGCCCGGGGAAGTGCTTCGCGGTCGACACGATCCGGCCGTCCCGCTGGTAACCCTTCACCTGCGCCGCGGTCAGGTCGGAGACCACGTCGGGATCGGACGAGAACGAGCGGACGCCGATGACCGGGTTCAGCGGGTTCACGTTGACGTCGGCGACCGGCGCGAAGTCGGTGGTGACACCGACCGCCCGCAGTTCCCGGCCGCCGATACCGGCCGCGAGCCGGGCGAACTGCGCGGACCGGGTCGCACCGAGCGCCATCGCGCCCGGGAACTGGGTCGCCGGAGGTCCGACCCGGAACACCACGCCGTACTCCTGATCGGTGCTGATCTGCAGCGGGATCCCGGTGCCGGCGATCGCCGCGCTCTGCAGTCCGTTCGACAGCCGGGCGATCTGCTGCGGGTCCTTGACCGAATCCGTCCAGGCGAAGTAGATCACGCCGCCGAGGTGGTACTTGCGGACCACCTCGGCCGGTGTGGCCACGCCGTACAGGGTCGTGTTGCGCCGATCGGCTGTGTCCGCCGTCGCCCCGTAGGCGTAGCAGACGAACAACTGGCCGACCTTCTGCTCCAGCGACATCCGGCGCAGCGTGTCGCGGACCCAGCGGTCGGTCCCCGCCTGAGCGGTGGTGCTGCCGGCGATTGTCGTACCGGCGACCGCCGCGGCGGCGAGGCCGAGGGTCTGGCGTCGGGTGAATTCCATCGTCACCAGGTCAATCCGTGGCCGAAGGGATAGAGGGCGGTGTCCGGCCGGCCGGCGACCGGGATGTCGACCGGCAGCTTTCCGGTCGGCTTGATCTCACCGTAGAGGGTCTTGGCCAGTGACTCCATCGACACCGCGGCGTAGCCGTACGTGGCCAGGTACGTCGGTGCCGCGTCGAAGTACGCGATGTCGTACGGGTCGCGCACGGCCACCACGATCACCGGCTTGCCCGTCGCGAGCAGGTCCTTCACCAGCTTCTGCTGCTTGGCCTGCTTGTCGGTGACGGTCGTGTCCCAGGCCTTCTGCGTGAGTACGACGGTGACGTCGTTCTGCTTGGCCTTCGCGACCGCATCCGCGATCGCCGCGTCGGACGGTGTCGCCCCGGTCTGCGCGACCGTGGTGGTGGCGCCGCGCTTGGCCAGGCCGGCGGCCAGCGACTGGGTCGTGCTGACACCCCAGCCGGTGACCAGGATCTTGCGCGGGTCGGCGCTCAGCGGCACGAGGTTCGCGTTGTTCTTGACCAGCGTGACGCTCTTGTCGACGATCGTCTGCGCGGTTGCCAGGCTGGCCGGCGTACCGACCGTGGCGGGGACCTGGGTGGGGTCGACGTACGGGTCGAACAGGATGCCGTTCTTCAGCTTCAGCAGCAGGATGCGCAGCACGCTCTCCTCGATCCGCTTCTCGCTGATCCGGCCGGACCGGACGGCGTCCAGGACGGCCTTGAACTGCACGTCCGGCGCCGGCGGCAGCAGCAACTGGTCCACCCCGGCCTCGATCGCCCGGACCGCCGCCTCGGCGTCGCCGTACTGCTGGCGGACCGCGGCCATCTCCAGCCCGTCGGTGATGATCACGCCCTTGAACCCGAGTTGCTTGCGCAGTACGCCGGTCAGGATCGGCTTGCTCAACGTGGCCGGGTCACCGGACGGGTCGAGGGACGGGACCACGATGTGCGCGGTCATGATCGAGTCGATCCCCGCCTTGATCGCGGCCTTGAACGGCGGCGCGTCGATCGTGTTCCACTCCTCGAGGGTGTGGTTGATCGTCGGCAGCGCGGTGTGGCTGTCGTCGCGGGTGTCACCGTGGCCCGGGAAGTGCTTGGCGGTCGCGATGATGCCGGCGTCGCGCTGGAAGCCCTGGACCTGGGCGGCCGTCATGTCCGCGACCAGCTGCGGGTCGCTGGAGAACGAGCGAACACCGATCACCGGGTTGAGTGCGTTCACGTTCACGTCGGCGACCGGGGCGAAGTCCTGCTGGATGCCCATCGCCTTCAGCTCGCGGCCGGTGATGCCGGCGGCGGTCCGGGCGTCCGCGGTGTCCCGGGTCGCGCCGTGCGCCATGTTGCCGCCGAACTGCGTGGCCGGCGGTCCGATCCGGACCACGACGCCCTGCTCCTGGTCGGTCGAGATCACCAGCGGGACTCGCTGGCCCACACTGGTGGCGGCCGCCTGCAGCTGGTTCGACAACGTCGCGACCTGGGTCGGGTTCTCCACGTTGCCGCGGGCGTTGAAGTAGATCCAGCCGCCCGGCTTGTACTTCGCCACCACCTCGGCCGGTGTGGCGACGCCGTACAGGCGGGTGTTGCGCACGTCGGGCCGGTGTGCGTCGGGCCCGTAGGCGAACAGCACGAACAGCTGCCCGACCTTCTCTTCCAGCGACATGCTCTGGATGGTCCGGCCGATCTGGGCGGCCTGCTCGGCCCCGACGGGTTCTGGCGGTGGAGTACCGGCCGCGGTGGTGACTCCGGCTCCGGCGATCGCGGTAGCAGTGGCGAGGCCGGCGAGCCCCAATCGGCGCAAGGCGGACATGACAGACCCCCAACAGTAAGTGAATTACAGGCGCTCCCCCGCGACGCGAAAGTTACCCACATCACCACATCGGGTCAAGGTCCAACTACCAACTGACGTTGCGTAGCCGGGGCGTCCGAGCATGAAAGTGTGGTTTTCGGCACCATCTACTGCTGCTGAATCCCCGGAACGGAGCGACGCTGTGGAGCGATGGGATCCGAACACACCTGGCGTGCTGCGGCTGCCATCAGGCCGGCTGGTCCGTGGTCGGGCGCTGCGGAAGGGACTCCCGGCCGGGCCGGAGCCGACCTTCGGTATTTACCTCGTGGGCTCGAGGCCCGATCCGGTCGACTGGGAGTCCCGGTGGATCCGCTGGCCGGACTTCCGGCTCCCTGCCGACCGGGAGGAGACCCGGACGATCCTGGCGGAGGCCCTGGACCGGCTGGCCCACGATCGGGTCGAGTTCGCGTGCGGTGGCGGTAAGGGGCGGACCGGCACGGCCCTCGCGTGCCTGGCGGTGCTGGACGGGGTGCCGGCGGATGAAGCGGTGGCGTTCGTCCGCGCGAGCTATCACCGGCACGCCGTGGAGACACCTTGGCAGCGGCGCTTTGTCCGCAACTACTGAGCAACCAGCACGCCGACCACGGCGGCTACGTCACGGAGATGTCGACCGAGGGGCGGAGTTTGGCGGCGGTGGCCAGGGCCTCGTGGGCGGGGTTGGTGAGGAAACGGTCGATGAGCGCGGGGTCCGCCGGGGTGTCGAGGGTGGGAAGAGCGATCTGCTCGTACGCAGCCTGGAAGCGCGGGCCCCAGCGGCGGGTGCCGAGGCGGGCGGTGCGCGAGCAGTTGTCGACCATGTAGGCGACGTCGCGGGCGTGCATGTACGGCAGCAGTGAGTCGACCGCCTCGATGATCGACTCGTTGACGATCTCGGACCAGGGGTGGCCGCGGTCGGCGAACTCGTCCACCTGGGCGACCATGGTGGCGACGAAGAGGCCGGCGGTGAGCGGGTCGACGGCTGCCGGCGCCGTACTGCGGCGGGCCCGCACCGCGGCGCCGTGCGACCACATCGGGCTGCCGCCGATCCGGGACATCGGCCGGGTGGCGAGTCGGTCCTCGGCCAGGATCACGCTGCGCAGTTCGGTCCCGTCGGCGACTTCGTCGTAGATCTCGGCGATGATCTCGCGGGCCGGCCGGTAGGCCGCGGTGTAGGCCCGGTCGAACAGGTCGCGGCCCTCGTCGGTCAGCGCGGCGCGGACCGCGGGCAGGCCCGCCTCGGAGATGATGCGCGCGATCGGCCCGGTGATCGCCTCGGTGGAACGCTCGTACGCCGAGACCGGATCGGCACCCTCGATCCGGAAGTGCCGGTACAGCGCCTCGACCAGCCCGTGGACGGCGCCCAGCAGAATGGCGCGCTCGCCGACGATGTCGGACTTGTACTCGTTCTCGAGCGTGGTGGCGAAGGTGTACGGCGATCCCAGCGCGACCGACCAGGCCAGCGCGCGATCGGTGGCGTGTCCGTCGGGATCGGCGTGGACGGCGATACTCGCGTTGATGCCGGCTCCGTTCACGGTCGCGCCCTGCTCGTAGAGGCGCCGTACCGAGTCGCCCATGCCCTTGGGGCAGACGGCGATCACGGGGTGACCGGCGGGGAAGTCGCGACCGGTTGCCTTCAGGTGACCGAGCAGGAAGCCGTGCGACAGACCGATCGTGGCGCCGGGTTTCAGGACGGCGAAGATCTTCTCGTGGTTGGCGGCCAGCGCGGCGTCGGCGATCAGCAGGATCACCAGGTCGGAGTCCGCGGCGACGGTCAGCCAGTCGCCGAGGGTGCCGGTCTCCTCCGTGAACCCGTGCGCGCGGGCGTCGTCGGCCGAGGACGAGCCGGGACGCAGGCCGACAGCGACGGTCACGTCGGATCCGGCCAGTGAGTCGCGCAGGTTCTGGGCCTGGGCGCGTCCCTGCGGACCCCAGCCGATGACGCCGATCCGTCGTACGCCGTGCAAGGCCTCGGGGAGCAACGGGAACAGGTCCCGGCCGCCGCGCAGGATGGTCTCCGCTCCGCCCGGAACGGTCATGGTCTCGGTGCGGAAGACCGACGAGGTGAAGGTGCTCATGTCCTTCAGTCAAGGTCGTGTGCGAGCATTGCGGCAAGCGCAACATCTGCACCGGGCCGTTGCAGGAGACGAAAGATGGAGCATCGCGAGCTGGAGTTGTTCCTGCACCTGGCGCGGACGCTGAACTACGGACGCACCAGCCTGGAATGCCACGTCAGCGCGGCCACGCTGACCAGGACGATCCAGCGGCTCGAGGCGCGAGCGGGCGCCCGGCTGCTCGACCGAGGTCCGCGCGGCGTCGTACTGACCGCGGAAGGTCAGCGCTTCACGTCGTACGCCGAACAGGCGCTGGCGCTGTGGGACGACTATCGAGCCGGGATCGGTGAGGTGGCCGACCTGGTCGGTGAACTGCGCATCTTCGCGACGGTGACGGCCTGTCAGGCGTTGCTCCCCGGGCTGCTCGCGCCGCTGCGTGCCGCGCATCCGCAGATCCGGCTCGACGTCCGCACCGGCGACGCCGCAGCCGCGTTGGCCCGTCTCGACGAGGGCGAGGTGGACGCGGCCGTCGCAGGCATTCCGAAGCGGCTGCCGCAGACGCTCGTGACTCGCACAGTGGCGGTGACCGACCTCGTGTTGGTGGCGGCCGGCGAATCCACGGCGGACGGGCCGTTCGTCGTACCTGCTCGCGGCCTGGTACGTGAGGCGGCGTTCCGGTGGTTCCGGCGCAGGGGGATCAAGCCGGTGATCGCGGCGGAGCCGGACGGGCACGAAGCGCTTCTCGCCCTGGTGGCACTCGGCTGCGGCACCGGGATCGTGCCGCGCCTGGTCCTCGAGTCCTCGACGACGGCCAACCGTCTGACCGAGCTCCCGGCTGACCTCGAACCGCTCACGATCGGTCTGTGTGCTCGTCGCGCCGACCTCCGCCGGCCGCTGATCGCGGCGCTCTGGGAACTGGCCTGAGTACGCACGGAGAAGCCGCCATCCGGGGCTTCTCCGCGCGTACTGGTTTCCGGGTACCGGATTACCCGGAGATCAGGGCTCCAGGCCGACCGCCTTCAGCGGGTTCGGCCAGGCCTGGAGGACGGCGCGCAACGTCGGGTCCTGGACCGTCGCCAGGGCCTCGGTGTAGGCGTCGGTGATGACGTCGGCGATGCGGACCGGCGTACCCAGGGATGCGGAGCGTACGGCGGCCTCGACCATCGCGACGCTGACGACGTTGGAGTGGACCTCCGACTGGGGAATCGCCGACGATCGGACCGCGTCGACGAACTCGACCAGCGAGCCCGCGATCTGTTCCGGATCGTCGCGCAGCACGGCCGGCAACGCCTCACCCGAGGCGAGTTCGGCGACCGGTGGGTTGTCTCCGTCCCAGGTCGCCGTACCGCCGGACGCGCTGGCCCGCCAGCGGCCGTTCCAGGACGTCTCCAGACCGGGCGCGCACCAACTGCCGGTGAAGGTGAAGCGGGTGCCGTCGGCAAAGGTGAACACGGCGTTGGCCGCCGCGTTGCCGTCGAACCAGCTCCAGTCCGGGTTGTACGACTCGCAGTACACCGAGACGGGTTCGGAGCCGATCAGCTTGCGGGACAGGTCGAACTGGTGGATCGCCATGTCGACGAGCAGCGGTTCGGCCATCCGCTCCCGGAAGCCGCCGAAGTGCGGAGCCTTGAAGAACTCGCACGACAACGAGCCGATCGTGCCGAGCTCGGCGATTTGCCGGGCGAACGCGTTCCCGGCCTGGAAGTAGCGCCGGGACTGCGACACCATCAGCAGCTTGCCGCTGACCTCGGACGCGGCCACCATCGCCAGGCACTCGCGGACCGTCTCGGCCAACGGCTTCTCGCAGAGCACCGGAAGCCCACGCAGCAAGGCGTCCACGCTCACCGTGGGATGCGCGACCGGCACGGTCACGTCGATGACCGCGTCGGCGTTGCCGGCCAGCTCCTCCACCGAGGCTGCCACCGGCACGTCGCCGTACCCGTGCTCGTCGGCCGCCGCGCGGGCGACGTCGAGGTCGAGATCGACCAGGCCGGTCAGGACGACGTCGGGATTGCCGGCGATCGTTCGCAGCCAGGCGCGACCCATGCCGCCCGCGCCGACTTGAACGAGTCTGAGCGGCTCAGGCATCGGCGGGCTCTTCGATGGGGCCGGTGTAGCCGTGACCGTTGAAGAAGTCCTCGGTCTCGTACCGCAGCAGCGTCGGCAGCTTCCGCTCCGGCAGGTCGCTGTTCGCCCACGCGACACCGTTCGCGATCACCTTGCGGACGTCCTTGTGGTGGTAGACCGGGTAGTCCTGGTCGCCCGGCGAGAAGTAGAAGATCTTGCCGTGACCGCGGCGGAACGTGCAGCCGGACCGGAACACCTCGCCGCCGCTGAACGATGAGACGAAGATCAGTTCGTCCGGCACCGGGATGTCGAAGAACTCGCCGTACATCTCCTGCTGCTCGATGATGATCGGGTGCGGCACGCCCTGAGCGATCGGGTGCGTCGGGTTCACCGTCCAGACCAGCTCGCGGTCGCGCTCACTGCGCCAGCGCAGCGTGCAGGTGGTCCCCATCAGCTTGCCGAAGATCTTCGACCAGTGGCCCGAGTGCAGTACGACGAGGCCCATCCCGGACAGCACGTGCTGGTACACCCGCTCGACCACGGTGTCGTCGACCTCGCCGTGCGCCGCGTGACCCCACCACACCAGGACGTCGGTCCGCGCCAGCACCTCCTCGGTCAGGCCGTGCTCGGGTTCGTCGAGGGTCGTCGTACTGACCGACGCCTCGGCGCCGAGGTTGTCGCTGATCCCGGCGGCGATGGTCGAGTGCATGCCGTCGGGGTAGATCTCCGCGACGTGCGGCTCGACCTGCTCGTGCCGGTTCTCGCCCCAGACGAGTACGCGAATCGTCATGTGTTTCAGTCCTTAGGTGAGGAGTCGGGTTACTTGACGGCTCCGCCGATGGCGCCGGCGGCGATGTACTTCTGCGCGACGACCAGCAGCACGATGGCCGGGATCGCCGAGAGCACCGCGGTCGCCATCACCGCGTTCCAGTTCTGCACCTGGGTGCCGAGGTACTGGTAGATCCCGAGCGTCACCGGCCGCACGCCACCCTTGGTGGTCAGCGTGAGCGCGAACAGGAAATCGCTCCAGGAGAAGAGGAAACTGAACAGTCCCGCGGTGATGAGCGAGTTCTTGCTGATCGGCAGCACGATCGAGACGAACGCCCGGAACAGCCCGGCGCCGTCCACCCGCGCGGCCTCCACCAGCGACGGCGGCAGCGAGAGCATGAACGAGCGCAGGATCAGGATCGCGAACGGGATGCCGCTGCTGCAGTTGGCCACGATCAGCCCGGGGATCGAGTTCAGCAGCCCGAGCCGTTCGTACGCCGTGTAGAGCGCGTTGGCGATCACGATGCCCGGGATCATCTGCGAGATCAGGATCGCCAGCAGCCCGATGGAGACCCACCGGGACCGGAACTGCGAGAGCGCGTACGCGCACGGCGTCGCGATCGCCAGGCTGAGTACGACGGTCCCGGCCGCGATGATCATGCTGGTGACCAGGTTGTCGCCCTGTTCGCTGAGCGCCCGCCGGTAGCCGGCGAACGTCGGCTCGAGCGGCAGGAAGCCGGCCGTCAGCGTGTTGCCGGACGGCTGCAGCGACGCGTTCACCATCCAGTACACCGGGAACAGCATCACGGCCAGAATCAGTACGCCGACCACGGTGTAGACCGCGCGCCTGACGGTTGTGTCAGTCATCGTCGTACCTTCCTACTCGTCGACCGCGCGTCGGGTGCTGCGCAGGTAGAAGATCGCGAACACGAAGGAGATCGCGATCAGGATGTTGCTGAGCGCCGCACCCTCGCCGAACTTGAAGTCGATGAACGACCGCTCGTACGACTGGGTCGCCAGCGTCTGGGTGGCGTTGGCCGGGCCGCCGCCGGTGAGGCCGAGGATGATGTCCAGCACCTTGATCGTGTAGACGACGCCGAGCATCAGCAGCACGCTCGCCACCGCCCGCAGGTTCGGCCAGGTGATGTACCAGAACGCACGCCAGCCGGTGGCGCCGTCCAGTTGCCCGGCCTCGTACAACTCGTCCGGGATCTCGGACAGGCCGGCGTACAGCAGCGTCACGTTGAACGGGATGCCGATCCAGATGTTCACGCCGATCACCGCGATCAACGCGACCGACGGCGAGTTCAGCCACGGCACCGGGTCGTCGATGATGCCGATACCGGTCAGCGTGCGGTTCAGGATGCCGCTGTCCTGCTCGAGGATCGACCGCCAGGTCGCGCTGGACACGATCAGCGGCAGCAGCCACGGCAGCAGGAGCAGGGACCGCAGTACGCCGCCGAGCGGGAAGCGCCGGCGGAAGAACACGGCCAGCGCGAGCCCGATGACGAACTGGAACGCGATCGAGCCGATGGTGAACAGTGCCGTGTTCACCATCGCCTGCGAGAACAGGTTGTCGGTCACCACGGTGGCGTAGTTCTTCAGCCCGACCCAGGGTGCGTCCCCGGTGAAGAACGTCCGCAGACCGTAGTCCTGCAGGCTCATCAGCAGGTTCTTCAGCACCGGGTAGCCGAACAGCGCGACCATCGCCAGGGCGGCCGGCAGGACGAACAGGACCTTGGTCAGGTCCTCGCCCCGGTGGCGCCGGCCGCGCTGCCTGCGAGCAGGCTGCGGGCCGGACGCCTCCGTCGTACGCGTGAGCGTCGCATGGGCCATCGCGATCAGCCGCCGGAGGCCTGCTTGAAGGCGTCCTGGGCCGAGGCCTTCCCGGTCAGTGCCAGCTGGATCGCCTGGTAGATCACCTTGGCGGCCTCCGGCCACTTGTCACCCAGCTTGCCGGTCCGGGACCGGGCGTTCTTGACCTGCTCGGTGAAGGCCTTCATCGACGGCACGTCCTTGACGTACTGGTCGAGCAGCGCGGTCCGGGTCGGCACCGTGAACCGGGCCTTCGCCCAGGCCAGTTCGTTCTCGTCCGAGCTCAGGCACTTCACGAAGTCGGCGGCCTTCTGCTGCTTGGCCTGGTCCTTGTTCAGCGGCACCGTCCAGGCCTCACCGCCGAGCGGCGCGACCGGCGTCTGGCCTTCCTTGTTGATCGGGAACTGGACGACGTCCCACTTGACGTTCGGGGTCTTCTGCAACGCCGGGATCTGCCACGGGCCGTTCACCATCATCGCGGCCTTGCCGGCCACGAACTGGTCCTTCGCGTCACCCTGGGTCCAGTTGATGACGCTCTTGCTCGCGGACCCCGACTGCACCAAATCCACCCACAACTGCAGGGCTTCGGCCACCTGCGGGCTGGTCAGGTCGGTCTCGTCACCGCCGTTGGTCCACATCGCCGGCAGGAACTGCCAGGCACCCTCGTACGTCGCGTTGGCGTTGAAGGCGATGCCGTAGCGGCCGGGCCTGGTCAGCTTCTTCGCCGCGGTCCGCAGTTCGTCCCAGGTCTTCGGCGGCTGGACGCCGGCCTCAGCGAGCATCTCGGTGTTGTAGAACAGCGCGATCGTGTTCACCACCGGCGCGAGTCCGTAGAGCTTCCCGTCGTACGACGTCGCGTCGACGATGCCCTGGGCGAAGCCGTCGGCGGTCACACCCATGTCGTTCAGCGGCGCCAGCGCACCGGTGGCGGCGATCTGCTGCACGTCCGGGTTGTCGAGCATCAGGACGTCCGGGAGCGTCTTCGACGAGGCCTGCTGCAGCACCTTCTGGATCAAGGTGTCACCAGGCACCGTCTCCCGCTGGATGGTGATGCCGAGCTTGGTCGCGCAGGAGTCGAGGCCCTTCTGCACCAGCGACTTGTCCGGGTCGTTGTTGTAGTAGTCGAGAACCGTGAGGCTCTTGACAGAGTCACTGGACGACGCCGAGCCGCCTTCGTCGCCGTTGCCACCACAGGCTGCCAGCACGAGCGACAGGGTCGTCGCACCCGCCAGCGCAGCGGTGATCCGCTGACTGATCATGCTTTGCGCTCCTTCGAGGGGATGGGCGGCGGCCGGGGGAGTACGCTGATCAAAGCGCTTAACCACAGGCCACCGAAAGGTGCCGTTCACTTGTCTGCTGGTGGGTAAACCGCTTAACTGAGGTGTCCAAGGACTATGTTCCGCAGGTCACACCGGTGTCAAGAGTTCAGAGGGGGCCGATTGCGATGGTGACCATGCGGGACGTCGCCGAGCGGGCCGGAGTGTCGATCGCGACCGTGTCCTTCCTGCTGAACGACACCAAACCGGTGACGCCGGCCACCCGGGCCAGGATCGAGAAGGCGATGGCCGAGCTCGGGTACCGGCGCAACGTGGTGGCCCGAGCGCTGGCCAGCCGCCGTACCCACATCATCGCGATGGCCTACCCGGCGCTGGAGCACAGGTTCGGGATGTCGACCGCGGAGTTCTTCACCAGCGCGGCCGAGGCGGCCCGCAAGGAGGACTACCACCTGGTGCTGTGGCCGGTCGGCAACGACGGCGTCGAGTTGCGGGAACTGCTCGGGCAGGGCCTGGTCGACGGCGTCGTCCTGATGGAGGTCCAACTCGACGATCCCCGGGTCGGCATCCTGCGGCAGGCGAGGATGCCGTTCGCGATGATCGGCCGGACCGCGCAGCTCGACGGGCTGCCCCATGTCGACATCGACTTCGACACGACGGTCGAGGACGCGGTCCGCTACCTCCACGACCTCGGGCACCGGAAGTTCGTGCTGCTCTCCGGGGATCTCGACGACCCGCGCTTCCACGCCTACGGGCCCTGGGTGCGCACCGAGGACGCGTATCGCCGGGTCGCGGCCGAATACGGCCTGGAGACGGTCGTGCTCGAGTGCACGGACACGACGCAGGCCGGGCAGGAGGCGGCGGAACGCCTGGTCCGCGAGCACCCCGAGACCACGGCGATCCTGGTCCTGAACGAGTACGTCGCCCTCGGTGTCGTCTCCGGCCTGAACCGGATGGGCCGCGACGTACCGGGAGAGTTCTCCGTCCTGCCCCTGCTGATGGTGCCCGAGACCGCAGCACTGACCGACCCCGTGCTCACCTTCATGCGAACCCCCGGCCCCGAGCTCGGCCTACTGGGCACCGAAGCCCTCATTCGCCAACTGGAAGGCGCCGACCCCCTCCCTCCCCAGATCGTCCCCGCCAAGCTCTACCCAGGCGAGTCCACCGCCCCGCCGCGCGCCGGCTGAACCAGACCCCAGAGGCCGCGGACAGCCGAGCAGACCCGTCGGCTGGAGACCAACGATCACGAACCTGCTGGAATCCCTCGTCGGGCCCTGGGCTCGGCGGTGGACTGCGCCAGCCGGATGGTCGGCTTCGGGACCTGGTACGTCGTCACGTCGCCGCCGGACATGACCGCGAGGATCGCCTCGCCGACGATCGCGCCGAGGCCGTGGACGTCGACCGTCACCACACTCAGTGGAGGGTGCGCCAGGCGAGCCACCGCCGTGTCGTCCCAGGCGATCACGGACAGCTGGTCAGGGATCCCGACGCCCAGCTCCTTCGCCGCGGCAAGCCCGCCGATCGCCATCAGGTCGTTGTCATACACAACGGCCGTCGGGACCCGGCTGCCGGTCAGCAACTCCCGGGTCGCGTCCCGCCCCGAGTCCTCGGAGTAGTCCCCTTCGACGACCCGCCCCTGCACGGCCCGCTCCGCGCAGGTCTCCATGAACGCGTCGTCGCGGGCCTGGCAGTGCAGCATGTCTCGCGGGCCGCTCACCCGGGCGATGTCGCGATGACCGAGATCCGCGAGCGCGCGAACCGCCGCGCGGGCACCCTCGGCGTTGTCGACCAGCACGTTGGTGACGGGCACGCGCAGTTCCGGCCCGCCGAGCAGCACCGCCGGCACCCCCAGCCGTTCGAGCTCGGCGAGCCGCGGATCCGTCGACCGGAGGTCGACCATGACGATGCCGTCGACGTGGTCGTTGGCGGCCCAGCGGCGCCAGATCCGGATCTCGTCGGCGATGTTCTCCGTGAACTCGATCAGCAGGCTCACCCGCCGCCCGGCGAAGACCTCCTCGATGCCCTGGACGACGTCGGCCATGAACGGCTCCATCCCGAGCATCCGTCCGGGACGCGCCAGCACGAGTCCTGCGATGCGCTCCCGCGACGTCATGTCGTGCATACACTGCCCTCCAAGGCCACAGTAGCCACTATATTCACCGATCTAACTAACTCAGCAGAAAGCGGATGTTCCGATGCAGCAGCTCGGCGACTCTTCGCGATCCCCGGGTTACGATCCGGCGCCGACGAACAGCCGTGCCCTCATTGTGGACAGCATCCGCTCCGCGGGCACGATCAGCCGGGTGGAACTCACCCAGATCACCGGCCTCACCGCGCCGTCGGTCACCACGCTGGTCCGCCGGCTGATCGACGACGGTCTCGTCGACGAGGCCGGCCGCGGTTCGTCCACCGGGGGCAAGCCGCGCACGCTGCTGCGGGTCCGGGCGGCGGCCCGGTACGTCGTCGGCGTCCATCTCAGCAACGACAGCCTGACGTACGTGCTGGTCGACTACGCCGCCGGCGTCGTGGCCCGCTGGCGGCGGGACGGGCCGGGTGACGGCAGCGACCCGGAGCAGGTCGTGGAACGGATCGCGACCGAGACCGCCGAGCTGATCGAGCGTTCCGGAGTCGACTTCTCCCTGGTTCTCGGACTCGGCTTCGTCTGCCCTGGACCGCTGATCCGCAATCGCGGAGTGACCTCGGCACCGCCGAGCATGGCGCACTGGGTCGGCTACCCGATCCACCGCCGGCTGGAGGAGAGGCTCGGCCTGCCGGCGCTGCTCGAGAACGACGCCACCGCGGCCGCCGCGGGCACCCGGCTCACCACCAGCCACGAGGTCTCCGTGATGGCTGCGCTGTTCATGAGCGAGGGCATCGGCTCGGGCCTGCGACTGAACGGCAAGGTCTACCAGGGCGCCCACGGCAACGCCGGCGAGGTCGGGCACGTGTGTGTCCAGATCGGCGGTCCGCAGTGCTGGTGCGGGAGCACCGGATGCCTCGAGGCAGTCGCCGGACCCGCGACGGTCGTCGCCAAGGCGCGTGCGGCCGGGCTCGATCTCGGGTCACACCGCCGGACCGGAGTCGCGGCCTTCGCCGCGATCGCCCGCCTGGCGCTGACCGGTGATTCCCGGGCCGAGGCCATCATCCGGGACTCCGCCGCGTGGCTCGCACTCGGAGCTCAGACGATCACCAACATGTACGACGTCCAGCTCCTGGTGCTGACCGGGCCGGCCTTCGCCGTCGCCGGGACGCTCTACCTGCCGATCATCCAGGACCGGATCCTGAGCTCCGCCTTCGGGCGCAGCGGGGCCACCGAGGTGGTTCTCGACGAGCGCGGTCACGACGCGGCCGCCATCGGCGCCGCACTGATGATGCTCAAGTCCGAGCACGCCATCTCGGCCTGATCCCGCCGAGACCGCTCCTTCACCGCACGCAGCGCTGTCAAATCGTTACGTGCCCGAACTCTTGCCTTGGTTTGTTAGGCGAACTAAGTTACCGCCCAATTCCTGGCAGGCGCCGGGACTCGGCCGGAAAGGAACCCATCAATGCTCCGGAACTCGACGAACCGTCC
Source organism: Kribbella swartbergensis (assembly GCF_054784135.1). Lineage (NCBI taxonomy): Bacteria > Bacillati > Actinomycetota > Actinomycetes > Propionibacteriales > Kribbellaceae > Kribbella > Kribbella swartbergensis. Next base: position 21,104 of record NZ_BAAGPM010000007.1, read on the forward strand.
GCGGGTACGCCGCCCGCTCGGAGCAGTGGCCGCCGGCACGGCGGCCACGCTTCTGCTCGCCGCTTGCTCCGGCGCCGGCACCGGCACCGGCACCGGCAACCAGACAGCCGCCAAGGACGCCTCCGTGACGGTCGCCGCCGGCGCCATCACCACCAAGAACTTCAACCCGTTCAGCAGCACCGCGCTCCAGCCGACGCTCGGCGTCATCTACGAGCCGCTGTACTGGTACAACTTCGCCAAGAAGTCGGATCCGACTCCGGTGCTCGCCACCGGATACTCGTGGAACCCTGCCGGCACCGAGCTCACCATCAAGCTTCGCCACGACGTGAAGTGGAACGACGGTCAGCCGTTCACGGCGAAGGACGTCGCGTTCACCTTCAACCTCGTCGCGAAGACGCCCGCACTCAACCCGTCGGGCCTCGCCGCCACGGCCAGGGCCACCTCGGACGACACCGCCGTACTGACCTTCACGTCGAAGTCGCTGATGCAGGAGCCGGCCGTCCTCGCCAACCAGGCGATCGTGCCCGAGCACATCTGGAAGGACATCAAGGACCCGACGACGAACCTCAACGAGAATCCTGTCGGCACCGGCCCGTTCAAGCTGAAGTCCTTCACGCCGCAGAGCTTCGTGCTGACCAAGAACGACCAGTACTGGGAAGAGGGCAAACCCGCCATCAAGGAGGTGCGCTACATCCCGATCGAATCGGCCGACGCCGCCAGCGCGGCGCTGCTCGCCGGCAAGGTCGACTGGGCAAGCGCGTACCTGCCGGGGATCGACAACATCATCAAGGCCGGAAAGAACCTCACGTACGTCAACACGCCCGTCATGACGACCGTGATCGTCACGTGCTCCAATGCCGCACTCGGCTGCACCGGGCCGCAGACCGACCCGGCCGTGCGCACAGCGATCCACCTCGCCATGAACCGCGAGCAGCTCGCCAAGCTGGCCGGCGGCGGCGTCGCGGGCGTCGGATCGCCGACCCTGCTGCTCCCCGGCCGCGACGACGACTGGATCGCGGACAAGGGGACGGCGAAACTCAGCCAGGCTGCCGACGCCGCGGAGGCGAACAAACTCCTCGACGCGGCCGGCTGGACCAAGGGCAGTGACGGCGTACGGACGAAGGACGGCAAGCGGCTGTCGCTCACGATCCAGACGGTCACCGGCTGGAGCGACTACATCTCGATCAACGACACCCTCAAGCAGCAACTCGCCGCGGTCGGCATCGAGCTCAAGCCCAGCCAGGTCTCCTGGAACGAGTGGAACGCCGCGCAGACGAACGGGAAGTTCCAGCTGTCGCTCGACTCCGTCGGCCTGGGCGCGTCGACGAACCCGTACTTCACGTACGACGGCAAGCTCGCGACCACCAACACCGCACCGGTGGGGAAGAACGCCACCGCCGGCAACCACTCGCGGTTCTCGGACCCGGCCGTCGACGCGGCGCTGAAGGTCGCCGCCGGTACGACGGACACGGCCGTGCAGAAGGCGGAGTACGCGAAGATCCAGGCCGTGATCGCGGACCAGCTCCCCTACATCCCGATCTACGTGAACTCGATGCTGACCGAGTTCAACACGTCCCGGGCGACCGGCTGGCCGAGCAAGGACAACATGTACGTGCTGCCGGCGGCCTGGAAGGCGTGGGACGCCGGGATCGTCCTCAAGACGATCAAGCCGGCCAGCTGAGCGCGGGCCGACCGTGCGCTACTTGCTGCGAAAGCTGGTCTTCTACGTCGTCGCCCTCTGGGCGGCCCTGACGCTGAACTTCCTGATTCCCCGGCTGATGCCGGGGAATCCGGTCGACCTGATGCTGTCGAAGCTGGCGACCAAGGGACCGGTCACTCCGACGACCCGGGCTGCGGTCCAGGCGCTGCTCGGGACGGAGACGAACGCGTCGCTGTGGGAGCAGTACGGGACGTACCTGCGCCAACTGGTGTCCGGCGACCTCGGCACCTCGATCGCCTACTTCCCGGCTCCGGTTTCCCAGGTCATCGGCCAGACACTGCCCTGGACCGTCGGCCTCATCGGCCTGGCGACGGTGATCTCGTTCGCGATCGGCGTCCTGCTCGGCCGCGCGGCCGGCTGGCGGCGAGGGTCGTGGATCGACAACCTCATCCCCGTCACGACGATGCTGCAATCGGTACCGTACTTCTGGCTCGCGCTGCTGTTGCTGTTCCTGCTCGGCAGCACGTGGCCGATCTTCCCGCTCAACGGCGGATACGACGTGTACTCGGTGACCCCGGGCTGGAACCTGCCGTTCGCGCAGTCGGTCGTGTACCACGGCGCGCTGCCGGCCCTGACCATCGTCATCTCGTCCATCGGCGGCTGGATGCTGGGAATGCGCAACATGATGGTCTCGACCCTGTCGGAGGACTTCGTCGTCACCGCCGAGGCGAAGGGACTGACGCCGCGGCGGATCCGCTCGCGCTACGTCGCGCGCAACGCGATCCTGCCGTCCATCTCGGGTTTCGCGATCTCCCTCGGCTTCGTGGTCGCGGGGTCCATCGTCACCGAGGCGGTGTTCTCGTACCCCGGCATCGGCTCCGCGCTGCTGCTGGCCGTCAACAACAACGACTACGCGCTCATGCAGGGCGTCTTCCTGATCATCACGCTCGCGGTCCTCGGTGCGAACCTGCTCGTCGACCTGTTGTACGGCGTCATCGACCCACGCACCCGTGCACGGTCCTAGAAAGAGGTGAACCATGGCCACCACCACTGAAGGGGCCACACAGGTGGCGACCGGGTCGCCGGTCCCGCAGACCCGGCGCAGGCTGCCGCCGATGACGCTGAAGCTGGGTGTCGGTCTGACCATCGCCGGTCTGTTCTGCCTGTTCGGGCTGATCGGCCCGCTCCTCGTCGGCAATCCCTCGACGGTCCGCGACATCGGGCTCACCGGCCCCGGGAACGGCTTCGTTCTCGGCACCACGCAAAGCGGTCAGGACGTCTTCGCCCAGCTCGCCTACGCGACCCGTGGCTCGCTGGTCATCGGTGTCGTCGTCGGTGCCATCACGCTGCTGCTGTCGTCGTTCTTCGGCATCGTCGGCGCGTTCGTCGGCGGCTGGACCGACGAAGCGTTCTCACTGTTCACCAACATCATGTTGGTGATCCCCGGTCTGCCACTGGTGATCGTGATCTCGAGCTACGTCCCCGACAAGTCCATCTGGCTCGTGGCCGCGGTCCTCGCGATCACCAGCTGGGCCGGGTCCGCCCGCGTACTGCGTGGCTTCACCCTCAGTGTGCGCAGTCGCGACTACGTGCTCGCCGCCCGGATCAGCGGCGAGAAACGCTGGCGCATCCTGCTCGTCGAGATCCTGCCGAACCTGATCCCGCTGCTCGCGTCGCAGGTGGTGTTCGCGGTGATCTTCGCGATCCTCGGCGAGGCGGGCCTGTCGTTCCTGGGGCTCGGCGCCTCCGGATCCTTCACCTGGGGCACGATGCTCTTCTACGCCCAGAACGGGCTGGCGCTCCGGCTCGGCGCCTGGTGGTGGTTCGCTCCCCCGGGCCTGGCGATCGCCCTCTTCGGCGCGGCGCTGTCCCTGATCAACTTCTCGATCGACGAGATCATCAACCCGAAGCTGCGCTCCCAGACCCGTGCCGAACGCAGCAAGTGGGGCATCAGCCGCGAGGTGAAGTCATGACGGACGCGCCTGCGGTTCTCAGCATCGAGAACCTCAGCATCGACTACCTGGCCGAGACGACCGTGCACGCCGTCCGCGACGTCTCGCTCACCCTGGAACGCGGAGAGGTGCTCGGCCTTGCCGGCGAGAGCGGCTGCGGGAAGTCGACGCTGGCGTACGCGATCACCCGGCTGCTCAAGCCACCGGCGGTGATCACCGGTGGCCGCGTCGTGTTCTCGTCCCGTGAGGGGTACGACATCGACCTTTCGAGCCTGGCCGGTGACGACCTGCGCGCGTTCCGCTGGGACAAGATCGCGATGGTCTTCCAGGGCGCGATGAACTCCCTCAACCCGGTCCTGCGGATCTCCGAGCAGCTCGAGGACGTGTTCACGACCCATCGGCCCGAGCTGGGCAAGGCCGAGCGCCGGCAACGCTGTGGCGACCTGCTCGAACGCGTCGGCGTCGACCGCGATCGGCTCCGCGCGTACCCGCACGAGCTGTCCGGCGGCATGCGGCAACGCGTCATGATCGCGATGGCGCTGGCCCTCGAACCGCAGGTGCTGATCATGGACGAGCCGACCACCGCGCTCGATGTCGTCGTCCAGCGCGAGATTCTCCGGGAGATCACCCGACTGCGGTCCGAGCTCGGGTTCGCGGTCATCTTCATCACCCACGACCTGCCGCTGCTGCTCGAGATCAGCGACCGGATCGCGGTGATGCGGGCCGGGCTGATCGTGGAACTGGACGAGGCGTTGACGCTCTACACGCAGCCCAGGCATCCCTACACCCGGCGGCTGCTGTCGTCGTTCCCCAGCCTGACCGGCGAGCGGGGCGACTTCGTGCGGACCGGCGTACTCGGTGACGACGTCGCACTGGACGAGACGGAACAGACGGTCGAGGCCGTGGAGATGGAGAGCCGATGAGCGTCCTGGAGATGCGCGACGTGGTCAAGGAGTACCGCCTGCGCAATGGTCTGCGGACCACGCGGCTGCGCGCCGTCGATCAGGTCAGTTTCGAGCTGACGCCGGGTCGCACCATCGCGCTCGTCGGTCAGTCCGGATCGGGCAAGTCGACGATCGCCAAGCTGCTGATGCAGCTCGAACGGCCGACCTCGGGATCGATCCTGGTGGACGGCGAGCCGATGCGCTACCGCGGGGCTCGGGCCGCGGCGTACCGCAAGGCTGTGCAGATGGTGTTCCAGGACCCGTTCGGGTCGTTGAACCCGTACCACACGATCGGTCATCACCTGGCCCGGCCGGTGAAGCTCCATCACCCGGCCTTCACCCGCGAGCAGGTCGCCGAGCGTGTCCGGGAGCTGCTGCGCCGGGTCAGGCTGGACGAGGACTTCGTGCACCGCAAACCGCACGAGTTGTCCGGCGGCCAGCGACAACGCGTCGCGATCGCCCGGGCACTCGCACCCGAGCCCGCGATCCTGGTCGCCGACGAGCCGGTGTCGATGCTCGACGTCTCGATCCGGCTCGGCGTGCTCAACCTGCTCGCGACGCTGCAGCGCGAGGAGAATCTCGGCGTCCTCTACATCACGCACGATCTGGCGACCGCGCGGCACTTCAGCGACGAGATCATGGTGCTGTACCGCGGTGTCGTGGTCGAGCACGGCCCGGCCGACGACGTGATCCTGAATCCGCAGCACGAGTACACCCAACTGCTCGCCGAGGCCGCACCCGCTCCCGAACGGCGGCTGGCCGAGCTGCGCCCGTAACGGGCCGTGAACACGAGTACGCCGGAGAACCCTGGGGGATCTCCGGCGTACTCGTTCGTTCAGAGCTTCAGTGAGGAAGCGACCACGTCGGCGAGAGAGTGGGCTACTTCGTGGGCGGTGTCGGAGGACTCCGCTTCCACCATGACTCGGACCAACGGCTCCGTGCCTGAGGGGCGCAGGAGGACGCGGCCGGAGTCGCCCAGGCGGGCGGTGGCTTCGGCCACGGCGGACTGGACCGCGGGGTCGGTGCCGGCGCGGGACTTGTCCACGTCCTTGACGTTGACCAGGACCTGCGGGAGGCGGGTCATCACACCGGCCAGGTCGCTCAGCGTCTTGCCGGTCTGGGCCACCCGGGCCAGCAGCATGACCGCGGTCAGCGTGCCGTCGCCGGTGGTGGCGTGGTCGGACAGGATCACGTGCCCGGACTGCTCACCGCCGAGTTTGTGGCCACCGGCCTTCATCGCCTCCAGCACGTACCGGTCGCCGACCTTGGTCTGCTCGACCGCGATCCGCTCCCGGACCATCGCCTGGACGAAGCCGAGGTTGCTCATCACGGTCGCCACCACGGTGTCGTTGGACAACCGGCCGCTGTCGCGCATCGCCAGCGCCAGGATCGCGAGGATCTGGTCCCCGTCCACGAGTTCGCCGTTCGCGTCGACGGCCAGGCAGCGGTCCGCGTCGCCGTCCAGGGCGATCCCCAGGTCGGCGCGGTGACCGAGCACCTCGCGCTGCAGGCCCTCCAGGTGGGTGGAGCCGCAGTCGAGGTTGATGTTCAGTCCGTCCGGTGCGGCGGCGTACGTGATCACCTCGGCACCGAGCCGGCGCAAGGCCTCCGGCGCGGTCTGGGAGGCGGCGCCGTTGGCGCAGTCGATCACGACCTTGAGGCCGTCGAACCGGTTCGGCGCGGACCGGACCAGGTGCGAGACGTAGGTCTCGAAACCCTGCCCGTCGTCGGAGACGCGGCCCACTCCCGAGCCGGTCGGGCGCTGCCACTCCTCGCCCATCCGGGCCTCGATCGCGTCCTCGATCGCGTCGTCCAGCTTGATCCCGCCGCGGGCCAGGAACTTGATGCCGTTGTCCGGCATCGGGTTGTGGCTGGCGGACAGCATCACGCCGAGGTCGGCGCCGGTCGAGCCGGTCAGGTACGCCACGGCCGGGGTCGGCAGCACGCCGAGCCGGACCACGTCGACGCCGGCGCTGGCCAGACCGGCCACCACGGCGGCTTCCAGGAACTCACCACTGGCGCGCGGATCCCGTCCCACAACGGCGCGCGGCCGGTGCCCTTCGAAGGCACCGGCCTCGCCGAGTACGTGAGCTGCCGCGACCGAGAGGTCGAGCGCCAGCTCCGCGGTCAGGTCCACGTTCGCCAGGCCACGGACTCCGTCCGTGCCGAACAAACGGCCCATCAGACAATCAGCGCTTGCTGTACTGCGGCGCCTTGCGGGCCTTCTTGAGACCGGCCTTCTTCCGCTCCTTGATCCGCGCGTCGCGGGTGAGCAGACCGGCCTTCTTCAGACCCGGACGGTTCGCCTCCTGGTCGGCCTCGTTCAGGCACCGGGCGACGCCCAGCTGCAGCGCACCGGCCTGGCCGGTGATGCCGCCGCCGTTGATCCGGGCGATCACGTCGTACGAACCCTCCAGGCCCGCGACGACGAACGGCTCGTTCACGTGCTGCTGGTGGACCTTGTTCGGGAAGTACACGTCGAGCGGCTTGCCGTTGATCTTCCACTGGCCGGTGCCCGGGACGATCCGGACGCGCGCGACCGCTTCCTTGCGGCGGCCGGTGGCGCCGGCCGGGTTGATCACCGCGACGCGACCCGTCTCGGCGCGCTGCTCCGGAGTCGGGTTCGTCTCGGAGGTGTAGGCGACCGGGCCCTCGCTGTCGATGGGGACCTCGGGGTCGAACTCTTCGGTCTCGGTGGTGATGTCGCTCACGCTGGAAATCCTCGTTTACCTGGCTCGTCGATCGCTTACTGGGCGATCTGGGTGATCTCGAACGGCTTCGGCTGCTGGGCGGAGTGCGGGTGCTCCGGGCCGGCGTACACCTTCAGCTTGGTGAGCAGCTTCCGGCTCAGGCGGTTCTTCGGCAGCATGCCCCAGACAGCCTTCTCGACGGCCTTGCGAGGGTCCTTCGCGAGGATCTCGCCGATCGGCGTGGCCGTCAGGCCACCCGGGTGACCCGAGTGGCGGTACGCCAGCTTGTCCGTCCGCTTGGTGCCGGACAGCGCGACCTTGGAGGCGTTGACGACGACGACGAAGTCGCCGCCGTCCACGTGCGGCGCGAACGTCGGCTTGTGCTTGCCGCGCAGCAGGGTGGCGATCTGGACGGCGAGCCGACCGAGCGTGACGTCGGTGGCGTCGATCACGTGCCACTCGCGGGTGACGTCAGCAGGCTTCGGGCTGTACGTGCGCACGGTCGTTGACCTTCGTTTCTCAGAGGTTGACAAAACTGGTACGTCGGCGAGCGGTCCGCCGACGGGCTGGGACCTGGAACGCACAACAGCAGCCCAGAATACCGGCCGTGTCCGTCCCGGGTCAAAGCGAGCGGATCCCACCGGGGACCCCCGGCTTGGAAGGAAACCCCGGCCGCACTAGTTTAGCGGTGAAGATTGCAGTCCGACCCGCGTCCCGCCGGCTGACGATAACCCTCACTCACCAGGCGATGACGCCAGCTTCCGAAGAGGGCATTGTGACCGATCAGTCGCTCACCGTCCGGGACAACCGGACCGGCAAGGACTACGACCTTGCCATCACCGATGGCACCATCCGTGCTGCTGACCTGAAGCAGATCAGTGCATCCGACGGCGACGGTGGCCTGGCCACCTACGACCCCGGGTTCGTGAACACCGCCTCCTGCCGGTCGTCCGTCACCTTCATCGACGGCGACAAGGGCGTGCTGGAATACCGCGGCTACCCGATCGAGCAGCTCGCCGAGCAGTCGAACTACCTCGAGGTCGCCTACCTGCTGGTGAACGGCAAGCTGCCGAACAAGGCGGAGTACGAGGCCTGGGCGCACGACGTGACGTATCACACGTTCGTGCACGAGAACCTGAAGACCTTCATGCAGGGCTTCCGGTACGACGCGCACCCGATGGGCATGCTGCTCGCCTCGGTCGGCGCGCTGTCCACCTTCTACCCCGAGTCGCGCAACATCTTCGACGAGGAGTCCCGGGCGCTGCAGATCCGGCGGCTGATCGCGAAGATGCCGACGCTCGGCGCGTTCGCGTTCCGGCACGCCCAGGGCAAGCCGTACGTGTACCCGGACAACGAGCTCAGCTACACCGCGAACTTCCTGTCCATGCTGTTCAAGATGAGCGAGCCGAAGTACGCCGCCGACGACCGGCTGGTGCGGGCGCTGGAGATCCTGTTCATCCTGCACGCCGACCACGAGCAGAACGCCTCCACCAACGCGGTCCGGGCGATCGGCTCCACCCAGGTCGACCCGTACACCGCGGTGGCCGGCGGCATCGGCGCGCTCTACGGCCCGCTGCACGGCGGCGCCAACGAGGCGGTGCTGAAGATGCTGCGCCGGGTCGGCTCGATCGAGAATGTGCCGTCCTTCATCGAGGGTGTGAAGAACGGCGAAGAGCGGCTGATGGGCTTCGGCCACCGGGTCTACAAGAACTACGACCCGCGGGCCAAGATCATCAAGAAGGCCGCCGACGACGTGTTCGAGGTGACCGGGATCAACCCGCTGCTCAAGATCGCCGTCGAACTGGAGAAGATCGCGCTGGAGGACGAGTACTTCGTCTCCCGCAAGCTCTACCCGAACGTCGACTTCTACTCCGGGCTGATCTACGAGGCGCTGCAGTTCCCGCCGGAGATGTTCACCGTGCTGTTCGCCATCCCGCGCACCTCGGGCTGGCTGGCGCAGTGGCTGGAGATGCTCGGCGACAGCGACCAGAAGATCGCCCGCCCGAAGCAGATCTACACCGGCGAGCGCGGCGTCCAGTACGTCCCGATGGGCGAGCGCTGACCCACCGGCAACCGGCCCTTCGACCAACCCCGGTCGAGGGGCCGTTTCGTCTGTTCGGGCAGGGGCGTTATCAGCTGAGACCGGTTAGCTTCGATGCATGGGGACGCTCGAGGGGAAGGTCGCGCTGGTCACCGGGGCCAGTCGTGGGGTGGGGCAGGGGATCGCTCTCGGGCTCGGTGAGCAGGCAGCGACCGTCTACGTGACCGGGCGGACCGAGGCTGGCGGTCCCCCGACGACGCCGTTCGGCGGCACTGTGCAGGGGACGGCCGAGGAGGTCACGGCCATCGGCGGGCGCGGGGTGGCGATCGTCTGTGACCATCGCGACGACGAGCGGACGAGGCAGGCCGTCGCGCGGGTGGTGGCGGAGACCGGGCGGCTGGACGTGCTGGTGAACAACGTCTGGGGCGGCTACGAGCACTTCTGGGACGGCACGGAGTTCTGGCTCGAGTCCGGCTTCTGGACCGTGCCGATCGAACGCTGGGACGCGATGTTCCAGGCCGGGGTGCGGGCCCACTACGTGACCAGCGTGACGGCCGCACCGACGATGGTCGCCCAGGGATCAGGGCTGATCGTCAATGTCTCCTCGGACGCCGCGACCAGGGACGACGCCGGCGTCACCTACGGGGTCGCGAAGGCCGCGACCGACCGAATGGCCGCCTGCATGGCCCACGATCTCCGCGAGCACGGAGTCACGGCGGTGTCGCTCTACCCAGGCCTGGTCCGCACCGAATCAGTCCTCCGGGCCGCCGAGCACTTCGACCTCTCCGACTCGGAGTCCCCTCAGTTCGTCGGCCGCGCGGTGGCGGCCCTGGCAGCCGACCCGGAAGTCATCCGGTTCACCGGCCAGGTGGTCCGCTCAGCGGGCCTCGGCCAGCACTACAACTTCACCGACATCGACGGCCGCCGCCCCGGCACCGGCGACGCACCGTACCGGCCGGCCACCAGCTGACCCCTCACAGGTGATCCATCCCGATGTGGTTAATGTCTAGCTAATTAACCAACTTAGGGGTATTGACCGGGTCCTGAGGTCAGGTTAATGCTTTCACCATGAGTCGGGAAGGGCGTACGACGCTGCGGGATGTCGCGGAGGCTGCCGGAGTGTCGGTGGCCACGTGTTCGTACGTGCTGAGCGGGCGGGCGGACCGGACCACGCCGCTGCCCGAGCCGACCCGGCGCCGGGTCGAGGAGGCCGCCCGGCGGCTCGGGTACAAGGGCAACACGGCCGCGCGGAGCCTGCGCCGCCAGCGGTCGGAGCTGATCGCATTGGTCTACGCCCCGCCGGTCGGCCCCTGGCTGGACCGGCTGACCATGCAGTGCGAAGACATCGCCGCCGCCCACGGCTATTCGGTGATCGGAGTTCCGGTACGGCGCCTCGACCGGGCCGCCCAGTCCCTCCGTGTCATCACCCGCGGCCACGTGGACGGCGCCATCTTCACGCCCGGTCTGAGCGACGACCTCGATCTCACCGCGGCCCGCCGGTCCACCCGGGCGCTGATGGCCTTCAGCGACCACCTGACGCTCCCCGGCGTGGACGTCGTACGCAACAACGTCCGCCAAGCCGTGGCCGAGGCGACCGCGTATCTGCTCGACGCCGGACGGGAGCGGATCGCGTTCCTGTCGCACGCCACACCGCACGACGACCGGTATCTCGGGTACGTCGACGCCCTGCGAGGACGCGGCCTCGACGTCGACCCCGGCCTGGTCCGGGTCGGAGCGGCCTCGCGGGAGGAGGCGGTCGTCGTGGTCCGCGACCTGCTCGACTCCCCGAACCCGCCGGACGCACTGGTCTCCGAGTCGGACCGTGGCGCGTTCGCCGCACTGCAGGCGGCGGTCGACCGCGGGTTCAAGGTGCCCGACGACCTGGCCGTGATCGGCACCGGCAACACCCTGGAAGCGACCTACTCGTCACCGCCGCTGACCAGCGTCGGCATGTACCAGCTGGACTTCACCGAGATGGTCGAGGCGCTGTTCGCCCGGATCGACGATCCGACACGGCCGGCTCGGGAGCTGTCCATGCCCTGGGTGCTGAACCGCCGCGCCTCCGCCTAGCAACACCCCGCCCCCACTCCTCCACTCCGCCCTTCGAAAGGTTCGTCATGCCCTCTTTCGACCGTCGCTCGTTCCTTCAGCTCGGGCTCGGTGTCACCGTCCTCGGCGCGGTCGGCACCGGCTGCTCGCCGGCCACTCCGTCGGCGAAGAAGCAGGACGCCCGGACGTTCACGATCTACTGGAACGCCGGTCACGGCTACCAGGCCTACAAGGAGGTGATCGACCAGTTCGGCAAGGACCACGACCTGCAGATGAACTGGCAGAAGTTCCAGTGGCCGGACCTGACCACCAAACTGACCGCGGACTTCCGGTCCGGGAACGTGCCGGACCTGGTCGAGGAGGTGTCCGCCGGCACCGGGACGCAGTACGGGCTGGCCGGCAACGTGCTGGCGCTGGACGAGTTCGCCACGGCGGACCAGGCGTTCGGGTTCCCCGGCGACTTCATCGACCAGGCGGTCGTGGCAAGGCAGTACGACGGCAAGACGTACTCGATCCCGCTGCACCTGACCGCGAACGGCCTGCTCTTCTACAACAAGGGCCTGCTGTCGGCCGCGGGTTTCGACAAGCCGCCGGCCACCTGGGACGAGTTCCTCGAAGTCGCCAAGGCGACCACCAAGGACAAGGTGAGTGGCACCGCGCTGAATTCCGACGCCGGCTACGCCGGACCCTTCTACAGCCAGCAGAAGGTCGACTTCAGCGACATCGCGGCGAAGCAGTTCATGGTGCCGCCGGACGCGGCCCGGACGGCGATGCAGTACATGCAGGACCTGATCTTCACCCACAAGGTCTCCCCCGCGCCGGTGGCGACGACGGACTACTCCGGCCCGCAGAAGCTGTTCTCGGCCAAGCGGGCCGCGATGTTCGTGTCCGGGCCGTGGGACATCGGCCCGATCCGGCAGGGCAGCCCGGACATCGACCTCGGTCTCGCCGTACCGCTGACCGGTGCGGTGCAGGCCGCGTCGATGGCCGGCGCCGGCCTGATGATCCCCGCCAAGGCGAAGGACCCGAAGCTGTCCTGGGAGCTGATCACCAAGCTGACCGCGGTGAAGACCGAACTGGCCGCCACCAAGGAGGCCGGTATGTCGATGCCGCGGAAGAGCTGGGCGGCCGACCCGTCGGTGGCGTCCGACCCGAACATGGCGACGATCGCCAAGGCCCTCGCGGTGGTCGCGAAACAGGACGTCGCGCTGTCCGCCAGCGGCAAGGCCGCGCAGATCACCGAGCTGTGGAAGAAGGCCTACCAGCAGATGATCATCCAGCACGCGCCGGTCGAGCAGACGCTGGCCGACTTCCGCAAGCAGGCCGGGGCCGCGCTGTGACCCGCCGGCGTCAGGCGGCGACCGCGTGGCTCTTCCTGACTCCGGCGGTGCTGTTCTTCGCGTCGTTGTTCTTCCTCCCGATCGGCAACCAGTTGCTGACCGCCCTGTACGACGCCGACGGGGTCTCGTTCACCGGCCTGGGCAACTTCACCCGCGCACTGAGCGATCCCGAGGTGGTGCACTCGTTCCTGATCACCCTGGCCTACGCGGCCGGCACGTTGATCGTCGGTACGGCGGTGGGTCTCGGACTGGCCGTGATCCTCAACCAGGCGCTGCCGGGCCGGACGCTGTTCCGTTCGGTGCTGCTGATCCCTTACCTGACGTCGGTCTCGATCGTCGGGCTGCTGTGGCGCAACATCCTCGATCCGCAGGTCGGCATCCTCAACCGGTTGCTCGAGTCCCTCGGCCTGCCGGGGCAGACCTGGCTGAGCACGCACCCGCTGGCGACCATCGTGGGCATCACGGTCTGGTCGGGTGCGGGCTACACGATGGTGCTGTTCCTGGCCGGTCTGCAGGGGATTCCGGGCCTGTACTACGAGGCGGCCCGGATCGACGGTGCCGGGCCGTGGCGGAGGTTCTTCGCGATCACCTTGCCGTTGCTCGCGCCGACCACGCTGTTCGTCTCGATCATCGGGTTGATCAGTACGTTGCAGCAGTTCGCGCTGCCGTACATCGTCACCGGCGGAGGTCCCGGCAACGCGACCTCGCTCTACGCCCACCGGCTGTTCATCGTCGCGTTCAACGACAACGACTTCGGGTACGCGTCGGCGCTGTCGGTCCTGCTGCTGATCGTCGTACTGATCCTGTCGCTGGGACAGTTGCGGATCGGAGACCGGTCCAATGCGTGAACGACTGTTCCCCGGTGACCGGCTGGCGGCGTACGTCGTACTGACGGGCCTCGGTCTGGTCACGGTGCTGCCGCTGCTGTACATGATCGTGCTCGCGTTGCAGAGCGACGCCGAGGTGCAGTCGGGTGACCCGGTGCTGTGGCCCGCTGAGTTGCAGTGGGAGAACTTCACCCGGTTGTTCGAGGCGGCGCCGTTCGGGCGGTTCTTCGTGAACAGCTTCGTGATGGCCGGGGCGATCACGGTCGCGCACCTGGTCTTCGACCCGCTGGTCGGGTACGTGTTCGCCAAGATGGACTTCCCGGGCAAGCGGGTCGCCTTCGTCGCGGCGCTGTCGACGCTGATGGTGCCGTTCTTCGTCCGGATGCTGCCGATCTACGCGATCTTCGCCGACCTGGGCTGGATCGACAGCTACCAGGGGCTGATCGTGCCGTTCCTGATGGATGCCTACGGCATCTTCCTGATGCGGCAGTTCATCCGGCCGCTGCCGGACGAGCTGATCGAGGCGGCCCGGGTCGACGGGGCCGGCGAGTTCCGGATCTACCTGCGGGTGATCCTGCCGCAGTGCCGGCCGGCGCTGGCCGTGCTGGGACTGTTCACCTTCGTCTTCCAGTGGAACGAGTTCCTCTGGCCGCTGATCGCGACCAGCCGGACCGAGATGCGCACGCTGCCGATCGGGCTGACGCTGTTCAACCAGGAGTACTTCACCCAGTGGAACCTGACCGCGGCCGGCGCGCTGTTGCTGTTCGTCCCGACCGCGTTGTTCTTCGTGATCACCCAGAAATTCCTGGTCGAGGGCATCGCGCTCTCCGGCCTGAAGTGAGGACTCGTCGATGCGCCCCAATGTGATCGTCTTCTTCACCGACCAGCAGCGCTGGGACACCGTCGGCGCGGCCGGCTGTCCGCTCGGACTGACTCCCAACCTCGACCTGATGGCCCGGCACGGCACGATGTTCGAGACCGCCTGTACGACGAACCCCGTCTGCGCACCGGCCCGCGCGGCCCTGCAGACCGGCATGTACCCGACCAACACCGGCGTCTTCCGCAACGGCGTACCACTGCGGACCGATGCGCCGACTCTCGGCCGGCTGTTCGGTGCGGCCGGCTACCGGACCGGCTACATCGGCAAGTGGCACCTCGGCACGCAGGACCCGGTGCCCGTCGACGAGCAAGGCGGCTACGACTTCTGGCTGGGCTCGAACCTGCTCGAGTTCACGTCGGACGCTTACCGGACCGTCGTCTACGACCGGGACGGCGAGCCGGTGCGCCTGCCCGGCTACCGGCCGGACGCTCTGACCGACGCGGCGATCCGCTTCGTCACCAGAGCTTCGGACGGCGACCGGCCGTTCATGCTCTTCCTGTCGCTGATCGAACCGCACCACCAGAACGAGCACGACGACTACCCCGCGCCCGCGGTCTATCGCGACACCTACAACGGCGCGTGGCTGCCGCCTGACCTGGCCACACTGCCCGGTACGGCGCACCAGCACGCAGCCGGGTACTACGGCCAGATCAAGCGCGTCGACGAGTGCCTCGGGAGACTCCGAGACGCACTGATCAGCCTGGACCTCGCTGACGACACTCTGCTCGTCTACACGTCGGACCACGGCTCCCACTTCAAGACGCGCAACAGCGAGTACAAGCGCTCGCCACACGACGGGTCGGTCAGGGTCCCGCTGGTCGTGGAGGGCCCCGGCTACCGGGGTGGTACTCGCGTCGGCGTACCGGTGAGCACCGTGGACGTAGTACCGACGGTGCTCGATGCGGCAGGGATCGAGTTGCCGGAGCACCTGGACGGCGTACCGCTCCGGGAGCGTACATCGAGTGACGGCGTGCTGATCCAGGTCAGTGAGTCAGAGGTGGGCCGGGCGCTCCGGACGGACCGGTGGAAGTACTACGTCCACGCGCCGGACGCGGGTGACGAGCCGGCCTCCGATCACTATGTCGAGCGGGCGTTGTACGACCTGACGGCCGACCCGTACGAGTTGGACAACCTGATCGACAGCGCCAACCACCAGGAGATCGCGGCCGGACTGCGGAACGCCCTGATCACCGAGATCGCCCGGATCGAGCGACAGACCGTGACGATCGCCCCCGGTCCGGCGGTCCGCGACCGCGGGCGCTTCCCGGAAACCACCGTACGGCGGTTGAAGCTGGACGGCCGCCGGCTCGAATGACGTACTCCCGCAGGCCTCAGGGTCTCCCTGAGCCGTACCGCGGCTGGGGTAGACGAGGTGCCGTCGTCTGCCCGACGCGGTAGAGGCGCTCCGACGGCGACGCTGTAGTGGTCATCGACTGCGACAGGGAGAATCCATCATGAACGCCTTGCTCTACAAGGGAAACCGCCTCGCCGACCTGCTCGGGCGGCACAGTGTCGACATCCTCCGGGTCAGCCTCGGGCTGGTCTTCCTGGGTTTCGGCGTGCTCAAGTTCTTCCCGGGTGCCAGCCCCGCGGAGGCCTTGGTGATGCGGACCGTCGACGCCCTCACCCTCGGGATCGTCGCGGGCCGGAACGCCGTCCTGCTGACCGCGCTCATGGAGTGCTTCATCGGGCTGACGCTGGTCACCGGGAAGTTCCTCCGCACCGGGCTGCTGGTGCTCGGGGTCTCGCTGGTCGGGATCATGTCGCCGCTGGTGCTGTTCTTCGGCGACCTGTTCCCGGGCACGCCGACGCTGGAGGCGCAGTACGTGCTGAAGGACGTCGTGCTGGCGGCCGCCGGCCTGGTGATCGCCGCGAAGGCGCTGGCGGCTTCACCACTGCGGCTGCGGGCTTGATCACTTGGAGATGGCCCCGGGCGGGCTCAGTCGCCTCGGTCCGGGGCCATCCGGCGCCTCTGCCGTCTACGACGCAGCCGCGGCGCCGGCCGGTTCCCGCAGCGCCTCGATGAGGTTCTCGACGCCGCCGCGGGCCCGGGTCATCGCCACGTGGTCGATGTAGTGGTCGTCCCGGCTGGGCAGCGGCCGGTCGCCGTACGGGTTCATCGGATGCCGTACGTCGGTCTGTTCGGCGTACAACTCCGGGAGTGCGTCGAAGTCGCGGTCGGCGACACCGTGGACGAGCTTCAGGAAGACCTCTTCGGGCGTCATCACAGGACCTTTCGGATAAGCGGAGTAACGACTCCGAATATACGGAGTATCGACTTCGCTTACAACCGACGGCCGGGCCGCGGCGTCTCCTAGGCTGAAGGCCGCGAGGAAAGGGAGCAGGGTGCGAGCAGACGCGCGGGACAACCGGGCCCGGATCATGACCGCGGCGGACGAGGTGTTCGGCCGCTCGCCGAGTGCGTCCACCGACGACGTGGCCAAACTGGCCGGTGTCGGTATCGCGACCGTGTTCCGGCACTTCCCGACCAAGACCGACCTGCTCGAGGCGGTGCTCACGCTGCGGCTGGAACGGCTGCGCGACCGGGCCCTCGAGCTTGCCGAGAGCAACGATCCGGGCGCGGCGTTCTTCGGCTTCTTCAGCCAGGTGGTGTCGGAGTCCGCGTCCAAACTGGCGATCGCCGAGGCGCTCACCGCGGCCGGGTCGGTCGCCGGCGCGGACGCCAAGAAGGCGGGCAGCGGACTGCGGGAAGCCTTCGGCAGTCTCCTCACCCGGGCCCAGGACACCGGCGCCGTACGGCGGGATGCCGGCCCGGCCGAGGTCTACGCGCTGCTGATCGGCGCGTCCCGGGGCGCGACCGCGGTCGGGCTCGAGCCGGACGTCCGCGACCGGATGCTCGGGCTGGTCTTCGACGGTCTGCGTCCGTGAGGCGGCGGTGGAGGTCCTGGTCCCGTCGGCGCCGAGTGCTGCTGGTCGTCACACTCGCCTTCGTGCTGCTGGTGCCGGCGCCGCTGGGGGCGTACGCCGTCTCGTTGCGCGTCCGGTACGTCGGTGAGCCGGCCGCCGGAGCGCGGACGCGGAACAACGACGCACTGTGGCTCGGTCACGCCTGGGTCGACGGACGGAAGACCGAGGCCGACGTGACCGCACTGGCTCGTCAACTCGAAGGCACCGGGATCCGGGACCTGTACGTCCACGCGGGTCCGTTGGAGCATGACGGAACGCTGCCGCTCGCGTCGGTGTCACCCCGGGCGCGTTGGTTCACGTCGGCGATGCGGGCCGCGGCTCCCGCCGTACGCGTGCAGGCCTGGCTGGGCGATCTCGTGCAGCCCGGGAAGAACCCCGGAATGGACTTGGACGACCCCGCCGTACGGAAGCGGGTCGTGGCGTCGTCGGCCGCCGTTCTCGATCAGGGCTTCCACGGCATCCACTTCGACTTCGAGCCGGTGCACTCGGGATCGGCCGGCTTCCTCGCCGTACTCGACGAGACGCATGTGCTGACGTCGGAGCGCGGCGTACCGCTGTCCGTCGCGGCTGCCCAGCTGGAGCCGCTCTGGCGCGTCAACGCTCTCCCACTGGCTCTCACCGGTGAGGGCAAGTGGTGGTCGCAGGACTACTTCGCGGAGGTCGCCCGCCGGGTCGAGCAGATCGCGGTCATGTCCTACGACACCGCGATGCCCCTGGAGTCCTTGTACGGCGGCTACGTCGCCCAGCAAACCCAGCTCGCCCTCGAAGCCACCCCCGCGTCGACAGACCTCCTCATGGGCCTGCCCGCCTACTGGGAGAGCAACCCCTCCCATTGGGGCCACGCGGAGACCGTCACCGCAGCAGTCCGAGGCGCCCGCCTCGCCCTGGGCACCTCGAACCGGCAGAACTTCGGCCTGGCCATGTACGTCGACTTCACCGCAACGCCGGACCACTGGGCGGCATACCGCGAGGGCTGGTGTACCGCTGACGGATAACTGAGTTGTTATCGTCACATCATGGAGTTTCCACTGCTCGGCACCGAGCCGCTCGTGGTCGAGTTCGCCAACACCTGGTACGACGACGGCGCGGTCGACTTCCTGGCGACGCCCGAACTGGTCCGCGACTGGTTCCGCGCCTACGCCGAACTGCACGGGGTGGCCGTGACCCGCGTACCGGCCCGCGACGCGGCGCGGGTCCGCGAGGTGCGCGACCACGTCCACCGCCTGCTGGCCGCGATCGCGGACGGCGACCACCCGGGCGCGGAGACGATCGCGGCCGTCAACGACTGCGCTGCGCTGGCATATTCCTCGGTACGGCTGAACTGGCCGGCAGGCGGGAAGCCGTCGGCCGGGACCGACTCGGCGACATCCGGCACGACCAGGCTGCTGGCCGAGCTGGCGACCGAGGCGATCGAGCTCGCCGCGGGCGAGGCGGGGATCAGCCGCTGCGAAGGACCGGGATGCCGGATGTTGTTCGTCCGGACGCACGGGCGCCGGCGGTTCTGCCATGCCTCGTGCAGCCAGCGGGCACGGCAGGCACGCTATTACCGGCGGACAACTGGGATGCGGAATCGCTGACGGAAGATCTACGATTTTACCGTCACATTATCTGGAGGATCCCATGACGTACCGGTTCCGGCGGGTCACCCGAGACGACTTCGGCCTGCTCGGCCGGTGGCTGGCGAATCCGCACGTGGCGCGCTGGTGGAACCACGAGACCAGCCCCGAGGCCGTCGAACGAGACTTCGGCACCAGCGCGGACGGGCGGGAGCCGAACGAGGACTGGCTGGTACTGCTCGACGGTGAACCCGTCGGGCTGATCCAGCGGAGCCGGCTCGCCGACTATCCGGAGTACCTGACCGAGTTCGAGAAGCTCACCGCCGTACCGGCCGGCGCGCTGACCATCGACTACCTGATCGGCGACGCGAGCCGGACGGGTCAGGGCATCGGCACCGGGATGATCGCGGCCATGGTGGCGGACAGCTGGACGGCGTACCCCGACGCCGAGGCCGTCCTGGTCGCGGTCGTCGCGAGCAACCGGAACTCGTGGCGGTCCCTGGAACGGGCTGGTTTCCGCCGGGTCGCGGAAGGACCGATGGAACCCGACAACCCCATCGACGACCCGCTCCACTACGTGTACCGCGTGGACCGCCCCTGACGTCGGGTCAGCGGGCGCGTTCGACGCGGCCTTCGTCCCAGACCGGTTCGGTGGACTCGTAGACCGAGCCGTCGGCGCCGAAGACCAGATAGCGGTCGAAGCCCCGGGCGAACCACCGGTCGTGGGTGACCGCGAGGACGGTGCCGTCGAACGAGTCGAGACCTTCTTCCAGGGCTTCGGCTGATTCGACGTCGAGGTTATCCGTGGGCTCGTCGAGCAGGAGCAGGGTGGCTCCGGACAGCTCGAGCAGGAGGATTTGGAAGCGGGCCTGCTGGCCGCCGGACAGGCTGTCGAACGTCTGCTCCGCCGCATGCGCCAGCTCGTACCGGTCCAGCTTCCGCGAAGCCAGCTCGCGGCCCATGCCCTCCCGGTGCTCGTCACCCCGGTGCAGGATCTCCAGCAGCGTGCGGCCGACCAGCTCCGGGTGCTCGTGCGTCTGCGCGAACCAGCCCGGTCGTACCCGGGCGCCCAGCTTCGCGTTGCCGCTGTGAGACACCGGAGCGATCTGTACGTCGCCGACCGGCCGGTGCTCCACGTCCGGGTCCGAACCGCCGTTGGCGAGCAGCCGGAGGAAGTGCGACTTGCCGGACCCGTTGGACCCGAGTACGGCGACGCGTTCGCCGTACCAGACCTCCAGGTCGAAGGGCTTCATCAGACCGGTCAGCTCGAGAGCGGTGCACACCACCGCACGCTTGCCGGTGCGGCCGCCGGTCAGCCGCATGCTGACCTTCTGCTCGCGCGGGATGGCCTGCGGCGGACCCGCCTCCTCGAACTTGCGCAACCGGGTCTGCGCGGCCCGGTAGCGCGACGCCATGTCGGAGTTGTACGCCGCCTTCTGCTTGTACATCAGCATCTGCGCACGGAGCTTGGCGTGCTCCTCGTCCCAGCGCTTGCGCAGCTCCTCGAACCGCTCGAACCGGTGCTGCCGGGCCTCGTGGTACGTGCGGAAGCCGCCGCCGTGCGTCCACGCGGTGTTGCCCGCGGCACCGAGTTCGACGGTGATGATTCTGGTTGCGGTGTTGGCCAGCAGCTCCCGGTCGTGGCTGATGTAGAGCACCGTCTTGTCGGTGGTGCGGA
Source organism: Kribbella swartbergensis (assembly GCF_054784135.1). Taxonomy (NCBI): domain Bacteria; kingdom Bacillati; phylum Actinomycetota; class Actinomycetes; order Propionibacteriales; family Kribbellaceae; genus Kribbella; species Kribbella swartbergensis. The sequence continues at coordinate 41,649 of NZ_BAAGPM010000007.1, forward strand.
GCTGATCCTCCAGCCAGCGCTTCCCGGGTACGTCGAGATAGTTGTCCGGCTCGTCGAGCATCAGGACCTCGTCCGGGCCGCGCAGCAGCGCCTCCAGGACCAGCCGCTTCTGCTCACCGCCCGACAACGTCTTCACCTCGCGCCAGCGACAGCGGTCGAACGGCACCCCGAGTGCGGCCGTCGTACAGACGTCCCAGAGGACCTCCGCGTCGTACCCGCCGACCTCACCCCAGTCCGCCACGGCCTGGGCGTACTTGAGCTGGGTCTTCTCGTCGTCGGCCTCCATCATCGCCAGCTCGGCCCGGTCCAGGTCGGCCGCGGCGGTCCGGATCGCCTCCGGTGCGACCGACAGCAGCAGGTCGCGCACTGTCGAGGAGTCCCGCACCGAGCCGACGAACTGCCGCATCACGCCGAGCCCGCCGGACCGCGAGATGCTGCCGCGGTGCGGTTTCAGGTCACCCGCGATGATCCTGGTCAGCGTGGTCTTGCCCGACCCGTTCGCCCCCACCAGCGCGACCTTGGCCCCGTCCCCGACCCGGAACGTGATGTCATCCAGCAACACCCGCCCATCCGGCAACTCGAACCCGACCCCGCTGACATCCACATGACCCATCCCCCCAGTCTGACCGCCCGTGGCGTTGTCACGCGAACGGATATCGTGATCCCTGACGATGGAGAGCCAGATGAACGACCACCCGGTCGACTACCAGACCGTCGAGGCCGAGCTGCGTCGCCTGCTCGACGACCTCCACGGTGCCGACCCCGCGACGATCCGGCACGAGACCGACCGGCTCCGCGCCCTGGCGGCCCAGGTCGAGGACGATCGAGGTCGTGAACGGGCCCTCTTCCGGGCGGGGCAACTGCCCCGTCTGCTCGCCGGTCCCGCCACGCCCACGAGTGAGGAGTTCCAGCAGGCCCAGGTGCTGTTCGCCGAGGCTGTCGGCGGCGACGGCCCGGCGCGGGCGCGGATTCCACGGATCCAGCAGATCGTCGAGCAGATCGTCGTACTGGCCGACCAGGCGCCGGTCCGCGAGGCCGGGGCGATCCGCCGGCTCACCAGCCCGCTGCTCCGGCTGATCGACCACCTCCGGACCACTGTCGAGTGAGCGCGGGCCACGTCGGCCGACCGGTGCCGCGCGACAGCAACGAATACCGGTTCGTCGCCGGCGTCATCAGCGCGGTGGAGCAGCTCTCCGGCAGACCGTCGCGGTGGAACGGCGAACTCAACGAGGAGCTGCGGCCGGGCACGGTGGGCAGCGCCCTGGACGACGGCGGCATGACCGTGAACGTCGACGAGGTCCTGAAGCCGATCGCACACGCGTACACCGCCGGCCGCCCACTCACCGAGGTCGAACTGCTGCAGGTTCGGGACGCGGTGCTCACCCTCGTCCACGAGGCCAGGCACCTGTCCCACCGGTTCGGCGACGAGCACAGCCCGGGCGGCGTTCCGGCGTACTCGGCCGACGCACTCGTGCTGGAGGAGGGTCTGACGGAGACCTGGGCACACCAGCACGTCGACGCGGTCATCCAGCACCTGGGCATGGACAAGGTACAGCCTGAGCTGCTCGACGCGGAGACCTTCGACAGCTATCCCGCATATACCGCGGCCACCGACGAGGTGGTTCGCGGTACGGCGGAGGTGTGCGGCCTTTCGCCCAGCGCGGTTCGCGAAACGCTCGAGCGGGCCGACCGGACGCAACGCTTGGCGGCTCTCGCCGACCTGGTGATCGATCAGCGGTTGGCCGACGTGATGCCCGCCGAGGAGCGGGACACCGTGAAGGTCCAGCTGGTCCAGCAGCTGCGGCAGCCTCTCGGAGACGTCGTCCCGGTCCAGAAGAGCGAGCTGGTATCGGATGTCGGCAAGACCATCGCCGGGCACCAGTGCGCTCAGCGCGCGGTTACGGCGCTGAGCACGACGACAGCAGAGCTGGAGGATGGCTACCGCGACATGCGGCAACTGCAGAAGTTCTTGGGCGGACAGCCGCCCGCGGGACGCGCCCTGGGCACACAATGCCCGACTCCGGCGGAACCCGGCAAGAGAGTCCTGCGGGAACCGGCCGGTCGCGGTCACGCTGTCGAGTGATCGCCGGATCAGGTCTGTCCGAGTTCACCAGCCTTCGAGGGTGTTGAGGTAGGTGCCTCCGGCTGGGCGTACCGGACCGGTCATGAAGAGCTTCAGTGGGGCGGCGTACAGGCCGTAGGTGTGTGAGCCGGTGAAGAAGCCGGCGGAGTCGCAGCCGTCGTACTGGACCCAGATCTCGCGGATGCCGGCGGACGTGTCGAAGCGGAGCACGATCGCCTCCTTCGGCTGGGCGGTCTGCGGGGCGCACTTGAACACCGGCAGGTCCGGGTTCCGCTCCGGCAGGACCTTGATCTCGTTGACCACCTGCTGCGCCCGGTCGGCGTCGAAGGCCTGCTGACCGAGCAGGGTCGTGGCACCTGGTGTGAGCCCGTAGCGGCACGCCTGCATCCCGTACACCGGCATCTGGACGTCCAGGCCGGTGCCAGGCGGTACGGCGTTGTGCCCGCCCGGTCGCTGGATCGGGTGATCGGCGGGGCACACCGCATCGGCCTTCGGAGGCACCAGCCCGGGTGAGTCGGCACCGGCTCCACCTGCGCTCTCCGCCTGCCTGTCACTGGCGTTCGACGCGATCGGCGCCTGGTCACCGATCGCGTTCCAGACGCCTCCGATCGCCCCGGCCACCACGACCGCGGCCGCGGCCATCGCCATGCCCTGACGCCGCCTGCGGACCCGTCGGCGTGCCTGCGCCGCCATGCCACCACCACTGCGCAGACCGGTGACCGCGTCAGCACGGCGCTGGAACGCGTCCGCGATCTTGGGGCCGAGCTCCTGCTCAGAATCGTGCTCAGGCATCCTCGGCTCCTTCCTTGCTCAGCGTGGTCTTCAGTGCTGCCAGTGCCCGGTGTACGTGCGACCGGGCGGTCGCCTCCGCGCAGTGCAGCAGCTCACCGATCTCGGCGTACGAGAGCTCCTCGTAGAAGCGCAGTACGACGGCCGCCCGCTGCTTGTCCGGCAGCGTCGCGCACAGCGCCCAGACGGCGTCGGACTCGGCCCTGTCCGCGGCGCCGTCCGGAGCCGGCGGGCCGTTCCGCACCGGGTCGGCGAGCGGCGCCTCCCGGCGGCGGAACTTCCGCCACCAGGAGATGTGCGCGTTCACCACCATGCGCTTCACGTACGCCTCGGGGTCGTCGGCACGGCTCACCCGGCTCCAGCGGGCACAGGCGGTCGTCAGGGCGTCCTGCACCGCGTCCTCGGCCAGGTTGGCGTCCCCGGTCAGGACGTAGGCGAAGCGAAGCAGCGCGTCCGCCTTCTCGGTGACCCAGAGCTCGAAGTCGATCGGGCCCGTCCGTGCCTCTGCTGCCGCCAAGGCTGCCTCCATACCCTCAGGACGGCGTTCGGCCCGCGTTCGTTGCACGCAGGACCCGGAACCCCTTGGCGCTGCCGATCCGCTCACAGGGGTAGCCCTGCTCGGTCATCCAGCGCTGCAGCGAGTCGCCGCCGAGGTTCTTGCCGACGACGAACCATGCCACGCCGCCGGGGGCAAGACGGGCCAGCCAGTGCAGCAGCATCTTGTGCAGCTCAGGCTTGCCGATGTGGATCGCCGGGTTCGACCAGATCTGGTCGAACCGCACGTCCTCCGGTACGTCGTCCGGCAGCGCCGGATGCACCCGGTCGGCGACACCGGCCCGCCGGGCGTTCTCCGCGGTCAGCTCGAGCGCCCGGGTGTTCACGTCGACCGCCCACACCTCGGCCTTCGGCGCCTCGACCCCGAGGGCACACGCGATCGGCCCGTAACCGGTGCCGAGGTCGAGGAACGTGCCGGGACTGGCCGGCGGATCCACCTCGCGCAGCAGCACCGCCGTACCGATGTCCAAGCGGTCTCTCGAGAACACACCGGTCGCTGTGGTGAAGGTGTACTCCCGTCCCCAGATCCGGGCCTCGACAGTACGGCGTACGTCCGCGGAACCGGGCTCCGCCGAGAAGTAGTGGTCAGCCACGCTGATGCACCTCTCCCCTGACTTGCCGGGCTCGCTGCGCCCGCGCGGCCAGTTCGTCGTCGGCCGGGTAGCGCACTTCCTCCAGTGTGAGGCCGTGGGCGGGCAGGACCGAGACAGCCGAGTCCCGGACCTTCCCGGCGAGTACGGCGGCCGGCCAGTCGACCTCACGGCGTCCGTCGCCCACCGGGATCATCGAACCGACCAGCGCCCGGACCATCGAGTGGCAGAAGGCATCCGCGATCACAGTGCCCTCCAGCAGCCCCGGAGCCGTCCGCTGCCAGGAGAACTCCAGGAGCGCCCGGACAGTGCTCGCACCCTCGCGCTTCTTGCAGAAGGCCGCGAAGTCGTGTTCACCGATCAGGCCGGCTGCGGCGGCGTTCATGCGGTCCACGTCCAGCGGCCGGCCTACACGCAGTACGTGACGGCGCTGCAGGGGGTCCCAGCCTGCGGGGTCGTCACACAGGCGGTACACGTACCGGCGGGCGAGCGCGGAGAAGCGGGCGTCAAAGCCCTCTGGAGCCGCACTGACGGCTGTGACCGCCACGTCCTCGGGAAGTACGCCGTTCAGGCTTCTGAGCAGCCGCAGGGGCTCCACGGCGCCGTCGAGGTCCACATGGGTGACCTGGCCACGGGCGTGTACGCCGGTATCGGTGCGGCCGGCGCAGGTGACCGTCACAGGCTCCGGCAGGCGCAGTACGACGCGCAGAGTCTCCTCCAGCACGCCCTGAACGGTCCGGAGGCCTTCCTGACGTGCCCAGCCGTGGAAGGCCGTTCCGTCGTACCTGAGGTCAATCCGCCAACGCACACGGCAATCTAACGCAACGGCGCCCCCTCACCGTTCGGTGAGGGGGCGTCATCAGCAACCTGAGGTCTTACTTGTCCTCGGTCTTCGCGTCCTCGGCGACGTCCTGCTTGGTGTCCTCGACGACGTCCTGGACGTCCTCGGCCGGGGTGTCGTCGACCTTGACCTCGTCCTCGGCCTTCTCGTCGGCCTTGTCGGCGGCCTTGTCTTCGGCCGGCGCGGCGGCGGCCTTCTTGGCCGGGGCCTTCTTGGCCGTCTTCTTCGCCTTCGGCGAGTCGGCCAGCGCCTCGACCAGCTCGATCCTCACCATCGGCGCGTTGTCACCCTTGCGCGGGCCGAGCTTGGTGATCCGGGTGTAGCCGCCCGGACGGTCGGCGTACCGCTCGCCGATCTCGGTGAAGAGCACGTGCACGACGCTCTTGTCCTTGATCCGCTTCATCACCTGGCGGCGCGAGCTGAGGTCACCACGCTTCGCCTTGGTGATCATCTGCTCCGCCAGCGGCTGCAGGCGCTTGGCCTTGGCCGCGGTGGTGGTGATGGCGCCGTGCTCGAACAGCGACGTCGCGAGGTTGCTGAGGATCAGCTTCTCGTGCGCCGGGCTGCCGCCCAGCCGGGCACCCTTGGTGGGGGTAGGCATCTCTTGACTCCAGGAATCTCAGGCCGCTCGGGACCCGGGGGTGGTTGACTCAGTACTGCTCGGTCTCGGCGAAGCTCTCGTCCTCGTCCTCGGCCTCGGTGCCGTAGGCCTCGGTGGCCGCACGCAGGTCGAAGCCGGGAGGCGAGTCCTTCAGCGACAGGCCCATCTCGGCCAGCTTCAGCTTGACCTCGTCGATCGACTTGGAGCCGAAGTTGCGGATGTCCAGCAGGTCCTGCTCGCTGCGCGAGATCAGCTCACCCACGGTGTGGATGCCCTCACGCTTGAGGCAGTTGTACGACCGGACGGTCAGCTGCAGGTCCTCGACCGGCAGCGCCAGGTCGGCCGCCATCTGCTCGTCCACCGGCGACGGGCCGATGTCGATGCCCTCGGCCTCGACGTTCAGCTCGCGGGCCAGGCCGAACAGCTCGACCAGCGTCTTGCCGGCCGACGCGACGGCGTCGCGCGGCAGCATCGACGGCTTGGTCTCGACGTCGACGACCAGCCGGTCGAAGTCCGTGCGCTGCTCGACACGGGTGGCCTCGACCTTGTAGGTGACCTTGAGGACCGGCGAGTAGATCGAGTCGACCGGCATCCGGCCGATCTCGGCGTCGGCGGACTTGTTCTGGATCGCCGAGACGTAGCCGCGGCCCCGCTCGACGACCAGCTCCATCTCGAGCCGGCCCTTCTCGTTCAGGGTGGCGATCTTCAGGTCCGGGTTGTGCACCTCGACACCGGCCGGCGGCGCGATGTCGGCGGCGGTGACGTCACCGGGGCCCTGCTTGCGCAGGTACATGGTGACCGGCTCGTCGTGCTCGGAGGAGACGACCAGGTCCTTCAGATTCAGGATCAGCTGGGTGGCGTCCTCCTTCACACCCGCCACGGTGGAGAACTCGTGCAGGACACCGTCGACCTTGATGCTGGTCACGGCGGCCCCCGGGATGGAGGACAGCAGGGTCCGGCGCAGGGAGTTGCCGAGGGTGTATCCGAAGCCCGGCTCGAGCGGCTCGATCACGAACCGCGAACGGTGCTCGTCGACGACCTCTTCGGTCAGGGTGGGGCGCTGGGCAATAAGCACTTCGTGTTCCTTGTCTCTCGCGACGACCACTATTTGAGGTCGCGAAGGGCCGAAGTTCAGACCCGTCCGGCCGGCGGCCCGGGGGCCGCCGGCCGGAGTGGATCAGTTCTTCGAGTAGAGCTCGACGATCAGGTGCTCGGCGACCTGGGTGTCGATCTGCTGCCGGGTCGGCAGCTGGTGGACGAGGATGCGCAGCCGCTCGGGCAGCACCTCGAGCCAGGCCGGGACGACGCGCTCGGAGTGCGTCTCCCGGGCGATGATGAACGGGGTCGTCTCGGCCGACTTCGGCTTGACATCGATGATGTCGTGCGCAGCCACCCGGTACGACGGGATGTTCACCTTGACGCCGTTCACGGTGAAGTGACCGTGTACGACGAGCTGACGTGCCTGCCGCCGGGTCCGGGCCAGGCCGGCGCGGTACACGACGTTGTCCAGCCGGGACTCCAGGATCTGCAGCAGGTTGTCACCGGTCTTGCCGGAGCGCCGCGAGGCCTCCTCGTAGTACCGGCGGAACTGCTTCTCCAGTACGCCGTACGAGTAGCGGGCCTTCTGCTTCTCGCGCAGCTGGAGCAGGTACTCGCTCTCCTTGGGACGGCCGCGGCCGTGCATACCCGGCGGGTACGGACGGCGCTCGAACGCCTTGTCGCCACCGACGAGGTCGACCCCGAGACGGCGCGACTTCTTGGTCATCGGTCCGGTGTAACGGGCCATGGTTGTTCTCGCTCCTCTCGAAGATCAGACCCGGCGCCGCTTCGGCGGGCGGCAGCCGTTGTGGGCGGTCGGGGTGACGTCCTGGATGGTGCCGACCTCGAGGCCGACGGCACCCAGCGAACGGATCGCGGTCTCACGGCCGGAGCCGGGACCCTTCACGAACACGTCGATCTTGCGCATGCCGTGCTCCATCGCCCGGCGCCCGGCGGCCTCGGCGGCCATCTGCGCGGCGAACGGAGTGGACTTGCGCGACCCCTTGAAGCCGACGGTGCCCGCGGAAGCCCACGAGATGACCGCGCCGGTCGGGTCGGTGATCGTCACGATCGTGTTGTTGAACGTGCTCTTGATGTGCGCGTGGCCGGCGGCCACGTTCTTCTTCTCCTTGCGGCGCACCTTCTTCGCGCCGGCCGCTGTGCGGCTCTTGGGAGGCATAGGTCAGTTGCTCCTGGGGTGGTCGCTGGACAGATCTGCAGTCATCCGGGTCATCACTTCTTCTTCTTGCCGGCGATCGCCTTGCGACGACCCTTGCGGCTGCGGGCGTTGGTCCGCGTACGCTGACCCCGCACCGGCAGGCCGCTGCGGTGCCGGCGACCCTGGTACGACCCGATCTCGATCTTGCGGCGGATGTCCGCGGTCACCTCGCGACGGAGGTCACCTTCGATCTTGTAGTTGCCTTCGATCCAGTCCCGGAGCTTCACCAGCTCTTCGTCGCCCAGCTCGTGGACGCGCTTGTCACCGGAGATCCCGGTGCTCTTCAGCGTCTCCAGGGCGCGAGTACGACCGACCCCGAAGATGTAGGTGAGAGCGACCTCGATGCGCTTGTCGCGCGGCAGGTCGACCCCTACGAGGCGTGCCATGTGGCGGTGTTCCTTTCGTCGGCAGAGGTGTGGTGGCGCGCCGCGTCCCCGCCCGCCTCGGTGAGTTTCTGTTTCACCGGCGGGGCCCCGGCCTCTGTTCCGGGGGCAGCAGCTGAGTCGAACGACCAGCTGAGCGTGCGCGCTGTGGTGCGAAAGTGCCGTGCTGCTCGAGTGGGCTTCGTCAGCCCTGCCGCTGCTTGTGCCGCGGGTTCTCGCAGATCACCATGACCCGGCCGTGACGGCGGATCACCTTGCACTTGTCGCAGATCTTCTTGACGCTCGGATTGACCTTCATCGAGCTTCTTTCTTCGACAGGTGTGGGTGTGGTGCTCTTACTTGTACCGGTAGACGATGCGACCCCGGGTGAGGTCGTACGGCGACAGCTCCACGACGACCCGGTCCTCGGGGAGGATCCGGATGTAGTGCTGCCTCATCTTGCCGCTGATGTGCGCGAGCACCTTGTGCCCGTTGGACAGCTCAACACGGAACATCGCGTTCGGCAGGGCCTCGACGATGGTGCCCTCGAGTTCGATGACTCCCTCTTTTTTGGGCATGTCCTCGCACTTCTGTAGATCGACGTACTGAATGATGGGATACCGCGGCTCCAGCCCCGGGCTCGCGGGCCCTCCTGACCGAGGTCAGGCAGCCGCGGGCAGCACGAGACAGAGGCTACAAAGAGCCAAGGAAAGAGTGTACGCCACCTACCCAGGCGAAACCCAATCGAGACCAGTCAGCCGGCTCGCGAGGCCTCCAGTTCGGCCATGTGCTCGGCTCCCCAGGCGTCCAGGTCTGCAAGTGCGACGTTGAGTGACTGTCCGAGCTCCGTGAGCGAGTACTCCACCCGGGGTGGCACCTGGTGAAAGACCTCACGATGCACGATGCCACGGGACTCCAGCTCGCGCAGCTGCTGGATCAGCATCTTCTCGGTCACCCCGCTGATCTCCCGGCGCAACTCCCCGAACCGCATCGGCCCGTGGTGCAGCGCCCACAGGATCCGAGGCTTCCACTTCCCGCCGATCACGTCGGCGGCGGCGTCCAGCCCGCAGGTGTACGGCAGCATCACTTACCTTTCGGTGAGTACCTGACAAAATAGTGGGTACTTGTCCATCCTAAAGCGTTGCGGTCAGGGTAGACGCCATGAAGACACCTGTCACCGTTCTCGGCCTCGGCGCGATGGGGACCGCCCTCGCCCGGGCCTTCCTGGCCGCCGGCCACCCGACCACCGTCTGGAACCGCACTCCCGGCCGCTCCCCCGAACTCGACTCCCTCGGCGTCATCCGCGCCGGCACCGCCGCCGAAGCCGTCGCCGCGAGCCCGCTGGTCGTGGTCTGCCTGCTCGTCGACGCGACCGTCCGCAGCACCCTCGACGGCCTCGACCTGACCGGCAAGACCGTCGCCAACCTGACGAACGGCACACCTGACCAGGCCCGTGACACCGCCACCTGGGCCGCCGGAGCCGGAGCGGAGTACCTGGACGGCGGAATCATGGCCGTGCCCGCGATGATCGGCGGGCCCGCCGCCTTCATCTTCTACAGCGGTTCCCCGGTCGCCTTCGAGCGGCACCGGACCGACCTCGCGGCGATGGCCCGGCCCGAGTACGTCGGCAGCGACCCGGGCCTGGCGGCGTTGCACGACATCGCCCTGCTCAGCGCGATGTACGGAATGTTCGGCGGCGCCCAGCACGCCCTGGCCCTGGCCGGCAGCGAGAAGGTCGCCGCGGTGCCGTTCACCGAGAAGTTCCTGCTGCCCTGGCTGACGGCCATGCTCGGCCTGCTGCCGCAGATCGCCAAGGATCTCGACGAAGGACCCGAGCCGGGTGCGGCGGGATCGAACCTCGCCATGCAGTCGGCGGCTTTCGACAACCTGATCGACACGGCGACCGGCCAGGGCGTCGATCCGGCCCTGCTGGCGCCGATGGGCGAACTGCTCCGGAAGGCCGTCGCCGAAGGCCACGGCGACGAGGACCTGGCCGCACTCGTCCCGTTGCTCAGGACGATCGGGTAGCGGCCCACTGTTCGCCTTCGCGCCAGATCTGCTCGGGCATCAGGTCGAGCAGATCGCACGCGGCGTCCAGTTGCGCGAGGGCGGTGGCGGAGTCGCGGTACGCCGGCAGGATCGCCACGAAGCGCCGCCCCTCGCAACTGAATCCGAACGGCGGTACGCCGGCCAGCGCCTCGACCGCACGGGGATGCAGCACCGCCTCGGCATGGTCCTCGCGGCCGTTGAACAGGCAGTACCGCCCCGGCAGGCCCTCGACGGTCAGCCGGATCGGCAGCAGACTCGCCGCCGCCACCGGAGCCAACGCGGCCGGCAGCACCTGCAACGGCGGCAGCGGCCGGTCGACCTGCAGCTCGAGGAAGTCGAAGCCGAGATCACGGCGGCCCACCCTGTGCCGGAACCGCCCGGTGATGAACTCGCGGCCGCGATGCCGGCCCGTGGTCACATCGACGACCTCTGCATGAGGGTCCACCGAGAAGGGCGGGAACGGCCAACGCTGCCGCAACTCCGGCCGGCTGCCACTGACCCGCCAGCCCAGCTGCTCGACGACGTCGCCCCAGGCCTTGCGCTTCCGGCTGTCCGCGACCTTCAGGGCGATCGTGGACACCACGAGAACGAGGAACCAGGCCAGCACCATCCAACCGACCCAGCGGGGCTCGAGCAGCAGCCCGGCGATCGCCAGCGGTACGGCGACCGCGAACCAGACCACGTAGACGACAGCGGACCCCTGCCGCAGCTGCCATCCCCAGTCCGGCCGCAACCGCGGGCCGGCGACGCGACGGGTGACCGGCGCCGCTGTCAACGTCGCTTTCCGAGGTTGCTCAGGGCGAACAGGGTCCACGGGATCAGCAGCCAGACCGGCCAGAAGTGCGGCCAGTTCCCACCGTTCGCGACGCCGATGACGAACCAGATCACCACGTTGATCACGACGACGCCGGTGAAGCCGCCGCCGAGTGCCGCCAGCCCGTTGCGCTGCGGGTGCCCGTCCCGCTTCCGCTCCGGGAACTCTCCCGGCGCCGGAGCCGGTTTGCTGTCCTGCACCATCGCCGGCGTCTGATACGTCCGGACCGGTGGCAGGTCACGCACCAGCGGTTCCAGTTCGCCGTACGTCTGGACGGAGTAGAGCCGGTCGAGACGGGAGTTGAACTCGGGCTGGTCCAGCCGGCCGTCCGCGAACGCGTCCCGCAGCCGGCCGGCGATCTTGTCCCGGTCGGCTTCGGTGAAGCGTTGGTGCGGCTGGTACTGAGGCATGGTTCAAGTGTGCCTCAGCAGCAGGCCCTCCGGGGTCCCCCGACGGGTGGACGCCAGTCGTCCACCGGTACGGCGAGTCAGCGGACGTCGCCGTACGTCACGACCTCAGTCGGCGAGCGCGCCGCACTTGATGCCGAGCTCGGACAGCTTGGCCTCGCCGCCGTCCAGAGCGGTCAGCACCCACGGGCCCTGCGGGGTGAGGGTGAAGGTGTGCTCGGTGTGCGCGGCGGCCTTGCCGTCGTTGGTGACGACGGTCCAGTCGTCCTCGAGCGTGTGGTTGTCCTGCCGGCCCAGCGTGAGCATCGGCTCGACCGCCAGCGCCAGGCCCTCGACCAGCTTCGGGCCGCGGCCGGGACGGCCGAAGTTCGGCACGTTCGGCGGCTGGTGCATCGCCGAACCGATCCCGTGGCCGACGAAGTCCTCGACGATCCCGTACGACGAGTTGGCCCGGACGTGGGCCTCGATCGCCGCCGAGATGTCGGTCAGCCGGCCGCCGAGCCGGGCCGCGGCGAACCCGCGCCACATCGACTCCTCGCAGATCCGGGCCAGTTCGCGCAGTTCCGGCGCCACCTCGCCGACCGCGACCGTGATCGCGGCGTCGCCGTGCCAGCCGTCCACGATCGCGCCGCAGTCGATCGAGATCAGGTCGCCGTCGGCCAGCACCCGGTCGCCGGGGATGCCGTGCACGATCTCGTCGTTCACCGACGCACAGATCGAGCCGGGGAAGCCGTGGTAGCCCTTGAACGAGGGCGTGGCGCCGGCGGAACGGATGCTGTCCTCGGCGATCGCGTCCAGCTCACCGGTGGTCACACCGGCCCGGACCTCGCCGCGGAGCAGTTCCAGCGTGCGGCCGACCACCAGGCCGGCCGCACGCATGGACAGGATCTGCTCGCGGGTCTTGATCTCGATCCCGCGGTCCTTGAACATCACCGGACGTCTTTCGCCGGGATCACTCGGTGACCGTCTTGAGGGCGGCGAGCACCCGCTCGCTGACCTCGTCGATCTCGCCGACCCCGTCCACCTCGACCAGCAGGCCGCGCTGGGCGTACACCCGCAGCAGCGGCTTGGTCTCGGCGGTGTAGACGTCCTGCCGGTGCCGGATGACCTCCTCGGAGTCGTCCGACCGGCCCTCGGTCCGGGCCCGCTTGAGCATCCGCTCCACCAGTACGTCGGTGTCGGCGACCAGCGCCACCACCGCGTCCAGCTTGTGGCCGTGCTCGGCCAGGATCTCGTCCAGCGTGCCGACCTGGGCCAGCGTGCGCGGGTAGCCGTCCAGCAGGAAGCCGTCACCGGCGTCCGCCTCGGACAGCCGGTCCCGCACCATTGCGTTGGTGACCTCGTCCGGCACGTAGTCACCGGCGTCCATGTACCGCTTCGCCTCGAGCCCGAGCGGCGTCTCGTCCTTGACGTTCGCACGGAAGATGTCGCCGGTGGACACGGCCGGGATATTCAGGCGTTCCGCAAGCACCTTTGCCTGCGTGCCCTTGCCCGCCCCGGGCGGACCCATCAGCAACATTCTCATCAGCGCAAGAACCCTTCGTAGTTACGCTGCTGCAACTGGGACTCGATCTGCTTCACCGTGTCCAGACCGACGCCGACCATGATCAGGATCGACGTACCGCCGAACGGGAAGTTCTGGTTCGCGTTCAGGAGCACCAGCGCGACCAGCGGAATCATCGAGATCACCGCCAGATAGATCGCGCCCGGCAGCGTGATGCGCGACAGCACGTAGCTCAGGTACTCCTCGGTCGGCCGGCCCGCCCGGATCCCCGGGATGAAGCCGCCGTACTTCTTCATGTTGTCCGCGACCTCCTTCGGGTTGAAGGTGATCGAGACGTAGAAGTACGTGAAGAAGACGATCAGGCCGACGTACGAGACCATGTAGATCCAGTGGTCGCCGCGGACCAGGTGGTTCTGGATCCACACCGCCCAGCCCTTCTCCTGCTGGAACTGGCTGACCAGAACCGGCAGGTACATCAGGCTCGAGGCGAAGATGACCGGGATGACACCGGCCTGGTTCACCTTCAGCGGGATGTACGTCGAGGTGCCGCCGAACATCTTGCGGCCGACCATGCGCTTGGCGTACTGCACCGGGATCCGGCGCTGCGCCTGCTCGATGAAGATGACCGCGGCCATGATCACCAGACCGATCGCCAGCACCACCACGAAGGTGGCCAGGCCCTTCTCCTTGCGGATGCTCCACAGCTGCGAGGGGAAGGTGGCGACGATCTGGGTGAAGATCAGGATCGACATGCCGTTGCCGACACCCCGGTCCGTGATCAGCTCGCCGAGCCACATCACCACACCGGTGCCGGCCGTCATGGTCAGCACCATCACGATCACCGGGAACCAGGTGTCGTCGTGCAGCAGCGGCTCCTGGCAGCCCTGGAAGAGCCGGCCCGGGGTCCGCGCCAGCGCGACGAACGCGGTGGCCTGCAGGATCGCCAGCCCGACGGTCAGGAACCGGGTGTACTGGGTGATCTTGGCCTGTCCCGCCTGGCCTTCCTTCTTCAGCGACTCCAGCCGCGGGATCACCACGGTGAGCAGCTGCAGGATGATGCTGGCGGTGATGTACGGCATGATGCCGAGCGCGAAGATCGCGAGCTGCAGCAGCGCGCCGCCGGAGAACAGGTTGATCAGGTTGTACAGGTTCGCGTTGGCGCCGCCCTGGGCCTGCTTGAGGCAGATGTCCAGCGAGTTGACGTTGACACCGGGCGCCGGAACGACCGAACCGATCCGGAAGATCACGATGATGAACAGCACGAACAAGAGCTTCCGGCGCAGGTCCGGAGTCTTGAACGCGTTGGCAAAGGCGCCTAACACCCTGTCCTCCCACATGTTTCCTCTGCCCGCTCAGGGCAGGGGCCTAGCAAAGCAGCCGGGCAAGAGACGAACCAGGGCTCGTCCGAACTCCAGCGCACGATATCAAGCGCCGGCTCGCACGAGCCCTGGACCTCGTCACACCTCGGTGGTGGTCCCCCCGGCCGCCTGGATCTTCTCCTGGGCGGACTTGGAGAACTTGTGCGCCGAAATCTGCAGTGCCACGGTCAGTTCGCCGTCACCCAGCACCTTCACCGGCTGACCGCGGCGGACCGCGCCCTTGGCGACCAGGTCGGCCACGCCGACCTCACCGCCTTCGGGGAACAGTTGTCCGAGCTTGTCCAGGTTAACGACCTGGAACTCGACCCGGTTCCTGCTCTTGAAGCCCTTCAGCTTCGGCAGCCGCATGTGCAGCGGCATCTGGCCACCCTCGAAGTACTCGGGGATGTTGTTACGCGCCTTGCTGCCCTTGGTACCGCGGCCGGCCGTCTTGCCCTTGCTGCCCTCACCACGACCCACGCGGGTCTTGGCAGTCTTGGCACCGGGCGCCGGACGCAGGTGATGAACCTTCAGCGCCATGTCAGTCGACCTCCTCGACGGTGATGAGGTGGCGAACCGCACGGACCATGCCACGGACCTCCGGGCGGTCGTCGTGGACGGCGACGTCGCCGATCCGCTTGACGCCCAGGGTGCGCAGCGTGTCGCGCTGGTTCTGCTTGCCACCGATGGCGGAACGGACCTGGGTCACCTTCAGGCGAGCCATCAGGAAGCCACCTCCGCCCGCGCCTTCAGCAGCGCCGCCGGGGCGACGTGCTCGACCGGCAGGCCACGGCGCGCGGCCACCGCCTCCGGGGTCTCCAGGCTGCGCAGCGCCTCGACCGTGGCGTGCACCACGTTGATGGCGTTCGCCGATCCCAGCGACTTGCTCAGTACGTCGTGGATACCGGCGCACTCCAGCACGGCACGCGCCGAGCCACCCGCGATGACCCCGGTACCGGGAGCGGCCGGGCGCAGCAGCACCACGCCGGCGGCCTTCTCACCCTGGACCGGGTGCGGGATGGTGCCCTGGATCCGCGGCACCTTGAAGAACGCCTTCTTGGCCTCCTCGACACCCTTGGCGATCGCCGCGGGCACCTCCTTGGCCTTGCCGTAACCCACACCGACGGTGCCCTCACCGTCGCCGACGACCACGAGGGCGGTGAAGCTGAAGCGCCGACCACCCTTCACGACCTTGGCGACCCGGTTGATGGCTACCACGCGCTCGATGTAGGCGGTCTTGTCCGCCTGCTGACCACGACCACCGTCGCGGCCACGGCGCTCACCACCGGCGCCGCCTCCGCGACGCTGCTGGCCTCCGCTCATGTCGAACTACCTCTTCCTTTGATCGCCTGTCAGAAGCCGAGGCCGCCCTCGCGGGCGGCGTCGGCCAGGGCCGCGATACGGCCGTGGTACTTGTTCCCGGCCCGGTCGAACACGACCGAGTCGATGCCGGCGGCCTTCGCCCGGTCGGCGATCAGCCCGCCGACGGTCTTGGCCTTGTCGGTCTTGTTCGCCTCGGTGCCGCGCAGGTCGGCCTCCATGGTGGAGGCGGACACCAGCGTCTTGCCGGCCACGTCGTCGATGACCTGAACGAACAGGTGCTTCGACGACTTGGTGACCACCAGCCGCGGCCGCTCGGCCGTGCCGTTGATCTTCTTCCGGACCCGGATCTGGCGACGCAGCCGGGACGCGGTCTTCTTCGCGGCGTGCTTGTGCGGACGCAGTCCGATCGCCATGGTTACTTACCAGCCTTTCCGACCTTGCGGCGCACCTGCTCGCCGGCGTACCGCACACCCTTGCCCTTGTACGGCTCGGGCTTGCGCAGCTTGCGGATGTTGGCGGCGACCTCGCCGACCGACTGCTTGTCGATCCCCTGCACCGAGAACCGGGTCGGGGTCTCGACCGCGAACGTGATGCCCTCGGGGGCGTCGACCGTGATGCTGTGGCTGTATCCGAGCGAGAACTCGAGCTGGGCCGGGCCCTTGGAGACGACGCGGTAACCGACGCCGACGATCTCGAGCTTCTTCTCGTAGCCCTCCGTCACACCGGTCACCAGGTTGGCGATCAGGGTGCGGGACAGGCCGTGCAGTTCCTTGCTCTTGCGCTGGTCGTCGGGACGGGTGACGGCGATCGTGCCGTCCTCTTCCCGGTTGACCGCGATGGGTTCAGCGACGACGTGCGACAGCTGACCCTTCGGACCCTTCACGGTGACCGTCTGGCCGTCGATCGTGACGTCGACGCCGGACGGGACCGTGATCGGGAGCTTGCCGATGCGAGACATTTCAGTGGTCCTCCTTCCGGTTCTTCGTCACCAGACGTAGGCGAGGACTTCCCCGCCGACGCCCTTGTTCTTGGCCTGCTTGTCGGTCAGCAGTCCCTGGGACGTCGAGATGATCGCGACGCCCAGGCCACCGAGGACCTTGGGCAGGTTGGTCGACTTCGCATAGACCCGCAGACCCGGCTTGCTGATCCGGCGTACGCCCGCGATGGAGCGCTCCCGGCTGGGACCGAACTTGAGGTCGATGACGAGGGTCTTGCCGACGGCGCCCTCCTTGGGCTCCTCCACCTTGTAGGAGGAGATGTAGCCCTCCTGCTGGAGGATGTCGGCGATACCCTGCTTGATCTTGCTGTACGGCATCGAGGTCGACTCGTGGTACGCCTGGTTGGCGTTGCGCAGACGCGTCAGCATGTCTGCGATCGGGTCGGTCATCGTCATGGCCTGGGGCCTCTTTCCCGCCGTGGTTTCGCCGGCCGGCGACCTACGGTGACTAGATGGTGAATGGAGAAGTGATCTGGGGTGGAGACGGTCACCAGCTGGACTTGGTCACACCGGGCAGCTCGCCCCGGTGCGCCATCTCCCGCAGGCAGATCCGGCAGAGGCCGAACTTGCGGAAGACCGCCTTCGGCCGGCCGCAGCGCTGGCAGCGGGTGTAACCGCGCACCGCGAACTTCGGCTTCCGGGCCTGCTTGACCTTGAGTGCTGTCTTCGCCACGTCAGTTCTCCTTGAACGGGAAACCGAGCTGCCGCAGCAGGGCCCGGCCCTCGTCGTCGTTCTTCGCGGTGGTCACCACGGTGATGTCCATACCCCGGACCCGGTCGATCCGGTCCTGGTTGATCTCGTGGAACATCACCTGCTCGGTCAGCCCGAAGGTGTAGTTCCCGTTGCCGTCGAACTGCTTGGGCGACAGACCGCGGAAGTCGCGGATCCGCGGCAGCGCGAGCGCCAGCAGCCGGTCCAGGAACTCCCACATCCGGTCGCCGCGCAGCGTCACGTGCGCGCCGATCGGCATACCCTCGCGCAGCTTGAACTGCGCGATCGACTTGCGGGCCTTGGTGATCTGCGGCTTCTGACCCGTGATCGCGGCCAGGTCCTTGACCGCGCCGTCGATCAGCTTGGAGTCGCGGGCCGCCTCGCCGACGCCCATGTTCACCACGATCTTGACCAGGCCGGGCACCTGCATGACGTTCTCGAACTGGAACTGCTCCTGCAGCTGCCCGACGATCTCCTCGCGGTACTTCGTCTTCAGCCGCGGCTGGACCTTGGTGTTCTCGGTTGCCGTTGCAGTCATCAGATCTCCTCGCCGGTACGCCGCGCGATCCGGACGCTCCGGTAACCGGTGTACGTCGAGCCGTCGGGGCGCCGCTTCTGCACCTCGACGCGGTTGTAACCGACGCGGGTGGTCACCTTCTGCTTCTTGCCGTCCTTCTCGACCTCGACCAGAAGCGCCACGTTCGAGACGTGGATCGGGGCTTCCTGGGTGACGATGCCACCGGTCGTGCCGCCGCGCTGGGCCTGCTGCACCTTGGTGTGCTTCTTCACCCGGTTCACGCCCTCGACGATGACCTTCTCGTCGTTCGGGAAGACCTGGATGATCTTGCCCTCGAGGCCCTTGGACTTGCCGGAGATCACGCGGACGAGATCACCCTTCTTCACGTGCAACTTGTTCTGCGCCTTGTTCTGCGCCTGCTTCTGGGCCATCTCAGAGCACCTCCGGGGCGAGCGAGATGATCTTCATGAAGCGCTTCTCGCGCAGCTCCCGGCCGACCGGCCCGAAGATACGGGTACCACGCGGCTCGCCGTCGGCCTTCAGGATCACCGCGGCGTTCTCGTCGAACCGGATGTAGGAGCCGTCCGGACGCCGGCGCTCCTTCACGGTCCGCACGACGACCGCCTTGACGACGTCACCCTTCTTCACACCGCCGCCCGGGATCGCGTCCTTGACGGTGGCGACGATCGTGTCACCGACACCGGCGTAGCGCCGACCGGAGCCACCGAGCACACGGATGCACAAGATCTCCTTGGCGCCCGTGTTGTCGGCGACCTTCAGTCGCGACTCCTGCTGGATCATCTGTTGATCTCCTGGTTGTCTCGCTGGTTCTCACTCGCGTGAGCCTTGCGGAACGAATGATTTCGGTTGGTTGCCGGTCGGAACCGGGAACTACTACTTGGCCTTCTCGAGGATCTCCACCACGCGCCAGCGCTTGGTCGCCGACAGCGGCCGGGTCTCCATCAGCAGCACGCGGTCGCCGATGCCGGCGGCGTTCTGCTCGTCGTGCGCCTTGAGCTTGCTGGTGCGACGGATGACCTTGCCGTACAGGTGGTGCTTGACCCGGTCCTCGACCTGGACCACGACGGTCTTGTCCATCTTGTCGCTCAGCACCAGGCCCTCACGGGTCTTCCGGCGGCCTCGCGCTTCGGTGGTGGTCGTGCTCACGGTCTCGTCCTTCTGATTCTCGGTCATGCCTTGCTCCCGGCCTTCTCGCTGTCGTCCGCGGTGTCGTCGGCCGCTGCCTCGACCTCGGCGGCCGGGGTCTCGACGTCCTCGGTGATGCCGAGCGCCCGCTCGGTCAGCACCGTGTAGATGCGGGCGATGTCCTTGCGGACGGCGCGCAGCCGGCCGTGGGACTCCAGCTGACCCGTGGCAGCCTGGAACCGGAGGTTGAACAGCTCCTCCTTGGCTTCACCGAGCTTCGTCAGCAGCTCGTCCCGGCCAAGGTTCCGCAGCTCGGCGGCGGTCAGGGTAGCCATCAGTTCTCACCTGCCTCTCGGGTGATGAAGCGGCACTTCATCGGCAACTTGTGGATCGCGCGGCGCATGGCCTCGCGGGCGACGTCTTCCGGTACGCCGGACAGCTCGAACATCACGCGACCGGCCTTCACGTTGGCGATCCACCACTCCGGCGAACCCTTACCGGAACCCATCCGGGTCTCGGCCGGCTTCTTGGTCAGCGGACGGTCCGGGTAGATGTTGATCCACACCTTTCCGCCACGCCGGATGTGCCGGGTCATCGCGATACGCGCGGACTCGATCTGCCGGTTGGTGACGTAGTGGCTCTCCAGCGCCTGGATGCCGAAGTCACCGAAGGCCAGCGTCGTACCACCCTTGGCCGCGCCGGAGCGCTTCGGGTGGTGCTGCTTGCGGTGCTTGACCTTGCGGGGGATGAGCATCGGTCAGCTCTCCGTTCCGGTCGTCTCGGCGGGCTTGTCGGCCGCGGGCGCGGTCGTCTCGGCGGCCGGAGCCGCGGAGCGCGCGTTGTCCCTGCGGTCGTCGCGACGGCCACCGCGCTCGCCACGGTCGCCGCCACGGCCACCGCGCTCGTCACGGCGGGCCGGCCGGCGCTGCTGGCTGGCGGCACGGGCCGCGGCCTGCGCCTCGCGCTCGGCCCGGGAGCCGGCCACGTCACCCTTGTAGATCCAGACCTTCACGCCGATCCGGCCGAAGGTCGTGCGGGCCTCGTAGAAGCCGTAGTCGATGTCCGCGCGGAGCGTGTGCAGCGGCACCCGGCCCTCGCGGTAGAACTCCGACCGCGACATTTCCGCGCCACCGAGCCGGCCGGAGCACTGGATCCGGATGCCCAGGGCGCCGCCACGCATGGTGGTCTGCATCGCCTTGCGCATCGCGCGGCGGAACGCCACGCGGCCGGACAGCTGCTCGGCCACGCCCTGCGCGACCAGCTGGGCGTCGACCTCGGAGTTCTTCACCTCGAGGATGTTCAGCTGCACCTGCTTGCCGGTGAGCTCCTCCAGGCTGCCCCGGATCCGGTCCGCCTCGGCGCCGCGGCGACCGATGACGATGCCCGGACGGGCGGTGTGGATGTCGACCCGGACCCGGTCACGGGTGCGCTCGATCTCCACACGGGAGATGCCGGCGCGCTCCATGCCCTTGCTCAGCAGGCGGCGGATCTTGACGTCCTCGCCCACGTAGTCCTTGTACAGCTTGTCGGCGTACCAGCGGCTCTTGTGGTCGGTGCTGATGCCGAGACGGAACCCGTGCGGGTTTACCTTCTGTCCCACAGTCAGGACTCCTTCTTCTCAGCGGTGGCCTTCTTGGCGGCCGCCTTCTTGGCGGTTGCCTTCTTGGCCGGCTTCTCGGCGGCCTCGGCCTTGTCAGCCGCCGCCTTCTTGGCCGGGGCCTTCTTCGCCGCGGTGTCCGCCTTCTTGGCGGACTTCTTGGCGGGAGCCTTCTCGACCGGCTCGTCCTCGACCCGCGGCGTGACCACGACGGTGATGTGGCTGGTCCGCTTGTCGATCCGGGTCGCCCGGCCCTGGGCACGCGGGCGGTGACGCTTCAGCGTCGGCCCCTCGTCCACCAGGACCTTGGTCACGACCAGGTCGGCCCGGCTCAGGTGCTCGGTGCCCTCGGCGTTCGCCGCGGCGCTGTCCACGACCTTGTACACGGTCGCGGCAGCGGCCTGCGGGGCGAACTTCAGAGTGGCGAGTGCGTCGTCGACGCCCAGACCGCGCACCAGGTCACCCACGCGGCGCGCCTTCATCGGCGTCACGCGGACGAAGCGCGCGACCGCGAAGGCCCCGGGCTCGTCGCCCAGCAGGCTCTCGCGACGGGCGCTGACCGCCCTACGCTCTTGAACGCTCATGATGTTCGAATCTCTCCGTAGGTTGCTTTCGCTTCGTCACTGACCAGGGGTCAGCGACGCCGTGACTTCCGGTCGTCCTTCTCGTGACCCTTGAACGTCCGGGTCGGGGCGAACTCGCCGAGCTTGTGCCCGACCATCGCGTCCGTCACGAACACGGGCACGTGCTTGCGGCCGTCGTGCACCGCCAGCGTGTGACCGATCATGTCCGGCACGATCATCGATCGGCGGGACCAGGTCTTGATGACGTTCTTGGTGCCCTTCTCGTTCTGCACCTCCACCTTCTTCATCAGGTGGTGGTCGACGAACGGGCCCTTCTTCAAACTGCGTGGCATCTGGCCGGCTCCCTATCAGCGCTTCTTGCCGGCCTTGCGACGCCGGACGATCATGCGGTCGCTTTCCTTGCGGGTGCGGGTCCGCCCTTCGGGCTTGCCCCACGGGGACACCGGGTGACGACCACCCGAGGTCTTGCCCTCACCACCACCGTGCGGGTGGTCGACCGGGTTCATCGCGACACCGCGGACGGTCGGGCGCTTGCCCTTCCAGCGCATCCGGCCGGCCTTGCCCCAGTTGATGTTCGACTGCTCGCCGTTGCCGACCTCACCGAGGGTGGCGCGGCAGCGGACGTCGACCATCCGGACCTCGCCGGACGGCATCCGCAGGGTGGCCATCCGGCCTTCCTTCGCGACCAGCTGGATGCTGGCACCCGCCGAGCGGCCCATCTTGGCGCCGCCGCCCGGGCGCAGCTCGACGGCGTGCACCGTGGAGCCGACCGGGATGTTGCGCAGCGGCAGGTTGTTGCCGACCTTGATGTCGGCGGCCGGGCCGTTCTCGACGATCGTGCCCTGCTTCAGGTTCGACGGGGCGAGGATGTAGCGCTTCTCGCCGTCGACGTAGTGCAGCAGCGCGATCCGCGCGGTGCGGTTCGGGTCGTACTCGATCTCGGCCACCTTCGCCGGGACGCCGTCCTTGTCGTACCGCTTGAAGTCGATCAGCCGGTACGCCCGCTTGTGACCGCCACCGTGGTGCCGGGTGGTGATCTTGCCGGAGTTGTTCCGGCCACCCTTCTTCGGCAGCGGACGCAGCAGCGACTTCTCCGGGGTGGAACGGGTGAGCTCGACGAAGTCGGCCACGCTCGAGCCACGGCGGCCCGGCGTCGTCGGCTTGTATTTGCGGATACCCATTACGACTGGCCTCCGAAGATGTCGATGCGGTCGTCACCCTTCAGGGTCACGATCGCCCGCTTGGTGTCCGGGCGCTTGCCCCAGCCGGCACGGGTCCGGCGGCGCTTGCCCTTGCGGTTGATGGTGTTGACGTCGCTGACCTTGACCTTGAAGACCTTCTCGACCGCGAGCTTGATCTCGGTCTTGTTGGCCCGCGGGTCGACCTCGAACGTGTACTTCTGCTCGTCCAGCAGGCCGTAGCTCTTCTCGCTGACGACCGGCCGCAGCAGCACGTCGCGCGGGTCCTTGTTGACTCCGTGGCTCATGCCTCTACCTCCTCGGCCTCGGTCGACGTGGCGACGGCCTTGACGGACTTGCCCTTCGGGGCGCCGGCGACGAACGCGTCCAGCGCGGCCTTGGTGAACACGATCGAGTCGCTGACCAGTACGTCGTACGCGTTCAGCTGGTCGGCGGCGATCAGGTGGACGTGCTGCGCGTTGCGCAGGCTCAGCCAGGTGAGCTCGTCGGCGCGCTCGACGACGACCAGGATCTTGCCCGGCTCGGCGATCTCCGACAGCACCCGCAGCGCGGCCTTGGTGGACGGCTTGTCACCGTCGACGAACTTCTCGACCACGTGCACCCGGCCGTCGCGGGCCCGGTCCGAGAGCGCACCGCGGAGCGCGGCGGCGATCATCTTCTTCGGGGTCCGCTGGCTGTAGTCGCGCGGCACCGGGCCGTGGACCACGCCACCGCCGGTGAACTGCGGCGCGCGGGTCGAGCCCTGCCGGGCGCGACCGGTGCCCTTCTGGCGGTACGGCTTGGCGCCACCGCCGCGCACCTCGCCCCGGGTCTTGGTCTTGTGCGTTCCCTGCCGGGCCGCGGCCAGCTGGGCCACCACGACCTGGTGGATCAGCGGCACGTTGACCTGGACGTCGAACAGCTCGGCCGGAAGCTCGGCGGAGCCCTTCTTGCTCACCTTGTCGCCCTTGACGACGACGACGTCGACGGTGCTCACTTGGCAGCCCCCTTCGCAGCGTTGCGGATCAGCACGAGGCCGCCCTTCGGACCGGGAACCGCGCCCTTGAGCAGGATCAGGCCGCGGTCGGCGTCGATCGCGTGGACCGACACGTTCTGCGTGGTGACCTTCTCGTTGCCCATCCGGCCGGCCATCCGCAGGCCCTTGAAGACCCGGCCCGGCGTGGCGCAGCCGCCGATCGAACCCGGCGAGCGGTGCTTCTTGTGCACACCGTGGGTGGCGCGCAGACCGCCGAAGCCGTGCCGCTTCATGACACCGGCGAAGCCCTTGCCCTTGCTGGTGGCGGAGACGTCGACCAGCTCACCGGCGGAGAAGGCCTCGGCCTTGATCTCCTGGCCCAGCGTGTACTCGCTCGCGTCGGCGGTGCGCAGCTCCAGCAGGTGGCGCCGCGGCGTCACGCCGGCCTTGTCGAAGTGACCGCGCATCGGCTTGGTCACCTTGCGCGGGTCGATGTCGCCGAAGGCGATCTGGACGCCGTCGTAGCCGTGGCTGTCCGAGGTCCGAACCTCGGTGACGACGCACGGGCCGGCCTGGATCACGGTGACGGGGACGACGCGGTTGTTCTCGTCCCAGGTCTGGGTCATGCCGAGCTTGGTGCCCAGCAGACCACGCGTGTTCTTGACAGTGCTCATTGGCTGTTCGCGTCCCTCAGAGCTTGATCTCGATGTCGACGCCGGCCGGCAGGTCGAGCCGCATCAGCGAGTCGACGGTCTTCGGCGTGGGGTCGATGATGTCGATGAGCCGCTTGTGGGTGCGCATCTCGAAGTGCTCGCGGCTGTCCTTGTACTTGTGCGGCGAGCGGATGACGCAGAACACGTTCTTTTCCGTCGGCAACGGCACCGGGCCAGCAACCTTCGCACCAGTACGCGTCACCGTGTCGACAATCTTGCGCGCCGAGCTGTCGATGACCTCGTGGTCGTAGGCCTTCAGCCGGATGCGGATCTTCTGTCCCGCCATCGCTTCGCTTCGTCCTTCTCTATCGTCTTCGTTGCGTTGCTCCGACCCCCGCGGTCGGGTGTGTCGCACACGCGACACGCGCGTGACTCACCGCTTCTTCGACCCTGGATTGGTGATCGGGGCCCGGTCTCGGACCGGCACCTCGGCATGGTCTCCGGTCCGGCGCACCAGCCAGATCTGAGATCTGGGGCGCACCCCGGCGGCCTCGCCTGAGCAACCTGAATATTGTGCCAGAGATCGGCATCGGAATGCCAATCGTGGTGGCCTCACGCCTGATCCGGCCCACCTGAGTGCCGGATCGGGCGCAAAGCAGAGGTCCGCGAGGGCTCAGCCTGCGAGCCCTCGCGGACCTCGTGAGATCACTTGATGATCTTGGTGACCCGGCCGGCGCCGACGGTGCGGCCACCTTCGCGGATCGCGAACTTCAGACCCTCCTCCATGGCGATCGGCTGGATCAGCTCGACCGTCATGTCGGTGTTGTCGCCCGGCATGACCATCTCGGTGCCCTCGGGCAGCGTGACGACGCCGGTGACGTCCGTGGTGCGGAAGTAGAACTGCGGGCGGTAGTTCTGGAAGAACGGCGTGTGCCGGCCGCCCTCCTCCTTGGACAGGATGTAGACCGACGCCTCGAAGTTCGTGTGCGGCGTCGTGGTGCCCGGCTTGATGACGACCATGCCACGCTCGACGTCCTCGCGCTTGGTGCCACGAAGCAGCAGACCGACGTTCTCACCGGCCTGGCCCTCGTCGAGCAGCTTGCGGAACATCTCGATACCGGTGACCGTGGTGGACTGCTTCTCCGGGCGGATACCGACGATGTCGACGGTCTCGTTGACCTTGACGACACCGCGCTCGATCCGGCCGGTCACGACGGTGCCGCGACCGGTGATGGTGAAGACGTCCTCCACCGGCATCAGGAACGGCTTGTCGATCTCGCGCTCCGGCTGCGGGATGTAGGAGTCGACCGCGTTCATCAGCTCGAGGATCGACTCGCCCCACTTGGCGTCGCCCTCGAGCGCCGGGTGAGCGGCGACGCGGACGATCGGAGCGTTGTCACCGTCGAACTCCTGCTCGCTGAGCAGCTCGCGGACCTCGAGCTCGACCAGCTCGAGGATCTCCTCGTCGTCGACCATGTCGCACTTGTTCAGGGCGACGACCATCGCCGGCACGCCGACCTGACGGGCGAGCAGCACGTGCTCACGCGTCTGCGGCATCGGGCCGTCGGTGGCGGCGACGACCAGGATCGCGCCGTCCATCTGAGCCGCACCGGTGATCATGTTCTTGATGTAGTCCGCGTGCCCCGGGCAGTCGACGTGGGCGTAGTGCCGGGCCTCGGTCTGGTACTCGACGTGCGCGATCGAGATGGTGATACCGCGCTGGCGCTCTTCCGGCGCCTTGTCGATCTGATCGAACGCCGACGCCTCGTTCAGGTCCGGGTACTTGTCGTGCAACACCTTGGTGATCGCCGCGGTAAGCGTGGTCTTACCGTGGTCGATGTGACCGATGGTGCCGATGTTGACGTGCGGCTTAGTCCGCTCGAACTTCGCCTTCGCCACTGGGGCCCTCCTAGATAAATGTTGACTACGCCGTACGCCGACGCGCTTGGGGTGTTGGTCAGGAGCGAGAGATTACTCGCCCCGGGCCTTCTTGATGATCTCTTCCGCCACGTTCTTCGGAACCTCGGCGTAGGAATCGAACTGCATCGAGTAGGACGCGCGGCCCTGGGTCTTCGACCGCAGGTCACCGACATACCCGAACATCTCCGACAGCGGGACCAGAGCCTTCACGACTCGGCTGCCACCGGGGCCTTCGTCCATCTGCTGGATCTGGCCACGACGGGAGTTGAGGTCGCCGATCACGTCGCCCATGTAGTCCTCGGGCGTGGTGACCTCGACCGCGAACATCGGCTCCAGGATGACCGGAGCGGCCCGCCGTGCGGCCTCCTTGAACGCCATCGAACCGGCGATCTTGAAGGCGAGCTCGGAGGAGTCGACGTCGTGGTAGGCGCCGTCCTGCAGCGTCACCTTGACGTCCACCATCGGGTAGCCGGCCAGTACGCCGAACTCCATCGCCTCCTGGCAGCCCTCGTCCACCGACGGGATGTACTCCCGGGGGATGCGGCCACCGGTGACGGCGTTGACGAACTCGTAGCCGCCCTCGCCGCCGGCCTCCACCGAGGTCGGCTCGATGTCGATGATCACGCGACCGAACTGACCGGAACCGCCGGTCTGCTTCTTGTGCGTGTAGTCGACCTTCTCGACCTTCTTGGTGATGGTCTCGCGGTAGGCGACCTGCGGCTTGCCGACGTTCGCCTCGACCCGGAACTCGCGCTTCATCCGGTCGACCAGCACCTCGAGGTGCAACTCGCCCATACCGGCGATGATGGTCTGGCCGGTGTCCTCGTCGGTCCGGACCTGGAAGGTCGGGTCCTCCTCGGCGAGCCGCTGGATCGCGACGCCCAGCTTCTCCTGGTCGCCCTTCGACTTGGGCTCGATGGCGACCGAGATGACCGGAGCCGGGAACTGCATCGACTCCAGCACGACCGGGCTGTCCGGCGCGCACAGCGTCTCACCGGTGGTGGTGTCCTTCAGACCCATCACGGCGACGATGTGACCGGCGCCGATCGACGCGATCTCCTCACGCTTGTTCGCGTGCATCCGGTAGATCTTGCCGATCCGCTCCTTGCGGCCCTTGGTCGGGTTCAGCACCTGCGAACCCGCCTCGAGCTTGCCGGAGTAGACCCGGATGAAGGTCAGCTTGCCCAGGTGCGGGTCGGCCGCGATCTTGAACGCCAGCGCCGAGAACGGCTCGCTGTCGTCCGGCTTGCGCAGCACGACCTGCTCGGAGTCCTTGACGTCGTGGCCCTCGATGGCCGGAACGTCGATCGGGCTGGGCAGGTAGTCGTTGACCGCGTCGAGCAGCGGCTGGACGCCCTTGTTCTTGAACGCGGTACCGGTCAGGACCGGGGTCAGCTTGCTGGCCAGGGTGGCCCGGCGGATGGCGGCCTTCAGCTGCTCCTGGGTCGGGTTCTCGCCCTCCAGGTACAGCTCCATGATCTCGTCGTCGGCCTCGGCCACCGTCTCGACCAGCTTGTCCCGCCACTCGGCCGCCAGCTCGGTGTGGCTGGCCGGGATCTCCTCGACCGTGTAGTCCTCACCGATCTTGGTCTCGCCGCGCCAGGTCAGCGCGCGCATGCCCACCAGGTCGATGACGCCGATGAAGTCGGCCTCGGCCCCGATCGGCAGCTGCATGACCAGCGGGACGGCGCCGAGGCGGTCCTTGATCATGTCGACGCAGCGCATGAACTCCGCGCCGGTCCGGTCCAGCTTGTTGACGAAGCAGATCCGCGGCACGCCGTACCGGTCCGCCTGACGCCAGACGGTCTCGGACTGGGGCTCCACGCCGGCGACACCGTCGAACACCGCGACGGCACCGTCGAGCACGCGCAGCGAGCGCTCCACCTCGACGGTGAAGTCGACGTGACCCGGCGTGTCGATGATGTTGATGGTGTGGTCTTTCCAGGTGCAGGTCGTCGCGGCGGACGTGATGGTGATGCCGCGCTCCTGCTCCTGCTCCATCCAGTCCATCGTGGCGGCGCCCTCGTGGACCTCACCGATCTTGTAGGTGATACCGGTGTAGAAGAGGATCCGCTCGGTCGTCGTCGTCTTGCCGGCGTCGATGTGGGCCATGATCCCGATGTTGCGGACCTTGGCCAGGTCGGTGGTGATTTGTACGGCCACCTCGGTGGTCTACCTCTCGATTCTGTACTGCGTCAAAGGGTGAGCGCTGGGGTCCGGATCGGACCCCGGATCACCAGCGGTAGTGGGCGAAAGCCTTGTTGGCTTCGGCCATCTTGTGCGTGTCCTCGCGGCGCTTCACCGACGCACCGAGACCGTTGGACGCGTCCAGGATCTCGTTCATCAGCCGCTCGGACATGGTCTTCTCGCGACGGGCCCGCGAGTACGTCGTCAGCCACCGCAGCGCCAGCGTGGTGGACCGGCCCGGCTTGACCTCGATCGGCACCTGGTAGGTGGCACCGCCGACGCGGCGGCTCTTCACCTCGATGCTCGGCTTGACGTTGTCCAGCGCGCGCTTGAGCGTGATCACCGGGTCGGTGCCGGTCTTGGTCCGGGTGCCCTCCAGCGCGTCGTACACGATGCGCTGGGCGATCTGCTTCTTGCCGTCGACCAGGATCTTGGAGATCAACTGGGTGACGAGCGGCGAACTGTAGACCGGGTCGACGATGACCGGGCGCTTCGGGGCGGGGCCCTTGCGCGGCATTAGCTCTTCTCCTTCTTCGCGCCGTAACGGCTGCGCGCCTGCTTCCGGTTCTTCACACCCTGGGTGTCGAGCGAACCGCGGATGATCTTGTACCGGACACCCGGCAGGTCCTTCACACGACCGCCACGCACGAGCACGATCGAGTGCTCCTGCAGGTTGTGGCCGACGCCGGGGATGTACGCGGTGACCTCGATGCCGCTGGTCAGGCGGACACGCGCGACCTTCCGAAGCGCCGAGTTCGGCTTCTTCGGCGTGGTGGTGTAGACGCGCGTGCACACACCGCGACGCTGAGGGGAACCCTTCAGGGCCGGCGTCTTGTTCTTGGACACCTTGTCCTGGCGGCCCTTGCGGACCAGCTGCTGAATGGTGGGCACCGCGTAGGTCTCTTTCTGTCGTCCGGCTTTCTTCTGCTGCTTTCGCCTGACCCCCGCGGTCGGGTGTGTCGCGTGCGCACGGGCGCACCGAAAGCCGTAATCTTCCAGACTGTCGGCAGGAATCCCGTGCCACGCGCGCAGACCCGTTCATCGAGGGGCACGCATGACGGCCCAGGATGACCCGGGCACGATCGTTAAGACTAGCGGCTGCCTCAGGCACGGTCAAAATGAGTAACCGACCGGCTCCGAAGCCTTCCGCTCCCCCAGTGTACAGCCCTCAGGGAGTGGTCTTACCGGCCAGGAAATCGGCCGCCACCGCGGGGTCCCCCTCGACCCTCAGAACGCTCGTCGGCAAGCGTTTCCACAGGCACAGGTCGAGCTCGGCCGCGGTCCCCGAGACCACCGCCTCACCGGCGGCCCGGCCACGCTCGACCCGCGGCGGATCGCCTTCTGCCACAGGTGTCAGCGTCCATTCGTCCCCGGTGTCGGTGGCCCGTACGCCGACCTGCCGGGTGACCGCCGGCGCGAACCCGCGGGCCAGCAGCCGCGGCAGGAACACCCCGAAGACCTCGTCCACCCCGTCGGCCGCGATCGCCGGAGGTATCACCTCCAGACCAGTCACGTCCGGATCGCCGGCCTGGACGGCGTCCACGAGGTGGATCGCCGTCTCATGCATCCGCCGCCGGGACCAGAATCCCGCGCGCTGGTCGACCGGCGCGAAGTTCCAGCACGGCTCGTCCGGGTCGACGGCCCGGATCGCGGCCGCCAGCGCCGCGGTGGTGCCGGCATACCAGTCCGCCCAGGAGATCGTCGTACGGAGAACCTCAGGGACCTGCTGGGCGGTGCCGCTGAGCAGGATGGCAGCCGCCCAGCGCTGGCCGGATCCGAGGTGCAGGGCCAGATCGGCCAGCGTCCAGCCGGGGCAGCCCGGCACCGCCGCCTCAGGATCGACCCGGTCGAGGACGGCCGCGAACTCCGCGGCCGCCCCCTCGAACCCGGCCAGGTAGTCGATGGCTTCCTCAGGCACGGAACTGGACTTCGGTGATCAGTCCGTCGGTGACGCGGTAGAGGGCGATCATCGGGGTCGGCTCATCGGTGTCGTGGGCCAGGATGTGCTCGACCACCCACTCGCCGAGCATCAGTTTCTGCACGACCTCCGTCTTGCAACGGCCGGCCTCGAAGCGCGGCCGGTAATACTCGCGGAGGAACCGGCGGCCCTTGAGCTCCGAGCCGTCGGCCAGGCCGATCCGGGCGGTGGGCGAGTACATCGCCAGGAACGCCTCCAGGTCGTGGGCGGCGTACGCGGCGTGCTCCCGGGCGACGACCCGGGCGGCCGGAGTGTCGGTGGTGGCCGCCGCGACGGTGGCCGCGGCAACGGTCGCGAGCGGCGTCGCTGCGGCGGTGACAGGAGTGTCCGTCGCAGCGGCAGCGACGGAAGCGCCGGTCGCGCCGGCAGCGCCGGGAGCGTCCGTCGGGGCGGTAGCAGGCTCAGTCCTGGCCGCCGCAGCGGTCGACGGCGCGGCGGGAGAGGTGATTGACGGACTGGCTGAAGGCGGCGTGGCGGCGGGATTGGCGGGCCGCTGCCGGCTGGCGGGCTCGGCAGCTGCCGGGGACTCCTTCACCGCAACGGTGGACTTGGCGGCGTTGGACGGCTTGGTGGCGGCCGTCGTACGGCGGGTGGAGGACTTCGCAGGTGGAGGGGGAACGAGGAGTTTCCCCTCGCCGTCCGGCTCCTCGCCCAGGTGGGCGATCGCCCAGTCCAGGGCCTTGGTGACGGCGGCGCGTGATTCTTCGGTGTGGTCGAGCATGTCGAACCCGTGGTGCCCTTTCGGTACGTCGATGATGTCCAGCGCGGCGCCACCGGCGGAGACGAACTCCGCGACCGGACCGGCGAGCTCCTCCTGCTCGAGTCCGGCCCGGGTCAGCAGCACCGGCAGATCTCTGCTTGATGCTTTCCCCACCCCACCGCCCCGGTCGTGTTTTCCGATCACTTCGGCGGCGTTTACCAGTTCGTCGACACCGGGCGGGGTGGCGAGCAGGGGATAGGTCAGGGCGACGCAACGCAGCCAGTCGGGGCGGCTGTCCAGCCACTCCCCCGCCAGCAGGCCGGCGCCGGAGAAGAACCACAGGGCGACCCGATCGGGGTCCACCCGTGGATCGGATCGCAGTACGCCGACCGCGGCCTCCACCTCGTCCGCGGCGGTGACCAACCGGTCGAGGCCGCGAATCAGGCTGTGGTCGACGACAGCGGCCACCACGCCACGCCGGGCGGCAGCGGTCGCGTAACCCCGGAACACCGGCCAGTCCCGAGGCGTCACCTCGAGGCCGGCAGGCCCAGGACCCCCGTGCACAAAGAGAATCGCGCCGGTCCGGGCGGTCCCGGCGGGGCGGTAGAGGTCGATCTCCCCGAGCCGGTCGACCCGGACGCCCGGGCCGTCCAGCAACCCCAGGACGAAAGGCCGCAAGTGGGCCGGGAGATCCGTCATGCACCAATCTTGGCCTATGACGGGGACACTTTCAGCCGCCACCCCGCGTGTGGTGCACACTCCGCTGCGCGATCTCGGCGAGTACGCCGGAATCCACGTCGGACAAGCGTTTGACGTACACGCAGCCCACGCCGGTGGTGTGTGGACCGAGCCGTCCGAGCAGTTCGTCGTACCCCTCGAATCCCTCGGTCAGGTAGAGCGTCAACGTCTGTTTGCGGGCAGCGAAACCGATCTCGAACCAGTCCAGCTCGCGGCCGCTGTCGTAGACCAGGTGGCGGTCGCCATCCTGCACCGGGCACTGCCTGCCCGTGAACGCCGCGAGGGCGGCACCCCCGAACTGGGGAGTGCCGCCCTCGGCGGGGTGATTCGAATCAGTTCTGGTACGAACCGAGGTCGAAGTCGTCGAGCGGGACCGACTGCCCGGTGGACGGGCCGAAGTCGTAGTCGTACGACTCGTAGCCGACCATCGAGTACATCGCGGCCTTCGCCTCCTCGGTGGGCTCCACCCGGATGTTGCGGTAACGGTCCATGCCCGTACCGGCCGGGATCAGCTTGCCGATGATGACGTTCTCCTTCAGACCGACCAGCGAGTCGGACTTGCCGTGGATCGCGGCCTCGGTGAGGACGCGGGTCGTCTCCTGGAAGGAGGCGGCCGACAGCCACGACTCGGTGGCCAGCGAGGCCTTGGTGATACCCATCAGCACCGGACGACCGGAGGCCGGCGTACCGCCCTCGGCGACCACGCGGCGGTTCTCCGCCTCGAACATGATCCGGTCCGCGAGCTCACCCGGCAGCAGCTGGGCGTCGCCCGACTCGATCACCGTGACCCGGCGCAGCATCTGCCGGACGATGATCTCGATGTGCTTGTCGTGGATGGCCACACCCTGCGACCGGTACACCTCCTGGACCTCGTCCACCAGGTGCTCCTGCGCCTTGCGGACGCCGAGGATGCGCAGCACCTCCTGCGGGTCCGGCGTACCCTGCGTCAGCTGCTGGCCGACCTCGACGTGCTGGCCCTCCTCGACCAGCAGGCGGCCACGCTTCGACACCGGGTAGGCGACCTCCTCGGACCCGTCGTCCGGCGTGAGCACCAGCTTCCGGGTCTTGTCGGTGTCCTCGATCGTGATCCGGCCCGCGGCCTCGGCGATCGGCGCCTTGCCCTTGGGCTGCCGGGCCTCGAACAGCTCGACGACACGCGGCAGACCGTGGGTGATGTCATCACCCGCGACACCACCGGTGTGGAAGGTCCGCATGGTCAGCTGCGTCCCCGGCTCACCGATGGACTGGGCCGCGATGATGCCGACCGCCTCACCGATGTCGACCGGCTTGCCGGTCGCCAGCGAACGGCCGTAGCACTTCGCGCAGGTCCCGGTCTTGGCGTCACAGGTCAGCACCGAGCGGACCTTGACCTCCTCGACACCGGAGGCGACCAGCTTGGCGATCGAGACGTCGCCCAGGTCACTGCCGGCCTGGAGCAGGACGTTGCCGTCGGGGTCCACGACGTCGGTGGCCAGCGTCCGGGCGTAGGCACTGGTCTCCACGTTCTCGGCGTGCACGACCTTGCCGTCCGGGCCCTTGTCGCCGATCTTCTTCGGCAGGCCCCGCTCGGTCCCGCAGTCCTCCTCGCGGATGATCACGTCCTGCGACACGTCCACCAGACGACGGGTCAGGTACCCCGAGTCGGCGGTCCGCAGCGCGGTGTCGGCCAGACCCTTCCGGGCACCGTGGGTGGCGATGAAGTACTCGACCACCGACAGACCCTCGCGGAAGTTGGACTTGATCGGCCGGGCGATGATCTCACCCTTCGGGTTGGCCACCAGACCACGCATACCGGCGATCTGCCGGATCTGCATCATGTTGCCTCGAGCACCCGAGTGGACCATCATCCAGATCGGGTTGGTCTTCTCGAAGTTCTCCTCCATCGCCTTGCCGACCTCGGCGTTGGCGCCGGTCCAGATCTCGATCAGCTCCTGCCGCCGCTCGGACGAGGTGATCAGGCCTCGCTCGAACTGCTTCTGGACCTTCTCGGCCTGCGACTCGTACCGGGCCATGATCTCCGGCTTGGACGGCGGCGTGCTGAAGTCGTCGATCGACACGGTCACACCGGACCGGGTGGCCCAGCGGAACCCGAGGTCCTTCAGCGCGTCCAGGGCGTTGGCGACCTCGACCTTGGAGTACCGCTCGGCCAGGTCGTTGACGATCCCGCCGAGCTGCTTCTTGCCCACCTCGACGTCGACGAACGGGTAGTCCGCCGGCAGCGCCTCGTTGAACAGCGCCCGGCCCAGCGTGGTCTCCAGCGAGAACCCGCCGTCCGGCAGCTCGGTCGCGCCGGCCGGGGTGGCCGACTCGTCCAGCCGCAGCGTGATCTTCGCCTGCAGCGACAGCTCGTTGCGGTCGAAGGCCATCAGCGCCTCGGCCACCGAGCTGAACGCACGGCCCTCGCCGAGCGCGCCCTCCTTCATCATGGTGAGGAAGTAGATGCCGATGATCATGTCCTGGGTCGGCATCGTGACCGGACGGCCGTCGGCCGGCTTCAGGATGTTGTTCGTCGACAGCATCAGGATCCGGGCCTCGGCCTGCGCCTCGGCCGACAGCGGCAGGTGCACCGCCATCTGGTCACCGTCGAAGTCCGCGTTGAACGCGGAGCAGACGAGCGGGTGGATCTGGATCGCCTTGCCCTCGATCAGCTGCGGCTCGAACGCCTGGATGCCGAGCCGGTGCAGCGTGGGCGCACGGTTCAGCAGGACCGGGTGCTCGGTGATGACCTCTTCCAGCACGTCCCAGACCTGGGCCCGCTGGCGCTCGACCATCCGCTTGGCGGACTTGATGTTCTGCGCGTGGTTGAGGTCGACCAGCCGCTTCATCACGAACGGCTTGAACAGCTCCAGCGCCATCGCCTTCGGCAGACCGCACTGGTGCAGCTTCAGCTGCGGGCCGACGACGATCACCGAACGACCGGAGTAGTCGACGCGCTTACCGAGCAGGTTCTGCCGGAAGCGGCCCTGCTTGCCCTTGAGCATGTCGGACAGCGACTTCAGCGGCCGGTTGCCCGGGCCGGTGACCGGACGGCCGCGGCGGCCGTTGTCGAACAGCGCGTCGACGGCCTCCTGCAGCATCCGCTTCTCGTTGTTGACGATGATCTCCGGCGCACCCAGGTCGAGCAGCCGCTTGAGCCGGTTGTTCCGGTTGATCACCCGGCGGTACAGGTCGTTCAGGTCCGAGGTGGCGAACCGGCCACCGTCGAGCTGGACCATCGGGCGCAGGTCCGGCGGGATCACCGGGACGCAGTCCAGCACCATGCCCATCGGGCTGTTGTTGGTCTGCAGGAACGCGGTGACGACCTTGAGCCGCTTCAGGGCGCGGGTCTTGCGCTGGCCCTTGCCGGTCTTGATCGTCTCGCGCAGGTTGTCCGCCTCGGCCTTCAGGTCGAAGGTCTCCAGCCGGCGCTGGATCGCGGCGGCACCCATGGCGCCCTCGAAGTACTTGCCGAACCGCTCCTTCATGGCGCGGTAGAGGATCTCGTCGCCCTCCAGGTCCTGGACCTTGAGGTTCTTGAACCGGGTCCAGACCTCGTCGAGGCGGTCGATCTCGCGCTGCGCACGGTCGCGCAGCTGCTTGACCTCACGCTCGGCGCCTTCCTTGACCTTGCGGCGTACGTCGGCCTTGGCGCCCTCGGCCTCGAGCTGCGCCAGGTCCTCCTCGAGCTTCTTCATCCGCTGCTCGATGTCGTTGTCACGACGGTTCTCGAGCTGCTTGCGCTCCACGTCCACCCGGCCCTCGAGCGAGGACAGGTCGCGGTGCCGCGCCTCCTCGTCGACGTCGGTGATCATGTACGCCGCGAAGTAGATGACCTTCTCCAGGTCCTTCGGGGCGAGGTCGAGCAGGTAGCCGAGCCGCGACGGGACACCCTTGAAGTACCAGATGTGGGTGACCGGCGCGGCCAGCTCGATGTGGCCCATCCGCTCGCGGCGCACCTTGGAGCGGGTGACCTCGACGCCACACCGCTCGCAGATGATGCCCTTGAAGCGAACGCGCTTGTACTTGCCGCAGTAGCACTCCCAGTCCCGGGTGGGACCGAAGATCTTTTCGCAGAACAGACCGTCACGCTCGGGCTTGAGGGTCCGGTAGTTGATCGTCTCGGGCTTCTTGACCTCGCCGTGAGACCACTGGCGGATCTCGTCCGCGGTGGCCAGGCCGATCCGAAGCTCGTCGAAGAAGTTCACGTCGAGCACGATGTGTTATCTCCTAGTAAAAGTGGTCTGAGTGAGTTGTGTGTTGATCTCAAGCGGCAACCCGCTCAGACCTCCTCGACGCTGTTCGGCTCCCGCCGGGACAGGTCGATGCCCAGCTCCTCCGCGGCACGGAAGACGTCCTCCTCGCTGTCGCGCATCTCGACCCGGCTTCCGTCGGACGAGAGCACTTCCACGTTCAGGCACAGGGACTGCATTTCCTTGACGAGAACCTTGAACGACTCCGGGATACCCGGCTCCGGGATGTTCTCGCCCTTGACGATCGCCTCGTACACCTTGACCCGGCCGACCACGTCGTCGGACTTGATCGTCAGCAGCTCCTGCAGCGCGAAGGCGGCACCGTAGGCCTCCAGGGCCCACACCTCCATCTCGCCGAACCGCTGACCGCCGAACTGCGCCTTACCGCCCAGCGGCTGCTGGGTGATCATCGAGTACGGGCCGGTGGACCGGGCGTGGATCTTGTCGTCGACCAGGTGGTGCAGCTTCAGCATGTACATGTAGCCGACGCCGACGGGCTCCGGGAACGGCTCACCCGAACGACCGTCGAACAGCCGGGCCTTGCCGTTGCTGTCGACCATCCGGACGCCGTCACGGTTCGGCAGCGTGGAGCCGAGCAGGCCGGTGACCTCCTCCTCCTTGGCGCCGTCGAAGACCGGGGTGGCGACGTTGGTCATCGGCGGCGCGGAGCCGGCGCCGATCTTGATCAGCCGCTGGGCCCATTCCTCGGTGTTGTCCGAGTCGATCTCCCAGCCGCGGCTGGCGACCCAGCCCAGGTGGGTCTCGAGCACCTGGCCGACGTTCATCCGGCCGGGCACGCCCAGCGGGTTCAGGATGATGTCGACCTGGGTGCCGTCCTCGAGGAACGGCATGTCCTCGACCGGCAGGATCTTCGAGATGACGCCCTTGTTGCCGTGCCGGCCGGCCAGCTTGTCGCCGACCGAGATCTTGCGCTTCTGGGCGACGTACACGCGGACCAGCTGGTTCACGCCCGGCGGCAGCTCGTCGCCGTTGTCGCGGTCGAAGACGCGGACACCGATGACGGTGCCGTTCTCGCCGTGCGGCACCTTCAGCGAGGTGTCGCGGACCTCACGGGCCTTCTCACCGAAGATCGCGCGCAGCAGCCGCTCCTCCGGCGTCAGCTCGGTCTCACCCTTCGGGGTGACCTTGCCGACCAGGATGTCACCGGTGGTGACCTCGGCGCCGATCCGGATGATGCCCCGCTCGTCCAGGTCGGCCAGCATCTCGTCGGAGACGTTCGGGATGTCCCGGGTGATCTCCTCCGGACCCAGCTTGGTGTCGCGGGCGTCGACCTCGTGCTCCTCGATGTGGATCGAGGTCAGCAGGTCCTGCTGCACGACGCGCTGGCTGAGGATGATCGCGTCCTCGTAGTTGTGACCCTCCCACGGCATGAACGCGACCAGCAGGTTGCGGCCGAGCGCCATCTCGCCCTGGTCGGTGCACGGACCGTCGGCGAGCGGCTGGTTGGCCTCGACCCGCTGCCCGGCGTCGACCAGCGGGCGCTGGTTGATGCAGGTGCCCTGGTTCGACCGGCGGAACTTCGCCAGCCGGTAGGTCTGGTACGTGCCGTCGTCGGCGGCGATCTCGATCAGGTCGGCCGAGACCTCCTTGACCACACCGGCCTTGTCGGCCACCAGCACGTCACCGGCGTCGACCGCACCGCGGTACTCCATCCCGGTGCCGACCAGCGGAGCGTCGGCGGTGATCAGCGGAACGGCCTGCCGCTGCATGTTCGAGCCCATCAGCGCGCGGTTGGCGTCGTCGTGCTCGAGGAACGGGATCATCGCGGTCGCCACCGACACCATCTGGCGCGGCGAGACGTCCATGTAGTCGACGTCCTCGACCAGCACGAGCTCGACCTCACCGTGGCGCCGGCGGACCAGCACCCGGTCCTCGGCGAACCGGTTGTCCTCGGTCAGCGCCGCGTTGGCCTGGGCGATGACGAACCGGTCCTCCTCGTCCGCGGTCAGGTAGTCGACCTGGTCGGTGACCCGGCCGTCGACGACCTTGCGGTACGGCGTCTCGACGAAACCGAACGGGTTCACCCGGCCGTAGGTGGCCAGCGACCCGATCAGACCGATGTTCGGGCCTTCCGGAGTCTCGATCGGGCACATCCGGCCGTAGTGGGACGGGTGCACGTCGCGGACCTCGAAGCCGGCCCGCTCGCGGCTCAGACCACCCGGGCCGAGCGCCGACAGCCGGCGCTTGTGGGTCAGACCCGCGATCGGGTTGGTCTGGTCCATGAACTGCGACAGCTGGGAGGTGCCGAAGAACTCCTTCAGCGCCGCCACCACCGGACGGATGTTGATCAGGGTCTGCGGCGTGATCGCCTCGACGTCCTGGGTCGTCATCCGCTCCCGGACCACGCGCTCCATCCGGGCCAGGCCGGTGCGCAGCTGGTTCTGGATCAGCTCGCCGACGGTGCGCAGCCGGCGGTTGCCGAAGTGGTCGATGTCGTCTTCCTCGACCACGATCTCACCGGTCGGGGCGGCCAGCTCGGTCTTGCCCTCGTGCAGCGCGACCAGGTACTTGATCGTGGCGACGATGTCGTCGATCGTCAGCACCGCGGTGTCGTGCGCCTCGTCCCGGCCGAGCTTCTTGTTGATCTTGTACCGGCCGACCTTGGCCAGGTCGTAGCGCTTGCCGTTGAAGTAGTAGTTGTCCAGCAGCGCCTGCGCGGCCTCCCGCGTCGGCGGCTCACCCGGCCGCAGCTTGCGGTAGATGTCCAGCAGGGCGTCGTCCTGGCCGGAGGTGTGGTCCTTCTCCAGGGTGAGCCGGATCGACTCGTAGTCGCCGAACTCCTCCAGGATCTGCGCGTCGGTCCAGCCCAGCGCCTTCAGCAGCACGGTGACGTTCTGCTTGCGCTTGCGGTCGAGCCGGACGCCGACCATGTCGCGCTTGTCGACCTCGAACTCCAGCCACGCACCGCGCGACGGGATGATCTTGGCGGTGAAGATGTCCTTGTCCGACGTCTTGTCCGGAGTGCGCTCGAAGTACACACCGGGTGAGCGGACGAGCTGGGAGACGACGACCCGCTCGGTGCCGTTGATGACGAAGGTGCCCTTACGCGTCATCAGCGGGAAGTCGCCCATGAAGACGGTCTGGCTCTTGATCTCGCCGGTCTCGTTGTTCATGAACTCGGCCGTGACGAACAGCGGCGCGGAGTAGGTGACGTCCCGCTCCTTGCACTCGTCGACCGTGTTCTTCGGCGGCTCGAAACGGTGGTCGCGGAACGACAGCGACATGGTGCCGCTGAAGTCCTCGATCGGGGAGATCTCCTCGAAAATTTCTTCCAGGCCGCTGGGGCCGGACAGGTCCGACCGTCCCTCGGCCTCGGCGGCGGCCACGCGGGCCTGCCACGTTTCGTTGCCGACCAGCCAGTCGAAACTGTCCACCTGCAGCGCAAGCAGATCCGGAACCTCGAGAGGTTCGGAGATCTTCGCGAAGGAGATGCGGCGGGAGCCGGAAACGTCGGAAATGCTGTCGGACTGGGGGTTGCGCGAGGCGACCAAGGGGCGTCCTTCCACGGGCTCGCAGAAATCACTTCGGTGCTGGGAGCGCACGCCGAACCGCCCTAGTCAAGTCGAGACCCGAACCAGGGTGGAGGTTAAAGGCAGCGCAAAGCAATAGGCTACCCGATCCAGGCAAGGCTGTCCAATGGGGTCCGATACTATGCCCTCGGACCACCCACTCAGTCAAGGATCGACCCGGGTTCTCCAGCGGGAAGTATCCCGCGAGCCGCCCGGTCCGACCTCTCCGGAGTCACCCAGAGACTACAGTCCGGCGATCTCCTGGACCAGCCATTGGTCGCCGTTTCGGACCATCGTGAACCGGGTCCGGTTGAGGTCGACCCGGGGTTTACCCTGCGTGATCGTGCTGGTGGTCGTCTGGTTGACGAAGATGATCAGCGTGACCCGGTCGGCGTCACCGTCGCGGACGCCGACCTCGCGGACCTCGGCCCGGACCGTGGCCTTGGTCTTGGTGGCCAGCTCGCCGGCCACCTTCGCGGTCTCGTCGAACTTGGCCGCGAACTCCGGCGTCATCGTGGCCCGCGCCGCCGCGAAGCTCTTGTCCAGGTCCCGGTAGTCGTAGCTGAGCGCGGTCTCGGCGGCCTTCCGCCCGGCCGCGGTGGCCTGCCCGCGGGCGTCCTCGGCCTGCCGGCCCTGCCACGCCTTGATCCCGAGCACGACGGCGAACGTCAGCACCAGAACCACCAGCACCCCGAGCAACGCGGACAGCACACCCCCCAACGACCGGCGCTTCTCGTCACTTTCCGTAGTGGCGGACGATTCCTGGGAAGCCTCCGCAGGCGCCTCGGGGGCGTCCGATGTGGCGGGGGTCACGTCCTCGGCGGTCGTCTCGACGGCCTCGGCCGCGTCGTCGAGGTCGATCCCGGGCGGTGGCGGGGCGGCCGTCGTACCGGCGGACGGGGTACGGCGCTGGCCGGCGATGCGGGGGCGGTTGCGCGGACGGTCCGGCATCAGCCCACCGCCTGGAGGTCGGCGGTGAGCCAGCGGTCCTTCTCGCGGACCAGGTCCAGCTTGATCCGGTAGCGGCGCTGCACCCCCTCGACCGAGGCGGTGTTGGTCACCACCGCGTCCACGATCACCAGGACCTGGGCGGAGTCCTTGTCGTTCGAGACCACCGCGGCCTCCTTCACGTCACCCTTGGAGGTCGCCCTGTTCGTCTGCACCTGGGCCTTCACCACGTCGAGCCCGGCCTGGAACTCCTCCTTGAACTGCCCGGTGGAGTCGTCCAGGACGCGCTTGGTGTCGGCGTCCCAGGTCTTGTAGTCGTACGTCGTGAAGTCCAGGGCCAACTGCCGGCCCGCCTTCATCGCCGCCTCACGCTGGGCCTTGTTCTCGCTCTGCCGGTGCAGCGCGACGACAGACAGGGTCGCGCCGGCCAGCGCGACCACGAGCAGGACGCTGAGCGCCCACGCCAGGATCAGCGCGCCGCGCCTGGAATCACTAGAGGTCACTTGCCGGTCACCGGTCCGAGGATGAGGGCTTTCCAGGAGTCGCTGCCGAGCAGGTCCGCCTGACCGCCGGTGGAGCCGAGGACGAGTTCCGGCATCCCGCCGGATCCGCCCGCGGCCCCGGTGGCCGGGTCGTAGCCGACGCCGTACCCGGTCCGGTTCAGGTCCTGCCGGGACGACGGGCTCGGCTTGTTCTGGGCGCCGCGGACGTTGACGCCGGTGGACGGGCTCGCGGTGCAGCCCGCCTTGGTGTTGGCCGGCTTGTCGGCGGTGTCCTGCGGGATCCGCTTGTCGGTCCCGCCGTACCCGGCCCGGCAGGCGGGCGGCGAGAACCCGAGCACCAGGCCGAAGTGCGCGTCGTAGTGCCCGGTGCCCTTGTCCTTCGCCGGTACGACGTACCCGCCCATCGACACCGCCGGGTACACCACCAGCAGTTGCTCGACGGCGTCCAGGCGCAGCGCGGTCATCTCGTTCACCGTCAGCAGGTTACCGAGCAGCACCGCGATGTCCGCCCGGTTCTCCGCGATCAGCGCGGTCACCTGCTCGGAGGCGCCGGAACCCTGGTCGATCACCTGGCGGAGGTCCGCGTCCGAGCTGACCAGGGTGTCGGACAGCAGGGCGAGGTTCTTCGCCCAGGTCTTGATCGCGTCGCCACTGGCCACCTGGGTGGCGAGCACGGTGTCGCCGTCGTTGATCAGCTTGATCGTCTGCAGGATGTTCGCGTCCGCGTCGTCGATCAGCCGGCCGGAGCTGTCGATGATCCGCTGCAGGTCGGTGCCCCGGCCCTTCAGCGCCGCGCCGAGCTCGCGCACGGTGGTCCGCAGGCTCTCCTTGTCGACCGAGTTGACCAGCTGGTCGAGGTTCAGCAGCAGTTCCGTGGTGTCGATCGGGATCGCGGTGTCCTCGCGGGCGATCTTCGAGTTGTCCCGCAGGTACGGGCCGCTGTCGCGGCGCGGCTGCAGGTCGACGTACTGCTCGCCGATCGCGGACCGGTTCGCGACCACCGCGAGCAGGTCGTTCGGGATCTTCACGCCCTTGTCGATGTCGAGGTCGACCTCGACGCCGTCGGACAGCAGCTTCAGCTCGCCGACCCGGCCGACCGGCTGGCCGCGGTACGTCACCTCGGCCCCGGAGAAGATGCCGCCGGACTCGGCGAAGCTGGCGCTGACCGTGTAGTCGTCGTCGAACAGCAGCTTGTCGACCTGGGCGTACTTCCCGCCGACGTAGGCGACGCCGACCACGGTGATCAGCAGGAACACCATCAGCTGGATCCGGACCGTTCTGGTGATCACTTCGCCACCCCCGGCATCAGCACCTTTGCCAGTTCCGGGTCGAAGCCCGAGCGGTTCAGCTTCGGCGTACAGACCGGTACGCCGAGGATCGTGGTGCAGGTGGTCGCCGTACCGGTCGGCACCGGCAGGGACGGGAGGCCGTTGCTGGTCGGGTTGT
The DNA here is from genome assembly GCF_054784135.1 of Kribbella swartbergensis. Lineage (NCBI taxonomy): Bacteria > Bacillati > Actinomycetota > Actinomycetes > Propionibacteriales > Kribbellaceae > Kribbella > Kribbella swartbergensis. Next base: position 83,721 of record NZ_BAAGPM010000007.1, read on the forward strand.
GCAGCGGGATGCTCAGCTGGTTGGTCGGCAGCGCCGTCGGTCCGACGGTCGGCAGGTTCAGGTTCAGCAGTCCGTTCAAGGCCTTCTGCGTGTTCACGTCCAAGGTGATGCCGAGGTTGGTGAAGTCACCCTGCACTGCCTTGGCCGCCGCGTCCGGGAACGGGTAGGTGAACAGCAGCTCGAGCGACTTCGGCAGGTCCTCCCCCGCCTCGGCCAGCTTGGTCAGGATCGGGTACAGCGACTGCAGGTTGGCGACCAGGTCCCGCTGCGACGCGGTGATCACCCGGGTGGCCGTGTTGCCCAGTGTCGCCAGCGCCTGCAGCGTCTTCACCAGGGCGGCGCGCTGCTTGTCCAGGGTCGCGATCGACTTCGGCAGCGAGTCGATCGCGGTCGCCAGCGTCGCCTTCTCCGCGTTCAGCTTCTTGGCCAGTGCATCGACCGCGGCGATCGCGGTGACGATCCGCGCCTTGTTCTGATCCAGCGTGCCGACGAACGTGTTCAGCTGGGTGAGCACGCTGCGGATGGCCGGCTCGTTGCCGGTCATCGCCTTGTTCAGTTCCTGGGTGATGATCTGCAACTGGGCCACGCCGCCGCCGTTCAGCAGCAGCGACAGCGCGGACAGGACTTCCTCGACCTCGACGTTGCTGGTGGTCCGCGACAGCGGGATCACCTCGCCGTTGTCCAGCCGGCCGCGCGGCCGCTCCGACCCGGTCGGCGCCGACAGCGAGACGAACTTCTCGCCCAGCAGGCTGGTCTGCCGGATCGTCGCGCGCTCGTTGTCCGGCAGCTCCAGGCTCTTCGGCAGCCGGATCCGGACCTTGGCGACGTACCCGTCCAGCCAGACCTTCTCGACCGTGCCGACGGTGACGTCGTCGACCTTCACCGAGGACTTCGGCACCAGGTCCAACACGTCGGCGAACTCGACGGTGACCGTGTACGACGGCCCCTTGATGTTGGCCCCGCCCGGCAACGGCAACGAGTACACGCTGAAGTCGCAGCCGGTCAGCAGCATCGCGAGACCGAGCACTCCGGCGACGATCGTCGTACGGCGCTTCATCGAACGAGACCTCATCGGACCAGCCCTCCCAGCGTCGGGTCGACCGGGTCCGGGCTCTTCAGCGGGGCCTTGGGCGCCGGGGCCCACGGCGTACCGGCAGGGCCACCGCTGGCCGGCGCGCCGCCGGTGAGCTGGCTCAGCAGCGGCAGCTTGGCCAGTGCGTCGACGACCCCCTTCAGCGCCGTACAGGTCGACAGGGGCTGGTTCGCCTGCCGCAGGAGCGAGCAGATGAACCTCGCCGGGTCGTCCAGCTGGGCCAGGTTGACCCGTTGATCCAGCGTGCCGTACTGCGGGTTGTACACGCGGGCCAGGTTGCCCAGGCCGAGGGGCGCGGTGTCGAGCACCTCGGCCAGCGCGGCCTTCTCCTTGACCAGGATCTGCGACAGATCGGTTGCGCTGGAGATCGTCGTCTTCAGCAGCGCGCGGTTGTCCTTCACGAAGGTCGCGACCTCGCCGAGCGCCGTCGCCAGCAGGGACAGCGCCTTGGCCAGGTCCTGGCGCTCACCGGCCAGCGTGGTCGAGGTGGCGGCGAAGCTGGCGTTGAACTGCCGGACCAGCTGGTCGTTCGCGGCCAGTGCGGACACGAACGTCTGCAGCTGCCGGATCGTCGAGAACAGGCTCTGCGAGTTCCCCGCCAGCGTCCCGGTCAGCTTGGACACGTCGGTGATGGTCTGGTTCAGCTTGGCGCCCTGGCCGTTCAGGTTCTTCGCCGAGACGTCCAGCAGCCGCGACAGCGCGCCCTGGTCGTTCGCACCCTTCGGACCGAGCGCGACGGACAGGTCGTTCAGGCTCTGGTAGATCTGGTCGAGTTCCAGCGGTACGGCGGTCCGGTCGATCGGGATCTCGGCCCCGTCGGCCATCACGTCGCCCTTGGAGTACGCCGGGGTGAGCTGGACGTACCGGTCGGCGACGATCGACGGAGCCGCGATCACCGCCTTCGCGTTGGCCGGCACCTTGTGCTCGGCCTCCCACCAGAACTTCACCCGCACGGTCCGGCCGGCCGGGGTGACACTTTCCACCTCACCGACCTTGATGCCGAGGATCCGGACGTCGGAGCCCGGATAGACCGAGACCGCGCGCGGGAAGTACGCCGTGGCGCTCACCCGCTCGGGGTTCGGCCAGAGTGTGATCACGCTGACCGCGAGGATCACCAGGACCACCGCGACCGCGACCAGCCGGGACAGTGACGCGACCTTCATCAGCCGCCACCTCCCAGGATCGGCGGCAACCCGGGGATCGGGACCTGCGGGGCCGGGATCTCCGGAACGGGTACCAGGTTCTCCACGTAGGTGTCGAACCAGGGTCCGGTGCCGAGCGTGTTGGTGAAGACCCGGACGAACGGTGCCAGGCCCTTGATGCTGGCGTCCAGGTCGTTCTGGTTCTTCAGCAGCACGGCCAGAACCGCGTTCACCTTCTGCAGCGTCGGCGCCAGGTCCTTGCGGTTCTCCCGGACCAGCGCGGTGATCTGCGCCGACAGCTTCTGGGTCGACACCAGCAACTGGTGGATCAGCGCCCGCCGGGCCTGCACGGCCTGGAAGACGGTGTTGCCGTCCTTCATCAGCTTGATCAGCTGCTGGTTGCGATCGGCAAGAACCTTGGTGACCACGTTCGAGTGCTGGAGCAGCAGTTTCAGCTGCTCGTCGCGTTTGGCCACGTTCCGGGACAGCCGGGACAGCCCGGTCAGCGACGCCCGCACCTCTTCGGGCGTGTTCTGGAACGTGGTCGACAGCGTGTCCAGCGCCCTCGCCAACTGGGCGGTGTCGATCCGCTCGGTGGTGTTCGCCAGGTCGCTGAAGGCGTCCACGACGTCGTACGCCGAGATCGTCCGGGCCAGCGGGATCTCTGCCCCGGGCTTCAGCTCGCCGGCGCCGGCCGGGTTCAGCTTCAGGTACTTCTGGCCGAGCAGGGTCTTGATCTTCATCTCGGCACCGGTCTGGTCGCCGAGTTTCACGCCCTTGTCGACGACGAAGTCGACCCGGACGTGGGTGCCCTCGAGTTCGACCTTGCGGACCTGCCCGACCCGGACCCCGGCGACCCGGATCTCGTCGTTCGGCTTCAGCCCGCCGGCCTCGGAGAACTGGGCGGAGTACTTCGTCCCGCCGCCGATCAGCGGCAGGTCCTGCGCCTTGAACGCGGCCAGCATGATCAGCCCGAGCACCGTCAGGCCGATGACGCCGACGGTCACCTGGTTCTGCTCGCGGAAGGGCTTCACGGCTTCTGACACCTCGCCGAGTTGTTGTCGTACGCGACCGGGAGGCGGGTGCCGGTCGGCAGCGTGACGTTGCCGTCGAAGTTGCACAGGTAGAAGTTGAACCAGGAGCCGTACGTCGCCGTCCGGGTCATCGTGTTCAGCTTCTCCGGCATGGTCTGCAGCGTCTTCACCCAGATCGCCTGGGTGTCGTCGAGTGTCGTCGCGATGGTGCGGAGCCGGTCCAGGTCGGCCTTGATCGGAACCCGGGTCTGCTGCAGCAGGCCGGCCGTCTTGGTGTTCAGCGAGTTGATCGAACCGACCGAGTTCAGGATCGGGTTGATGTCCTGACTCAGCCCGGTGATGAACTGCTGCAGGTTCACCAGCAACTGGGAGAAGTTCTGCTGCCGCTGCGAGACGATCTGCAGGGTCGCGGTCAGGTTGGTGATCAGGTCGCCGATCACCTGGTCCGCGTCGGCGAGCGTGGTGGTCAGCGACGCTGTCCTGGCCAGCAGCGACTCGATCGTGCCGCCCTCGCCCTGCAGCACCTTGATCACCTCGAAGGCGAACTGGTTCACGTCCGCCGGGGTGAGCGCGGTGAACAACGGCTTGAACCCGTTGAACAGCACCGACAGGTCCAGCGCCGGCGCGGTCCGCTCCTTCGGGATGATCCCTCCGGCCTTCAGCCGTTCGCCGCCGCCGACACCGTCGGTCAGCGCGATGTAGCGGTTGCCGACCAGGTTCCGGTAGCGCAGGGTCGCGCGGGTCGAGTCGTCCAGCACCTGGTCGGAGTCGACGCTGAACGTCACCATCGCCAACGTGTCCTGGTGCAGGGTGATCTTGTCGACCTGGCCGACCTTCACCCCGGCGATCCGGATGTCGTCACCCTTGTTCAGCCCGACCACGTCGGTGAACACGGCCCGGTACTTCGTGGTCGGGTTGAAGCTGATGTTCCCGATCGTCACCGCCAGGAGCGCGGTCGCGATCGTGGTGACCACGACGAAGATCGCCAGCCGCACGGTGTCGAAGGTGGTCTTCCTGTCCAGGAACCTGCTCACTTGAGGTTCACCTGCCCTCCGCGCAGCAGCGGGCCGACCATCAGGGTGGTCAGATCCGGTACGTCGGACGGCGCAAGACCCAGCGTCGGGCCGACGACCGAGTCGATCACCTTCTGCTCGGCCGGCGTACCGACTCCCTGGGTGTCCAGGTCGAACCCGGGGGCGGCCCGGTTGAGCTGGAGGTTCAGCGGGAACCGATCGTTCTTGTGGTGGTCGCCGATCACGCCGTCGTCACCGGTGATGTACGGCGCTGGGTTGTCCTGGCTGTACGGACCCGGATGCGCTCCCGGGTGGCTGTAGTTCTTCCCCACACAGGTCGGACCGCGGCGGTCCTTGTAGGCCGGCAGCTCGTTCGGCTCGTACGGCGTCGGCTGGTTGGTGATCAACTCGAGGTTGATGTTCAGCCGGCCGTCCCGGAACGTGTCGTTCAGGATCGGCGCGGTGTCGGTCATCACCTTGAGGAAGCACGGGTACTCCGGCGAGTACCGCTCCAGCAGGTCGAGCACCGGCCGGCTCACCTCGCCGAGCCGGATCACCCGGTCCTCGTTCTCGTTCAGGAACGTGTTCGTCGTACCGGACAACTGCTGGACGTCGACGAAGAACTTCTGCAGCTGGACCTGCTTCTCCACCACCGTGTTGCCGGTGACGGTCAGGTTCCGCAGCGCCCGGACCAGGTCGGGCGTGGCGTCGCCGTACAGCTGGGAGACCTGGGTGAGCTTGGTCAGCGCGGCCATCAGCTTCGGGACGTTCGGGTTCAGCTTCTTCAGGTACGCGTCCAGCTGGGTCAGCGTGCCGGCGATCTCGGCGCCGCGCCCCTCGAGCGCGGTCGCCAGCGTGTTCAGGGTCGCGTTCAGGTCGGCCGGGTCGACCGCCTGCAGCAGCGGCAGCGCGTCGTTCAGCACCTTCTCGATCTCGATGCCGACCGCGGTCTTGTCCCGGGAGATCACGTCGCCGGCCTTGATCGGCCGGCCCTGCGGGCCACTCGGCGGCACCAGCGAGACGTACTTCTCGCCGAACAGCGTCTTGGGCAGGATCCGGGCGCTGACCGCGCTGGAGATCTCGTTCACCGACTCGGGCTTGAGCGCGAGCTCGACGGTCGCCTCGGTGCCGTCGGTCGACACCTCGCGCACCTCGCCGACGATGATGCCGCGCAGCTTCACGTCCGCGTGCCTGTTCAGCTGCAGGCCGATGTGGCTGGTCTTCAGCTCCACGTCGACCGTCCTGGTGAAGACCTTGGCGTAGAAGGCGTAGGTCAGCCAGAGCAGGAAGCACAGCACGCCGATGAACGCGACGCCGAGCACCTTGTGCGAAATCAGTCTGGTCATCGTGTCACCCCGCCAGCCTGACGGTGGTCGTCGTACCCCAGATCGCCATCGACAGCAGCAGGTCGACGACGTTGATCACGACGATGGACGTCCGGACCGCGCGGCCGACCGCGACACCGACGCCGGCCGGGCCGCCGGTCGCGTGGTAGCCGTGGTAGCAGTGCACCAGGATCACCAGGACGGCGAAGACGAGCACCTTCCCGAACGACCACAGCACGTCGCCGGGCGGCAGGAACAGATGGAAGTAGTGGTCGTACGTGCCGGTGCTCTGCCCGTAGAACATGGTCACGGTCAGCCGGGTGGCGAAGTACGACGCGAGCAGGCCGACGACGTACAGCGGCACGACCGCGATCAGCCCGGCGATGATCCGGGTGGTGACCAGGTACGGCAGCGACGGGATCGCCATCACCTCGAGCGCGTCGATCTCCTCGCTGATCCGCATCGCGCCGAGCTGGGCGGTGAAGCCGCAGCCGACCGTGGCGGCCAGCGCGATCCCGGCGATCAGCGGGCCGATCTCGCGGGTGTTGATGTACGCCGAGACGAAGCCGGCGAACGCCGACGTACCGATCTGGTTCAGCGCCGAGTAGCCCTGCAGGCCGACCTCGGTGCCGGTGAAGAACGCCAGGAAGGTGATCACGCCGACGGTGCCGCCGATCACCGCCAGCGCGCCGGTGCCGAGCGTCACCTCGGCCAGCAGCCGGACGATCTCCTTGCGGTAGCGGGTGACCGACTTGCCGGACCAGGCCAGCGCCTTGAGGTAGAAGGCGAGCTGCTCACCCAGCCGGTCGAGTGAGTTGAGCGGCTTCTTCACGAAGGTGTCGACGAGGGCTGACACGGTCAGGCCCCCTTCGGCGGGACGAGCTGGAAGTAGATCGCCGTCATCGCGAAGTTCGCGACGAACAGCAGCATGAAGGTGATGACGACGGACTGGTTCACCGCGTCACCGACACCCTTCGGGCCGCCGCCCGCGTTCACTCCCTTGTACGACGCGACGACCGCGGCGATGAACCCGAACACCAGCGCCTTCGCCTGCCCCTGCCACAGGTCGGGCAGATGGGCGAGGGCGGTGAACGACGCGATGTAACTGCCGGGCGTCCCGTCCTGGAGTACGACGTTGAAGACGTAGCCGCCCATCACGCCGACCACGCTGACGAACCCGTTCAGGAAGAACGCGACCAGCATCGTCGCCAGCACCCGCGGCACCACCAGCCGCTGGATCGGGTCGATGCCGAGCACCATCATCGCGTCGAGTTCCTCGCGGATCTTGCGCGCGCCGAGGTCGGCGCAGATCGCCGACCCGCCGGCCCCGGCGATCAGCAGCGCGGTCGCGATCGGAGACGCCTCCCGGACCACGGCCAGCACGGCGGCCGAGCCGGTGAACGCCTGGGCGCCGAACTGCTTGATCAGCCCGCCGACCTGCAGCGCGATCACCGCGCCGAACGGGATCGCCACCAGCGCGGTCGGGATGATCGTCACACTGGCCACGAACCAGGCCTGCTGCAGGAACTCCTTCAGCTGGAACGGCCGCCGGACCGAGGCCCGGGCGGTGTCGAGGGCGAAGGAGAACAGCGAGCCCGCATGCTTCAGCGGGGCGGCCGCAGAAACGGTCACGGGACCCCCACCACCGAGGGGGTGAAGGAGCCCGGGGGCGGGGTCACGCCGTTCTCCCGGCACCACTCGCCGGGCGGCCGCTGGGTCGGCCGGATCACGCCGCTGCTCGGCAGCTGCTGCAGCGGGATCGGCGGCAGCGGCGGCAGCTCCTGGTCCGCCTCGCGGGCGAGTTCGTCCGCGTCCTTCTCCTCGGACATCCCGATCGGCCCGACCCGCTGCGCGTTCAGGAACTGGCGGACCACCGGTTCCTCGCTGGACAGCAGCATCTCCCGCGGACCGAACATCGCCAGGTGCCGGTGGTACAGCAGGCCGATGTTGTCCGGCACGGTCCGCGCGGTGTTGATGTCGTGGGTGACGATCAGGCAGGTGGCCTGGGTCATCTCGTTCAGGTCGATGATCAGCTGGTTGAGGAACGCCGTACGCACCGGGTCCAGACCCGAGTCGGGCTCGTCGAACAGCAGGATCTCCGGCTCCAGCACCAGCGCGCGGGCCAGGCCGGCCCGCTTGCGCATACCGCCGGAGATCTCGCCCGGCAGCTTCCTCTCCGCGCCGACCAGGCCGACCATCTCCATCTTCTCCATCACGATGGAACGGATCTCGGCCTCGGACTTCCGGGTGTGCTCGCGCAGCGGGAAGGCGACGTTGTCGTAGAGATTCATCGAGCCGAACATCGCGCCGTCCTGGAACAGCACCCCGAACAGCTTGCGGATCTCGTACAGTTCCCGCTCCGAACAGGTGGCGATGTCGGTGCCCTCGATGTGCACGTGGCCCTTGTCCGGTTTCAGCAGACCGATCAGCGTCTTGAGGAATACGGACTTGCCGGTTCCGGAAGGGCCCAGCATCACGCAGATCTCACCGGCCGGCAGCGTCAGCGACACGTCGCCCCAGATCAGCTGGCTGCCGAAGGACTTGGTGAGACCTTCGACGCGGACTTCGACGCCCACTGGTCCTCCTCATCGGCCGTGCCTCACGGGATGTCTGCCGACCCCGACCGACGACGTTCTGCCGTTCCAACGACGGGGCGGTTGCCTAGGTTACGCACGAGTACGGTTTTGCGTAACCCCTGCGGTGTCAAGCGACGGTGACCGATACGTCACGCTACGGTCACGCCGATCACGGTGTGTGGACCGATGGAACACGGTGTGCTGATCGGCATCCGGCTCCGGGTGATCCTAGCGGGGCCCGAGACCTGTCCGGGAGGCGCACCGAAAGTTAGCGTCGACCAAGGGGCCAACCGGCCAGGCGAGGAGGGGACAAGGGATGAGCATCGAACGACGGACGTTCCTGAAGACCGGTGCGGCGGTCGCGGGCGGAGTGCTGGCGGGTGGGCCGTTCCAGGGGTTCGTGGCCCAGCAGGCGGTCGCGGATCCGAAGGGCAACGCTCCGTTCCGCGCGTTGCGGCCGATCCCGGACCTGCGCGACGGCAAGGTCCGGCTGCACCTGCCGGAAGGGTTCGCGTACCGGTCCTTCCACGACACGGAGTTTCCGGTCGTGCTGGACGACGGGACCCGCCTGCCCGGGCGGCACGACGGCATGGGCGCGTTCCGGCGCCGCAACGGGAACGTCGTGCTGGTCCGCAACCACGAACTGAACAACCCGGGACCGCCGTTCGGCCCGGGTACGCCGTACGACGCGATGGCGCAGGGCGGGACGACGACGATCGAGGTGACGCGCTTCGGCGAGGTGGTCGAGGCCTACACCAGCCTGAACGGGACGATGATGAACTGCAGCGGCGGGATCATGCCGTGGGGCAGCTGGATCACCTGTGAGGAAACGGTGAACGGGCCGGACGTCGGCCCCGACTTCACCGGCGTGTCGAACGTACCGCTGACCCAGCCGCACGGCTTCATCTTCGAGGTTCCGGCCCGGGGCCAGTCCGATCGCCAGCCGATCACCCACGCCGGCCGGTTCGCGCACGAGGCCGTGTCCTTCGATCCGAAGGACGGCATCCTCTACCTCACCGAGGACAACTTCGCGTTCCCGTCCGGCTTCTTCCGGTACATCCCGCCGAAGAACCCGATGAAGTGCGGCCGGCTGCTGGACGGCGGCCAGTTGCAGATGCTCGCCGTCAAAGGCCGGCCGAACCTGAACCTGGCCGCTTCGCAGCCCCAGCGAGCGACGTACGACGTCACCTGGGTCGACATCGAAGACCCTGCACCGCGGTTCCCCTACACACCCGGGCAGACCGCGACGACGACGAACGACCAGGCGCTCGTGTACGTCGGTGACCAGGGCCGCGCGCAAGGAGCGGCGTACTTCTCCCGGCTGGAAGGGCAGGTGTACGACAACAACGTCGTGTACTTCTGCTCGACCCAGGGCGGCGGCGCGGCGGAGACCGGGCCGGACGCGGTCGGTGGCTACGGCAACGGTTTCGGCCAGGTCTGGGCGTACCACACCCGGGCGCGGAAGCTGCAACTGATCTACGAGTCGCCGAACCGGGCGACGCTGGACTTCCCGGACAACGTGACGACCAGCAAGCGCGGAACGCTGGTGCTCTGTGAGGACAACGTCGACGACAACTACCTGCGCGGCCTGTCCCGGGGCGGTCAGCTGTGGGACATCGCGCTGAACCGGCTCACCAGCAGCACCGGCGCGCCACGCTTCAACGACGAGTTCGCCGGCTCGACGTTCAGCCCTGACGGGCACACGCTGTTCGTCAACATCCAGGCCAGTCGCGGGATGAGCTTTGCCATCTGGGGACCATGGCATCGGATCGGCGTCTGATCGGCGAGGAGGACGTCCTCGTCTGGCTCCATGCCGACGACGCAACGGCTGCCGACGTGGTCAGCGACCTGACCGAACTGGGGCCGCTCGCAGCCGTTGCGGTCGTCGTGCTGCTCGTGCTTCTCGTCCTGCGCCGATGGAGGGACGCCGTGTTCTTCACGGCCGGCGTCGGGGTCGTGTGGGCGGTGAATCCGCTGCTCAAGGAACTGGTCGGCCGGTCCCGGCCGGACCTGTGGCCGTTACCGCCGGACGTGTCGGAGTACAGCTTTCCGAGCGGGCATGCGGCGAACACGGCGGCTCTGGTCGGTGCGCTGGCGCTGATCCTGCGACGGCGACTCTGGATGGTCGTCGGCGCGGCGGTGCTGACAGTCGTCGGGCTGTCGCAGTTGGCGCTCGGCCGGCACTACCCGTCCGACGTGGTGGCAGGCTGGGCCTGGGCGCTGGCCTGGGTCTACGTACTCCGGCACCTGCTCCGGAACGTGACGAAGGGCGGCCCTGGGTAGGACCGCCCTTCGGCGTACTGCTGGTTGCGCGGCTCCGCCGACAGTGTTGATTCGGCGGCTCCGCCGACAGTGTTGATTCGGCGGCTACGCCGCAGGTGTCACTTGAGGGTGACGGTGGCGCCGGCGCCCTCGAGGGCCTCCTTGGCCTTCTCCGCGGCAGCCTTGTCGACCTTCTCCAGGATCGGCTTCGGGGCCGACTCGACGAGGTCCTTGGCCTCCTTCAGACCAAGGCTGGTGAGACCGCGCACCTCCTTGATGACCTGGATCTTCTTGTCGCCGGCCGACTCGAGGACGACGTCGAACTCGTCCTGCTCGACGGTCTCCTCGGCAGCGGCGCCCGCGCCGCCGGCAGCCGGGGCAGCGGCAACGGCGACCGGGGCGGCGGCGGTGACGCCGAACTCCTCCTCGAACGCCTTAACGAACTCCGACAGCTCCAGCAGGGTCAGTTCCTTGAACTGGCCGAGCAGCTCTTCGGTGCTGAGCTTCGCCATGGTGGCGGTCCTTCCTTAATGGTGGTGCTTGATGATCACTGAAATGGGTGTTGCGGTGAGATCCGTCTCAGCTCTCGGCTGAGGCGTTCTCCTCGGTACTCGCCTGCTCGGCAGGTGCGTCGGCCGCATCCGATGCAGCCTCCGCGGGGGCGCCGCCCTCCGCCTGCAACTTGTCCTGCAGCGCCGCGAACAGGCGCGCGGCCTGCGACAGCGGAGCAGCGAACAGCGACACCGCCTGCTGCGGAGCCGCCTTCATCGCACCTGCGAGCTTCGCGAGGAGGACCTCACGCGACTCCAGGTCAGCGAGCTTGTTGATCTCGTCAGAGCCGAGTGCCTTGCCTTCCAGCACTCCACCCTTGATGACGAGCATGGGATTCGCCTTGGCGAAGTCACGCAGACCCTTGGCCGCGACCACCGGGTCGCCCTTGATGAAGGCGATGGCCGACGGACCCTCGAGCAGCGAGTCGAACGACTCGACACCCGCGTCCTTGGCCGCGATCTTGGTCAGCGTGTTCTTCACCACGGCGTAGTTCACGTCGTCACCGAGCGCAGTGCGCAGTTGCCGCAGCTGCGCCACGGTGAGTCCGCGGTACTCGGTCAGCACGGCGCCGTTCGAGCTACGGAACTCGTCCGTCAGCTCGGCGACAGCGGCTGCCTTGTCCGGCCTCGCCATGGGGTCTCCTTCTCTTGGCTTCCACACCTCGACCCCTGAAAAGGCTCCATCAAAAAGAAAGCGCCCCTGCGCAGGCGCAAGGGCGTGAAACGTCGTACTGCTGTCACACTGTCCAAGTCACCTACGCGGGCCGCCCACTCGAATGTGGGACCTTCAGTCGCCCGGAGGCGACGACCAGCGGTCTTCGGCAGCATTCAGTGTGCCTGATGTCGACCATGGAGACAAATCGGTTCCCTCAGGCCGGCTCGTCCTGGACCGGATGCGGCGGGATCCATCGGTGCATCGCGGCGGCGGCGGCCCACCCGGTCGCGGCCATGATGACGATGGCGGGGGCCAGTCCGAGGACGGCGGTGGCTCCGGCCAGGAGCAGTGGTCCGGCACCGTTCCCGGTGTCGGCGAACAGCCGGAACGCACCCAGGAACTGCGCCCGCCCGACCGGCGGTGACGCGTCGGCACCGAGCGTCATGATCACGCCGGCCCCGAGACCGTTCCCCACTCCCATCAGCAGCGCCACGGCGGTCAGGGTCGCGGTCGAGTGGGTCAACGGCAGCAGCAGATGCGCGAGTCCGAGGACGAGCATCGACGGTACTGCGACCCACTTGCGGCCGAGCCTGTCCATCACCGACCCCGCCGGGTAGAACAGCAGCATGTCGACCGCGCCGGACAGGCCGAAGACGATGCTGGTCGTCTGCGCATCGAGCCCGATGTGCAGCGCCCACAGCGGAATGACGACCTGCCGCGACGCTCGGACCGCACCGACGAGGAGCGCCCCGACACCGAGCGTCCGCAACACCGGCAGGTGTTCCCGGATCACGGTCCAGGTCGACTGTGCGGCGACCGGCCGGCTTCCGCGCGTACGCCGTACCGACTCGACGTCGGGCAGGCTCAGCAGCACGCCACAGGCGAGGACCGCGCCGACCAGGTGGACCCAGTAGGCGCCGTCGGTGCCGAGGAACCTCATCGCGAACGCGCCGAGGAAGGGTCCGATGAAGGAGCCGATCCGCTGGACTCCACCGAGCGTGGACAGCGCCCGCGCACGCAACTCGAGCGGCACGACCTCGCTCAGATAGGCCTGACGGGCCAGGCCCCAGACTGCTCCGGCGAGGCCGGTCGCACCGATCGCGATGGCAAGGCCCCAGACCGTCGGGACCAGCAGGCAGGCGACGAGGGCGACGGCGACCAGGACGGTCGCGAGCAGCATGGCGCGGCGTTCGCCGATCTTGTTGGTGAGCGATCCGGCCGGGATGTCCCCGATCACCTGGCCGAGTCCGGCGGCCGCAACGACCAGGCCGGCCGCCGCGACCGAGGCGCCGAGGTCGGTGGCTGACACCGCGACGACCGGTGCGATCGCGCCCTGCCCGATGCCGTACAGGAGGGCCGGGAGGTAGACGGACGGAGCGATCCGCCAGAGGTTCATGGCGCCGACCCGACCGGCGCGGAGGCGCGCGCCGTACAGAGCTCGCGCTGCGCGGGCGTGGCACCCAGCAACTCGGAGACGGACCAGGCGGCCGGGACGATCCGTTCGCCGAACTCCTCCAGGCGCTCGGCAGGCATCCGCAGCTCGGGACCGGAGATCGACAGGCAACCGACGACCTGGCCGGAGAAGTCGAAGACCGGCGCCGCGACCGACCTGATCCCCGGAGTGCGCTCCGACAGCGACTTGGCGAAACCCTTGGCCCGGATCTCGGCCAGTTGAGCGGCCAGTACGCCGGGATCGGTGATGGTCTGCGGAAGCACCTGCTCGAGCGGACCGGCCAGCACCTCGACCTGCCGCTCCCACGGGGAGAACGCGAGCAGCACCTTGCCCGGAGCCCCTAGCGGCAGTGGCACCGGAATGCCGAACTCCGTGTAGGTACGACGCAACTGGTGCCGGCTCTCGACCTGGTCGAGAACGACGCGTTCCCCGGTCGGCAGCAACTCGTGGACGGCAGCCGTCTCCCCGGTCTCGTCCCGGAGCGCCCGCAGGACCGGCAGCGCGGCGTCGCGCAGGCCGGCCGGAATGCCGCCGCTGTGCGCCAACTGGGCGACCAGCGGACCGATCGCGTAGCGGCGATGTGCCGTCTGGCGAATCAGCCCGTTCTCCTGCATCGCCAGCAGGAGCCGGTGCACGGTGCTGGTGGACAGACCGGTCGCGCGGGCCAGGTCACTGATGCCCAGGTCCGGCGTGCGGCCGTCGAAGCACCGCAGGATCGCCACCGCCCGGTCGATCGATTGCACCGACCCCCGGCGGACCTCCGATTCCTGCATGGCGAAAGACTATCCCACGATACGGGAAATGAGGCCTGGATTCTCGCTGAGTGGACAGCGCGGCGCCTAGGCTGACCGAACACCTCGACCACAGCCCGTGGAGCCACCCAGTCCTCTGAGGAGCGACATGTCCGACCACTTCGTCCAGCTCGCCACCGTCAAGGTTGCCGAGGGCAACGAGGCTGCCGTGGTGGTGGATCCGGACCAGGGTGTGGTTCCGGCTGCGGAGTTGGGCTTCGAGGGCGACGCGCTCTCGATCCTCGCGCGGGCGCCGCTGAGTGAGCTCGCGGACGCCGCCGCCTCGGCCGATTGGCGTGATCCGGCCGGCGTCGAGTTCGTCGCGCCGTACCGGCATCCGCGCAAGCTGTGGGGGATCGGGCTGAACTATCTCGAGCACGCCGGCGACCTGTCCGAGAACGTGCCGACCGAGCCGGCGTCGTTCATGAAGGGCGATCACACCATCATCGGTCCGGGCAACCCGATCCCGGTGCCGTCGCAGAGCAGCCGAACCACGGCCGAGGCCGAGCTCGGACTGGTCATCGGCCGGGAGTGCTACCAGGTCGAGGAGGCCGAGGCGCTCGACTACGTGTACGGCGTGGTGCCGGTGCTGGACCAGACGGCCGAGGACATCCTGGAACGCAATCCGCGGTTTCTCACCCGGTCGAAGAACTTCCCCGGATTCTTCTCCTTCGGGCCGACGATCGTCGGGCTGGACGCCGTACTCGCGCACTGGGGTTCCCTCGACGCGGTCGAGGTCTCGACGGTGCTCAACGGCTCGGTGTACCGCAGCAACACGGTCGCGAACATGGCCTTCAGCCCGGCGTTCCTGGTCAGCTTCCACAGCAAGCTGATGCCCCTCTACCCCGGCGACATCATCTCCACCGGCACCCCCGGCGCCGCCCACATCACCCCCGGGGACATCGCCGAATGCCGAATCCCCGGCGTCGGCACCCTCACCAACCCGGTTATCTCCGGCCGCTGACCCGGGCAGGACCCTCCTGCCCGGGGCAGTTGGCGAGGATCAGCTCAGGACGGCGAGGGCGTCGATTTCCACGAGCATGTCTTCGCGGGGGAGGCCGGTGAAGACAGTGGTGCGGGAGGGGAGGACGCCACTGGGAGTGCGGGTGGCGAGGAACTCGGCGTACGCCTCGTTCATGGCGGCGAAGTGGTCGCGGGTGGTGAGGTAGACGCGCATCATCACCACGTCGTCGAAGCTCCCGCCGCCGGCCGTCAGGATCGCCTCGACGTTCTGCAGGACGCGGGTGGTCTGGCCCTTCACGTCATCGGTGAAGACGAACTCGCCGGTGGCCGGGTCGACGGAACCCTGGCCGGACACCTGCAGGATGTTGCCCTTGCGGACACCCTGCGAGTACACCGGCATCGGTGCGGGCGCGTCGGTGGTGGAGACGGCGGTCTTGTCTGACATCAGCGTCATACCTCTCAGTTGTAGTCGGCACTGATCGCTCGGGTGGTGGCGAGCAGGTCGGGAAGCAGCTCGAGCACCTGCTCGTAGTTCAGCAGTACGTCGGGTACGGACACCGACACGGCCCCGACGACGCGGCCGGCGTGGTCGGTGACGGGTGCGCCGATGCAGTTGATGAAGGATTCGTGCTCGGCCCGGTCCTGCGCCCAGCCCTTGGCCAGTACGTCGTCCAACTCGGCGCGCAGCGCATCGGCATCGGTGATCGTCCGCGGCGTGAACGCGTGGTAGTCGATGGCCGCCAGCAACGCCTCCCGCTGCCGCTTCGGCTGGGCCGCCAGCAACACCTTCCCGACGGCGGTGCAGTGCAGAGCGGCCGGTACGCCGACCTGCGAGTACATCCGCACCGACCGCACACTGTCGAGCTTGTCGATGTAGACGACTTCGCCGTTCTCCCACGCCGCGAGGTGCACGGTCTGCCCGGTCTTCTGGTTCAACTCCCGCAGGTGCGGTGCGGCAACAGCCCGTACGACGTGCTGCTCCCGGGCCGCGTCCGCCAGCGCGAACAGCCGCGACCCCAACCGGTAGCGATGCGACTCGTCCCGTCGTACGAACCTGTCCGCCTCCATGGTCCGCAGCAGCCGCAGCACTGTCGTCTTGTGGACGCCGAGTTCGGTCGCCAGCTGATCCAGCGACCGGTTGCCCTCTCCGAGACTGGCCAGGATCTGCAACGCCCTGGCAAGGCTTTGACTCATGGGAGCGTCACACCTGTTGGACCGACCCGCACGGCGGCCCACTCCTCGTCGGAGCAGTTCAACAGCTTCTGGCGGACTGCGGGCTCGAGCGGGGCGGCGTGATCCTCAGGTACGGCGAGCACCGCAGCAGCACCCAGATGCCCCAGTCGCAGCCTCTGCTCCATCGGCAGCCCCTGCAACGTCCCGGCAAGGAACCCGGCCGCGAACGCATCACCTGCTCCAACGGCCTCGACCACCTCGACAGTGAGCGCGGGAACCTCGGTACGGCGACCATCCGGCTCCAGCACGAGCGCGGTGTGCGCATCGTTCTTCATCACCAGCGTCGACCGCGGACCAAGCCGTTCCCGAAGCTCACCAGGATCACTGGTCCCAGCGAAGACCTCAGCCTCGTCAGCACCGATCAGTACGACGTCAGCCGCCCGCAGCACCCGCCACAGCGGCTCAGGGTCCTTGCTTCGCCACAACGCCGGACGCCAGTTCAGATCGACGCTGAACTTGAACCGGTGGGTCTCGCGCAGCACCGCCAACCGCTCCAGCATCTCGGCGGCTGTGGTGGAGATGGCGGCGGTGATGCCGGTCGTGTGCACGAGCTCCGCACTCGCCAGCCGGTCGCGCACGGCCGGCCGATCCAGGAAGGCCGGATCCATCGCCGAGGCGGCCGAGCCGGAGCGGTAGTAGTGCATCCGCGAGCGGCCGCCCTCCGTGTGCTTCACGTACAGCGCGGTCGGTCGATCCGGGTCCTCCTCCACTCCCCCGACCTCGACACCGCGGTCCCGGAGATCACGCAGTACATGCAGGCCGAATCCGTCGTCACCGAGCCGCGAGATCCAACTCGTCGCGATGCCGAGCGCCGCCAGCCCGCCGGCCACGTTGCACTCCGCACCGCCGACGGACCGACGGAACGTCTCCACGTCCTCCAGCGGACCCCCCGCGTCCCCGGCGAACATGATCATCGCCTCGCCGATGCAGATCGCGGTCGGGCTCGTCTCACCAACGGGGTCGGACATCGGCACTCCTCGGCGGACTGGTGATGGGATGGAGGCGGAGCCACGTCCGTTGACGCGAGTTCCGGCGCGATGCTACAACCGTGAAGTCAGAAGACGCAATCATCGTTGCGTATTCTGCAATCAGTCCGAGCAGAGGATCAGATGCCAGCCTCCTACGATGCAGACGCCGTCGCCGCCCTTGCCGACCAGCGGGTGAGCTGGCAGGACAAGGCACTACCGCCCACGTTCTGGGGCCGGACCGTCGCGGAAGTCCTGGCGGACAAGCCCCGCCTCTCCCAGCTGCCCACTCCCCTGCTGACCCTCTCCGCGCCCGGCCTGCGGCACAACGTGGACAGCATGGCCCGCTGGTGTGCCAACCACGGCGTCGAGCTGGCGCCGCACGGCAAGACGACGATGGCGCCCGCGCTCTGGGCCATGCAGCTCGAGGCCGGTTCCTGGGCAATCACCCTCGCCAACGGCTTCCAGCTCGGTGTGGCCCGCGCGTACGGCGTGAGCCGCGTGCTGATCGCCAATGCGGTGGTCTCCCCGCTGCAACTGCGGTGGATCGCCGACGAGCTCGCGGCCGACCCCACGTTCGAGGTCCTGGTCTGGGCCGACTCGGTTCGTACGGTCGAGCTCATGGAGGCCGCCCGGTCGGCGTACGTCGGACCGGATGCGCGACCGCTCGACGTACTGGTGGAGGTCGGTGGGCTCGACGGCCGCACCGGTGCCCGGGACGCCGAGACCGCGCTCGCCGTCGGCGAGGCGATCGCGGACGCGTCGACGCTGCGGCTGGCCGGGGTCGCCGGCTACGAAGGGGCGATCAGCCACGGCGTGGAGGAGGCCGATCTCGAGAAGGTCCGGTCGTACCTCCGCGAGCTGGGCGCGATCCACACCCGGCTGAAGAAGCAGGGCCGGTACGAGGCGGACGTCGTACCCGTGGTGAGCGCCGGCGGCAGCGAGTACTTCGACGACGTGGCGCGCGTGCTGGCTCCACTGGGCGAGGACGGAGCCCGGGTGGTCCTCCGCTCGGGCGCGTACATCACCCATGACGACGGGCTGTACCGCCGGCTGTCGCCCCTCGGTGAGTCGCCGCGGACCGACGGGGACCGACTGGTTTCCGCCATGCACGGGTGGGTCCGGATCATCTCGCAACCCGAGCCGGGGCTGGCGATCTTCGACGCGGGCCGGCGTGATCTGCCGTTCGACCAGGACCTGCCCGAACCACAGCTGATCCGGCCTCGCTCGGACGGCGAGCCGGTGCTGACGGCGGACGGGATGACCGTCACCAAGCTGAACGACCAGCACGGCTACCTCCGCTTCGACGGCGACCCGGTGCTGATCGGCGACGAGCTCAGAGTCGGCCTCTCCCACCCGTGTACGGCGTTCGACAAGTGGGGGCTGATCCCCGTCGTCGACGATCCGGACGCCGCCGACCCGGTCGTGGTCGACCTGGTCAGGACGTTCTTCTGACATGACCGGGGTGCTGATCAGGGGCGCCACGATCCTGGACGGATCGGGCGCTCCGGGTGTCCGGGCCGACCTGGCCGTGGACGGTCCGCGCATTGTCGCCATCGGCAACGATCTGCCGGCCGGCCGGCGGACGATCGACGCGGACGGGTTGGTGTTGTCACCCGGCTTCATCGACATGCACGCGCACTCCGATCTGCAGATCCTGGCGAATCCGGACCACACGGCGAAGGTCAGCCAGGGCGTCACGCTCGAGGTGCTCGGCCAGGATGGCCTGTCGTTCGCCCCGATCGACGACCCCACGCGCTCCGTGCTCCGGCGCCAGATCGCCGGCTGGAACGGCGAACCCGACGACTTCGACTTCAGCTGGTCCACGGTCGGCGGATACCTCGACCGGCTCGACCAGGGCATCGCGTGCAACGCGGCGTACCTGGTCCCGCAGGGCACGCTGCGCATGATGGTCGTCGGTACCGAGAACCGCCCCGCCACCCCGGCCGAACTGGACGAGATGAAACGGCTTCTCGCCGAAGGGCTACAGCAGGGCGCGGTGGGGATGAGCAGCGGCCTCACCTACACCCCCGGCATGTTCGCGACCACCGACGAACTCGTCGAGCTGTGCAAGGTCGTGGCGGAGTACGGCGGCTACTACAGCCCTCACCAGCGGTCGTACGGCAAGGGGGCCCTGGAGGCGTACGGCGAGATGGTCGAGGTGGCCCGTCGTTCCGGCTGCCCGCTGCACCTCACCCACGCGGTGATGAACTTCGAGCCGAACCGGGGCCGCGGCGCCGACCTGGTGGCGATGATCGACAAAGCTCTCGCGGACGGGATCGACGTCACCACCGACACCTACCCGTATTTGCCGGGGGCAACGACACTGGCCGCGATCCTGCCCAGCTGGACCGCCGAGGGCGGGCCGGACGTACAGCTGACCGGACTCCGGGACCCCGCAACGCGTGAGCGCATCGCCTACGAGCTGGAGCACGTCGGCTCGGACGGCTGCCACGGGTGCGTGACGGACTGGAACACCATCGAGATCGGCGGTGTGAAGAACCCCGAGCTGAACGACGCGGTCGGCAAGACGGTCGCGACGCTCGCCACCGAGGCGGGAACGTCGCCGGTCGAGGTGTTCTTCCACCTGCTGCTCCGCGACAACCTGGCGACCACGATCCTGCAGCACGTCGGGCACGAGGAGAACGTCCGGGCGATCATGCGCCACCCGAGCCACACCGGCGGCTCGGACGCGATCCTGGTCGGCGCGAAACCGCATCCGCGGGCGTGGGGCACGTTCCCGCGCTATCTCGGCCGGTACGTCCGGGAACTCGGCGTACTGGAACTCGCCGACTGCATCCATCACCTCACCGGCCGCCCGGCCCGGCGGCTGCGGCTGACGGACCGCGGCCTGATCCGGGAGGGGTACTACGCCGACCTCGTGCTGTTCGATCCGGCCACCGTCCGCGACACCGCGACCTTCGACAACCCCCGGCAGCAGGCCGAGGGTATCCCGTACGTCTTCGTCAACGGCGTACCCGTCATCGACGACGGGCGCCGTACCGACGCACTACCCGGCGGCGCCGTCCGTCTGAAAGGATTCTGATGAACACGCTGGAGCTGCTCCGCGCCGACCGTGTCCTGACCGTCGTCCGGGCGCCGGACATCGGCGACGCCCGCGACCTGTGCGCGGCGTTGGTTGCCGGTGGCATCCACGTCGTCGAGCTGACCTATACCACGCCCGACCTCCCCCGGCACCTGGAGCGCGCCGCGTCGACGGCGGCCGAGACCGGTGCGGTCGTGGGCGCCGGCACCGTGCAGACCGGCGCGCATGCCAAGCAGGCGATCGACGCGGGTGCACAGTTCCTCGTCACCCCGGGACAGGGCCCCGAGGCGGCCGCGATCGCCGAGTCCGCTCGAGCCGCGGGCGTTCCGGTGGTCCTGGGTGCCTTCACACCGTCCGAGGTGATGACCGCACTGGCCCTGGGGTCTGACGCGGTGAAGATCTTCCCCGCGCACCACCTCGGCCCGAAGTACTTCAAGGACCTGAACGGCCCGTTCCCCGGCGTACCGCTGATCCCGTCCGGTGGCGTCAACGCCGGCAACGCCCGCGACTTCCTCGCCGCGGGCGCGCTCGCGGTCAGCGCCGGCACGGACGTCGTCTCGCCCGCGGACGTTGCGGCCGGCAACTGGCAGGACATCACGACGAAGGCCGCCGCCTTCTGCAAGGCCTTGCAGTAGACGTGCCCGCCTAACCGATCAGCTCCAGCACCGGGCCATCATGCAGGGCTCGATACACCTTGTCCCGTAAGGCGTTCGCCTCGGCGTCGGTGAGCGTCCGGTCCACCGGTCGGAGGACCAGTCTGATCAGCACGTTGCGCTGACCGGGCTGCAACTGAAGGCGATCGCGGGCCGGCTGCGGCAGATCGTCGTACGGCGCCTCACTCAAGACCTCGACGGACTCCGCCGCATCGGCGTCGACGCCGAGTGCGTTGCGGACCTTGTCGCCAAGCGCTTCCGGCGACACGTCGGCCTCCGCGTCCACGACGACGGAGAGGTCGCGGCGAACCGGTGGCATCGCGGACACCGGCCGGTACGGCGTCAGGTCGAGCATCTGGTTCGCCACCCGGGGATCCGTTGATCTGAGCAACCGGATGTCGCGAATGCCCTTGCGGAGCATGAGAAGGCGGTCAAGACCGGGTCCCATGGCCAGACCGGTCCAGCTGTCGTCCAGACCGGCCTTCCTGAGAACGTGAGGTGCGGCAACACCGCACTCACCGATCTCGATCCACTGGTCGTCGAGCAGTACGTCGATCTGGCGGCCGTGGATCGTGTACGGGTGCACCACGGGCACAGTCCGGTAGGTCTGACCCGGCAGGACGGTGTCGACGAGCCGGGCGATCATGTCCTCCAACTCGGCCTCCCCGAGCGTGACGTTCCGGCTGATCCGCCACAGGTCGAGCTGATGCGGCGTACCGGTGTGCTGCCAGTCGACCGCGTCCCGGCGGTAGCAGATGCCCGCGCAGACCATCAGTACGTCGGACGCCGTGGAGGCGGCCAGCTCACGCAGTGCCGGCGGGATCATCGCCGACGTGTGGCTCCGCAGTACTTCGGTCTCCGACGTGTAGCGGGTGTAGCGGGCCTCGCGGGTGACCGCGTCGGCGGCGTACCCGAGGTTGTCGTAGTTGTCGGCCAGAGTGACGACGGGATGATCGCGCCTGGTCCAGATTTCCGTGTACGGCCAGGCCTCGCCGAGCGCCGTACGGATCGCGTCGACGATCAACTGGATGGCGTGCGGGCCCTGGGCCGGGTCGGTCAGGTCGCGCAGGGACAGCGCAGAGTGCAGTTCTTCGATGGTGATCGACATGGGAGTCTCTCCAAGGTGACGGTCTCGACGGGGGTCCACCCCGGTCGGCCGCGGTCACCTCAGGAGAGAGCGCAGCAGTGGCTCACCCCGTCGGCACCGTCGTGCCGGCCGGGGCGGAGAAATCGCCGCCCGTACTGCGTCATGCGTCCACTGTACCCGGCACGTCCCCTTGCTGTCGGCCGGAATTCGTCGTGCACCCGGCCGGCATTCTTCCGGCATTCTGGTGGTAATCCCTGCCCGGAGCGCCGAATCGGATGCGACGATGGGGCGCATGCGATGGATCGACACCCTCGAAGCCGCGGCCGCCGAGAAGCTGCCCGAGGCCGTGCACCGGTACTTCCGGCAGGGCTCGGCCGGCGGGATCAGTGTGGGCGAGGCCGTCGCGGCCTGGTCGGCGTACCGCTTCCGGCCCCGCGTCCTGAACGACGTGTCCATGATCGAGTCCGGGACGACGGTGCTCGGGACGCCGGTCGGCGTGCCGGTGCTCGTGGCGCCGTCGACCATGCAACGGATGGCGGATCCGGACGGCGAGATCGCGATGGCGACCGGTGTCGGCGCGGCGAACTCGATCATCGGGATCTCCAGCAACGCCGGGACGACGTTCGCCGACCTCGGCGCGACCGGGGTGCCGTGGTGGCTGCAGATCTACATCGTGCGGAACCGTGAGATCACCAGGCAGATGCTGGACGCCGCGGTCGAGGCCGGCGCGCGGGCCGTCGTCCTGACCGTCGACACCCCGGTGGTCGGCCGCAAGGAGGACACCGGGGAGACGGTGTGGGACCTCGTCCAACCCGGCCATCTGCTGGCGAATCTGCCCCCGGGCGAGTGGGTCGACGCGGACCTGGCGAAGGCGGACGACCTGGGTCCGGAGGTGATCGGCTGGCTGGCCGAGCGGACCGGACTGCCGGTGGTGGTGAAGGGTGTGCTGCGTGGCGACGACGCCAAACGGTGCGCGGACGCGGGCGCGGCCGGCGTCATCGTGTCGAATCACGGCGGCCGTCAGCTCGACGGCTCCATCCCGACCGCGCAGGCATTGCCGGAGGTTGCCGAAGCGCTGGCCGGCACGGACACCGAGGTCTACGTCGACGGCGGCATCCGCCGCGGCGAGCACATCCTGACTGCTCTGGCGCTCGGCGCTCGAGCCGTCTTCGTCGGCCGCCCGGCTCTGTGGGCGCTCACGGTCGGGGGCGCCGCCAGTGTCACCCGGCTGCTCACGGATCTCGGCACCGAGCTGGACCACTGCCTCCGCCTGGTCGGCTGCCAAAGCCCGTCCGATCTCACCCCGGACCTCGTCACCCGGCGCTTCGTGGACTGATCGGCGTGGACAAGCTGCGGATCGTCACTCTGAACGCATTCCTGCCCGGTTACCGACTCCTGCACGACTTCGCGGAGCGGCACGGGCACGAGATCGTGCTCGTGGTGACCCTGCCGCAGACCAATCGGTACGGCGACGACGTCAATCCCCTCGCGGTCGACCTGCCCGACGGCAGCAACGTGCTGATCACCGGCAAGCTGCGCACCGTCGCCGCCCCGGTGATCGAGGCGATGCGCCCGGACGTCGTGATCTCGGCCGCGTTCCCCCGACTGATCCCGGCCGAGATCCTGGACATCCCGAAGTACGGCGCGATCAACTGCCACCCGTCGCCGCTGCCGGCCGGGCGCGGTCCGACACCGCAACGGCTGATCTACGAGGGCGACGACCGGGTCGGCGCGACCGTGCACCGAACCGCGGCGGAGTTCGACACCGGCACCATCCTCGCCCAGCGGATCGCCCCGCTCCCCGACGATCTCAACGGCGCCGCCATCATGCAGACCTGGCGGAGCCTCCTCGGCGAATGCCTCGACGAAGCCGTCCCCCGCCTCGTCTCCGGCGACCCCGGCGACCCGCAAGACCCGGCCGCCGCGACCGAAGCCCCCTTGTTCACCGAGGCGGAGCACTTCCTCGACCTCACCGAGCCGTCCGCCACCATCCGCCGGAAAGCCGCCGCCCTCAACGTCACGTCGCCCGCGGCGAAGGTGCGCCTGGACGGCACGTCGTACGTGATCAGCCGGACAGACGTCGTACCGACAGCCTCGACCGCAGCACCCGGCACCGTCCTCGAACGCGACGACAACGGCTGGACGGTCCAAACCGCCGACCGCCCGCTCCGCCTGACCCGCCACTCCCCCCAGCTTGTCGCCGCCACCTCGCCGGGAATGCAAAGGACCCCGGTCGAGTGACCGGGGTCCTTCGCGAGCTGCTCGACTGATCAGGCGTCGGCGCTTTCCTCGAGGAGGTTGCGGGTGAGGTTGGGGTCAACCTGGACACCCGGGCCCATCGTGGTCGAGAAGACCGCCTTCCTGATGTAGCGGCCCTTCGAGCTGGCCGGCTTCAGCCGGAGGATCTCCTCCAGCGCGGCGCTGTAGTTCTCCACCAGCTGGGCCTCGTCGAAGGAGGCCTTGCCGATGATGAAGTGCAGGTTCGCGTGCCGGTCGACCCGGAACTCGATCTTGCCGCCCTTGATGTCGGACACGGCCTTCGCCACGTCCGGGGTGACCGTGCCGGTCTTCGGGTTCGGCATCAGACCGCGCGGGCCGAGCACGCGGCCCAGCCGGCCGACCTTGCCCATCAGGTCGGGGGTGGCGACGACGGCGTCGAAGTCGAGCCAGCCCTCGGACACCTTCTTGATCATGTCGTCGTCGCCGACGAAGTCGGCGCCGGCGGCCTTCGCGGCCTCGGCCTTGTCACCGGTGGCGAAGACGAGGACCCGTGCCGTCTTGCCAGTACCGTGCGGAAGGTTGACGGTGCCGCGCACCATCTGGTCGGCCTTGCGGGGGTCGACCCCGAGACGCATCGCGACGTCGATGGTGGAGTTGAACTTCTTGCTGCCGGCGGCCTCCTTGGCCAGCCGGATCGCCTCGAGCGGCGTGTACAGCTTGTCGAAGTCGATCTTCTCCGCGACGGCGCGGTAAGCCTTGCTGCGCTGTGCCATGTGTGTTCCTCTCTGGGACGTGGTCTCCGGGCGGCGCTTTCGCCCTGCCACTACTGCGTGAAGTTGTTGCGGGTACGGCGGCCGGCCGGTGAACCGGCGTGGTCCGTCGTACCGAAGGCCGGTGTCAGGCCTCGACCGTGACGCCCATCGAGCGCGCGGTGCCCTCGATGATCTTCATCGCGGCGTCGATGTCGCGGGCGTTCAGGTCCGGCATCTTGGTGGTGGCGATCTCGCGGACCTGGTCCTTGGTGATCTTGCCGACCTTGTCCTTGTGCGGGACCGGCGAGCCCTTCTGCAGACCGGCGGCCTTCTTGATCATCTCCGGCGCCGGCGGCGTCTTGGTGACGAAGGTGAAGGAACGGTCTTCGTAGATGGTGATCTCGACCGGAACCACGTTGCCGCGCATGGACTCCGTCTGGGCGTTGTACGCCTTGCAGAACTCCATGATGTTGACGCCGTGCGGACCGAGCGCGGTACCGACCGGCGGTGCCGGCGTTGCGGCACCGGCCTGGAGCTGCACCTTGACCAGGGCAGCGATCTTCTTCTTGGGAGGCATTCTTTTCGGGTCCTTAGACTTTCTGGATCTGGCTGAAGCTGAGTTCCACCGGGGTCTCCCGGCCGAAGATCTCGACCAGCGCCTTGATCCGCTGGGCGTCGGCGTTGATCTCCGTGATCGTGGCGTGCAGGGTCGCGAACGGCCCGTCGACCACCATGACCGAGTCGCCGACACCGAAGTCCGCGACCTCGACCTTCTTCTTGGCCGCGGTCTTGGTCGGTGCGGCGCCGGCCTCGGCAGCCGCCGCCTCGGCCGCCGCCACGACGGCCGGAGCGAGCATCTTCTCCACCTCTTCGAGGCTGAGCGGGACGGGCTTCTGGCTGTTCCCGACGAAGCCGGTCACCGACGGCGTGTGCCGCACGGTGGCCCAGGACTCGTCGGTCAGGTCCATCCGGACCAGCACGTAGCCGGGAAGCACGGTGCGCTTCACCATCCGGCGCTGCCCGTTCTTGATCTCGGCGACCTCCTCGGTCGGCACGATGATCTCGAAGATGTAGTCCTCCATGTTCAGGGAGGTGATCCGGTTCTCCAGGTTGCTCTTGACCCGGTTCTCCATCCCTGAGTACGTGTGCACGACGTACCAGTCGCCGAACTGCGAACGCAGCCGGGCACGCAGCTCCTCGAGCGGGTCGCCCGGCTCCTCGGGCTCCTCCGGCTCGGCCTCGGCGGCCGCGAGGGCGTCCACGTCGGCGTCGCCGGAATCCTCGTCCGCGTCCTCGTCGGCGTCGTCGTCGGCCTGGCTCTGGGCGGCCGCCGTACCGGCGTCGGGGCCGGAGGAGAAGACCAGCTCGTCGGCGGCCGGCTCCCGCTCGGAGTCGTCGGCCGTCGTCGTGGCGGTCTCGACGGCTGTCTCGACATCGGCCGCGGTCACCGCCTCGTCGTCCGCGGCGCCGCCGGAGGCCACCGCCACGACAGGCTCGTCGTCGGAGTCGTCCTCGTCCGCCGGGCCTTCCTCGGCCTCGTCGTCGGCGGAGTACTCCTTGTCGTCGGAGTCCGCGTCGTCCTCGTCGCTGAGGTCGGCCTCGACGTCGATCTCCGCGAACGGGTCGTCGTCGTCGGCGACGAACAGCTCGTCGTCGTCGGTGTCGGTCTCGTCGAAGTCGAAGTCGAGGTCGTCGTCGGAGTCAGCGGATACGTCGAACTCGTCCTCCAGGTCGAGGATCTCGTCGTCGCGCTCGGACACGTTGTACTCCGTCATCTCTGCATCGGGTCTTGTCTGCTTCGGGTCGGGCCGCGGCCCGGAACCCCCGGCTCGGTCGTCGTGGGCGGCTACAGCGTCAGCCGAAGATCTTGAACATCGCCCAGCCGAAGGCGAGGTCGAGGACCGAGACGATCGCGATGACGAACACCACGAAGGTCAGCACGACCACGAAGTAGGTGGAGAGCTGCTTGCGAGTCGGCCAGACGACCTTGCGGAGCTCGGCAACCACCTGGCGGTAGAAGCGCAGCAGGCGGTTGCCCGACGTGCTCTCCGCAGGCTTGCCGGCGCCGGACGGTGCCGGGGTGCGCGTCTCCGTCACGACCTACCTCTTTCGCTAGCGGCGGCCTGACCGGCCCTGCGCCGGTCAGGATTTGCAGGGCACGAGGGACTTGAACCCCCAACCTTCGGTTTTGGAGACCGATGCTCTGCCAGTTGAGCTAGTGCCCTCTGCAATCCATCCGGACGCCGCTGCTGTGACCTGATCTCGGGCATGCCGGATCAGGGCCACCAACGCCCGGACTAGAAGAGTGTACGGGGTCGGAGCCACCTGGTCGAACTCAGCCCTCTGCGGCTTCGCCCGTCCCGGCCCTGCCCGCACGACCCCCGACCGGGCGCCGCACCGCGACCAGAACCATACAGCCCCCACCGCTCCCAACGGCCCACACCCCCCGCGTGTTCCCCGGATCCGGGGCGATGTGACCCCGGCGACCCGTGGTGCCAGGATGGGCACCATGGGTTCCAGGGTTTCGGCGCGGATCGGCGCCATCAGCGAATCGGCGACGCTCGCGGTCGACAGCAAGGCGAAGGCGCTCAAGGCGGCCGGGCGGCCGGTGATCGGGTTCGGGGCCGGTGAGCCGGACTTCCCGACGCCGGACTACATCGTCGAGGCGGCGGTCGAGGCGGCGCGCGATCCGAAGAACCACCGCTACAGCCCGGCCGGCGGCCTGCCGGAGCTGAAGCAGGCGATCGTCGACAAGACCCAGCGGGACTCCGGCTACCAGGTCGAGGCGGCCCAGGTGCTGGTCACCAACGGCGGCAAGCACGCGGTCTACAACGCGTTCGCGACGCTGCTCGACCCGGGTGACGAGGTGCTGCTGCCCGCGCCGTACTGGACGACGTACCCGGAGGCGATCCAGCTGGCCGGCGGCGTACCGGTCGAGGTGCTCGCCGACGAGACCCAGAACTACCTGGTCACCGTCGAGCAACTGGAGGCGGCCCGGACCGACAAGACCAAGGCGCTGCTGTTCTGCTCGCCGTCGAACCCGACCGGCGCGGTCGACACCCCGGAGGCGGTCGAGGCGATCGGCCGCTGGGCGCTGGAGCACGACATCTGGGTGATCACCGACGAGATCTACGAGCACCTGACCTACGGCGACACCAGGTCGACCTCGATCCCGGTCGCCGTACCGGAGATCGCGGACAGGACCGTCGTGCTGAACGGGGTCGCCAAGACCTACGCGATGACCGGCTGGCGGGTCGGCTGGATGATCGGCCCGAAGGACGTGATCAAGGCCGCGACCAACCTGCAGTCGCACCAGACCTCGAACGTCTGCAACATCGCCCAGCGGGCCGCGATCGCCGCGCTGACCGGCGACCTGAGCGCGGTCGACGAGATGAAGCAGGCGTTCGACCGGCGCCGCCGGACGATGGTCAGGATGCTGAACGAGATCCCCGGCATCGAGTGCCCGGAGCCGACCGGCGCGTTCTACGCCTATCCGTCGGTCAAGGGTGTGCTCGGCAAGGACATCAACGGGCGTACGCCGACCTCCTCGGCGGAGCTGGCCGAGATCATCCTGGACGAGGCCGAGGTGGCCGTCGTACCGGGAGAGGCGTTCGGTGCGCCGGGGTACCTGCGGCTGTCGTACGCCCTCGGCGACGCGGACCTGGCCGAGGGCGTCGGCCGGATCGCCAAACTGCTCAGCTGACCGCCGGGCCGTTCATCCAGCGGGTGGACGGCCCGATTTCTGTCCGGGCGCGGTGCGTCGGTAACCTTCTGTGATGACGCATCGGGATCTGCGGGTGCTGCCGAAGGCGCATCTGCATCTTCACTTCTCGGGCTCGATGCGGCACCTGACGCTGGTCGAGCTGGCCGACAAGCACGGCGTCCGGTTGCCCGACGCGCTGCGCACCGAGTGGCCCCCGGATCTGTCCGCCGCGGACGAGCGCGGCTGGTTCCGGTTCCAGCGGCTCTACGACATCGCCCGGTCGGTGCTGCGGACGGAGGACGACGTACGGCGCCTGGTCCGGGAAGCGGCCGAGGACGACAAGGCGGACGGATCGCGCTGGCTGGAGATCCAGGTCGACCCGTCCGGGTACGCGAACCGCTTCCACGGCATCACCGAGTTCACCGAGCTGGTCCTGGACGCGGCCCGGGACGCGTCGGCCTCGACCGGTATCGAGGTCCAGGTGGTCATCGCGGCCAACCGGACCCGTCATCCGCTCGACGCCCGGACGCTGGCCCGACTGGCCGCGCAGTACGTCGGGCGCGGTGTGGTCGGGTTCGGCCTGTCGAACGACGAGCGCCGCGGTACGACGTCGGAGTTCGCGCCCGCCTTCCGGATCGCCCGCAACGCCGGTCTGCTCTCCGCTCCACACGGCGGTGAGCTGTGTGGGCCGGCCACCGTGCGCACCTGCCTGGACGAGCTCGGCGCAGGCCGCATCGGCCACGGGGTCCGGTCGGTCGAGGACTCCGACCTCCTGAAGCGCATCGTCGACGCACAAGTGGCCCTCGAGGTCTGCCCCGCCTCCAACGTCTCCCTGGGTGTCTACCACCGTCCCGAGGACGTCCCCCTGCGGCAGCTCTACGAAGCCGGCGCCCGCATCGCCCTGGGTGCCGACGACCCGTTGCTGTTCGGCTCCCGCCTGGCCGAGCAGTACGAAACCGCCCGCACCGTCCACCACTTCACCGACGAAGAACTCGCCGACCTGGCCCGAGCCTCCATCCGAGCCTCCACCGCCCCACCCGAAGTCCAAAAACCCCTCCTCACCGAAATCGACAACTGGCTCGGCGTGAACACCGCCGCGCCCGCCTCGACGTACTAGGAAAAATGCCGGGAAAGTGCCTGGCCGGTTCCTGAGTAGGTCATTGTCCAGGGGCTTTCCCGAGGATTACGTTGCGTGCATGACGCCGACGAAGATCTTGTTGCCTGAGGACGAGTTGCCTACGCGGTGGTACAACGTGTTGCACGACCTGCCGACGCCACCGCCGCCGGTGCTGCATCCGGGGACGGGGCAGCCGGTGGGGCCGGACGATCTGGCTCCGCTGTTCCCGATGGACCTGATCCTGCAGGAGGTGTCGCAGGACCAGTACGTCGACATCCCGGGCGAGGTGCTCGACGTGTACCGGCTGTGGCGGCCGAGCCCGCTCTACCGGGCACACCGGCTGGAGAAGGCGCTCGACACCCCGGCGCGGATCTACTACAAGTACGAAGGTGTCTCCCCGGCCGGGTCGCACAAGCCGAACACCGCCGTGCCGCAGGCGTACTACAACGCCAAGTCCGGCGTCCGGAAGCTCACCACGGAGACCGGCGCCGGCCAGTGGGGTACGGCGCTCGCGTTCGCCTGTGCGCAGTACGGGCTGGAGTGCGAGGTCTGGCAGGTGCGGGCGTCGTACGACCAGAAGCCTTACCGCCGGGCGATGATGGAGGTCTTCGGCGCGACCGTCCACCCCAGCCCGTCGGAGCTGACCGAGTCCGGGCGGAAGATCCTCGCCGAGAATCCGGACTCCACCGGCTCGTTGGGGATCGCGATCAGTGAGGCCGTCGAGGCCGCCGTCCGGGACGAGACCGTGCACTACGCGCTCGGCTCGGTGCTGAACCATGTGCTGCTGCACCAGACGATCATCGGCGAGGAGGCGCTGATCCAGCTCGCCATGGTCGGTGAGACACCGGACCTGCTGGTCGGCTGCACCGGCGGCGGCTCGAACTTCGGCGGCCTGGCGTTCCCGTTCCTGCGGGAGAAGTGGGCCGGCCGGATGTCCCCGATCGTCCGCGCGGTCGAGCCGGCCGCCTGCCCGTCGCTGACGCAGGGCACGTACGCGTACGACTTCGGCGACACGATCGGGATGACGCCGCTGATGAAGATGCACACCCTCGGCCACGACTTCGTCCCCGACCCGATCCACGCGGGCGGCCTGCGGTACCACGGGATGAGCCCGCTGATCAGCCACCTCTACGAGACCGGTGAGATCGAGGCGATCGCCAAACCGCAGTCGGAGTGCTTCGCCGCCGGTGTGCAGTTCGCCCGCACCGAGGGCATCGTGCCGGCACCCGAGCCGACCCACGCGCTGGCCGCCGCGATCGAGGAAGCCCAACGCTGCAAGGAATCCGGCGAGGAGAAGGTCATCCTCACCGCCCTCTGCGGCCACGGCCACCTCGACCTGGCGGCGTACGACGCCTACCTCAGCGGCACCATCACCGATCGGGCCTGGGACGATGCCGACATCCAGGCCGCGGTGGCCCAGGCGCTCACACGCCTGCCCGCACTCAGCTAACCTCCACCGCGCTTCCACCAGGGTTTGGGCCGCTTGGCGACCGCTGCCAGCCAGTCCGCCGGGATGGCCCATCCCCTGGTGCTGAGTGCCTCGAAGTACTCGGCCTTGATGCTGTCCGGCAACCAGTACGTCGCCCGCTGCCGGCCGACCACCTCGAAGTACGTCGTACGCCGCCGAGCACTCCACACGATCGCCTGGTTGGAGCAGTACGCGAGCCGCACGTAATCCCACCGCGCCTGCGCGTCCTCCATGTCGAACGGCCGATCCCGCCCCTTCGGCCGCCCCTCCTGCTCGATCTCCTCGATCAAGCCTTGTACGAGTGCCCGGTCATCGGTCATCTGGTCCGGCAACCGCAGCGCCACCGGGTCGAGGACCACCTCACCCAACCGCGGCCTGGCAACCTCCAGAAACGCCTCCAGCAACGCGAAGGCCTCTTCGGCCCGGTCGAACCGCGTCAGTTCGGCATGCAACGTCGTCACTGCTTCGTCGGCCACAGCAGGACCCTAATCTGCCCTGCTCTGCCCCGAGTTGCCCCACCCGCTTACGCTCAGCTACCCCGTTCTCCGGACCGATCTGCCCCGATCAGGCCGCAGCCAGGCCCGGAAGTCGGCGGAAACCCCTTCCACAGCGGGGATTCCGGGGCAACTCGGGGCATTCCGGGGCAGCTTGGGGCAGATCATCCACAGACCCCGTTTTCGTGGTCGCGGACGGTGTTCGGGCACCTACAATTACCGCCATGCCAGAGCCCAACGAACTGCTGCGAGCCGCCCGGGAGCGGACGCCGTCGCGGCGCGCGCCCGGTGAGCAGATGTCGCGGGCCGAACTCGCCGAAGCCGTCTGCAGCTGGCTGTGGGAGACGACCGAGACGAAGTACGAGCTGGACGGCCACTACATCGCCAAGCTCGAGCGTGGCGCGGTCCGCTGGCCCGGAGCGGCGTACCGCTCGGGTCTGCGGTACGTGCTGAACGTCGCCGACGACAGCGAGCTCGGTTTCGTCCCGCCGGGCGGACCGGGGACGGCCGACCCGGAGCCCGGCACCAGTACGATGCTCGGCCTGGAGGACGAGCTGGTGCAGGCCGGCGACGAGTCGGTCGCGCTGCTCGCCCTCGCCGAGGAGTCGAACGTCGGCGACCTGACCGTCGAGCAGTTGCACGCCGACATCCTCCGGATCACCCAGAACTACCTGCGGACGCCGACCAAGGCGCTGTTCGTCCGCGCCCGCGCCGTCCGGGACCGCGCCTTCCGGCTGCTGTCCGGACGGCAGCCACCGAACCAGACCCGCGACCTGTACGTCACCGCCGGCTGGGCGCTGACGCTGCTCGGCTGGATGGCGGTGGACATGGGCCGTCCGGACATCGCGGAAAGCCACACCCGGACGGCGTGGGCCTGCGCCGACGCGGCCGATCACGACGACCTGCGCGCCTGGGTCCGCGCCACGCAGCACACGGCCGCGTACTGGCAGGACGACTTCGCGGCGGCGGCGTCGTACGCACAGGACGGGCTGCAGTTCGCCCGCGGCAGCTCGACGCTGTTCCTCGCGAGTGTGGCGGCGGTCGACCTGGCCCGGTCCGGCCGGCACGCCGAGGCGCGCGAGGCCCTTGCCATCGCAAAGCGTACGACGGTCCGCACCGACGTCCCCGAGCTCGGCGGCCCGTTCCTGTGTACGCCGGAACGCGCGGCCGGCATCTGGTCGGATGCGCACCTGGCGCTCGGCGAGGCGACCGAGACGCTGAAGCACGCCGATGAAGGTGTCGCGTTGTTCGAGGCCGCGCCGCATGCGGTTCGCAACTTCGGCTCGGAACGCATGGTCCGGCTGCAACTCGCCAAAGCCCAACTGCAACTCGGTGAACTCGACGGCGCGACCGAGGCCGTGTCGGCAGTGCTCAGCACCCCGGTCGAGTACCGCGTCCGCCCACTCATCCACCGGATCAGCGAGGTCGCCGCCCTCACCCGGCTCAGCCGGCACGCGACCGATCCGAAGGCGCTCGCGCTGCACGACTCGATCCGCGTCTTCATCCGTCACCCCGCCAGCCGGGCGACGCCCAGCAAGTAAGGAGGAGCACCGATGTTCGAGGAAGTCCGCGAC
Source organism: Kribbella swartbergensis (assembly GCF_054784135.1). NCBI lineage: Bacteria > Bacillati > Actinomycetota > Actinomycetes > Propionibacteriales > Kribbellaceae > Kribbella > Kribbella swartbergensis. The sequence continues at coordinate 116,891 of NZ_BAAGPM010000007.1, forward strand.
CACTGGTACTGGCGACCCGGGTGGCGACCCGATCGCAGCTTCTACACCTGGCACATCACGTTCGAGGACCGACCAGAGATCGCGGCGCTGCATGCGTCGTACGCCGAGCTGCTCAACAACCTGCCCGGGTTCACGCCGGTCCCGCTGGAGTGGCTGCACATGACCCTGCAGGGTGTCGGTTTCACCGACCGCGTACCCGACGCGGACCTGGCCGACATCGTCGAGGCCACCCGTCGCCGCCTCACCCGGGTCGAGTCCTTCCCGGTCACCGTCGGCCCCGCCGTCCTCGACCCCGAGACCATCCAGCTCCCGGTCCGCCCGATCGAACCGCTACAACACCTCCGCGACCTCACCCGAGCCGCCATCACCGACGTCTGGGGCGACGACGCCGTACCCGAGCTCCCCGAACTCAACCCCCACATCACCCTCGCCTACTGCAACCACCCAGCCCCCGCAGCCCCCATCTCCACCCGCCTCCTAGCCCACACCCTCCACTCCACAGCCCTCTCCATCACCTCCCTGACCCTCATCTCCCTCACCCGAACCCACCACCTCTACCACTGGAAACCCCACGTCACCTTGAAGCTGACTTGAGCGCTGCCCTGATCACTTCTCAATGCAGGACCCCCGCGGCCTTCGCCTCCACACCTTCGTCGACGAGAACAAAACCCGCGGCCTTCTGATGGCCGCCGCAGCCTGTCCCGCCGCTTCCGTGAAGACAAACCGGAAAGCAATCACCGGCCTCCTGCTCGCCCGCCAACGCCGAATCCACTTTCAGAAAGAATCACCTGCCCGCCAGCGCAAGATCCTCGCCGCGATCGGCGAACTCGACTTTCGCGTCCGGCTGTACGCCGAGGCCCGAGCCGACGTGTCGAGCAGACACCGCTGCCTGACCGCGATCATCCGCGACGCCGCGCCGGCCACCGAGAGGCTGGTGGTGGAACGTGACGAGTCGACGCTCGACTTCGACCGGCAGACCCTCTACCGCGCCGTCCGCACCTACGAGTGCGTCGACAGCCTGCAGTACGAGTTGCTTGCTCCGCACCTCGATCCCCTGCTGTGGGTGCCTGATGCCGTCGTATGGGCGTGGGCCAAGGGCGGCGAGTGGCGGGAGGAGGTCCGGGGCTATTGCGAACTGGCAGTGGTCTGAACGCGCAGAACCCGGCTCACCAACCGTCCGGATGGCTGCCGGGTTCACTTCCCACAGGCTATTGCCCTGGGCACCGAAAGTATATCGACCTTGCCGGCCTCCCGCCACGTGGAAGGCCGGCAAAGCACCTCTGTTGCCGTAGGTGCGGATGTTGACTCCGCGGGCCTAGGACCGGAGGCTTCAGGACACGTCGGCGACTCCGGGGCGGCCGGCCTCGACCGTGATGCCTGCGCGGGTGAGCACTGGGCCGTCGGGGACGGTCACCTGGGGTACGACGCGGTAGTCGGTTCGCCAGGTGTCCCGCGACACGACGCAGCGCTGGTAACCGCGTTGGCTGTTGTGGAAACGCATGTGCGGGTTCTCCGCCAGCCAGGTGACGCCGAGGCTGTCCATGTCCGTCCCGTTGCCGCCCGAGCTGATCGACGTACCGAGGAACTCCGTGCCGACGGTCCGCGACGACGGGTCGGCGAAGTCCAGCTTGAGGTCCGCGGCCACGCTCCGGTGCGCGTCACCGGTGATCATCACGAAGTTGTCCACCTTGCGCTCGACCACGCCGTCGAACAGTCGCTGCCGGGCGGCGGCGTACCCGTCCCAGGTGTCCATCCCGAACCGCTCCGACTCGCCTGCGTCGTGGTCGGCCTCGAACGCGAAGATCTGGTTGCCGAGCACGTTCCACCGCGCGCGCGAGCGGCCGAGTCCGTCGAGCAGCCACTTCTCCTGCTCCGCGCCGAGCATCGTCCTGGCCGGGTCGAACCGGTCGTCGCATCCGCGGACGCATTCCAGTTGGTCGGTCCGGAACCGGCGGGTGTCGAGCACGTTCAGCTCGAGCAGGTTGCCGAAGGTCAATCGGCGGTACACCTGCATCTCGGGTCCGCGCGGCATCGACGTACGGCGCAGTGGCAGGTTCTCGTAGTACGCCTGGTACGCCGCGGCCCGGCGCTGACGGAACACGGCCGGGTCCTGGTCCGGCTCGTTGTCGATCTGCGAGATGTCGCCGGCCCAGTTGTTCTCGACGTCGTGGTCGTCGGGAGCGACCACCCACGGCGCGGCGGCGTGCGCGGCCCGCAGATCGGGATCGGACTTGTACTGCCCGTACCGGACCCGGTAGTCGGCCAGGCTGAACACCTCGGCCGTCGGGATGTGGCCCCGGCCGATCGTGCCCTGGCCGCCACCTTCGTAGATGTAGTCGCCGAGGTGGACGACGAGGTCGAGATCCTCGGCGGCCATGTGCCGGTACGCCGTGAAGTAGCCGTCGGTGTAGGCCTGGCAACTCGCGAACGCGAAGGTGAACTCGTTCAGCCGGCTGTACGACGCCGGCGCGGTCCGGGTCCGGCCGACCGGGCTGACCTGGTCGCCGACGACGAACCGGTACCAGTACTCACGATCCGGCCGCAGCCCGTGCACCTCGGCGTGGACCGAGTGACCCCACTCCGGTACGGCGTGCTCCACACCACGACGGACGATCCTGCGGAACTGCGGCTCCTCGGCGATCTCCCACCTCACCTGGAACCGCTCGGCCGGCATACCGCCGGACCCGTCGGGTGCGACGGGGTCCGGAGCAAGCCGGGTCCACAGCACGACGCCGTCCGGCTGCGGATCACCGGACGCGACGCCGAGCGTGAAGAGGTCGCCGAGCCGGGAGGAGGCTTTCGCCTCTGGGACGAGGGTGGTGGCGACGGCGGCGGCGCCGGCCAGGGTGAGAAAGTGTCGACGGCCGAGATGGGCGGGCAACTCTCGCATGAATCCTCCAGCGATGGGTCTGAAGCCGTAAGTCATTCACAGCTATCGGACTCCGAGCCGAAGAACAAGAGAACGAGAGGTTGCGTTCAGAGGCTGCAGTTCACCAGGACGGGTTCGTTCACCAAAGTAATGCCGAAGGCCTGGTGGACCTGGGCCCGGATGTGGGCGGCCAGGGCGAGGATCTCCTTGGCCGTCGCGTTGCCGCGGTTGGTCAGCGCCAGGGTGTGCTTGGTGGAGACCGAGGCGGCGCCGATCGCGAACCCCTTCGGGATGCCGGCGTGCTCGATCAACCAGGCCGCGCTGGTCTTCACCCGGCCGTCCGGGAGTGGCCACTGCGGTGCACCGGCCGGTACGTCGGCCGCCTCGTCCAGGATCGGGTTGGTGAAGAACGAGCCGGCACTCCAGGTGTCGTGGTCGGCCTCGTCGAGCACCATGCCCTTGGTGCGCCGCAACCCCAGCACCGCTTCGCGTACGTCGGTCATCGGTGCGCGCGAACCTGGCTCGACATCGAGTACGCGCGCCAGTTCGGCGTACCCGACCGGTGCGGACAACTCGCCCAGCTTCAACTGGAACGTCACCTCGAGGACGACGTACCGGGACGGATCGGCCTTGAACCGCGAGTGCCGGTAGCTGAAACCGCAGTCGGCCGCGAAGATCGTTCGGACCTGGTTGTCGACCCGGTCCCACACCCGCACCGACGAAATCGTCTCGGCCACCTCGTGACCGTACGCGCCGACGTTCTGCACCGGCGTCGAACCGGTCAACCCGGGGATGCCGGACATCGACTCCAGGCCGCTCCACTCCTCGGCGATCGCGCGCTGGACCACCGCGTCCCAGTCCTCACCCGCCTGGATGGCGACCATCGCGCCGGAACACAGGTCCGCGTCGACGCGGATCCCGCGCGTCCCGACCTTGATCACGGTGCCGCGGAAGCCGTCGTCGCCGATCACCACGTTGCTGCCGCCGGACAGCAGCAGCACCGGCTCACCGGCCGCGTCGGCGTCGCGGACCGCGGTGATCAGGTCGTCCTCGGTGGTGACCTCGACCAGCTTGTCGGCCAGCCCTCCGATCCGCAGGGTGGTGAAGTCGGCCAGGCGTACGTGGGTCTTCACTGGACGCGCACGACCGCCCTGGCCCGGCCGAGCACCTTCTCCTCGCCGGCGATCGCGGTGATGTCGATCTCGGCCTGCCCGTCCGCGACCTTGTCGACCTTCGCCGAGAACGTCACACTCGCGCCCTTGTCGTCGTCCGGTACGACGACCGGCTTGGTGAACCGTACGCCGTACTCGACCAGGTCGGCCGGGTCGTCGAGCCAGTCGGTGACGACGCGGGCCGCGGACGCCATGGTCAGCATGCCGTGCGCGATCACTCCGGGCAGGCCGAGCGCGGCCGCCATCCGGTCGCTCCAGTGGATCGGGTTGAAGTCGCCGCTGGCGCCGGCGTACCGGACCAGGTCCTCACGCCGGAACGTCACGGTCAGCGGGGGCAGCTCGAGGCCGGGGGCCGCGGTTTTCATGCGTCCGCCCGGTTGTGCGAGATCGTTGAGGTCGAGGTGGCGATCGGCTCACCGTCGACGGTGGTCAGGGCGGTCTCGTACATGATCACCTCGACGTCACCGGCCTTGCGCACGGTGGTGATCGTCGCGGTCGCGGCGATGTCGTCGCCGGCCTTGATCGGGCGGGTGTAGGCGAACTTCTGCGCGCCGTGCACGATCCGGTCCAGCCGCAGTCCGAGCTCCTCGTCGTTCAGCAACCGCTCCAGCACCCGGCTGCCGACCATGAACGCGAACGTGGGCGGCGCGATCGCGTCGTCGCCCCGGTACGCCGGGTTCGGGTCGCCGATCGCGTCGGCGAACTCGCGGATCTTCTCCCGGCCCACCTGGTAGGACTCGGCGGCCGCGTACGTCCGGCCGACCATCGTGGCGTCGATCGTCATATCCCCAAACCCTACTGGCAGACTAGGGCGCCGAGTGCCGCTACCCACTCACAGTGAGACCGACTGGGGAAGGTTGAACGTGACGGCTGTGACGGCGCTGGCCAGGTACGCGCCTCGGTACAAGCTGGAGATCGGCGAGCCTTCGGGATCCGAGTGGCTGAGGGCGGACCGGATCCTCGAGCCGGACAGTCCCGAGCTGACCGAGCTGCTCAAGCGCGACCACGACGCCAGCGGACACCGGTCGGCCCATGCGAACGCGCTCAGCCTGATGTCGTTCTACGCCGGGCGTGCACCCGCGGCCGCGCTGCTGCTGTGGGCGCTCGAGGGGCATGTGCTCGACGTCCGCCCCGAGAACCTGTGGGTCCGTCCGCGCGACGGGCACGGCCTGGCCGCCGTCGCCATCCGCTCCGCTCGCTACCTTCCGGGCGGTCTGGAGACCTTGTACGACGTGGTGCTCCGGCAGCACCTGCTACCGCTCTCGGCCGAGTTGCGCCGCCGTACCCGAGCCGGACTCCGTCAGTTGCACGGTGGTGTGGCGGCCGGCTGCGCGATGGGGTTCTGTGCCGCCACTCGGGAGCAGGAGACCGTGTCGCTCACCTATCTCCTGGAGCGCTGGCAGACCTTCGTCGCCAAGGCTCCCGGCGGCCTCGCGCGTCTCGGCGACGTGGAGATCGCCGCAGGCAAGCTCGTCTACCTCCGCAACACCTGCTGCCTCTACTACACAAGCGAAGCCGGCACCGGCAACCTCTGCGGCTCCTGCTGCCTAACCCCCCGCGAAGCCCGCCTGACCGCCTACGAGTCCGGCCGCCCCATCCTCACCGTCTGAACCCAGGCACAGCAAAGGCCGCTTCGGGGTCCGAAGCGGCCTTGCGGAAAGCTCTGAAGAAGCAGACCTCAGCGGGTTTCGCGGTGCACACCTACCACCCCCCGCGAGCTTGCTCGCGGACACAACCCGGCACCTGCTGAGGCGCGGCACGCACGCCCATCAGGCACAGCGAAGGCCGCTTCGGGGTCCGAAGCGGCCTTGCGGAAAGCTGTGAAAAAGCAGACCTCAGCGGGTTTCGCGGTGGTCGGTGTGGTCGTTGCAGCGGGCGCAGTACTTCTTCAGCTCAAGACGATCCGGGTCGTTGCGCCGGTTCTTCTTGGTGATGTAGTTGCGCTCCTTGCAGACGGTGCACGCCAGCGTGATCTTCGGGCGGATGTCGGTTGCCTTGGCCACTGCTGCCTCTTCTTGTCAGGAGTGCACAGGTGCGCGCACTCTCGTAGTACTGGTCGGTGGGTAGCGGGGGCGGGAGTCGAACCCGCGACACCACGATTATGAGCCGTGTGCTCTAACCACCTGAGCTACCCCGCCGGGAGAGTTCGTCACCCCACCCGGCGGACCGGGTGAGATGCCGCGCTCAGAGCCCCTTTACGGAATCGAACCGTAGACCTTCTCCTTACCATGGAGACGCTCTGCCGACTGAGCTAAAGGGGCGGGCCGAGGAGAGAGATTACACGGTCCGTTGCCTCGATGTGAAATCGAGCCAGGCGCACCTTGTGGCCCCCTCTGTCCGACCCGGAAAGCATACCGGTTCCACGGCAGTGCTTCTGACCAAATTCACCCCAGTACGCCGTCATCGGCCGAAAAGTCGTCCGACGCGTCCGGCGGCGGGTTCTCCAAATGCCACCGCACCGACCGCCGCAGGCTCCCGGCCGGATCGGCCGGCGCCCACCCGAGCACCGTCCGGGCCTTCCACGAATCCATCAACAGATGCTGGCTCAGCGCACCGGTGAGCGAGAGATCCTCGGGCAACTGGTCGTCCCGGACCGTGACCAGCTCGGCATCCGACGCACCTGCGGCGGCGAGGATCTGCTCAGCGAACAGCCGGTACGGCGCTGTGACCGGCTCCACGATGTTGAACGCCTCACCACGGTGATCACCGGCCAGCGCCAACGACACCGCGGCCGCGACATCGCCGACGTACACCCGACTGAACAGGAACTGCCCCGATCCGACGGGGATCCGCTTCCGCCCCGCCCGCACCCGGCGCAGGACGAACTCGAACCGCCGCTGGTAGTCGTGCTCCCCGTACACCGCCCCCAACCGCAGCACCGTCGCTCCCCGCGGCAGGTACCGCTCTTCCACTTCGCGGTTCTCGTACTGCGGCCCGTCGACGAACCGCCTCTCCCGCAGCGGCGACTCCTCGGTCAGCGGCAACGCGTCCGTCGTACGGTCGGAGTGCAGACCGTCGTACGCGCGGTAGACGTCACCACTGGAGATCGCCACGAGCTTCACCGCCGGTCCCACCGCTCCGAGGGCCGCGTCGGCCGCCGCCGCATTCATCCCCGAAATGTCGACCAGCGCCTCCGCGCCGAACGGCTTCAGGGCGGCAGCGAGCGCTGGGCCATCGTGCCGATCCACGTGCGCGTGCTCGACGACGGGCAGGTCCGCGGGCTCGTGTTCGCCGCGGTGCACGACCAGCAGCTCATGCCCCTCCCCACCCAGCCGCTCGACCACGGCCCGCCCGATGAACTGTGTCCCGCCGAGAATCGCGATCCGCATGCCCCAGTCCTACCGGCCGACCCAGCCCCACAGAAGCACCGTCTGCGGCAGGCAGAAACGGCCGACCACGGAGACACCCGCCGCCTTATACCGGTCCGGAGGGCCCGATCGGCGCCAATCATGCAGTGATCCTCATCACGCCCGCATTCAACTACCCGCTAGTCGCATCTACGCGTGAGCATCTACGCGCCGCCAGAAGGCGCTCACGGTCCGTGTGCGAATTTTCTTCATCTGCGCGCGACCGAGGTTTGAGGGCTTCGTGACCTTCTCGTTATGGTCGTTGGGCCGCTGTACCCCTCGCAGCGGTAGTCCCTCCCTGGAAGGCCCCCTCCCCTGTGTCTCGACAACCTCACGCGCCCGCTGCTCCGCGCCGGGTCGCCAAGCACCGCTCGTCCCGTCGAAGTACCGGCCGCCGCGCGCAGCTCATCGGCCTCACCGCCGCTCTTGCTGCCGCGGCCGGCACCACCGCGGTCGGTCTCACCTCCTCCGCCACCAACCCGTCGACCGCCGGCACCGGCCTGAGCCCCTCACAGGCCGGCGCGCTGAACGCGGCCCGGGTGGAACGGCGGGACCTCGCGTCCCGTGACGCGTCCCGGATCGACCTGTCCCTCGCCGCGACCCGCAAGGCGCAGGCCGAGCAGGCCGCCAAGCAGCGCGCCGCCCGGCTCGCCGCGAACGCGACGCTGACCCAGCGCCGCGCGCTCGCGCTGGCCGCCGCGAAGGCCGCCGCCGCCAAGAAGGCCGCGGCGCAGGCCCGTGCGCTGGCCGCGGCGAAGGCGGCCGCGATCGCCAAGGCCAAGGCGGCGGCCGAGGCAGACGCGAAGGCCAAGGCCGAAGCCAAGGCCGAGGCATCGAAGAACAAGGTTGTGCTGCCGACCACCGGCTACCGGCTGACCGCGCGCTTCGGACAGGGCGGCAGTCGATGGGCCCGCAACCACACCGGCCTCGACTTCGCCGCCCCCATCGGCACCCCGGTTCGTGCGGTGATGGCCGGTGAGGTCGTCCAGGCGTCGTACGAAGGTGCGTACGGGCGGCAGGTGAAGGTCCGTCACGCCGACGGCACGGTCACGTCGTACAGCCACATGTCCGCGTTCGACGTGTCGGTCGGCGACATGGTGTCCCCCGGCGAGCAGGTCGGCGCGATCGGCATGACCGGCAACACCACCGGCCCGCACCTGCACTTCGAGGTCCTGCTCGGTGGCAGCAACCAGGTCAACCCGGAGCCGTGGCTCCGCGACCACGGCGTCACCGCGTAGCACCCAAAAACCTCGCCACTGTCGTCACGAAGGCGTCGGCGTCGTCCAGCCACGGGTGGTGGGCGACGCCGGGCAGGACGACGAACCGAACATCTTCCTCCCCGGTCATCAGCCGCTAGGAACACCTAGAGGTTTTTGGCCATGGCGATGGCGTCGATGTAGGTGCCTTCGATGAGGAATTCGTTGGGGTGGGTGCCTTCGACGACGTAGCCGTGGCGTTCGTAGAGGCGGCGGGCTGCGGTGTTGGTGCTGTGGACGTGCAGGCTGATCTTGCGGGCGCCGCGGAGCCGCCCCTCGGCGGCGGCGGCTTCCAGGAGGGTGCTGGCGACGCCTCGGCCGCGAGCCTCGTTGGCGACCGCCAGGCCGTTGATGGCCAGGACTCCGGCACCCTCCGGGAACGGGTACTTGTCCTGCAGCCGGAGATAGCCGACCACCTGACCGTCGTACTCGGCGACCAGGTGGGCCTCCGGCCCGGTGCGGGCGAAGAAGCTGTCCTTGATGGTCTCCTGGTACGACGGGAAACCCGAGGTGGCATCCCAGGACGTCTGGTCGATCCGGAGGAGTACGGCGTCGTCGGACTCGACGGCACGGCGAATGGTCAGGTGGTTGGCGGTCACCGCACAATCCTCACCCGCCGACCGGGCCGGCCTCCGACAGGGTGCCGGGAAGTGCCCGCCGTTGGGCTAGCGGGGCTCTTCCGGCGGATCGGGCAGTACGGCGAGCGGCCGCTGCACCCACGCGACGCTGTGCCACGCGCCGAGTTTCCAGCCGATGTCGCGGTAGGTGCCGATCGGTTCGAAGCCGAGTGCCTTGTGCAGGCCGACGCTGGCGTCGTTCGGCAGCGTCATCCCGGCGACCGCCGTACGGTAGCCGCGCTCGATCAGGCGCTCGAACAGGGCCTCGTAGAGCGCGCGTCCGCCACCGGTCCGGCGACGGCCGCGCTCCAGGTAGACGCTCACCTCGCACGACCACCGGTACGCCGCTCGCGGCTTCATCGGACCCGCGTACGCGTACCCGACCACCCGCCCCTCGTCCTCCAGCACCATCCAGGCGTGGGTCGCCAGCGCGGACTCGATCCGCGCGGCCATCTCCTCGACCGTCGGCGGCTCGGTCTCGAACGTGATCGCCGTACCGGTGACGTAGGGCGCGTAGATCGCCACGCAGGCCTCGGCGTCGAGCGGCGAGGCGTGTCTGATCTTCGACATGGCACGATAGTAGCCACAGTTGCCGCTATAGTGGCAACCATGTTGGATCAACTGTCCGCCTCGCTCGCGGCGACGGTGCAGGCCGCCCGGATCGCCCAGGATCTGTCCGTGAACGCGCTGGCCGAGCGTTCCGGGGTGTCGCGGGCGATGATCGGCAAGATCGAGCGCGGTGAGGCGCAGCCGACCGCCGTACTGCTCGGCCGGCTCTCCGGCGCCCTCGGCATGACCCTGTCGGAGCTGGTCGCGCGCGCCGAGAACACCGGCGAACTGCTGCGCCGCCGGGCCGACCAGCCGGTGTGGACGGATCCCGCGACCGGGTACCGGCGCCGCGCGGTCTCGCCGGTCAGCGACGGGCCGCTGGAACTCGTCGAGGTCGAGCTGCCACCTGGCGCCTCGGTCTCGTACCCGGCCGACGCGTACATCTTCAAGTACCAGCAACTCTGGATCCTCGACGGCCACCTCCGCTTTCACGAGGGCCCGGTGGTCCACGACCTCCACACCGGCGACTGCCTCCAGTTGGGGCCGCCGTCGCCCACCACCTTCCACAACCCGGCGCGCACGCCCTGCCGCTACCTGGTCGCGCTCGTCAAGGGCCGTTCGTAGTCGTCGAGGGACACAGGCGGGTCCGGCGTGATTGGGTGAGCGCATTGCCCCGCGCCGTACGGAGGGAACATGACGGTGTCACCGCTGGTGTGGGTCCTGACGCTCGCCGGGATCCTCGCGCTGCTCGCGTTCGACTATTTCTTCCACGTCCGGTCCGCACACGTGCCGACGCTGCGGGAGGCGGCGATCTGGTCCTGTGTGTACGTCGGGATCGCGGTGCTGTTCGGGTTCGGCTGCCTCGTCTTCGGCGGTACGGCGGTGGGCTCGGAGTACTTCGCCGGATACATCACCGAGAAGGCACTGTCGGTCGACAACCTGTTCGTGTTCCTGATCATCATGACCAGTTTCCGGGTGCCGCGGGAGAACCAGCAGAAGGTGCTGCTGTTCGGCATCGTCTTCTCGCTGGTCGCGCGGACCGGGTTCATCTTTCTCGGCTCGGCGCTGCTGAACACGTTCGCCTGGGTGTTCTACCTGTTCGGCGTGGCCCTGCTGCTCACCGCGGGCAACATGCTCAAACCGCAGACCGAGGAGTCGCACTCGGCGCAGAACCTCGTGGTCCGGATCAGCCGGCGGCTGTTCCGCACCACCGACGAATTCGCCGGCGACCGCCTCGTCACCACCGTCGACGGGCGCCGGATGATGACACCGATGGTGCTGGTGATGGCGGCGATCGGCGGCACCGACCTGATGTTCGCGCTGGACTCGATCCCGGCGATCTTCGGGCTGACCCAGAACGTGTTCATCGTCTTCACCGCGACGGCGTTCAGCCTGCTCGGGCTGCGGCAGCTGTACTTCCTGCTCGACGGCCTGCTGGACCGCCTGATCTACCTGTCCTTCGGACTGGCCGCGATCCTCGCGTTCATCGGCGCGAAGCTGATCCTGCACGCGCTGCACGAGAACAACCTGCCGTTCATCAACGGCGGCGAGCACGTCGACGTGGCGGAGATCAGCACCGGCCTGTCGCTGGTGGTCATCCTGGCCGTGCTGGTGATAACCGTCCTGGCGTCACTGTTCAGCACCCGCGGCCGGACCCAGACCGCGATGGCGCACATCCGCCGCGACGCGATCGCCTACCTCGACTCCGAGTACACCGCCGACCCGGCCGAGCGGGAGCGCATCTTCCTCCGCCTCCTCAGGGCCCGCGACCACATCACGGCCCTCGGCCCGGAAGCCAAACAACAAGTCAAGAACGAACCCGAACTCATGGCCCTCTGCCGCCAAGTAGCCGAATCCCACGCAGCAGCCCACGGAGAACACGAAATCCGCCCCAGCCTCTAAAATCGGGTGGTCTGTCCCACGCGCCGACTACGCCCGCTCCTATCGTCGCGTGCTACGCGGCGACTCCCACCCGCCCGGTTACCTGCGTGCTACCGCACGCCTTGCGGGCTGCCGCCCTCAAACAACCGCAGGGTGGTTTCGGACGGGGTGGTCGGCCGAGACAACTCGGAGCATGCACAGACACCCCAAGGACGGCGGGCGCCGCTACAGACGGAGGCGAGGCAGACCGAAGGCTGTCAGCGCGTGAGCGGGTCCTCCCACCCAACCACGCCGCAGTTCAACCCGGGCGGTAGCCCGCAGACACGCGCGGTAGCGCGAAACGAAGCGCGCTAGCGCGCACTTGGAGGGGTGGGTGGGAGCGGCCGGCGAGCACGCGACGGAGGAGCGGGCGTAGCGGACGCGTGGGGATCAACCACAGCACCCGTCCGCGAATTGTCTTTCGGACCACACAGCATCAGATCTGCCCACGCGTGCACCCGTCCACCCGAACACACCGTCGTCGATCGCGGGCGGCAGCCCGCAAACCGCGCGGTAGCGCGCAAACCGCGCAGCAGCGCGAAACGAAGCGCGGCAGCGCGCAACCCGAGGGTGGGTGGGAGCGGCCGGCGAGCGCGCGACGGAGGAGCGGGCGTAGCGGACGCGTGGGGATCAACCACCGCACCCGTCCGCGAGATGTCTTTCGGACCACACAGCATCAGATCTGCCCACGCGTCCACCCGTCCACCCCGACCACACCGTGGTCGATCGCGGGCGGCAGCCCGCAAACCGCGCGGTAGCGCGAAACGAAGCGCGGTAGCGCGCACTCGGAGGGTGGGTGGGAGCGGCCGGCGAGCACGCGACAGAGGAGCGGGCGTAGCGGACGCGTCAGGATCAACCACTCAGCCTTTGACGGCTCCTGTGGCCAGGCCGGAGACGTAGAAGCGTTGGAGGGCTACGTAGAGGATGACGCAGGGGATCATGGCGATGACCGCGCCGGCCACCAGGGAGCCGAAGTTGACTTCGCCGTACGCGCCGGCTTGGACGTTCACCAGAGCGACGGGAAGGGTGTAGAGCTCGTCCTTGGTGAGGAAGGTCAGCGCGCCGAGGAACTCGGTCCACGCCGCCAGGAAGGCATACAGAGCAACGGTGGCGGCGCCCGGGGTGACAAGAGGTCGCAGGACCGAGCCGATCATCCGCAGCGTGCCGCAGCCGTCGACATGGGCGGAGTCCTCCAGCTCGACCGGGACCGACGAGAACGCGTTGCGCATCACGAAGACGCCGAACGGCAGGTTGACCGTGGTGTAGAACAGCACCAGCCCGAGGAGGCTGTCGGTGAGCCGCAGCACGTTCAGCTCCAGGTACAGCGGCGTCAGGATCGCCTGGAACGGGATCATCATCGACACGACCACCAGCGCGAACAGCAACGGCCCGCTCCGGAACCGGAACCGCGCGAACCCGTACCCCGCCAGCGTCGCCAGTACGGCGGTCAGCACCGCGGTGCTCAAGGCAACGACCAGACTGTTGCCGACGGCCCGGATCAGGTTGCCCGGTCCCTCGATCAAGGTCCGGAAGTTGTCCCAGGTCAGCTGGAAGAAGGTGGACCGGTCCGGTGCCGCGACGATCACGTCGTTCGGTTGCACCGACCGGAACAGTGCCCACAGCAACGGTACGGCGAACACCAGCAGGGCACCGCCACCGCCGACGACGTACAGCACGTTCTTCAGTCTCATCGTCAGTCCCTCTCGCGGAGCAGCCAGAACTGGAACGCGGTCACAAGCCCGACCACGACGACCAGCACGATCGACAGCGCGGTCGCGGCTCCGAGCTGCAGCTGGACGAAGGCGCGGTTGTAGATGTACTGGACGACCGTGGTGGTGTCCGTCCCCGGCCCGCCGCGGGTGAGGATGTAGAACTGGGTGAACGCCAGCAGCGAGCCGACCACCGAGATGATCACCGACATCGCGATCGTCGGGCGCAGCACCGGGATCGTGATCTCCCACTCCTGCCGCCACCAGCCGGCGCCGTCGAGCTCGGAGGACTCGTAGTACTCCCGCGGGATCGCCTGCATGCCGGCCATCAGCAGCATCATGGTCAGCCCGGACACACCCCAGATCACCAGCACGCAGATCAGTCCGGTCGCGAGCGGCCCGTCCACCAGCCAGGCCGTCGTGCCGTCGGTGATGCCGAGGGTGCGGAGCACGATGTTGATCGCGCCGCTGTCCGGCTGCGCCTCGAGTACGGTGACGAAGCTCAGCGTGGACAGGCCGACGACGAACGGCAGGAAGAAGACCGTGCGCAACAACGTCGACCCGCGCCGCTTGCGTCGTACCAGGACCGCCAGGGCGTAGCCCAGGACCAGGATCGGCCCGGTCACGATCGCCGTGTAGAGCAGGGTGTAGAGGACGGATTTCGCGAACGCGGCGTCGGAGACGATCGCGGTGTAGTTCTTCAGCCCGCTGAACCTCACCGTGCCGATCAGCGGCCAGTTGGTCAGCGAGATCACCACGGCGAAGGCGAGCGGCACCAGCACGAACACCGCGACGAACAGTACGGCGGGGGTCACCAGCAGCAGGCCCGTCCTGGACGGATGAGTGAGCGACCCCCGGTCTCGGCGACGGCGGGCCGGCGCGGCTCGCCCTGCTTCCAGCCGCGGCCGGACCTCGGTGCTCGCGGAGCTCATTGCTGCCCCTGGGCGAGGATGCGGTCGAAGTTCTGCTGTGCTTCCGTCATGGCAGCCTCCAGCTCGCCGTCGAACACGGCCCGGCGGAACATCTGCAGCCACGGGCCGTCCGGCTGGTTGTAGAGCAGGTTGTAGGAGAGCGTGGTCGGTGCGTACCCCTCCGAGATGCGCTCCAGCGGCAGCGTCGCGAGCGGGAACTTCTCCGCGAACTCCGGTGTCGCCGCGTCCGAGCGGACCGGGGTGTACCCGCCGGCCGGCAACTCCGTCTGCTGCGGCAGGTCGAGCGCGAACCGGACGAATTCCCACGCACCGGAGGCGTTGCGGGCACCCCGCGGGATACACATGTTGTCGCCACCGTCGAAGAACGCTGCGCCACCGGTGGGACCGGACAGCAGCCTGGGTGCGACCTTCTGGTGGAAGGCCTCGTCCGAGGCGGACACGACCACCGCGTAGTTGGACGGGAAGATGCCGATCTTGCCGGCCCGGAAGTCGCTGCCCCAGCGCGAGGCGTCGTCGGAGAAGTTGGCCCGCGGGACCAGTCCGTCGACCCACAGTTGCCGGTGCAACTCGAGCATCGCACGGACAACGTCGTTCCCGACGATGTTGCCGGACTGCTCACCGACCTGACCCTTGATCAGGTCGGTGTCGGCGGCCCAGATCATCGGCTGGACGACGAACCCGAGCGCACCCGGGCTGTTCGCCGGGAAGCTCCACGCGTAGATGTCGTCGCCGAGCTTGCGGAGTCTGCGCGCCGCGTCGAGCAGGTTGTCGAAGGACTTGATCGCCTCGTCCGGATCGACCCCGGCCCGGTCGCACAGCTCGGTGTTGAACCAGAACATCGAGTTGTCGGCCAGGTACGGCACGCCGAACACCCGGTCGTCCTTCGTCGCCAGCCGCAGGTGACCGGGGCTGAGCTTGTCCCGGTAGTCCAGCGCCTGCAGCGGTTCGGTCAGGTCGGTGAACGCGTCCCGGTAGATGAACAGCATCGAGTTGATGTCGTCGATGTCGACGAGGTCCGGCACTTCCCGGCCGCGGATCGCGGTGGCCAGCTTGGTCACGTACTGCGCGTCCAGGACGGGCGTCAGCTCGACGGTGAGCCGGTCCTGCGACGCGTTGAACTTCTTCACCAGGTCGGTCAGGCCGCTCTGGGTGGCCGCTCGGCACCACACTTGCACGGTGCCGGTGGCGTTCTGCCCAAACCCGGCCGCGCGGACGTCGGGTTCCGGCAGAACGGAGCTGCAGCCCGGCATGGCGGCAGTCACGGAGGCCGCCGCCGTCAGACCGAGGAACTTGCGCCGGGTGAGCACGATCAGGCCCTGGGGAGCCAGACGCGCATGGCGCCGACCTCGCGGTTGGCCCAGGCGTAGTACGGCACCGCGACCACCTCGACCTCGTCACCGGTGGCGTCCGCGGCCTCCGGCGTGAACGGCCAGCCGTCCCGATGCCCGGTCCCGACGCGGCCTCGCGTCGTCAGCACCGTCACGCCGTCCAGCAGCCCGTCGTCGTGGCTCGCGGCAATCGGTGCCTCCGGCAACAAGTGGAGATCGTCGACATCAGCCTGCTGATCCGCCTGCTCGACCGCGTACACGAGCGGGCCGCGTTCCAGCGCGACACATCCGCGGACGGCGTCGACGCGCGGATCGGCCGCGATCACGCGAGGCGTCAACGGCAACTGCAGCTCGATCACGTCGGCCTCGACCCGGGCATACGTCCCGGCCTCGACCGGTTTGCCGTTGACCGTGGCGCCCTCCGCCCAGGCCGGGATCCGCAGCTCGACCGGTACGGAGCCGTCGACGGTGATCCGCACCGCGCCGTCCCACGGGTAGGCCGTGTCCACGGTCACGGTGGTGTCGCCCACGGTCAACGTGCCGGCGGCGTACTGATGGATCTGTACGGCGTCCTCGCCGGTGGTCGCCAGGTAGCCGTCGAGGCTGGCCAGCGTGCGCATGATGTTCGGCGGGCAGCAGGCGCAGTCGAACCAGCCGCGCCGGCCGTGCTTGGGGCTGCGGCCGTTGTCGGCGTGCGCCGCGCCGCGAAGGTGCAGCGTGTTGACGTAGAAGTACTCGGTCCCGTTGAGCGAGACACCGGCGAGGAACCCGTTGTAGAGCATCCGCTCGATGGCATCGGCGTACGACGCCTCACCCGTGGCGAGCAGCATCCGCCAGGCCCACTGGATCCCGCCGATCGCGGCACACGTCTCGGCGTACGCACGGTCCGGCGGCAGCTCGTACTCGTCGCCGAACGCCTCACCTTCCCAGCGCGCGCCGAGTCCGCCGGTGATGTGGGTCTTGGTCGACCACATGTGGTCGAACTGCCGTTTCAGCGCGTCGAGCAACTCGGTGTCGCCGGTCTCGAGCGCGACGTCCGCCGCACCGGCCGCGAGATACACGGCCCGGACCGCGTGCCCTTCCACCGTGCTCGCCTCGCGGACCGGGACGCGGTCGGAGAAGTAGGTCGGCTCGTGACCGTGCTCCCTGATGATCCCGTGGCCGCGAGCCTCGACGAACCACTTCGCCAGGTCGAGGTAGGCCGCCGTACCGGTTTCCCGATACAGCTCGACCAGGGCCATCTCGATGACCGGGTGGCCGTCGACGTCGACGATCTGGCCGTCGCCGTCACCGAAGGTCGCGACCAGGTGGTCGGCGATCTTGATCGCCACGTCGAGCAGCACACGGTCCCCCGTGCAGCGGACCTGGGCGACGGCGGCCTGGATCAGGTGGCCGGCGCAGTAGTGCTCGTGGCTCCAGACGAGCTGCTGGTACCGGCCCTCCTTGCCGTACCGCAGCTTGACGACCGAGTCGAGGTAGCCGTCCTCCTCCTGGGCGGCGGCGACGATCGCGGTGATCTCGCGCTGCCGCTCGAGCAGTTCCTCGCTCGGGTTGCGGCCGTACTCCCACGCGGCCGCCTCGAGCCACTTGTAGACGTCGGAGTCGGCGAACACCGGGCCGATCGCCTCGCCCTCGCCCATCCCGGCGGCAAGCCGGAGGTTCTGCAGGTTGCCGGCCTTCTCCAGCTGGTCCTGACCGCTCGGAATCGCGCCGTCGGCGTTCCGGCTCTGGCGCGGCGCCCAGAAGCCGCCGGTGATCTTGGCTTGGTCGAGGCCGACGGGTTGCCAGCGCCCTTTCGTCCCGGCCGCGGGACTCCGGGAGATGGCGGTTGCGTCCGGGGCAGAGCTCACAGAGGAAGCGCTCATTAGGGGAAGCTCCTGAGGGTCACGGAAAATCCAGAACACGTTTTCCTGACGAAGCTAGGGCCGCCGGTCGGCCCGGTCAACCCCTCGGACCAGGTGAAATGCGGACAAGCCGGAATCCGTGCGGTACTGTTTCCGGAAAGTTCGGAAAGGAGTTGCCGGATGGCGTCACGGGGTCCTGCGCTGCCGCGCATCACCGATGTGGCCGCGCTGGCGGGTGTCTCGACGAGTACGGCGTCCAAGGCGCTGAACGACACCGGCCAGCTGCGCGAGGAGACGCGGGAGCGGGTACGCCGGGCCGCGGAACAGCTCGGGTTCACCCCGGACAGCCGCGGCCGGGCGCTGTCGTCCGGGCGCAGCTTCACCGTCGGACTGATCACGACCGACAGCTCGGGGCGGTTCAGCATCCCGATCATGCTCGGCGCCGAGGACGCGCTGAGCGCCGGCGAGATGGGCCTGCTGCTGTGCGACACCCGGGACGATCCGCTGCGCGAGCAGCACTACCTGCGGTCGCTGGTGTCGCGTCGCGTCGACGGGATCATCGTGACCGGGCGGCGGACCGAGCCGCGCGCGCCGATCGACGTACCGATTCCCGTCGTGTACGCCTTCAGCCCGTCGACGGATCCGTCCGACACGTCGGTGATCGTGGACGACCACGGCGGCGCGGCGTCCACCGTGCGGCATCTGCTCACCCTGGGCCGCCGGCGGATCGCGCACATCACCGGGCCCGACTCGCATCACAGCGCGCAGACCCGCGCGGCCGCCACGGTCGAGACGGCCGGGGACGCGCTGGTCGGCGAGCCGATGCACGGCGAATGGAGCGAACGCTGGGGCCGGCACGCGGTCGACGTCCTGCTGCGTACGTCGCCGGACGTCGATGCGATCTCCTGCGGCAGCGACCAGATCGCCCGCGGCGTGTGCGACCGCCTCCGCGAGCTCGGCCGGTCCGTCCCGGACGACATCGCGGTCACCGGTTACGACAACTGGTCCGTGATGGCGCTGGCGAGCCGGCCGCCGCTGACGACCGTCGACCTGGAGTTGGAGGAACTCGGCCGCCGTACCGCCAACCTGCTCCTGGACGCGATCGCCGGCTCCGCCCATCCGGGCCTGATGGAGCTCCCGACTCGGCTCGTCCCGCGCGAATCCACCCTCGGCACCTGACTCACCGGATGGTGCAGGCGACGACGGCGCTGACCTTAGGGTGAGGATGTGCAGCGAATCTCGGCGCGGAACGCCCGATTCCAGGTGTGGCAGTCCTACCTGACCAACCGGACCAAGCGGCATCGGGCAGGTGAGTTCCTGGTGCAGGGGGTGCGGCCGATTTCGCTTGCCGTGGACAACGGATGGCCGGTGCGCACGGTGATCCACGACGCGTCCCGGCCGTTGTCACGCTGGGCCCAGGAGCTGTACCAGCGGCTGCCCGGGGTCGAACGGGTCGCCATGGAGCCGGAGTTGCTGGCCGAACTCGGTGAGAAGGACGCCGAGGTGGTTGCCGTGGTCGAGATGCCACCGGACGACCTGGACCGGATCCCGGTCGGGCCTGACTTCCTCGGCGTGGTGTTCGACCGGCCGACCGGCCCGGGGAACATCGGGTCGATCATCCGGTCCGCGGATGCCTTCGGTGCGCACGGCGTGATCGTGACCGGGCATGCCGCCGACGTCTACGACCCGAAGGCGGTCCGGGCGACGACCGGCTCGCTCTTCGGCATCCCCGCCGTACGCGTGCCGTCGCATCGCGAGGTGATCGCCTGGGTACGGCGGTCGACCGACGTACCGATCGTGATGGTGGGAACGGACGAACGCGGGACGGTGGACGTGTTCGACTTCGACCTGACCCAGCCGACGTTGCTGCTGATCGGCAATGAGACGAACGGGCTGAGTACGGCGTGGAAGGAAGCCGCCGACGCCTTGGTGCGGATCCCGATCACCGGCTCGGCGAGTTCACTCAACGCAGCCAATGCGGCGACCGCCGTCCTGTACGAGGTCTCGCGCCAACGCTCCCAGTTGGCCAAGACGCGGTAGCTCCCGCGCTGCACAAGCTGGTCGATCAGGCGGTGCAGAGGATTTCGCCGTGCAGGACGGAGATCCAGCCCTCAGGGCGGGCGGCCCAGATTCGCCAGGCGGCCGAGATCCTTTCCAGGGTCTCCTCGGGTATGCCGGCTCGGCGCGCCTGATCCGCCATCGCCGACTGCAGGATGCGGTCCGCCCACATGCCGCCCCAGAACGCCCGTGCGTCCTCGTCGGCGAACGCCCAGTTGCTCGCGGTCGCGTCGACCTTCTCGAAACCCGCCTCGAGGGCCCACGCCAGGAGGCGACGACCGGCGTCCGGCTCGCCCTGGTTGGCGCGAGCCATTCGCTGGTAGAGGTCCATCCACTCGTCCAGTTCGGGAAGCTCCGGATACCAGGTGAAGCCGTGGTAGTCGGAGTCGCGGACGGCAACGATGCCGCCCGGCTTGCAGACGCGGCGCATCTCGCGCAACGCCTTCACCGGATCCGCCACGTGCTGCAGGACCTGATGCGCGTGAACCACGTCGTACGAGTCGTCCGGAAGCTCCAGCGCGTGGACGTCGCCGACGACGAACTCGACGCGGAGGTCGAGATCGGCGAAGGCCGCCTTCGTGATGTCGAGCGCGGCCTCGGTGGCCTCGAGCGCGGTCACTGTGCCCGGTTCGACCAGGCGGGCCAGGTCGGCGGTGATGGTGCCGGGACCCGCGCCGACGTCGAGCAGCGACATCCCGGGCCGGAGGTGCGGAAGCAGGTAGCCGGCCGAGTTCTCCGCGGTTCGCCAGGAGTGCGAACGCAGTACCGATTCGTGGTGGCCGTGCGTGTACACGTTGCTCATCCCAGGCTCCTTTGCCTACTCGCCGACGCCCTTCACCGTAGTACAAGGTCTTGAGTTATGAGACATATCGTCTCGTATGTTGAACAACAGGGAGACTGCCCGACGTCATTCGGGTGGCGACGGGGACGGCGGCTGGCTAGGGTGCGGCGGTGCAGTCGAAGCCGATGGTGATTGTGGTGAGCGGCCCGCCGGGGACCGGGAAGACGACGCTGGCGCACCGGATCGCGGCGGCGATCGGCTGCCCGGCGATCTGCCGGGACGAGATCAAGGAGGGGATGGCGCACGCGACCCCGGGGTTCGTGCCCGGGCCGGGTGATCCGCTGACGATGCGGACGCTGTCGACCTTCTTCGACGTGATCGGGTTGCTCGTCGGCCGCGGTACGACGGTCGTCGCCGAAGCCGCGTTCCAGGACCGGCTGTGGAGGCCTGGCCTGACGCCGTTGCTGAGCCGGGCCGACGTACGGATCATCCACTGCACGGTCCCGGCGCACGTCGCCCTCGCCCGGATCCACGCGCGAAGTGCCGCCCACCACACCCGCGGGGCGCACGAGGACGCCCAGATCGACGACGACGCGCGACTGCGGACCCACAAGGCTTTCCAGCCGGTCGACCTACCGGTTCCGACGTTGACCGTCGATACGTCGACCGACGTCTACGACCCACCACTGCCAGAAATCCTCAACTTTCTGTCGCGGTGAGTTCAGGGGTGCGTTCGTTGCCTAAGGTCGGCGCATGGCGAACTTGGAGAGGTTCGAGAAGCTGACGACGGCGCACGTCGCCGATGCGTGCATCCGGGCCGGTGTGCCGGTGCGGACGGTCTCGCTGACGGCGGTGGCGGGTGGACGGGTCGCCGGACGTGTGCTTCCGGCTCGGCATGTCGGCAGCGTGGATGTGTTCCTGGAGGCGTTGGAGTCGGCCGAGGCGGCCGACGTACTGGTCGTGGACAACGGCGGGCGGCGGGACGAGGCGTGCGTCGGCGACCTGATCACCCTCGAGGCGAAGGCGGCCGGGATCTCCGGGCTGGTCGTGTGGGGCCTGCATCGCGACACCGTGGACATCACCGCGATCGGGTTGCCGGTCTTCAGCCTCGGCGCGCTGCCGACCGGCCCGCTGCGACTCGACCCGCAGCCGGCCGACGCGTTGTCCTGGGCAACCATCGGCGACTGGACGGTCACCCGCGACGACGTCGTCCTGGGTGACGAGGACGGCGTCGTCTTCGTCCCGGCCGACCGCGCCGACGAACTCTTCGACCTGGCCGAGTCCATCCGCGACACCGAACACACCCAGGCCGCCGCCATCCGCTCCGGCCAGTCCCTCCGCGCCCAGGTCCGCTTCACCGACTACCTCACCGCCCGCGCCACCAACCCCACCCTCACCTTCCGCCAGCACCTCCGGTCCATCCGCGGCGCCATCGAAGAGTGAGCTAGCTGACCGCGGTGCGGACGGCGGGGGCGATTTCCCGGGCCCATTTGGCGAGTTGTACGTCGTAGGGGTCGGGGCCGGTGGGGAACAGGGTGAAGCCGGCGGCGCCGTGGTTGAGGACGGCGTCGGTGAGTTCTTCGATCCACTGGTCCGGCGAGCCGCCGATCCACCGGCCGTCGTCGTCGCGCGTACGTCGTACCGGCGAGGACGTGATCGCTCCCGGGAAGTTGTAGATGGTGGCCACGTCGGACGGCTTGCGGCCGGCCGCCAGTGCCGCCTCGTCGATGATCGGACGAGACCAGCGGTAACGGTCGCTCAGCCAGTCGGCCGCCCGGCCGGGGATCCAGCCGTCCGCCTGCCGGCCGGTCGCGGCGAGCGACTTCGGGCCGTTCGAGCCGGTCCAGATGAGCGGCGCGGCGACGGGCGCCGGCTGCAACTCACCGATCGGGTAGTGCCTGGTCGGCGTCGGCCGGCCGCCGTCGGACAGCGACCGGACGAGCTGCATCGCCTCCTCGAACGCCTCGACCGCCTGGGCCGGCCGCAGTTCCGGCACGCCCATCGTGGTGATGTGGTTCCACGCTCCCCCGGCGCCGAGACCGAGGACGAACCGTCCACCGGACAGGGCCGACAGGGCCGACGCCGTACGCGCCAGAACCGGGGCCGGGCGCAACGGCAGGTTGGTCACGTTGACGAACGCCGAGAGGCGCTCGGTCCGGCCGAGGACGAACGCGATGGTGGCGTACCCGTCCAGCAGGTCGGCGACGTACGGGTGGTCCGACAGGCTGACGTGGTCCAGCCCGTCCCGGTCGGCCTGCCCGGCCAGCCGCAGGATCCGGTCCACGTCGCGGATCTTGTCGGGTGAGCCGTATCCGAACCGCACGGTCATGTCGTCCTCCAAATAGTTCGTAGGCCTAAATAGTAGCTCTACGAACTATAAGAACACCAAACTGTCCGCGCTGCGCACTACAGTGGAGGTATGGCGACCACGACAGCGCAGGGCGCGGAGCTGGCGGGCGCGCTCGTTCAGACGATGCACGTCCTGCAGGATCTGTACGCCGAGACGAGCCGGCCGCTCGGCCTGACGCCGCAGCAGGCGCATCTGCTCTGCGTACTCCTCGGCGGCCCGCTGGGGATGACCGAGCTGAGCCGCATTCTCAGCATCGAACGTTCGAGCCTGACCAGCATGGTCGACCGCCTCGAACGCCGCGACCTGGTCGCGCGCATCCCCGACCCCGCCGACCGCCGCGCCTGCCAGATCGAACTGACCGCCCCCGGCCTCGCCCTGGCCCACGAGGCCCACAACGCCTTCACCACCAGGATCGAAGCCCTCACCGCCGACCTGTCGCCGACCGCCCGTCGCACCCTCGCCACGACGCTCACAACCATCGTCACCCGCGCCTGACCGGCCTTGTTGCCAGGACGAGCCCCGCACAGGCGACAAGGGCAGCCGTGCCGAAAGCTGTCGGGCGGGTGGTTGCGGCTGCGGCCAGACCGAGGGTGGCATGGCCGAGGCCTTGGGCCAGGTCGATGCTCATGCTGACGGCGCCCATCACGGCGCCGCGTTCGGTGGCGGGCGCGCGGTCGAGGGCCAGCGTCATGATCGCGGGAGTGCCGAGGGCGACGCCTATGCCGAGCACCGCCGTACCGACGACGAGGCCGGGGACGGTACGCCAGACGGCGATGGTCGCCAGGGCGATCGTGGCGCAGAGCAACGACAAGCGAACGCTGCGGACAGCTCCCAGCCGATCGGGGATGCGGGCACCGGCGCTCCGGATGACCACGACGATCGCGGCGAAGCCGAAGAGCAGGAACCCGGCGCCGGACAGACCGAGGTCCAGGGCGTAGAGCGGTACGAACGCCAGGAATCCCGCCATCCCCCACACCAGCGCCAGCAGCAGGAGCGCTGGTACGACGGCCGCCCGAGGAATCAGCCGCGGACGCCCGGCCGCCGGTTCGCCGGTCGCCGGTTCCCGGGTGTCGCCGACCCGCAGAGCCAGCAGTACGGCGAGGAGCGCGGAGCCGGCCGCGACCAGCCAGACCGGGGTGAATCCGGCCGAGTCGACCAGGGCTTCCCCGATCAACGGGCCGACCGCGAGGCCGACGTACAGGGAGAGGGAGAACAGACTGATCGCCTCGCCCCGACGCTCGGGCGGGGCGAGGTCGCTCATCGCCGTGACCGCGCCGACGAAGAAGAACGCGTCCCCTACCCCGGTGAGCAGCCGGAGCCCCGACAGCATGCCGACCGAGTCCGCCAGGCCGTAGCTCGCCACCGAGGCGGCGAAGACCGCTCCACCGCCGGCCATCGCGACCGATCGCCCGTGCCTGTCGACGAGCCGTCCGGCCCACGGGCGCAGTACCAGAGCGGACAGGCTGAACACGGCGACCGCCAGGCCGACGGCGACGTTGCCGCCGGTCAGTCGACCCGCGACATAGCGCGGCACCGCCGGCACGAGCATCCCGTCGGCGAGGAAGTAGGCCAGAGCAGCTGAGCCGAGCAGCACGAACTGTGGCGTAACAAGTCGCGGTCTGACCGTTGCTGTTGTGCTCATGAGGCCGACAATGGCCCTACGGGGGATGGTGGGGCATCGGTAGTTCTGCCCATCCCCGGGGAGGGGTGATGGGACAGCAGGATCCGCGACTCGCCGAGCTGCTCTGCGCGCTCTCGGTGACGCTGGACCTGGCCATGGCGCAGCCGCCGGAGAAGTCGATCCGCAGCTGCCTGGTCGCCATGCGCCTCGCCGACCGCATGCACGTCACCGACAAGCGCACGGTCTACTACGCGACCCTGCTACGTCACCTGGGCTGTACTGCGACCACGCACGAGGAGCTTCACCTCGCCGGCCCACGTGCAGCCGAGCTGCGCCCGCTCGCCGAGCGCACCGACCTGACCAGCAGCAGGGAGTCGCTCAACTACCTCCGGCACGTCGGCAGAGGTGCGGGCCTCAAACGCCTTCAGTACGTCGCTCGCACCCTGACGACCAGTGAAGACGACATGCTCCGAGCCATCTGCGAGGTAGGCAGCATGCTCGCCGTGCGCCTCGGGCTGGGCCACTCCACCGCCGAAGCGCTCTACCAGAACCTCGAACGCTGGGACGGCAAAGGGAAGCCGAGAGGCCTGGCCGGCAGAGAGATCCACATCGCCACCCGGATCGCCGAGGTCGCCACGCAGGCGGTGATCGCGGGCGGCAAGACCCTGCTGAAGCGGCGCGGCGGCTGGCTCGACCCGTTCGTGGTCGCCGAGTACGACGACAGTCTGGTCGCCGACCTGGACGAGATAGACGTGTGGCAGGCGGTCCTGGACGCCGAGCCACGGCCCTGGGGCGCCGTACACGACCTTGACGAGCTGGCCCGCACCTTCGCGTACTTCGTCGACCTCAAGTCGCCGTACCTCTTCGGCCACTCCACCGGTGTTGCAGCACTCGCAGAGGACGCTGCACGGCTCCTGCACCTCGAAGACCAGGAGACAGCGACTCTGCGACGTGCAGCCCTGCTGCACGACCTGGGAAGGGTCGCAGTATCGACAGCCGTGTGGGAGCGCCCCGGCCCGCTGCGGCGAAAGGACTGGGAGCAGGTCCGGCTCCACCCGTACCATTCCGAGCGGATCCTCATGGGGGCCGCAGTACTCGAGCCCGTCGCCGCTCTGGCGGCTCTGCACCACGAACGGCTCGACGGCAGCGGCTATCCCAAACAGGCCAAGGGCGGAGAGCTCTCCACCGCGGCACGCATCCTCGCGGCGGCGGACTGCTACCAGGCGCTGACCCAGGACCGTCCCCACCGGTCCGCGCACTCGCCTGAAGGTGCTGCCGAGCTCATCCTGGATCAGGTGGCGGCCGGACGACTCGACGACCGCTGTGTGAAGGCTGTGCTCGCGGCGGCCGGGCAACAGGTACCCGGCCGCCGGATGAGCCGTCCCGGCGGTCTCACCGAGCGGGAGATCGACGTACTGCGTCTCGTCGCCCGTGGGTCGTCCAACGCCGACATAGCCCGCGAGCTGGTGGTGTCACGCCGTACCGCGGAGCATCACGTCCAGCACATCTACGGCAAGATCGGTGTGTCCACCAGAGCCGCCGCGGCGCTGTTCGCCATGCAGCACGGGCTCTTTACACCGTGACGAGCTTCTCGAAGAAGAACTCGTGCTTGAGGAACGACACGTCGTACTCGTGCCCCGGGTACGGCGGCAGCCGTTGAGCGGCCTGGAACAGCCGCCAGCCGTCCTTCAACGCGTCCAGCCCGGTCGCGTACGGCGGGACGTCGCTGTCCCCTGTCGTCGGCGACGTCTCGCCGGTGCCGTCGTACGTCGACCAGCCGACGACCCGCGAGTCGAGAGCCGACGAGGCCAGGTAGAGCACCAGAACCTGCTGGCGGACGGTCTGCTGGGCAGTTTCGGTGGCGGTGGTGGTCATACCATCTCCCTCTTGGCGTGCGGGTTCAGGCTGCGCTGGGCGATGACGCGTTGCGGCCGGTTCGAGACCCGGGTGACCCAGTAGTCCGGGTCGAAGGTGTCGTCACCGGTGAGCGCCTGCCAGAGCTTGACCCGGTTGTAGATCTCCAGCCGGCCGGTGGCGTTCTCGTACCACGGGAAGGTCTGGCTGAGCTCGCGCGCGACCTCCTCGTCGTACAGGTCGTCGGTGTTCCACAGCCGGATCTGGCGGACGGTCGGGTTGAACCGGATCTTGAACATGTAGCGGTCGATGTCGCTGTCGTTCTTCCGGCCGCCGTGCCAGATGCCGTGGTGCAGGAAGACCACGGTGCCGGCCGGGCAGACCAGCCGGGTCTGGCCGAGCAGGTTCTGGTAGCGGCCGGTGTCGGACTCGTTGGTGCGGCGCAGGTGGCTGCCGGGGACGCTCAGCGTGCCGCCCATCTCGAGCGTCACGTCCTGCGGGTAGTACATGAGCTGCACGTCGAACGCGTCCGGGCGGACGTCGATGATCGCGTCGCCGTGCAGGTTCTGCGCCTCACCCTCGTTCGCCTTGCGGATGTGGACGGCGTGGTGGTCGACGGTCGGCTCCGGGCCGACCAGGCTGTGGATGGCGCCGGCGACCTCGGGCAGCTGCACCAGCCGCTGGACGAACTCGCTGTCCACGAACGCCTCGGACAGCGGCGTGCCGTACGGGACGGCGGGGATGCCGGCCTTCAGGACCTCGATCGCCTGCTGGTTCATCTCGTCCGGCACGACGGCGTCCATCCGGAACGACCCGGTGGCCACGAAATGCGCCATCTGAACCGAGGTGAGCAGGTTCTTGCGATGCGGACGGGGCATGAGTCTCCCTCTCGGGGGTAGTGGTAACTACTCCACAAGGCTAGGTTGGGACGCCGTTTGCTCGCGTGGGTTGTGATCACCATTGGTGGTAATTTCTCACCATGGTCGCACTGCACCTCACGACTCCCCCGGAGGTTGTCAACGTCGGTGCGGGGATCCACGGCGTGCGCGGTCTGCGCGACGTGTTCCGGCTGCCGGACCTGTGGCAGTTGCACCTGTACAGCTATTCGGCCGAGTTGACGGTCGACGGTACGACGTACGCCGTGGCACCCGGATACGTCAGCCTGACTCCGGCCGGGGCTCTCGTGCAGTTCGACTACCGCGGCCGGTCGGAGCACCTCTACGTGCACTTCCGGCCCCGGATCGTCGGCGAGCCGTCGCACCTGCCCGTCGTCCAGGACGCGGCGTCGTCCGCGCCGGTGCTGGCCGAGATGTTGCGATCAGCCCTGGAGGCGTCTCCGTCCGGGTCGGCGCGGGTGACCGCCGAGGTGTGGACGGCGCTGTGGCGGATCGCGGAACTCGGGTCCTCGTCGAGTGCCGAGCCCGCGCCGCATCCGGCCGTGTCGGCGGCGGTCGCCTACATCGAGGCCAACCTGGCCCAGCCGCTCACGATCCCGGCGCTGGCGCGGGTGGCCGGCGTCTCGCACAACCACCTGACCCGCCTCTTCCACGCCGAGACCGGCCAGACCGTGATCGCCTACATCCGCCGGCGCCGGATGGCCCGCGCCCGTCACCTGCTGGTGTCCTCGACGCTGTCGATCCCCGCGGTCGCGGCGTCGGTGGGCATCCCGGATCTGCAGGCCTTCAACAAGATCTGCCGCCGCGAACTGGGCGCGTCCCCCCGCGCCGTCCGTCACGCGATGGTGGGTACGGCGCCGACGAGTTAGCGTGCCTGGGAGTTCTACCTGGTCGACTGCGGGAGGCGATGGATCGCCGGGTGCTGGGGTGTGCCGCTCGCGAGGGACGGCACGGTCGGCGATCTTCCCGGTATCTGGATGCGGCACGCGTGAGTTGTAGCTCTGCGTGATCACTCGTGATCTTGAACCTGGTGCGATCTCCTGACACAGTGCTCCAATTCGCGGGCAGTCCGGCCCGCGTGGGGGATGGGGGAACACCATGAACAAACTGCTTCGCCGTGCACTCATGACCGGAGCAAGTGCGGTCGCGATCGTGGGACTTGCCACCGGTCCGGCCAACGCACACTTCTGTTTCAAGACGAACCTGAACGCCAGAGCGGCACAGGGCATGGCGGGTTCGGCCAACTGGGTGTCGTTCGGCACGCTGGCGGGCGAGTTCCTGCCCGGCCTGTGCCAGGCAGGCATCCAGCACCTCGCCACCGCCGGTGGGGTGACGCCGTCCACGCTGATCAACACCCACGGCACCATGGCCGGCGGCACCCTGAAGAAGGGCGCCGATGCCGGTACACCGTCGATCTCGTACCTGAACTTCGCAGCGATCGACGCCGCGGTTCCCGACGCGTTCGCACTCTGCGCCGGGTAGTCCAGCCGGCCCCGGCTCGTCCTTGCGGCGAGCCGGGGCTGCTCGGCGTCAAGCCGAATGAGCCAGCGGGAAGGCGGTGGCGACGGCCGCGGTGCGGCTGGTGACGCCGAGACGTTCGTAGATGTTCTCCAGGTGCTTGCGAACGGTGCCTTCAGCAACAAACAGGCGGCGGGCGATCTGGGTGTTGCTGTGCCCGGCCGCGACGAGGCGCAAGAGCTCCAGCTGACGGCTGGTCAGCTCCGGGGTCCCGGCCCGGCGGCGTTCCTGCTCTCGGTAGACCTCGATGAAGTGCGGCCGCAGCATCCGGAGCAGGAGCCGCTCGCGTTCGGTGAAGTCGCGACCGGGTCCTCGGAACAGCAGCAACCGGCGGTCCTCCGCTCCGATCGCCGGAAACGGCACGGTGATCTCGGCCCGTGCACCGATCACCCGGAACCACTCCCCGATCGGTGATCTCGCGAGCTGACGGGTGGACAGGTAGTCGGAGACCTTCCAGATGCTCTCGTAGTCACCGGTGCGTTGCGGTCGGCTGCACACCTCGTCGTGCCAGTAGGACCGCCAGAACAACTCCTCCCAGCCCTCCCCGGGATCGACGTCCTGCGCAGTGACCTCCTCCCAGGCGACGAACTCCCGGTCCAGCGGGCGGCTGATCTGGAACGTGATGTCATCGGCCGGGATCAGCCCCGCGAGCGCTCGCATCAGCTCCCGCGGATAAACCTCCTCGGGCCCTGCCTCCCGACCTCGCTCGATCACGTCGAACATCCTGCGCAGGTCGCGTTCGGTGACGGTCAACTGCTCCACCATGACTTACCCCTCCCTGCAGCCAGGCTAAGCCCGGATCGGCGACCCGCGAATACGTCGATCTGCGTATGGCCGGTACACAGCCGCCGCAGCGACGGTTGGTCGTGGAAAGTTCCACGATTGGGGAGGAAACCCATGAAACCGCTGTCTCGCCTGCCGGTGCCCCGCATTTCGGCCGCTTTGGGGTCCCGATGAGAGCGCTACGTGTGTGGAGGTGGCCGGCGTTGCTGGCCACCTTGCTGTTCAGCGCAGTCGGGCCGTCACAGGCCGCCCTGGGCTCTGCTCCAGGGTCGGCCGCGCCGGTACTGGATTGGAGCCGGGTGGCGACGCAGGCGATTGTCGCCGGCCGGCCGCCGGCCAGTGCCGAGCTGCTGCTGGGGATCGTGCACATCGCGATCGCCGACACGGTGGCGGGTCTGGGACACGGTCGGCCGTACGTGGCCGCCGTACGCCCGGATCGGCACGCGTCTGCCGCGTCCGCGGTAGCCACCGCGACGTACGACGTTCTGAAGGCGCGGGTGCCCGGTGTGTCGCTCGACGGCACGTACGCCGACTACCTGGCCGGTGTGCCGGATGGGAGGGCCAAGACTCGTGGGATCGCGCTTGGGCGAGCGGTGGCGGCCGCCGTACTGGAGTGGCGGTCTGGAGACGGCCTGGCCAACCAGGTGCCGTACGTGCAGCGCAAGCTCGGCCCGGGCGTGTGGGAGCCGACTGCGGCGACTTCACCGGTCGATCTGGTCCTGACACAGGTCAGGCCGTTGACACTGCGGTATCGCGGACAGTTCCGTCCGGACGGTCCTGACGCGGTGACCAGCAAGCGGTACGCGCGTGATGTCGCGGAAGTGGCTGCTCTCGGTCGCAAGGACAGTACGACGCGGACCGCCGTACAGACCGAGACCGCGATGTTCTGGTCAGAGCACGCGGCTCAGCAGTGGAGTCGCGCTCTGCTGCGTTTGGCGGCCGAGCGGCACCTCTCACTGTCCGAGGCAGCGCGGATGCTCGCGCTGGTACACGTGGCCAGTGGCGACGCCCTGACCGCGTGTTGGGACGCCAAGTACCACTACCGCTTCTGGCGACCGGTCCACGCCATTCAGCGTGCCGACACCGACGGCAACCCGCGCACCACGGCCGACCCCACTTGGCAACCGCTGCTTGGCGCCAACCACCCGGACTACCCATCCGGCCACGCCTGCTTCACCGCTGCGGCCACCCGAGCGCTACAGGCCTACTTCCACACCGACAGGCTGCAGCTGACGATCGACAGCCAGGTCACTGGTACGACGCGCTCCTACACTCGGCTCTCCGCGGTCCGGGCTGAGGTCCGCGAGGCCCGCATCCTGTGCGGCCTCCACTTCCGCCACGCCATGCAGGACGGCGACCAGCTCGGCACAGACGTCGCCAACTGGGTCATCCGACGCCTTCATTAGCCAGTTGGGCGAGACCACCGGGCCCGAGGACTCCTCTGAGGATGGTCAGGGAGTCCTCGCGGTCGGGCCCGGTAAGTGCCTGGTCGGCCCACAGCACGACGTCTTCGACGGCTCTGACGTGGCGGTAGTAGGTGACGGCGTCCGGGTCGGGCTCGACGTCGCCGTACCCGGTGAAGAAGGCTGCCAGCTCCTCTGGAGTGGTGGGGCCCAGGGAGCCCATGCCGCCGAGGAGGAACATCAGGTCCTGCTCGCGTGGCGCCAGTACGACGTCGTCCCAGTCGATGAGGTGGACCCGGCCGTCGACGAGGACGTTGCCGAGGTGAGGGTCGGCGTGACAGACGACTCTGGGGCCGCCACTCGGCTCCGGCGGTCTGACGTGGATCAGGCCGGTGATGGTGTCCTGGTGCTCTCGCCAGACGGCGGCGAGTTCGGCTTCGAGGTCGTCCTCTGGCTCATGTGTGGTGAGCCTGGTCTGGAGTTGCTCGGCCAGCGCCGGGATGCGGGCGTCGACCGGGCTGCGGCGGGGTAGCGCATTGCGGAGTCGTTCGGGCGGCTCTGCTTCGTGCACGCGGCGGAGGAGTACGCCGTACTCGGTCCACTGCTCTGTCGTCAGGCCGGTCTCGGCCGCACGGACACCATCGATCCACGGCGTGACGGTCAGCCGCTTCTTGCCGTGAAAGCTCCACAGACCGCCTTCGAGAGTCCGGACAAGCTCAGGGACACCCGGCACCCCATCCGCGAGGAACGCCGCCACCTGATGCCCGGTGTTGGTCCCGGCGCCACTCCACTTCACGGCGTACGCATTGGTGACCGTAACGGCCTTCCAAACCTGCGCCCCAACGTCAGCCCCATGAGCAACCGCCGAAAGCTCCCCCACCTCCAGCCCAAAGTCCTCAACCAACCACCGCCGCAACAACGTCTCACCCACCCCACCAGCATGCCCGCCCCCACCGCCAAAGACGACCCGATTCGCACCGCCAAAGACGACCCGATTCGCACCGCCCCGTTGCCACGCCGACCCACGCACCACGCCAAGCCCCCAAGCCCCACCCGGCAGCCAGCGGCCGACCTCAGCACCCACCACCTCGAGCATCCCCCCAGCCACCCGCCGACCACGCGCCAACCACGGCGAGGCGACCCGACCACCGTGCCACGCAGCCGGCAGCGGCACAGACACGCTGGCTGTCCACCCACCGGGCCGCGTACGCCCGGCATCCGAAAACACCACGCGCTGACTGTCATCCCACCGGGTCGTGTACGCCGGGTCTACCGCCGACCTACCCGCCGGCCGGACCTCTGCCCAGCACCCCGATCACCCATCGCGCCGCGCACTCCCATCCGACCACCGCGCCGCCTGCGCCGCGTTCGCCCGGCTAGTAGCGCCGGCGGGCCGTCCCTCTGGCGTACCGGCCTTCGCCGCGCAAGCCGCGAGCCGACCGCCTCGCCGAGTAAACGGGCCGGTCGTCGGACTAACCGCCAGCCGCCGTCGTACGGCGTACCGGAACACCACCACGCCAACCACGCCGCTCCGGCGGCCGAACCTGAGCGCCCAGCGGACCGTCGTACGGCGCACCGCACACCACCGCACCAACCACGCCGCACGGCGGCCGAGCCTGAGCGCCGAGTGGACCGGCGTACGACGAGGGCACCGGCTGCGGCTACTACATCGGCGTACTGGACGCCGGCTCTGCCCGCGGGCGGCGTCCTCGCGCCGGGCTCAGCGGTAGTTGACGAACTGGACGGCGAAGTCGAGGTCCTGGCTCTTGATGAGCGCCTGGACGGCCTGCAGGTCGTCGCGGCTCTTGCTGGACACGCGCAGTTCGTCGCCCTGGATCTGCGCCTTGACGCCCTTCGGACCCTCGTCGCGGATCAGCTTGGACAACTTCTTCGCGTTCTCCTGGGTGATCCCGGCGTTGATCGTGGCGTTGATCTTGTACACCTTGCCTGACAGCTTCGGCTCGTCCGCCTCCAGGCCCTTGAGCGAGATCTGCCGCTTGACCAGCTTGTCCTTGAACACGTCGAGTACGGCGTTCACCCGCTCCTCGGTGTTCGCCTGCATGTCGATCGACTCACCGGACCACTTGATGCCGGCGCCCACGTTCTTGAAGTCGAACCGCTGGCTGATCTCCTTCGCCGCCTGGTTGACGGCGTTGTCCACCTCCTGACGGTCGACCTTGTTCACGATGTCGAAGGAGGACTCCGATGCCATGGGCAGTTCCTTTCCGATTTGCTGTCAGGGGCACTGTCTGTTGTATCGTCTCTCCCGCCGGTCCTAGTACCGGCACCACCCCGGCGGGTTGCCCGAGCGGCCAAAGGGAGCAGACTGTAAATCTGTCGGCGTTAGCCTACGCAGGTTCGAACCCTGCACCCGCCACCAGCACCAAAACCGCCTCTGACCTGCGAAAACGCAGCTCAGAGGCGGTTTGTTATATCCGGTTGCCACCCCGCCGGGACTCAGGTGCCGAGGGCGGCGAGGGCTTGGTGGAGGAACATGTTGCGGCGGGTGGTTGCTGGGCCTTTCAGTTGGGGGGGTGTTGAGGGCGGCTACGGCGTCCCAGTAGGGGATGTGGTCGGGGACGGTGCCGGTTGCGTGTTGCCAGCCGGCGAGTATGTGGGTGGGGGCGTCTGGGCCGAAGGTGATCGCGACCTGTTTGCGGAGTTCGCCGAGGTCTACTCCGGGCGCGCCGACGCCGGCGGTCTTCCAGTCGATGAGTGCGGGGATCTTGGCAGCGTTCCAGATGAGGTTGCCGGGCCAGACGTCGCCGTGGACGAAGACGGGTTCGCAGGGTGGTGCGCCGTACGCCGTGATCAGTTCGTCTGCCTCCCGCAGGAGCGGAGTCGTGGGCATGCGGTGGTTGCGGCGGTCGGCGGCGAAGTCGTCCACGGTGATCGGCCGCGGCCGGAACGGCAGGCTTTCCTGTGGTCTCATCTCGACAGCGTGTACGGCGGCGAGAGCGGCGCCGGCGGCTCGCAGCCGTTCCTCTGATGGAGGCCACTCAACAGTGCCCGGGACCACGGTCTCGAGAGTCGCCGGTACGCCGGCCACAGCGGCCTGAAGGTCGGCGTCGATCAACCTCGGCGCGAGTAGGCCGTGCCGTTCGGCGACCTCCAGTGCGGCGGCGGCCGTGGCGATCATCGCGGCGTCGATCCGTGGAGTTGGAGCACGCAGTACGGCGTTCGTCAGCACACCACGGTGTTCGATGGACAGGAGCCAGGGGCCTTGGTCGGCGTGCAAGGCACGCACCCTCACTACCCTCGCGCCGGCACCGATGGCGCCGGCGGCCCAGGTCCGCAGGCGCTCAGCCGGAGCGCTCTCCCTCACAGTGAAAGCTAGCCGCCGGCCAGGTCCGCTCGCAACGGTCAGCGGGTGACTGGGGTTTCTTCCAGGACTCGGGAGAGCTTCTCGGGGTTGCGGACGACGTAGAGGCCGGTGACGAGGTTGTCGTCGATGCGGAGAGCGATGACGTTGTCGACCTCGCCGTCGATGCGGACGATCAGGGCCGGGTGGCCGTTGATCTGGACCGGGTCGACCGCGACGCGGCCGGTGAGCTTCGGGAGGCCGACCGACAGCAGACGCGCGACCTTCTCGGCGCCGGCGACCGGCCGTGGGACGGCCTGCTTCACCCCGCCGCCGTCGCCGAGCAGTACGACGTCCGGCGCGAGCAGATCTAGGAGGTCCCGCAGGTCGCCGGTCTCGATGGCATGCTTGAAGGCGGCGACCGCGGTCCGGGACTGGGCCGTGGAGACGACACCGCGGGGCCTGCGGGCGGCGACGTGGTTGCGGGCCCGGTGCGCGATCTGGCGTACGGCGTCCTGACTCTTGTCGACGGCTTCGGCGATCTCGTCGTACTCCAGGGCGAAGACCTCGCGGAGCACGAACACGGCCCTCTCGGTCGGGGTGAGTGTCTCCAGCACCAGCAGCATCGCCATCGAGACGCTGTCAGCCAATTCGACGTCCTCGGCCACGTCCGGGGCGGTGAGGAGCGGTTCGGGCAGCCATGGACCGACGTACGACTCCTTGCGGCGGCCGAGCGTCCGCAGCCGGGTCAGCGCCTGACGGGTGGTGATCCGGACCAGGTACGCGCGCTGGTTCCGCACCTCGTCGAGGTCGACGTCCACCCACCGCAGCCAGGTCTCCTGCAGCACGTCCTCCGCGTCGGCGGCCGAGCCGAGCAGCTCGTAGGCGACGGTGAACAGCAGGTTGCGGTGGGCGACGAAGGCTTCGGTGGCGGAATCCATGCGCTCGCTCATAGGTCGATCCTCTCGTCCGTCTCCTGCACGAGACGCCGGATCCGGCCGCCCTGTGACACCTGAGTTCGGTGTTCCACGTCACAGTCACAGCCATCGGCCCGCCGGCATCTCGTGGTCGTACAGTTCACGAACTCACGAATGAGGACCTCATGCGACTCAACCTGATGACGAACCCGGTCGCCTCCAAGCTCGCGAAGCGGCTCGCGAACGCCGCGATGGTGATCCAGCAGTCGACACTGCCGAAGTCGACGCAGGAGTTGGTCAGCCTGCGCGCCAGCCAGATCAACGGCTGCGGTGCCTGCGCCGACATGCACAGCAAGGATGCCACCGCGGCCGGCGAGAGCGCGGTCCGGCTGCATCTGGTTGCCACCTGGCGCGAAGCGACGGTGTTCACCGACGCCGAGCGGGCCGCGCTGGCGCTGGCGGAGGAGGGCACCCGGCTCGCCGACGCCCACCAGGGTGTGTCCGACGAGACCTGGGCCGAGGCGTGCAAGCACTACGACGAGGACCAACTCGCGGCACTGGTCTCGCTGGTCGCCATGATCAATGCGGCCAACCGGCTGCAGGTGATCGTCAAGAACCCCGGCGGCTCCTACGAGCCCGGTATGTACGAGTCCTTCGCGAGCAACTGACCGGCGCGGCGCGGCCCGGCGGAATAGCCGCGGGCCGGGCCGTGGTTTGCTCTGAAGACCGACGAGGCCGAGAGGAGCGCGCGTTGAAACCGACCGAGTTCGTGAAGGTGAACACTCAGTTCTGGGGAGATCACCTGCGCAGTGTGAGTGAGCATCTGCCGACCAGTCACGCCGGCGAACTGCCGGGCCAGCTGCTGTACCCGCGCATCATGCTTCTCACCGAGACCCCGGACTGGAACATCCTCGAACTGGTCGGTGTGAGCCGCGAGTACCGCCTCGAGGTACGGCGGCAGAAGGCCAACAGCATCGAGGAGTACTTCGGTCTCGCCGAAGGCAAGCCGGTGCTCCCGCTCCCCGGCGAGAACATCGTCAAGGACGCCACCGTCGCCACCCAGGCCGGCCGTCGTGAACTCGACGCCAGGTTCCCGAGCGCTCTGAAGATCCTGGGCACGGAGTACGTCGGTCCGGGCGAGCAGCTGCTCGGGTTCGCGCCGGGCAACTACTCGACGTTCGACCGGGCCCTGCTCGTGCACACCGCCGGTCCGTCGATCCGGCTCCACTGGACGTTCTTCGCGCTGGCGATCCACCGCTCGGAGCCGGCCGACCGGTACCTGGACTTTGTGCGGAACTTTGTCGGCGCCGCTCCCCACCTCGACCCGATCGGCACCGTGAGCGCGCCGAAGGGCGATGCGGGCCTGAAGAGCGAGGCCTTCACCAGCACGTACCTCGCGCACGGCCTGCAGAATGCCACCCCCGAGGCGTTCCTGAGCGAGCACGAGGACATCCTGGTCACGGCGTTCGACGCGAGCCGGCTGATCCAGCGGCCGCTGCTCGAGTGGCGCGACGGTGAGGCAACCGATCAGGCCGCGCTCACGCCGG
Source organism: Kribbella swartbergensis (assembly GCF_054784135.1). Classification (NCBI taxonomy): domain Bacteria; kingdom Bacillati; phylum Actinomycetota; class Actinomycetes; order Propionibacteriales; family Kribbellaceae; genus Kribbella; species Kribbella swartbergensis. The sequence continues at coordinate 153,463 of NZ_BAAGPM010000007.1, forward strand.
ACTTCATCCTGGAGCGCGCCGACGGCAGCCACATCGTCGGCGACCTCGGCCTGCCGCTCCGCGAGGCCGGCAAGAAGCACCGGCGTACGACGACGGTCGCCGAAGGCACCGCCCAGCTCGCCCGGTACGACGAGTACTTCAAAACGCCGGAGAACCGCGCGTTCGTCCAGACGAAGTACGGCGTCGACGTCAGCGACCCCCGCAAACTGCTGGTGATCGGCTCCCACCAGACCGTCCCCGCCGCCGAACTGGCCTCCGCAACGGCCGTCGAAATTATCGACTACGACACAATCCTCCGCCTGTACGTCGCCGCGAAGTCCTAGACCGGCAGGATGCAGACCGGCTTCGGCCAGGTTGCTGGGGCGCCGGCGGGGATGAGGGTGCCGTCCTCGGCGTCGACGACGAAGGTGGCGATGGTGTCGGAGCGCTCGTTGGCGGCGTAGAGCCGGGACCCGTCGTTGCTGAAGGCAAGGTGCCGGGGCCAGTTGCCGCCGGAGTCGATGGTCTGGACGAGTTCGACCGTGAGGCCGTCCGCCGCGACGGCGAAGACCGCGATGGTGTTGTCGCCGCGGTTGGAGCCGTACAGGCGGCGGCCGTCGGCCGAGATCAGCAGCTCGGCCGGGAAGTTCTCTCCGGGCGAGTCGGCCGGCCGGGTCGACGCGGTCTGCACGATCCGCAGTTTGCCGTCGCTGTAGCTGCACACGCTGAGCGTCGAGTCGAGCTCGTTGATCACGTACGCCGCGCCCGCGGTGGGGTGGAAGACCAGGTGCCGCGGTCCCGCGCCTGGGTGGACGTGCAGCCGGTCCACCTCCTCGAGCCGCCCGTCCTCGGTCAGCGTGGAGACGTAGACGCTGTCCGAGCCGAGGTCGACGTCGAGCGTGTAGGTGCCGGACGGGTCGAACGCGATCTGGTGCGCGTGCGGGCCCTCCTGACGTTCCTTGTTCGGCCCGGTGCCCTCGCGCTGCAGGACCTGGGTCGCCTCACCGAGCGAGCCGTCCGCCGCGATCGGGTGGATCGCGACCGAGCCGGAGGTGTAGTTGGCCGACAGCAGGAACCGGCCGGACGGGTCGATGTCCAGGTGGCACGGGTGGTCGCCGCTGGTCGGCTGCTCGTTCAGCAGCTCGAGTCGGCCGTCCCCCTGGATCGCGAACGCGCTGACGCTGCCGTTCTCGGTCTCGTTCGTGGCGTACAGGAACCGACCGTCCGCGGACCTGACCAGGAAGGACGGATCGGTGGTGGTTGCCACCAGCCCGATCCCGTCCAGCGGCCCGAACCCGATGCCCTCGCCACCGCCCGGCTGACTCGTGTAGCTCCCGACATAGATCCGCTCAGAAGTCATGGCCCTACCCTGCCAGGTCACGGTTGCAGCGGCATCCCGTATCCGAAACTCAGCGCATTCGCAGACCGTAGAGCGCGGACCCCCATCCGAGGTCCGGGACCAGCACCTGCCAGCCCTTCCTCCGGTACAGCCTGGGGCCGGGCCGATCATCGGTGTACGTCGCCAGCAGCGCCTTCTCGTGCGGTAGATCAGCCATCAGTACGTCGTGCAGCGCGGAGCCGACCCCTCGACCCTGTGCCTCGACCGCCACCGCCAGCTCGACGAACTCGAAGTGACCGCCGACCCACTCGTCGACGATCTCCGCCGGAGCGGTCTCCACCAGCCGGTCCGACCACCACTGGCCGCGTTGCCCGGTGAACCCGTACGCGAACCCGACGATCCGGTCGTCCGCCCTGGCCACCACGAGCTTGAACCCATCGCGTTGCGAGTGCAGGGGCAACTGCTCGTTCCCGAACTGCTCGGCCCTGGCGGCGTCCTCGTCGTACCCGGGCGCCCCGAAGGCGGACAGGTAGACGGCGGCCAGGTCGGGCGCGACCTGGAGCGACTGCTGGGCGTCGAGTACGTCGATCACTCGGTGAATCCTGCCGTGCCTCGACAATTGCCGGAAGGTGCAACCCGGTAGCGGCGGCACGACGTTGCAGCTAGCCTCACGCGGGTGGACACGGAGGGGTTCTTGCAGCGGATCGGCATCGCCGGGTACGACGGCCCGCCCCGGCTGGAGGCGTTGTCGCAGCTGCACCAGGCGTTCGTCGACACGGTGCCCTACGAGACGGTGCAGTACCAGTTCGGCGAGGGTGGACCGCTCGATCCGGAGGACGTCGCCAAGCGGATCATCGCGCGGGAGACCGGCGGCTACTGCTTCCAGCTCAACGGAACCTTCGCGCTGCTGCTGACCCAGCTCGGCTACCGGGTGGAGATGCATCGCGGCGGCGTACAGACTCCGAACCACCCGGGCATCGTGGACGGGAGCCACATGGTGCTCACCGTGAGCGGTCTGATCGAGGATCCCGAGCGGGAGTGGCTTGTCGACGTCGGTATGGGTGACGGACTCGTGACGCCGATGCCGTTGGAGGCCGGCGACGATCATCAGGAACCGTTCGACCTGCGGTTGCGCGCCTCCGAGAAGGTCGACGGCTGGCGGCTCGACCACGACCCGCGCAGCAGCCTGGTCGGGATGGACTTCGAATCCGCCGCGGTGGGCCTGGACGCCTTCGCCGCGCAGCACGCCCGTTTGTCGGTGGGTCCGGACTCCCCCTTCGTCCGCCTCGCCTCCGCCTTCCGCCGGAAGCCGAAGTCGGTCGTCGTACTGCGTGCCGTCGGCCTGACGGAGACCTTCGCCGACCGGGTCGACCGGACCATCATCGACAACCCGGCCGACTACTTCGGGACCCTGGCCGACGTCTTCTACCTACCGCTCCCCCACCTCGACGCCACCCGCCGCGACCACCTCTGGCGTCGCGTCTGGTCGCAGTACCAGGAGTTCCTCGCCAAACAGCCCGCTTAACCGGCTGTCCGGAGGACGAGGATGGCGTCCGAACCCTCCGCGGCTTTGACGGTCAGGGTGTGGAGCGGACCACCGGAATCGCCCCAACTGGTTGCCCCGCCGCCGCTGACGCCGACGTCGAACGCGTCGGCGCCGCGGTGGACGAGCCGGACGTATCCGTCCGTGACTGTCGCGGTCACCTTCTTCCCGTCGATGGTGAGGGCGGCTGTCCGGCGGATCAGGACCTCGCAGTTGCCATCGGCGCAGGCCGCGTAGTTCTGACCGTCCTTCGCGGCCGGCAAGGCCGGAGTCGACGGCTGCACCGGGGTCGAGGACGGCTCCCCCGTCGTCGGCGACTGTCCGGGCGTGAGCGACTGTCCGGGCGTGAGCGACTGTTCGGGCGGAGACGACGCGGACGAGGGTGCCGTCGCCGGGGATTCCCCGTCTGTGGACGTGTCGTCGCCGGACGAGCAGGCCGTCAGAGCCAGCACAGCCACCAGGCCGAGGAATCCGCGTGCGATCACCTGGACAACCCTAGGCAGCGGGAGGGCGAGCCGAGCGGGTTTGTCCGCAAGATGTCACGTCTCCGCAAGGCTGTGGCCGAGCGGTCGCGCATCCACGGACTGCCGGGTGTCACGTTGCGAGGGCGAAGAGGGTGCTGGGGAGGATGGAGACTACGACGGCGGTCGCCGCGCACAACGAGATCATCGCGACGGCCGGGGTCTCGATGTCGACCGCGAACGGGTCCTCGGCGGGCAGCCGGAACAGTTCCGCGACCCAGCGCAGGTAGACCGCGAGCCCGATCATCACGTTGACCGCCATTACGATCGCGAGCCAGCCGAGATGCGCGTCGATGACCGCCTGGAACGCGGCGAACTTGGTGAACAATCCGGCCAGCCCCGGCGGCAGACCGGCCAGCACGACCAGGAAGAAGATCAACGCGACCGCGAGCCCCGGCTCGGACCGCACCATGCCGCGGTAGTCCGACAGCAGTCCGCCCGGCCGGTGCCGCTGCACCACGGCGACCGAACCGAAGGCGCCCAACGTCACCACGACGTACGCCGCCAGATACCCGACGACTGCCTGCGCGTCACCGACCGCCAGTGGAGCGAGCAGGAAACCGACCTGACCGATCGACGACCAGGCCAGCAGCCGGACCGCTTCCACCTGGCGCAGCGCGGCCAGGTTGCCGACGGTCATCGTCACCGCGGCGAGGATGGCGACGACGGTGCGCAGGTCCGATCCGTTCGGCGCGATCCCGCTCGTCACCAGCACCAGCAGACCGGCGACACCGGCGGACTTCGACACCACCGCCAGGAACGCGGTCACCTCGACCGGCGCCCCGACGTACGTGTCCGGAAGCCACGCATGGAACGGCACGGCCGCGATCTTGAAGCCGAACCCGACGATCACGAACAGCCCGGCCGCGAACGCGACCCGCCGCAGGTCCGGTTCGAGCCCGCTGAGCCGGTTCGCGATCGTGGTCAGGTACAGCGAACCGGTCACGCCGTACAGGTAGGAGATCCCGAACAGCATCACCGCGGTCGACAGCACCGACACCAGGAACGCCTTGAGCGCACCCTCCGATCCGCGCCGGTCCCGGCGCAACGCGACCATGGCGAAGCTCGGCAGTGACACGACCTCCAGGCCGATCACGACCGTGGCGAGATCGCGGGCCCCGGCGAGCACCGTGGCCCCGACGAGGGCGCTGAGCAACAGGAAGTGGTACTCACCGATGGGGATGTCCGAGGCGAGAAGCCGGTACGCCGACAGCCCGACGACGCCGAGCCCGCCGATCAGCAGCACCGCCCACAACCCCGCGGTCAAGGGCTCGAACACCAGGCTGCACTCGGCCGGCCCTTCGACCGCCGCACGGCAGAACGCCGGTTTCACCTCGTTCCGCTGGGCCCAGACGAACACCAGCCCGAACAGGATCACCGCCCCGGTCAGCAGCGTCACCACCGTGTGCCGCAACTGCGCCGGCGCGCTCCGCCAGAACCCGTCGATCAGCAGTACGGCGACCGCGCCCAAGGCAAGCACCAACGGTACGGCGATCGCCTGCCATTCAGTCCAGGTCAGGGTCACAGGCTCCCCCACTGATGCAGAAGGAGGCCGGGCCAGACCCCGAGGAGGACGGTCAGGACGACGAGCGGCGTCCAGGTGATCAGTTCGATCCGGCTCAGATCGACCGCGAAGGCGGCGGCCGGATTCTCGGCCGGATCACCCTGGCACAGGTTGCGAACGAGCCGGAGGAAGTACGCCGCGGTGAGCACGGTCCCGAGCCCGGCGACCACCATCAGCACCAGATAGGTGGTCCGAGGCAACAGGTCGCTCGGGTCGTAGGCGCCGAGCAGGACCAGCATCTCGCCCCAGAACCCGGCCAGCCCCGGCAACCCGAGCGACGCCAGGCTGGCGAACGTCAGCAGCGCACCGATCCGCGGCAGCCGCGCGTACAGCGCCCGGCCGATCACCCGCAGGTCGCTGGTGTCGTGCCGGTCCTTGATCGCACCGGCCAGGAAGAACAGCAGGCCGGTGATGATCCCGTGCGCGATGTTCGCGAACAGCGCGCCGCGCAGACCGGCCGGCGACAGCGTGGAGATGCCGAGCCCGATGAAGCCCATGTGGCCGACGCTCGAGTACGCGATCAGCCGTTTCACGTCGGTCTGCGCCAGACACGCCAGCGACCCGGCGATGATCGCGACGGTGGAGAACCCGGCCAGGTACGGCGCTATCGTGACGGTCGCATCGGGGAGCACCGGGAGCAGGATCCGGATCAGGCCGTAGGTGCCGAGTTTCAGCAGCACACCGGCCAGCAGGACGGACCCGACCGTCGGCGCCTTCGCGTGCGCGTCGGGCAGCCAGATGTGCAACGGCCACAGCGGCACCTTCACCGCCAGCCCGACCGCGATCAGGACCGCCGCGGCCAACGGGACACCGTGCCCGCCGAGCACCGGCGAGTTGGTCAGCCGGACGATGTCGAACGTCCCCGCCTCCCGGTACACGAGCAGGAAGCCCAGCAGCATCAGCGCCGAGCCGAGCACGGTCATCAGCACGAACGTCGTCGCCGCCCGCCGCCGCCCGGCCGGGTCGTGGTCGTCACCCCAGATGTCGATCACCAGCCACATCGGGATCAGCACGATCTCGAAGCAGACGAAGAACAGCACCAGGTCCATCGCGGAGAAGGTGCCGATCACGCCGGCCTCGATCACCAGCAGCAGCGCGATCAGCGACCTGGTCCGGCCGACCCGCGGCGTGATCCGCAACGAGTACAGGCAGCACAGGAACGTCAGCAGCGCGGTCAGCACGATCAGCGGCATCGAGATCGAGTCCACCGCGACGTGGAACCGCACGCCGAGCGACGGAATCCACGGCACGTCGGTCACCGCCTGCAGCGGCCGGGCATCGTCGCCTAGGACCTCGTTCTGCAACGGCGTGTAGGCGAACCAGCCTTCGGTCCGCGGCCACAGCAGCAGCGATCCGACCAGCACCAGCCCCGAGATCACCGAACCGTACTGCGCGGCCAGCCGGTCGCCGATCGCCGCCGGAATCGCCCACAACGCCAGGGCCGCAAGGATCGGCAACGCAAGGATTCCGAGCAGAATCGCACTCACGAGCTCACCACCTCAGCCAAGAAGCTCACGAGCCGATCACCCCGGCCAGCACCGCCAAGGCGACCACGCCGACCACGGCCGCGGTCAGATACGTCTGCACGTTCCCGGTCTGCAACCGCCGGAAGCCCTGTGACGCCAGGGTCCCCGTGCGTCCCGTGGCCCGGACGTAAGCCCCGATCACATCGTCATCGCCGGCCACAGTCAGCCGCGCCAGCCACCGAGCCGGTGCGGCGAACATCCGGTCGTACAACGTGTCGAGCCCGAACTCGCGCTCCAGCACCACTGGCCGCGGATCCGCACCGCGCGACCACAGCGAGTACGCCGGCAACGCACCGAGCAGGACGAGCACGGTCGTCACCAGCCCGACGATCCAGTTGAGATGCACGCCGTCGACGTACCCGAGGACGATCGACGCGACGGCGAGCAGGACCAGCGGCGACAGCATGACCCACGGCGCGTCGCGGAGCTTGGACGTGTCGGGTTCGTCGAGATCGGCCATCGAGTCGTCGTCCTCGAAGGCGCCCAGCGCACCGGCGACCGCGGGCGTGCGGAAGAACACCCACAGCCACATCCGCACGCAGTAGAACGCGGTCAAGGCCGCGGTCAGGCACACCGATGCCAGCACGACCCAGCCAACGACCGAACCGTCCCGCGCGTGATGCCAGGCCGCCTCGACCACCGTGTCCTTCGAGAAGAACCCGGCGAACCCGGGTACGCCCGCCAACGCGGCCAGACCGACCGTCATCGTGACGAACGTGACCGGCAATGCCTTCCGCAACCGGCCGCGACGCGTGTAGCGACGCAGTACGACGAAAGCCGCACTGCCGACCTGGTGGAGCAGGACGCCGGCGCAGAGGAACAACAGCCCCTTGAACGCGGCGTGGGTGACCAGGTGGAAGAGCGCTGCGTGGCGACCGTCCGCAGTACCCAAGGACAATCCGGCAAACATGATCGCCAGTTGGCTCACGGTCGACCAGGCGAGCACCCGCTTCACCTCGACCGCGGCCATCGCGCACAGTGCGGCGAACAGCATCGTCACCGAAGCGACGATCGCCAGCACGGTCAACGTGGTCCCGGACGCCGCGAAGACGTCGTACAGCCGGGCGATCACGAAGACGCCGGCGGCAACCATCGTCGCGGCGTGGATCAGCGCGCTGACCGGGCTCGGACCCGGCATCGCGTCCGGAAGCCAGGTCTGCAACGGCACCTGGGCCGACTTGCCGACCACGCCGACCAGGAGCAGCAGCGTCCCGGTGGTGAGCACCCCAGGCGAGATCTGCGCAGGATCCAGTTCCGAGATCCGGAAGGTGCCTGCGCCGACGCCGAGGACGAAGATGCCGAACAGGAAGCCGACGTCGCCGAGCCGCGTCATCAGAAACGCCTTGACCGCGCCGGACCGGGCGTCCCGGCGCTCCCAGTAGTGGCCGATCAGCAGGTACGAGCAGGCGCCCATCACCTCCCACCCGATCAGCAGCAGGAACAGGCTGTCCGCGACCACGACCGTCGCCATCGCCGCGGTGAACAGAGTGACCAGAGCGTGGTACGACGCCGCACGCTGGTGCAGGTAGCCGAGCGAGTAGACCTGGACGCACGTCGCGATCACCCCGACCACCGCGAGCAGCAGCACGGTCAGGTCGTCGGTGCGTACGGCGAAGCCGAGCGTCAGCCCGTCGATCGACGAGTTCAGGAACGAGGCCTGTTCGGGCTCGGCGCCGTACAGCAGACCGGCCATCAGGACGACGAGCAGCGAGAAGCCGACGCCGGCCACGCGCCATGCGGTCGCGATCACGTGGCCGCGCCCTTCTCCTGCTCGACCAGGTCGCGCGCCGCGTCCGCGTCGACGTGCCCGTGACCGCGGAAGAGCAGCAAGACGATCGCCAGGCCGAGACCGATCTCGGCGGCGGCCAGGGTGATCACGAAGACCGCCAGCGTCTGGCCGGTGGCGAGGCCGTCGAGCCGCCAGGCGTCGAAGGCGACCAGGTTGAGATTCACCGCGTTCAGCATCAGCTCGAAGGACATCAGCAGCGTGATCGCGTTGCGCCGCGCCAGCACGCCGTACACGCCGATGCAGAACAGCACGACCGCCAGCAGCAGCGGGAGAATCAACGGCATGTCAGTCCTCCTTCCCCGAGGACGACACCTTGTCAGAGCCTTCCGACAATTTCCTTTGGGACAAGGCGATCGCGCCGATCAACGCCGCCAGCAGGAGCACGGACAGGACCTCGAAGGGCAGCACCCAGGTCTTGAAGACCGCTGTCCCGACGGCTTCCGCCGATCCGTCCGGCACCGACTCGATCTTCTCGTTGCCGAAGGCAATCACCACTCCGGCGCCGAGGATCAGAGCCAGGACGGCGGCGACCACCGCTGCGAACGGGCTGCGACCCGTCGTCAGCTCGGGCAGCGGATTCGTCGGTGCCTTCGTCAGCATCAGGGCGAAGAGCACCAGTACGACGATCGCGCCGACGTACACCAGTATCTGGACCAGCGCGACGAACTCGGCGTGCAGGGCTCCGAAGCAGCCGGCGACCGCGCCGAGCGCCACAACCAGCCAGAGGGCGGCGTGCACGATCCGGCGAGACGTCACGACGATGACGGAAGCGATCACCGCCACCACCCCGGCGACGGAGAAGAGGGCTGTTGTCACGCCTCGTCCTCCGAGGGCTCCGAGGCGGTGACGGCCGGGCCGGGGTCGATCGGCTGAGGTGCCGGGACCGTCCACATCCAGTCGCGGAGGCGGTCCTTCTCGTGGGTCAGGTTGCGGATGTCGGTCTCGGCGTACTCGAACTCCGGCGACCAGAACAGCGCGTCGAACGGGCAGGCCTCGATGCAGATGCCGCAGTACATGCACAGGCTGAAGTCGATCGCGAACCGGTCCAGCACGTTCCGGCTGCGCTCGCGGGCCTGCTCACCGACCGACGGCGCGGTCTCGGTGTGCGAGTCGATGTAGATGCACCAGCTCGGACACTCCCGGGCGCACAGCATGCAGGACGTGCAGTTCTCCTCCAGCAGCGCGATCACGCCCCGGGTCCGCGGCGGCAGCTCCGGCTGGACATCGGGGTACTGCTCGGTGACGGAGCGGCGGGCCAGAGTCTTGGCGGTGACCTTGAGCCCCTCGATCAGCCCCTTGCCAGGTACGCCCACGCCTCCTCCTGTCGTCAGTAGGGCCCTGTTAGCAGGACACTAGTCGGTTCCGGCCCGATCCGGTGCGACCCGGCGTCACAGTTCCCTTTCCAGGCGGGCGGCAACCTCGCGGTAGCGGCTGACCGGTATCAGGTGAACGCCGTCGAAGGCACCCGAGTCACGGACCCTCAGGATCAGCTCGCAGGCGTGGTCCACGCCGGCGTCCCGGTCCCGCTCGACCGCCTCGACCAGTGTGTCCGGGATGCTCAGCTGGGGCAGAGCGGCCAGGTTGTGGGCCATCTTCGCGCTGGCGAGCACCATCACCCCGGCGTACACCGGAATGTCCAGCTCGACGCTGTCCCGCCAGCGCAGCAGCTCGTCCAGGTCGTAGCTGACCTGCACGTAGAGGAAGTCGGCCTCTGCTTTCCAGCGCGGCACCGGCCGCAGCCGGGTAGTGGCACCGACCTTGAACGGGTTGCAGCCCGGGTACGACGTACTGCGCGCCTGCTCGATCATGGTCCGAACGGTGAGCTGACTGGTCCGCGCCCCCTCGGCCGGGTCGTCGCCGTGCACGAACAGGAACTGCTCGACGCCGTACGCCGCCGCCGTGAGCAGGTCGCGGCGGAAACCGAGCAGGTTCCGGTCCCGCGAGTTGAGGCACGCGATCCCGCGCGACCCCATCGCCTGCACCTCGTTCGCCACCGCCACACTCGACACAGTCGCCCGGCCGATGTGGTTGTCCGGGATCAGGAACGCATCCGCGATCGGACTCATCACCCCGATCTGATGCCGCACCCGCTTCAAATCCGGCCGCGTCGGCGGCTCCACCTCACACACCAGCTCGAACCCGTCCCCAGCCATCCCCCGACCCTACTGAACGTTTGGACAGGTACTGGGGTCTAGCCCACGCGTGCTGCGCGGCCACTCCTCGTCGCGCGCTCCTCGTCGCGCCCGCTACGCCCGCTCCCACCCGCCCCCGGCTGTCGCGGTTTCCCGTGCCGGCTGCCGCCGGCACCTGGCGGGCTGCCGCCCGCGGTCTGCTCGCTATCGCTCGCCTTCGACCACCTGGGCGGACGCCCGCCCTGGAGCTCCTGGCGACGAGGATCGTGGCGTCCTATCCCTGGAGCGCAGGTGCGATTCTCCGGACAGCTCTCCGGCATCCATGCACGACCAGGAGGCGCCCGTGTGGTCCCCGTTTGGCAGACCCCGCGGCTGGTGGAGATATCTCGCCGCCCGACAGTGTCAGCGGTCACCGCGACCCGCTCCATCACCAGAGCACGAGGCGGTCGGGGCGCGCGGCAGCGCGTAGGTCCGGCGGCAGCCGGCCGGATTGCACCGGCGATAAGCCGGGGGGGGGTAGGAGCGGGCGTAGCGGGCTGACGAGGAGCGCAGCGACGAGGAACGGCTGCGCAGCACGCGTGGGGCCGCTCGATCACCAGAACACCCGGCAGCAGTAGGCGGTCGGGCGCGCGGCAGCGCGCAGGTCCGGCGGCAGCCGGCAGGATGCACCGGCGATAAGCCGGGGGGGGTGGGTGGGAGCGGGCGTAGCGGGCTGACGAGGAGCGCAGCGACGAGGAACGGCTGCGTAGCACGCGTGGGCTCACTCGATCACCACAACACCCGGCAGCACGAGGCGGTCGGGCGCGCGGCAGCGCGTAGGTCCGGCGGCAGCCGGCAGGATGCAACGGCGATAAGCCGGGGGGTGGGTGGGAGCGGGCGTAGCGGTCTGACGAGGAGCGGAGCGACGAGGAACGGCCGCGTAGCACGCGTGGGCTCGACCCCATTACTCCTCCATCTCAGTACCTCTGCATCTCCAAATCCCACCGCCTACAGATCGGCGAGGCGGGTGCGGAGGAAGGCCTGTTCGGTCTGGTTGGTGGTGAGGGTCAGGGCGGCTTCGTAGGCGGCTCGCGCCTCGGTGGGGCGGTTGAGGCGGGTCAGGAGGTCGGCGCGGATGGCGTGGAAGAGGTAGTAGGAGCCTAGGTCGAGGTCGTCGACGACCTGGAGGGCAGCGGCTGGGCCGTGGACCTCGGCGATGGCGACGGCTCGGTTGAGGGCGACGACTGGGGTGGGGTCGACGGTGAGCAGGTGGTCGTAGAGCTGGAGGATCTGGCGCCAGTCGGTTTCCGCGGCGGAGGCTGCGTCGGTGTGTACGGCGTTGATCGCGGCCTGGAGCTGGTACGGACCGGGCTGGTTCCGGCGCAGGCAGCGCCGTACCAGGTCGTGACCTTCGGCGATCAGGCGGCGGTCCCAGAGTGTCCGGTTCTGGTCGGCCAGGCGCACCAGTGAGCCGTCGGGGCGTACGCGGGCCGGACGGCGCGACGCCTGGAGCAGCATCAGGGCGAGCAGGCCGACTGCCTCGGGTTCGTCGGGCATCAGCTCGACCAGCAGGCGGCCGAGGCGGATCGCCTCCGCGCACAGTTCGTCGCGGACGAGGGATTCGCCGGACGAGGCGGCGTACCCCTCGTTGAAGATCAGATAGACGACGGCGAGAACGCCGCGGACCCGCTCGGGCAGGTCGGCCTCGTACGGCACCCGGTACGGGATCCCGGCGGCGCGGATCTTCGCCTTGGCGCGGACCAGTCGCTGCGCCATCGTCGGCTCCGGCACCAGGAACGCATGGGCGATCTCGGCGGTGGTGAGGCCGCCGAGCATCCGCAGCGTCAGCGCGACCCGGACGTTGAGCGCCAGCGCCGGGTGGCAGCAGGTGAAGATCAGGCGAAGGCGGTCGTCCTGCACAGCGCCCTCCTCCACCGGTTCGGTCTCGGCGTGAAGCAGCGCCGCCTGGGCGTGCTTGTCCTCGCGTATCGACTCGCGCCGCAGCCGGTCGATCGCCCGGTTCCGGGCGGTGGTGATGATCCAGCCGGCCGGACTCGGCGGTACGCCGGTCTGCGGCCACTTCTCCACCGCCGCGGCGAACGCGTCCTGAACGGCGTCCTCCGCGATCTCCAGGTCGCCGAACACGCGCGTCAGTACGGCGACCGCACGCCCGTGTTCGGCCCGGAAGACACCGGCGATGTCCGTGCTCACGTGGCGAACGGCCGGACCTCGATGGACAGGGGTTCGAGGACCTTGGCCAATCGGCGCGCCCAGCTCAGGGCCGCGTCCAGATCGTCGACCTCGATCACGGTGAACCCGCCCAGGTGTTCTTTCCCCTCGGTGAACGGCCCGTCGGTCACCAGCACCTCGTCACCCGACGCCTTGAGCACGGTCGCTGTCTCCGGCGGGTGCAGCCCGGCCGCGAACACCCAGACGCCGGCCGCCTGCATCTCCTCGTTCAGCGCACCCAGCTCGCGCATGATCGGCTCGAGGACCTCGGGCTCCGGCACGGGCCCGTCGGGCTGGTAGATGCTGAGCAAGTACTGGTTCATCGCGACCTCCCGGTGAGTGTTGTCACCCCTAAACGAACCCGCTCACCCCGAATCGACAGCCAACGACAGACTAGTTCCACCACCACCCGCCGAGCGTTGTCCCGCCCGGAGCAGGCGCAGCGCTTCGCCGAGGGTCGGTACGACGGGCTCCCCCCAACGGTCGGTACGCACGGGTCCACCGAGGTCGGTAGGCGGTCATCCGTGCGCCGAAGGTGGTCGAGGCAGCCACCGCCAAAGTGGTCGAGGCAGCCGACGCCGTAGGTGGTGTTCCTTTCTCAGTCGGGATCGGCAGGTAACGACACCTTGATTTCCAGGCCGCCGCCTTGGCGGGGGGTGGCGATCACGGTGCCGTTGTGGGCTTCCGCGACCGAGCGGACGATCGAGAGGCCGAGGCCGGCGCCCTTGCCGGCGACGAGGCGTTCGGCGCCGAGGCGGTAGAAGGGCTTGAACAAGGACTCGACTTCGTACGGCGGGATGTCCGGACCGGTGTTCGTGACCACGACCTCGACCCGGTCGCCGACGGTTCTGCTGATCACGCGGACCCACCGGTCGCCCTCGGGCAGGTTGTGCCGGATCCCGTTCTCCACCAGGTTGTGGACGAGCCGTTCGAGCAGGAGCGCATCACCCTGCGTCGGCGCATCGCCCGGACCGCGGATCAGCTCAACGCCTGCCGCCGACGCCTCGGCCGACAGTTGGCCGGCGACGTGATTGACGACATCGCCCAGGTTCACCGGGTACCGCGCGGTCAGCTGCTTCTCCGAGTCGGCCAGGATCAGCAGCCCGTCGATCAGCTGCTCATGCCGTGCGTTGATCGTCAGCAGGCTCTCGCCGAGCTCCTTCACGTCGGCGGACGCCGTACGGCGATGCATCGCGACCTCGACCAGGGCACGGCCGAGCGTGAGCGGCGTACGCAACTCGTGTGAGGCGTTGGCGACGAACCGGCGCTGGCCGTCGAACGAGTGGTCCAGTCGCTCGACCATCGTGTCGAAGGCGTCAGCCAGGTTTTTCACCTCGTCATCGGGCCCGCGCAGCGCGATCCGCTCGTGCAGAGCCGCTGGAGACGCCGCAATGCGCCGTGCGGTCTCGGTGACGCGGTGCAGAGGTGCCAGCACGCGTCCGGCGACCAACCAGCCGAACCCGGCCGCAAGCCCGCCGACGACGAGCAAGGCGATGCTGCCCTGGGTGAGCAGGGACTCGACCGCCGCCTGCCGGACTTGCTCCCGCTGCTCCTGGATCACCCGCTCGGCCGCCGGGCCGGTCAGTACGTCGCCGTCCTTGTTCAGCACGAACAGCTGGTTCGGCGGCCTCGGCGCAGGACTAGTGACGGGCGTCGGACTCGTAAGCGGCGTAGGACTGGCAAGAGGCGACGGTGAATGGATGTACGTGCCCTGCACCAGCACCCGGTAGCCGCCACCGAGGTTCTGGCTGAACAGCACGTACGTCACACCGAGCAGCAGTACGCCGGCCACCATGAACAGTCCGCCGTAGATGAGGGTGAGCCGACCCCGCAGGCTCATCCGCCTCAGGGGATGCGGTAGCCGACGCCGGTGACGGTCTCCACCAGCCCCGGCTCCCCCAGCTTCCGCCGCAGCTTCAGGATGGTCAGCCGGACCGCCCCGGTGAACGGATCCACGTGCTCGTCCCATGCCTTCTCCAGCAGTTGTTCGGCCGAGACGGTCGCGCCGTCGGCTCGGAGCAGTTCCGCCAGTACGGCGAACTCCTTCTTCGACAGGGGTACGTACCGCCCGTCCCGGAACACCTCGTGCCGTGCCGGGTCCAGGGTCACACCGGCACGACGCAGTACCGGCGGGTCCGCCGGCCGGCTCCGCCGCCCGAGCGCCAGCACCCGCGCGGCCAGCTCGGCGAAGGCGAACGGCTTGGTCAGGTAGTCGTCAGCACCCAAGCCCAGTCCCTCCACCCGGTCGGTGACGGCGGCCGCGGCCGTCAGCATCAGCACCCGGGTCGCCGACCCGGACTCCACCAGCCGCCGGCACACCTCGTCCCCGTGAACGACGGGGATGTCGCGGTCCAGGACGAGTACGTCGTACTCGTTCACCGTCAGCCGTTCCAGCGCGGAACCGCCGTCGCCGGCCACGTCGACGGCATGCGAGTCGTCCCGCAACCACTCGGCGATCGCTGCCGCCAGCAACGGTTCGTCCTCGACCACCAGCACACGCACGCCTCCCATGATCCCCGACGGCCGTGTTTCCTCCGCGTTATCGGCTCCGGAAACGGCAGGGAAACGGGCCGCGGCCAAGGCTTACCACCCAGACCGATCCAAGGAGACGACATGCGTAAGACCACAGTGGCCGCTGCAACGCTGGCGGCCGCCGTACTGCTGCTGACCGGCTGCGGCTCGGACGAGCCGGCCAACCAGGTCGCGTCGGGTGCCGGGGCACGGCCTCAGGCGACCGCACCGAGCAGCGCGCCGGCCAGCCTCAGCCGCGACGAGATGGCGATCAAGTTCACCCAGTGCCTGCGCGAGCAGGGGCTGGACGTGCCCGACCCCGAACCCGGCAAGGGTCCGATGCTCAAGTTCGACCGGGGCTCGGGAGTGACCCAGGAGAAGGTCCAGCAGGCCATGGACGCCTGCAAGCAGTACAACCCGCAGGTCGAGGGCAGCCCGAACCCCCAGCAGGAGGAGAACGGCCGCAAGTTCGCCGAGTGCATGCGTAACAACGGTGTGGAGAAGTTCCCGGACCCGAAGCCGGGGCAGCGCGGGATCATGATCGGCCCCGGTGTCGGCGACGACCCGGACTTCCAGAAGGCGCAGGAGGCCTGCCAACCGATTCTGGCGGGTAAGTGATGCGTCGAGCACTCACCGCAGTCGTCGTCCTGGCCGCCGGAGGCGCAGCGAGCGCGTTCCTGGTGAACCGGGGCGACACCAGCCAGGCCGCGGACCAGACGGCGGCCGCAGTACCCGTCAACACCACCAAGGTCACGCAGCAGACCCTCAAGGACACCGAGACCGCGGACGGCGAGCTCGGCTTCGGTACGACGTCGTCGCTGGTCAACCGCGTCGCCGGAACGATCACCGCCGTACCGGACAGCGGACAGGAGGTCAGACGCGGCCAGACCGTCTACAGCGTGGACAACAAGCCGACCACGCTCCTGTACGGCGCACTGCCGGCGTACCGGAAGCTCGCAGACGGCACTGAGGGTACGGACGTCCTGCAGCTCGAGCAGAACCTCAGTGCGATGGGGTACACCGGCTTCACCGTCGACGACGAGTACACCGACGCCACCGCCGAGGCGGTCGAGGAGTGGCAGGAGGACCTCGGTCTGGACGAGACAGGGGTCGTCGAGCTCGGCAGTGTCGTGTTCGCACCGGGCCACATCCGGGTGGACAGCGTGGAGGCGCAGGAGGGCACTCCGATCGGGCCGAACCAGAACGTCCTCACTTACACCGGCACGAAGAAGGCCGTCACCGTCCAGCTCGACGCCGCCGACCAGCGGCTCGCGAAACCGCAGGCGAAGGTCGGGGTCGCCCTCCCGGACGGCAAGACCGTGCCGGGCCGCGTCGAGGAGGTGTCGACGGTGATCATCCCGGCCGAGAGCCCGGACAAGGACCCGGAGACCAAGGTCGAGGTGATCGTTGCCATCGACGACCAGAAGGCGGTGGCCGGCTGGTCGCTGGCGTCCGTCGACGTCACGTTCACCGCATCCGAACGCAAGAACGTGCTGACCGTGCCGGTGTCCGCGCTGGTCGCCCTGCGCGAGGGCGGCTTCGGTGTCGAGGTCACCGACGGTACGACGTCGCGCTACGTGCCGGTGAAGACGGGCCTGTTCGCCGCCGGCCAGGTCGAGATCAGCGGCACCGGGATCAAGGCCGGCACCGTGGTGGGGATCCCGAAGTGATCGAGCTGACCGAGGTGACCAAGGTGTACCCCGGCGGGGTGAGGGCCCTCGGCGGGGTCAGCCTGCGAATCGAGCGCGGCGAACTGGTCGCGATCGTCGGCCCGTCGGGATCGGGCAAGTCGACGATGCTCAACGTCCTCGGCACGCTGGACCGGCCGACGTCCGGCACGGTCCGGATCGACCGGTACGACGTGGCGCGGCTGTCCGACTCGGGTCTGTCCGCGCTGCGGGCGACCCGGATCGGGTTCGTGTTCCAGCAGTTCCACCTGGCCTCCGGCGTACGGGCGCTGGACAACGTCGCGGACGGGCTTCTGTACTCCGGTCTGCGGCCGTCCGTCCGGCGGAAGCGGGCGGCGGCGGCGTTGGAACGCGTCGGCCTCGGCCACCGGATGGACCACGAACCGCATGAGCTGTCCGGCGGTGAGCGGCAGCGGGTTGCCGTCGCCCGGGCGGTCGCCGGGGAGCCCGCCGTACTGCTGGCCGACGAGCCGACCGGGGCGCTCGACTCCCAGTCCGGTGCCGGGGTGATGCAGTTGCTGCGCGACCTGCACGCGGCCGGTACGACGGTCGTCATCATCACCCACGACCGGGACATCGCCGCGTCGCTGCCCCGCCAGGTCCGGATGCGCGACGGCCGGATCATCGAGGAGGTGCGATCGTGAACGAGTTGAAGCCGGCGAAGCTGTGGCCGCGGGACGTGGTCCGGGTCGGCGCGGTCGGGTTGCGCACGCGGCCGATGCGGGCGTTCCTGTCCGCGCTGGGGATCGCGATCGGGATCGCGGCGATGGTCGCCGTGGTCGGCATCTCGTCCTCGTCGCGGGCCGAGCTGGACAACCAGCTCGATGCCCTGGGCACCAATCTGCTCACGGTCGCGCCGGGCACCACGCTGACCGGCGAACAGGCCCAGCTGCCGTTGACCGCGGAGGCGATGGTCGGCCGGATCGGCCCGGTCCGGGCGCAGTCGGCGATCGGCCGGGTCGACGACGTCTCGGTCTACCGCAGCGACAAGATCCCGGCCGTCGAGACGAACGGCATCATCGCGTACGCCGCCCGGACGAACCTGCTGGACACCATCGGCGGCGCGATCCGCAGCGGCAAGTGGATCGACGCCGCGACCGGCCGCTACCCGGCGGCCGTGCTCGGGGCGAGTGCCGCCGAGCGGCTCGGGATCACCCGGGCGGGACCGGACACCCAGGTGCTGATCGGCAACAAGTGGTTCACGGTGCTCGGCATCCTCGAGCCGGCTGCCCTGGCTCCTGAGCTCGACAGTGCCGCCCTGATGGGGTGGCCGGCCGCGGACACCGCGCTCGACTTCGACGGGCACCCGACCACGATCTACACCCGGTCGGACGACTCCCAGGTCGAGGCGGTCCGTTCGGTGCTCGGAGCAACGGCCAACCCGGAGGCGCCGAACGAGGTCGAGGTGTCGCGGCCGTCCGACGCGCTCGCCGCCAAACAGGCCGCCGGTGAGGCGTTCACCGGGTTGCTGCTCGGCCTCGGCGCGGTCGCGCTGCTCGTCGGCGGGGTCGGCGTCGCGAACATCATGGTGATCTCGGTGCTGGAACGCCGGGCGGAGATCGGGTTGCGGCGTTCGCTCGGGGCGACGCGCGGTCAGATCCGGACCCAGTTCCTGACCGAGTCGCTGCTGCTGTCCGCGCTCGGCGGTGTCGGCGGGGCGATTCTCGGATCCGCGGTCAGCGCCGGTTACGCGTCGTACCAGAACTGGCTGACCGTCATCCCGCTGTGGGCGCTGGCCGGCGGGATCGCGGCCACCCTCGTCATCGGCGGCCTGGCCGGCCTCTACCCCGCCATCCGCGCGTCGAGGTTGTCGCCCACCGAAGCCCTGGCAACCCCTTAGCCGAAGACGGTGACCCCGATGCCGGTGAGCGCGAGCTGGAGCAGCGCCACCGGCACGAGGCCTTGCCAGGCAAGCTTCTGCAGCTGGTCGGCGCGCAACCGCGGGAACGAGACCCGCACCCAGATCACCACGACCGCCACCAGTGCCACCTTCAGGATCGACCAGATCCAGCCGATCGAGTCCGGCCCCGGCCCGCTCCAGCCACCGAGGAACAGCACGGCGGTCAGGCCGGCGAGTACGACGATGCCGGCGTACTCGGCGAGCAGGAACATCGCGAACCGGAGGCCGGTGTACTCGGTGTACGGGCCGAAGATGACCTCCGAGTCCGCGACCGGCATGTCGAACGGCGGCCGCTGCAACTCGGCCAGGCCGGCGATGAAGAACACGATCAGGCCGGGCAGCTGCCAGAGCAGCCACCACGGGTTCCAGGCCTCCGCGATACCGGTCAGGCTGAGCGAACCCGCCGCGACCGCGACGCTGGCGGCCGAGAGGACGAACGGCAGCTCGTAGCTCATCAGCTGGGCGGCGACCCGGAGACCACCGAGCAGGCTGTACTTGTTGCCACTGCCCCAACCCGCCATCAGCGAGCCGAGCACGCCGATGCTCATCACGGCCAGCACGAAGAACAGGCCGGAGTCCAGGTCCGCGCCGACGATGCCGGGAGCCAGGGGGATCGCGGCGATCGCGGCCAGGTACGGCAGGATCGCCACGATCGGGGCCCACTCGAACACCCGCCGGTCCGCGGCTGCCGGGACCACGCTCTCCTTCTGCACGAACTTCACGCCGTCCGCGACCAGTTGCGCCCAGCCGTGGAACGCACCCGCGTACATCGGACCGAGCCGCGACTGCATGTGCGCCATCACCTTGTGCTCGGCCTGACCGACCAGCAAGGGCGCCACCAGGAAGGCGACCACGACGCCCACCACCCGCACCACGAACTCGACCATGACCGCACCCTACCGACTCCGGCTTGACCTCAACCAACGTTGAGGTCAAAGGCTTGGTGTTCCACCGAGTTCACGAGGAGAACACATGATCGTCCTTGTCACCGGAGCCACCGGGCGGGTCGGCCGTCAGGTCGTGGCCGGCCTGCGAGCCGCCGGCGCGACGGTCCGGGCCTTGGTCCGTACGCCGGACGCGGCCGGGCTGCCGCCGGACGTCGAGTTGGTCCAGGGCGATATCTACGACCCGTCCGCCGTACGACGTGCCGCGAGCGGTGTCGACGCGGCCTTCTTCCTGTGGCCGTCGTTCAGCGCCGAGGGAGTCGCGCCGATCGTCGCGGAGTTGCCGAAGCGGGTCGTGTACCTGTCCGCGTTGAGCGCGGCGACCGGGGGTGTCTGGGGTGATGTTGAGGAACTGCTGCGGCAGGACAAGGACTGGACGTTCCTGCGGCCGAGCGGCTTCGCGGTGAACGCGCAGGGTTGGGCGGAGCAGTTCCGCAACGGCAACGTCGTACGACTGCCGTTCCCGAAGGCCGGGCGGTCCCTGATCCACGAACACGACATCGCGGCGGTCGCCGTACTCACCCTCCTGAACGACCACCACCTCGGCGAGACCTACGACCTCACCGGACCCGAAGGACTGACGCAGGCCGAGCAGGTCGAGACGATCGCACGGGTCATCGGCAAGGAGATGCGCATCGAGGAACTCACCCCTGCGGCCGCCCGCCAGTCCATGCTCGACCTGGGCGCCGACGCAACCCTCGCCGACAGTTCAGTCGCCTACTGGGCCTCCCTGGTCGACACCCCCGAACCAGTCACCCGCACAGTCCCCCGCCTGACCGGCCGCCCAGCCCTCACCTTCGCCGAATGGGCCCAGGAACACGCCACCGAGTTCATCTGACCCAGCGTCAGGCTTGCGCCTCGGTCGGAGGTGAGGGTTCTGATTGTTTGCGGGTACGGCGTTCGGTGGGGGTTCGGCGGGGGCGGGCCGGGGTGGAGGCGGCCTGGGCGGGGGCCAGCGGGTCCGGGTCGGGTGAGCCGGGTGGGCGGGGGCCCCAGCTGTCCGGGTCGGGGACCCCTGGCGGGAGCGTGCGGCGGCGGCTGGGTGCGCCGTGGGAAGGAGCGTGGTCCGACTCACCCGGCTCCTTCGCGCCCGGCCACGGCTTGGCCACTCGGGACGCGAGGACGAACTCCTTGCGCAGCGGGTTGCCCTCGAAGCCGTCCGGGAGCAGCAGCGGAAGAAGGTTCGGGTGATCCGTGAACGTGATGCCGAACATCTCGTATGTCTCACGCTCGTGCCAGTTGGCCCCGGCGTACAGGTCCGTCAGGGTCGGCAACTCCGGTTTGTCCCGCGGGACCAGCGTCCGGACCAGCAGGTGCTCGACGTGCGCGCCACCCCAGAAGTCCGCGAGATGCGACACCACCCGGAACCCGTCGGTGAGTTCGTCGCTCGCGGTCAGGAAGTCGAAGAACGTCAGCCCGACCGCGTCCCGCAGGACCTCGTGCGCCGTCACCCAGGCCGGCGCCGGTACGTCGATCGCCACCGGACCGAAGCTGTCCGCCTGGGTCGCCTCGATCCCGGCGGCGGTCAGCGCACTCAGCGCGTCGTTGATCACTGCGGCGTCACCAGTCCGCGGGTCAGCGCCGCCGCGGACGGCTCGTCGTACCGGCTCGTCATGTCCTCGCCGGCGATCTTCTCCTGCAGCTTGAGGATGCCCTGCAGCAGCGCCTCCGGCCGCGGCGGGCAGCCGGGCACGTACACGTCGACCGGGATGATCTGGTCGACACCCTTGGTCACGCAGTACGAGTCCCAGTACGGGCCGCCGGAGTTCGAGCAGGAGCCGAACGAGATGACGTACTTCGGCTCCGGCATCTGGTCGTAGAGCCGCTTGATCGCCGGCGCCATCTTGTCCGTCACGGTGCCCGACACCACCATGAGGTCGGCCTGCCGCGGCCCGGGCGCGAACGGGATCACTCCGAGCCGGATGAAGTCGTGCCGGCCCATCGACGCGGCGATGAACTCGATCGCGCAGCAGGCGAGGCCGAAGTTGAACACCCACAGGGAGTACTTGCGGCCCCAGTTCAGCAGGTACCGGACCGGCTCGGGCGCGAGCTTGGCCAGCGCACCCACGTCCGGGCGCACCGCGGGCATCCCCAACTCGGTCTGAGCCATGCTCGACAGCCTAGTGCGTCCACCCGCTGCCCGGTACGACGCTCGTCCTTGACCGTCTCCGCGGCCCGTCCTACCGTGATTGAACAGGACTGGACAGGTTCACTTCGGGAGACGGCATGGCCGACCGGCTGCAGGCAGAGCCCCGCGTGCTCACGGTGGAGAGCAACGGGCTGAACGTGATCGCGGACGAGGAGCGCAAGGGCCGGCCCAGCCAGTTGTTCTGGCCGTGGTTCGGGGCGAACGTCTCGGTGCTCGGGCTGAGCTACGGCGCGTTCGCGCTCGGGTTCGGCATCTCCTTCTGGCAGGCGCTGATCGCGGGCCTGGTCGGGATCGTGTTCTCGTTCCTGCTCTGCGGGCTGATCTCACTGGCCGGCAAGCGCGGTTCGGCCCCGACGATGGTGCTCAGCCGGGCCGCGTTCGGTGTCCGGGGCAACAAACTTCCGTCGCTGGTGTCCTGGTTGCTGACCGTCGGCTGGGAGACCGTGCTGACCATCCTCGCCACCCTGGCCACCGCGACGGTGTTCGAGCGGCTCGGCTGGGGCGGCGGCGGGTTGACGAAGGTGATCGCCCTGGTCGTCGTCGGCCTACTGATCGTGGCCTGTGGCGTGCTCGGCTTCGACCTGATCATGCGGGCGCAGGCGATCATCACGATCGTCACCGGCGTCCTGACCGTCGTCTACATCGTCCTGGTCGCGGACCGGATCAGCTGGAGCACGGTGTCCGGGCTGCAGAGCGGCTCGAGCCAGCAGCTGATCGGTGCCCTGGTCTTCCTGATGACCGGCTTCGGTCTCGGCTGGGTGAACCTGGCCGCCGACTACTCGCGCTACCTCCCGCGCCGTTCGTCCAGCGCGGGCGTGGTCGGCTGGACCACGTTCGGGGCGTCGATCGCGCCGGTGATCCTGTTCGGCTTCGGTCTGCTGCTGGCCGGGTCGTCGACGGACCTGAGCGACGCGATCGCCGCCGACCCGATCGGCGCGCTGGCGGAGGCGTTGCCGACCTGGTTCCTGGTCCCGTTCGTGATCGTCGCCGTCCTCGGCCTGGTCGGCGGCGCGGTGCTCGACATCTACTCGTCCGGCCTGGCCCTGCTCTCGATCGGACTGCCCGCACCCCGGTACGTCGCGGCATTCATCGACGGCCTGGTGATGATCGCCGGCACCATCTACGTGGTCTTCTACGGCGACGAGTTCCTCGGCGAGTTCCAGGGCTTCCTGATCACACTCGGCGTACCGGTCGCGGCCTGGTGCGGCATCATGCTGGCCGACATCGTGACCCGCCGGCGCGACTACGCCGAGGCCGACCTCTACGACCCCCGCGGCCGGTACGGCGACGTGCGCTGGCTGCCCGTGCTCACCATGCTCGTCGCCACCGCCATCGGCTGGGGCCTGGTGACGAACGCGCTGGCATCCTGGCTGACCTGGCAGGGTTACCTGCTCGAGCCGTTCGGCCTGGGCGGCAAGGAAGGCGCCTGGGCCTACGCGAACCTCGGTGTGCTGTTCGCGCTGGTCGCCGGGTTCGTGGTCCAGCTGGCCGGCGGGACGTCCGCCGTACGCAAACAGGAGAGGGAGGCCTGATGGCGCCGGTTCTCGCGCTGATCGACCTGCAGCGGATCTTCGCCGACCCGGACTCGGGCTGGGCCGCGCCGGACTTCCAGCGGGTGGTGAAACCGGCCAAGCAGCTGATCGAGATCCTGTCCCCGAACGTGGTCTTCACCCGGTTCGTGGCCCCGGAGAAACCGGCCGGTTCCTGGGCGACGTACTACGAGCTCTACCCGTTCGCGCTGCAGTCCCCGGATGCTGAGGACTACCAGTTGGTCGACGAGTTCAGGGGTACGTCGACACTGGACAAGACGACGTTCGGCAAGTGGGGTCCCGAGCTGGCCGAGGCGGTCGGCACCGGCGGTCATCTGGTCCTCGGCGGCGTGACCACCGACTGCTGCGTGATGACCACCGCGCTCGCCGCGGTCGACGCCGGCGTCTACGTCCAGGTCGTCGAGGACGCCTGCGCCGGCGCCGACGAGGACAGCCACCGCAAGGCGATCGACATCATGCGGCTGTACTCGCCGATGCTGGAGATCGTCACCGTCGAACAGATCCGCGCGCTGAACCAGTGAGCCGCCGATGCCCGAGGTCGCCCTGAAGCACGAGCGCATCGCCGCCGTGCTGGCCCGGGAGATTCGTTCCGGCCTGGTACGGCGGGGCGCTCAACTGCCCGGTGAGGTCGAACTGGCCAAGCGGTTCTCGGTCAGCCGGAACACGGTCCGCTCGGCGCTCGCCGTACTGGCCGAGGAGGGGCTGATCACCACCCGGACCGGCAAGGGGTCGTTCGTGCTGTTCGACGGGCGACCCGTGGACAGCGGGCCCGGATGGTCGTACGCGCTGGCCGAACAAGGGGTCGAGACCCGGATGCGGACGGTGCGGATCGAACTCGATCGGGACCCGGAGCTGGCCGGCCGGCTCGGACTCGAGTCGCCGGAGGTGATCGTGATCGAGCGGCTCCGGCAGCTCGCGGACGGCCCGGCGATCTCGATCGAACGCAGCCGGCTCCCGGCACTGGAGTCTCTCCGCGACCTGCCGGAGCGCGGGCTGGAGAACGGCTCGATCACGGCCACGCTGCACCGCGCCGGGCTCCATCTCGACCACTGCGAGCAACGGTTGCGCGGCCGGCCGCTGGACGCCGCCGAGGCCGAGCTGCTCGGGCGGCCGGAGGGGACGTGGTTCCTGCACACCGAGCGAACCAGCTGGACCGCTGACGATCGGTTCGCCGAGTACGCCGACTGCCTCCTCGACCCCGAACACTTCGAACTGAACCTCACCGACGCAGGCTGACAAGTCGGGGGTCAGTCGGGGTAGACGGCCGGATCAGCCACGACGGCCGGTGCTGTCCGGGGCAACAGCGTGGGATCGGAGCGGGCGGCGTCGGCCAAGTCTCGGCAGCGGGCGAAACGGACATCACCGCAGGACTGGGCGTACTCGATCAGTTCACGCAGGGCCAGCAGCCGGCTCGGCCGACCGGACAGGAAGGGGTGCAGGCACAGGTTGAACAGGCAGCGGTAGTGCCGCATCGCGTCCAGTTCCG
Source organism: Kribbella swartbergensis (assembly GCF_054784135.1). NCBI lineage: Bacteria > Bacillati > Actinomycetota > Actinomycetes > Propionibacteriales > Kribbellaceae > Kribbella > Kribbella swartbergensis. The sequence goes on from NZ_BAAGPM010000007.1 coordinate 178,292, forward strand.
CCCGCCACAGCTCCAGCACCTTGCGCGGCGACTCGATGACCGACCCGATCTGGGGCGACGGGAGATAGGCGTACTGCTCCCAGTCGTCCAGCGACCAGTGGACCGGGAGCTCGACGACCGGTCGACCGTCCACCGCAAGGACGTACGGCCGGTCGTCTCCCATCAGCGAGGAGTCGTACGACAGGCCGTACGACGCGATCAGGTCGAGGGTGACCCGGGTGGCTTCCCCACAGCGCGGCCCGGTGCCCGCGAATCTCGATGCCCTGAGCATCGAAGACCTCGAGGGCGCGTTCGAAGTCCGCCCGTTCCTCCGCCTCGGTCAGCGACGTCGGCGCGCGGTGACTGTACGAGTGGTGCGCGACCTCGTGGCCCCGCTCGACGATCGTTGCCGCCAGCCCCGGTCGCTGCTCGGCCACCCAGCCCGGCACGAAGAAGGTCGCCGGTACGCCGAGCTCCGCCAGCAGATCGAGGATCCGCGGTACGCCGACGTCCGGCCCGTACGCCTGATGCGACATCGTCATCAGGTGATCGGCGTACCGTCGTCCGGCCGCGAGGATCGGTGTCTCGGCGTCGACGTCGAAGGTCAGCGTGACGACGGCTGCTGCTCCGCCGTGCCACGTCGTACCTGTCATGACCGACCAGTCTGCCACTGCCTCGCGTTGGCCAGCGTCGCTGCCGGCTCCAGCATTTCGCGCTCGAACCGCGCCAGTTCGACGCCCTCGGCCAGCCGTCGCGGCAGGTCCGGGTTCGCCAGCGCGCCGCGGGCGACCGAGAGCACGTCGGCATGTCCGTCGGTCAGCACGCGGTCGGCCTGCGCGGGGTCGTGCATGCCGCCGTTCGCGATCACCGGCAGGCCGCTGACTCGCCGGGCCAGTCCGGTCAGCGTCTGGCCACCCTGCAGGCGGGCGGTCTCGAGCCAGTTGCGGCCTTCGCTCGCGATGTGCAGGTAGTCGATACCGGTTTCGGCCAGAGCGCCGAAGATGACCTCGGCGTCGTACGCGCCGCCGGGCCAGCGGTAGTCGAGGTCGTTCACCTTGGTCTGCGACAGCCGCACGCCGACCACGAACTCGGCCGGGGTCGCCGCGACGACGGCGCTCGCGACCTCGGCGGTGAGCCGGATCCGGTTCGCCACCGGTCCGCCGTACCCGTCGGTGCGGTGATTGGTGTAGACGGTGAGGAACTGGTCGAGCAGGTACCCGTTCGCGCCGTGGATCTCCACGCCGTCGAAGCCGGCCTCGCGAGCCCGCACCGCCGCGGCCGCGAAACCTTCGATCACCTCCTCGATCTCGCCGATCGACAGCTCACGCGGGACGGGCCAGGGGCCGTGTCCGCCGTACTCGGTGAGCATCTCGCCGATCGGCTGCACGGCCGACGGCCCGACCCGCTCCGTGCGATGCGGGTTGCCCTGCGAGATCGCGCCCGCGTGCATCAACTGGGCAATGATCGGCCGGCCGGCCGCGTGGACCCGGCGGGTCACCTCCCGCCAGCCCTCGACCTGGGCCGCCGTACTGAGCCCGGGCTGGTTCAGGTACCCCTGGCTGTACGACGAGTCCGGGTACGTCCCCTCGGTGATCACCAGGCCGAAGCCGCCCTCGGCGAACTCGGCGTAGTAGTCCGCCATCTCGGCCGTCGGTACGCCGTCCGGCGTGGCGGAGACCCGGGACATCGGCGCGACGGCGAAGCGGTTGGCGAGTTCGAGGCCGCCGAGTACGGCCGGCCGCAGGGCGGGATGAAGACGAGTCGTTGTCAGATCCATGCTCGCAACTCCATCACCCGGCGACACCGCCGATCGATGGACTCAACCACAGTAATGAGGGCCAAGATTGGATGATTCTCCACTGAGCCCGCTCGGCCGCCCTGCTTGAGTTGTCGCATGACGCACACAGTTGTTCGTACTCTCGTGCCCGCGCGGACCGGACGAGCCGTCCGGGTCGACCGGGGCAGTCACGTCCGGGTCGTCGACCTCGCCGGGCAGCAGGTCGGCGATCTCTTCGCGTACGTCGCGTCGCCGTCCGGCATCACCGGCGAGCACCTGAGCGCGTCGCACACCAGGACCGCGACCAGCAGGCTGTTCCCGGCGATCGGCGAGGCGTTCGTGACGGACCGCCGCAGGCCGATCCTGACCCTGGTCGAGGACAGTTCACCGGGACAGCACGACCTGCTCATCGCCGCCTGCGACGAGGCCCGGTACGCCGGCCTCGGCGCACCGGATCATCCGTCGTGCGCCCGGAACCTCCGCGACGCGCTCGGCGCCGAGGTCGTCGTACCGCAGCCGGTCAACGTCTTCATGCGCGTGCCGGTCGCCGCCGACCAGACACTGGACTGGTTGCCTGCAGCAACAGCTGCGGGTGACTCGATCACCTTCCGCGCCGAGCTCGACTGCGTCGTCGTGCTGTCGGCCTGCCCGCAGGACCTGACCGTCATCAACGGCGCACGGCCCACCGATCTGGCGATCGACGTACTGCGCTAGCGGGCCCGGGACATCTCGTCCGCCTCGAGGGCCAGGAACAGGTCCACCCGGTCCTCGGTGCGGGCGACGTCACGGCCGGTCAACTCGGTGATTTTCGCCAGCCGGTTCCGCAAGGTGTTCACGTGCACGTAGAGGGCGGCCGCGGTCGCGCCGAACTGCCCGTCGTGGGACAGGAAGGTCCGCAGCGTCGTCTCCAGCCGGCTGTCCCGCAGATTGTCGTGTTCGCGCAGCGGCCCGAGCACGCCGTCCGCGAACCCCTGGAGCGTCCCGGCATCCTGCAGACCGAGCAGCAGGCGGTGCGTGCCCAGCTCCCGGAACGACGCCACCGCCTGACCGGCCCGTCGACGCCGCAACACCTGACAGGCCTCGCGGGACTGCACCAGCGGCTGCCGCAATTCGCCCGCCGACGGCGCCGGGTCTCCGAGCCCCACCACGGGACGCCGGTCGGGGAACCGCTTGCGGACCACCGAGCACAGCGCCTCGGCGAGTTCCTTCAGGTCCTGCCGCGGACGTTGCAGTACGGCGACCACGTCCTGACTGCCACCGGCGACGACCACGGCCAGGGTCTGCGCCAGGAAGAACTCGCCGACCGTCTCCGACAAGCCCGGCAAGGTCGGCTCCGCTCCGTCGGCGAAGGCGACCGTCAGCACAACCAGCTCACCCGACGGATCGACCCCGAACGACCGGAGCCGGTCAGGAACCTCGGCCGCCCGCTGCGCACCGGACAGGATCATGTCGAGCAGCTCGCTGGCGAACCGCAGCTCGATGGCCTGGATCGCCTGCTGCTTCGCCACCTCCAGGCTGAGGAACCGAGCGGCCTGATCGAGCGCGTCCTGCTCGGCCCTGCTCAACCGGCTCACCGGCCGCAGGCACAGCAGCGCGGCGTCGGTGTCCCCCACCGCGCCGACCAGGAACACCGTCGCCCGCCCCTCCGGTTCGCCGAGGTCCATCTCGAGTGGCGGTGGGTGCCGGGCCAGGCCCTCTGCCACGATCCGGCGTTGCTCGGCCGACAGTTCCACGCCGGCGGCAGCCAGCGGCCGCGCCATCCGGTCGACGACGGCGAGCGGCAACTCGTGCTCGCGCCGCAGCACCGCCAGTACGCCGGAAGCCCCGGCACCGTGCGAGATCGCCGAGGCCAGCGCGTCGCCCCGCCGTACCATGCCGAGCAGGGCGTCCCGGCGCTGATCGGTGTGGATCGCCGACGCGGCCTCCGTCACAGCGGTGAACGGAACCTCGATCGAGATCTCCGCCAGCGGCAGACCTTCGCGCCGGCAGGCCTCGATCAACTCCGGCGGCGTGGCCGGCGTTTCCTTGCGCAGACCGAACACGATTCCCGCGGCACCCGCACGCCGGACGCTCGCCGCGAACTCCGCCGCCGTCGTCTGGTGCTGCCACAACCCGTTGGTCAACACGATCTCGCCCTCGCGCACGTACGGCGACGGGTCCGGCAACTCGGTGTTGTGCACCCACAACGCCTCGCGCTCGACCGCACCGGGCGGACCCGGCACCAGCAGCCGCAGTTCGAGCGCCGGGTTCGCGATCAGGGCGGCAAGACTCAGCATCCTGTGAACATATCCAGCCTCCGTCCCCTGGCAACGTCATCCCTGGGCCGTATCCGCTCCCACCTGACGTAGCTAAGGGGTCCGGGGCCGGGGGGATAGGGAGTTGTGCCGATGTGGCGGGCCTCCTCAGGCGAGCACTGTCGAGGCATCGACCAAGGCTCCCGGAGGAGACCATGTTCCAGTATTCAACCGCCGCCGTCCAGGCAGAGATCAGGTACCGCCAGGACCGGATCAAGCGGGACTTCCAGCGCCCGTTCTGGTTCCAGCGCACACCCAAGCGGCCGGTCCCGGAGCCCTCCACCCCCGAGCTCCGCGCCCGCCCCGCGATGTGAGCACCGAACCCCCCGGCGCGGCCGGCTCCTCCGAGCCGGCCGCGCCGGCGTTTCAGGAGTACTTAGACCGCCCGGACGCCGTACCCGGCCTCCCTAGGACCCCCTAGGGACCAGGGATAGGGAGGAGTCCCGATGTGCGGGCCTACCTCAGAGGAGCAGATTCGAGGCATCGGCAGGAAGCCGACACCACATCAGGAGGAACACCAGATGCACACGAACGAATCGGTCAAGGCCGAGGTCGACTACCGCAGGGAGCGCCTCAGCCGTGACTTCCGGCAGCACCGGACCCCCCGGACCCGCCGGAACCTCGTCCACCTGTTCGGCCGGAAAGCCTGAGAGGAGGAACCCCATGTTCATGACACCTCAGTCGATCAAGGCGGAGACCACCTACCGGCAGGAGCGGCAGTACCGGGTGGCGACCCGCCGGGAGCGCGCCGAGCGCACCCGGCGGCCCCAGCCGCGGCACGCTCGCCGGGCCCTTCGACCCACCATCGCGGCATGACCGCCGAGACCGCCGTCCCTGATCCGATCGCAGCGGACAGGGACGGCGTTTTCGTTGCCGCCGGCGACCACCGGAAGGGATGCCGTCGATTTGTGTCGGCGCCAGGGGCGAAGATGGACGACGTGCCCTGGACTTCGACACCTTTCGTCGGCCGCTCCGCCGAGATGGCCGCCCTGCTCAGCGCCGTCGACGACGCCAAGACGCGTCGCGCCGGCGCCGTTCTGCTGTCCGGTGACGCCGGCGTCGGCAAGACCCGGCTGCTGGACGAGGTGGCCACGGGTGCGCACGAGCGCGGTTTCGGCGTCCTGGTCGGGCACTGCACCGACTTCGGCGACGCCGGCCTGCCGTATCTGCCGTTCACCGAGATCTTCGGCCGGCTGGGCAGCGACCGGCCGGACCTGGTCGAGAGTGTGCTGGCCAACTTCCCGGCCATCGGCCGCCTGCTGCCCACGCACCGGCTGATCGGGGCCCAGCCTCAGCCGCAGGAGGAGCAGCTGGACCGGGCCGCCCTGTTCGACGCGGTCCTGGGCGCGCTCACCGCGCTGTCCACCAGCGAGCCGCTGCTGGTGATCATCGAGGACGCCCACTGGGCCGACGACTCGACCCGGGACCTGATCGGTTTCCTGATCACCCGGCTCACCTCGCAACGGCTGGCCCTGGTCGTCTCGTACCGCAGCGACGACCTGCACCGCCGGCATCCGCTGCGCCGACCGATCGCCGAGTGGTCCCGCAATCCGCGGGTCCGCCGGGTCAACCTGCTTCCCCTGGATGCCGACGAGTCCCGCGTCCTGCTGAACTCCCTGCTCACCGAGCCGCTGCCCGAGCCGGAGGTCCGGCGCATCCTCGAGCGGGCCGGCGGGAACGCGTTCTTCACCGAGGAACTCGTGGCCGCCTCGTCGATGGGCGACGGTGACGCCGTACCGCCGGATCTCGCCGATCTGCTCCTGGTCCGGCTCGATCCGCTGTCGGACGCGGCCCGGCAGGTCGCCAGGGTGATCGCGGTGGCGGGCCGGCGCGTCCCGCACGATCTGCTCACCGCCGTCGCGGGACTGCCCGACCGCGAGCTCGACGACGCGCTGCGCGAGCTGATCGACGCGCACATCATCGACGTACCGAGCAACGACCGCTACTACTTCCGGCACGCGCTGCTCGCGGAGGCGGTGTACGACGACCTGCTGCCGGGTGAGCGGGTCCGGCAGCACGCGGCGTACGTGCAGGCGCTGAAGGACCAGACCGTCGCGGGGACGGCGGCCGAGCTCGCCGGGCACGCCACCCGGTCGCACAACCTGGCCGAGGCCTTCGAGGCGCGGATCCGGGCCGGTGAGGAGGCCATATCGGTCGCGGCCCCGCAGGAAGCGCTGAAGCACTACGAGCTGGCGCTAGAGCTGTTCCCGAACCGGTCCCCCGAGAGCACCATCGACAAGACCTGGCTGATCGTGCAGACCGCGACCGCCGCGACGCTGTCCTCACAGCACCTGCGCGCGCTGAAGATCCTGCGCAAGGCGCTGGCCGAGCTGCCTGCGGACGCGCCGAAGACGCAGCGGGCCGAGCTGCTGCTGCCACTGGCCGAGATCGCCCTGATCATCGACCAGGACCAGGAGGCGAGCGAGGCGATTTCACAGGCGCTCAAGCTGGTCAACGACGAGCCGGCCAGCGTGTTCAAGGCACGCGTCGCGTCACTGTATGCCCGGGTCTCGGATGCGATGGGCCGGCCGATGGAGGCCGAGCGCTGGGCCCTGCAGGCGCTGGAAATCGCCCGCGAGGCCGGCCAGGAGTCCGCGATGGGCGACGCCGGGATCACCCTGGCCGTGCTGCGGCGCCGGGCCGGTGACCCGATGGGCGCGGTGCGGCAGCTGGAGGAGGCCGCCGTACGGGCTCAGTTGGCGGGAGACGCCGCGGCGGAGGTGCGGAGCCGGTTCCTGCTCGGCTCGACGCACTACGAGCAGGGCGACCTGCACAGCGCGAAGGCGGCGCTGGCGGTTGCCATGCGGCGAGCAGCCGAGCTCGGCCGGCAATGGGCCGTGTACGGGTTCGACGCGCGGCGGATGCTCGGGTTGACCCAGTTCGTCCTCGGTGAGTGGGACGAGGCGGCGGCGACCGCCCGGACGGACTCGATGACGCCGAAGGCGTCCGCGGCGGCGCTGCGGGCGTTGGAGTTCGCCGTCCGTGGTGGGCGCGGTGACACCTCGGTCGCGGAGGAGCTCGGGCGGCTCCGCAAGTGGTGGGACCTGGATGTGATGCTGCCGATCATCGGATTGCAGCCGGCGGTGGACGCCTACCGGCAGCTCGACCAGCCCGCCGAGGCGGAGAGGCTGATCGCCGACGTGTCCGCGCTGTGTGCGGACGTGTTCCAGACCGAATGGTTCATGGCGCGGATCCGGTTCTCGGCGCTCGGGCTGCAGGTGCTGTGTCACCGGGCGGTGGGCGAGCCGTCGGGGGCTCGGGAGCTGGTGTCCAAGGGGGCGGAGTTGCTCGCGGCCGGGCAGGCGACGGCCGAGAAGGGTCTGCCGCCCGGGCGCTTGATGGGAGTCGAGGGCCTGGCATGGCTGTCGCGGCTGGAGGCTGAGTGGGAGCGCCTGCGCTGGCTGACCGGGATCGACCCGCCGTCGCCCGAGGAGCACGTGTCCGCGTGGGAGCGGACCGTCGACGGGTTCGGGTACGGCTATGTCTTCGAGCAGGCGTGGTCGCGAGTGCGGTTGTCCGCCGCGCTGCGGGCCGCCGGGCGGGTGGCCGAGGCGAACGAACAGGCGGCCCTGGCTGCCGAGGTCGGGCGTGAGCTGGCGTCGAAGCCGCTGCTCGACGAGGTCGGCGGTGTCGAGGCCGGTGGCGGCGCGGGCAGCCTGACGTCCCGCGAGAAGGAAGTGCTCGCGCTCCTGGCCGAAGGGCGGACGAACCGGCAGCTGGCCCGGGAGCTCTACATCAGCGAGAAGACGGTCAGCGTGCACGTCTCCAACATCCTGGCCAAACTCGGCGTCCGCTCCCGGACCGAAGCCGCTGCCGTCGCCCGCCGAGACGGCCTCCTGGACTGACCGCCCGGACCGCTCACGTTCGGCGGTGTGCGTGTCCGCCGAACGTGAGCGATCGGTTGTGGGCGGTCCCGGGTGTGGGGCCCGGGCGCCTGTGACTCCGCGTGCGCGGAAAGCTCTGCGTCAACCGTGGCCGCGGCGGCGACCACGTTCGGGTTCGGCGCCGCGGGCTCGTGCCATGGCCCGCGCCCGGGCTCGGGCCAGTTCGTCACCGGTCAGGCCTGGATGATCGCTCTTTCCCGGGCGATCCAGCCGGGTGATGTCGGAGAAGACGTGCTGCGCGTGCCGCATCCTGGTCACTGCGAGTATCACGACCCCGCTCGCGAGCAGCGCGATGACCACCCACAGTTGCCACGACATAGCCTCACCGCCCTGTACTCACCCCGTTTCCCCGCGTGATCACCATAGCTGCGATCTCAGCAAATGGCGACGGGGTGTACGCATTCCGTTATCCCGGCGGCCGAACCTGTGACTTTTGTTGCCCGATGCAAACACAAAGGGTGATCAGGCAACGATCCCGGCGCCTGGGCGACGGCTACGGTCAGTCACCACGGGGCGAGAGCCGGCCGCCTCGAAAGAGGTACGCCGCCCGCCCGCCGGCCGGTCCACGGAACGCGAGCACCTCGTGCACGCCGTGCTGCGGCTCGGCCGAGATCAACCGCGACTCGTCCAGCGGCACGTACCGGATCCGCCGCGGTTCCGGCAGCACGACCTTCGCCGCCTCGCTCGCTGCCTCGTCCAGCACCCAGAACTCACCGTCCTCGACGGTGATCGTCGCCCTCAGCAGCACCCCGTCGTACCGGCCGGTGACGAGGTCCGCCGAGATCTCGGCCGGCTCCGCGGGTGGGACCGGACGCGTCGGCAGTTCGACCCCGGCGGTCTCCCGCAGGACGTGTCCGACGAGATCGTCGTACAGGGCTGGTGTGTCGCCGCCGTTGGTCAGCAGGGCTACCGCGACACGCTTGTCCGGGATCAGGCGGAAGTACGCGGACTGGCCGATCGTCCCGCCGTCGTGGCCGTACAGCGGGCCGCCCTCAGCGGTGAAGATCATCCAGCCGAGTCCCCACTGTTCCGCGAGCCCATCGGTCGGAGGTACGTCGACCTGCGGCTCCCACAGGCTGTCGACGACGGCCCGGGCGAGGAGGGTCCCATCCAGGTGCGCACGGGCGAAGCCGATCAGGTCGGTGGCGCTCATCGCGAGCATCGCTCCGGCCGGCGCCATCCCGTGCACGAGACTCCACTGCGGCGCGGCCTCCAGCGGCGCACCCGGGGTCGGCGAGACGTGCCCGAGCGCGGCGCGATACAGCAGCGCCTCGTCCGGGATCGTCGCCACCTGCTTCAGCTCCAGCGGTACGACGATGTGCTCGCGCAGGAGCTCGTGATACGGCTTCCCCCGCAGGACCTCGGCGATCCGGCCGAGAACCACGAAGCCGGCGTTGTTGTAGGAGAACCCGGCCCCCAATGGGACCTCCTGCGCGAGCCCGGGGACGATGTCGCGGACGTACAGCTCGACCCCGTCGTCACCGCGGGATGTCGGGGTGAAGGCGTCACCGGAGAAGCCGCCGGTGTGGGTCAGCAGATGCCGCGGTGTGACCGCGGCGGCGGCGACCTCGTCGGCGAGCTTGAACTCGGGCAGGTACTCGCGCACCGGCCGGTCGAGGTCGAGCTTGCCCTCGGCAACCAGTTGCGCGATCAGCGTGGTCGTCCACAGCTTGGTGACCGAGCCGATCTGGAAGACCGAGTCGGTGGTCGCCTCGACACCGGTGTTCAGGTTCAGCACCCCGGCGGCCGCCGCACTCACCTTCCCGTCGGCGAGCACCGCGATCGACGCGGCCGGTACGTCGTACTTCGCGATCAGCCGGGCGAGGTTCTCGTCGAGCCAGGTCTGCACGGTGTCACTCCTTCGACAGGACACGGATCAGGTTCGGGCCCAGGACCTTGCGGCCGGTCCAGAGTAGCCTCGGGGCGGTGAGAGTGCTGTCCGCCGAGGATGTACGCCGTACTGTCCCGATGAGTGTGGCGATCGACGCCGTACGGGATGCGTTCCAGGAACTGGCCGCGGGGAACTTCGTGGTGCCGGCGCGGCAGATCTTCGGGGACGGCGCGGTGCTGGTGATGTCGGCGTACCACTCGCCGAGCGGGACCGCGGTGGTGAAGAAGATCGGCATCGCGCTCGACCAGGTGCCGGCGATCCGCGCCACGGTGATCTGGACCGGCGGCGGTGACCAACTCGTCGCCGACGGCACCTCGATCACCACCCTGCGGACCGGCGCCGTCGTGGGGGTCGCCACCGACCTGCTCGCCCCGGCGGATGCGTCCCGGCTCACGCTGATCGGCACGGGTGCTCAGGCGACTGACCAGGTCCGCGCGGTTCTCGCCGTACGACGGATCGCCGCGGTGACCGTCACCGGTCGATCGGCCGATCGCGCCGCGGCCCTGAGTACAGCGCTGGCCGGTGAGTTCCCCGACGTGAAGTTCACGCCCAGCACGTCCGTCGAGGACGCGATCGCCGACACCGACATCGTCTGCTGCGCCACCTCGTCGTCCACCCCGCTGTTCGACGCCGGGGCCCTGCCGGACCGCGTCCACGTCAACGCCATCGGCGCCTTCCGCCCCACCATGCGCGAACTCCCCCGCGACCTCCTCACCACCGCGTCCACCGTGATGGTCGACCAGAGGGAAGCCGCCCTCGAAGAATCCGGCGAAATCATCGACGCCGTCGAATCAGGCGGCCTCACCGACCTTCTGGAACTGGGCCCCGCCCTCTCACAACCGCTCGACCCCGCCGGCCGCACGGTCTTCAAATCCGTAGGCATAGCCGCCCAGGACTGGGCCATAGCCGCAGCCCTCGCCCGCGCCTGAACCAGCCGCCGGGGCCCGAGCTCAGGTCCAGCGGAGGATGCCTTTGCGGTAGGCGTAGAGGAGGCCGACGGCGACGAAGGCGATGAAGACGAACATCTCGACGAGGGTGGCGAAGCCGAGGGTGGCGAAGATCGTCGCCCACGGGAAGAGGTAGATCGCGTCGACGGCGAAGATGACGTACAGATACGCGAACAGGTAGTAGCGGATGTGGACCTGCGCCCAGCCCTCGCCGACCGGGTCGACGCCGGACTCGTAGGTCTTGAGCTTGCCCTCGGTCGGGTAGGTGACGGTGAGCGCCTTGTTCAGCGCGAACGCGCCGAGCAGTCCGGCCAGGCCGAGGACGACGACCGCGGCGATGACGCCATAGCTCTCCGACACGGGCACCACTCTAATTCGTGCAGAGCATGATCGAGTCGACCGCGACGTACGGGCCGTAGCCGGAGCGGACGTCCGCGACCTGCAGCCGCAACCGGGTGAAGCCGAGGATCTTGTAGTTGAGCCATGTCTCCGTCTCCTGCTTCTGCAGCACCGATGTCATCGCCGTCGTCCGGTTGTGCAGTGAGGTCCGGACCGTCCCGTCGGTCAGGTTGCCCAGCCAGTTCCGCACGTAGCTGCAGCCGGTCGAGTCGACGTCACCCCAGACGTGCCCGCCCTTGTCGGCGAGCAGGTTGGCCTCCGCCCGCCGCGGCCCTTCCCTCGGCGGTACGACGTCGAACTGCGGCCTGCCAGTTCCGCCCGTGGCCAGCAAGCCCTTCTTGAAGATCCCGCGCCAGACGTAGTGCTTGAAACTGATCATCGGTGAGATGGCGGCCGGGTACGGCGCCTGGGGCCCGACCGCGATCCGGTAGGTCCGGACCGATCCCGGCTGCACGGTCCTGATCGTGACGCTGGTCCCGTTCGAGTAGCCGTGGGCGATCTCCTGCCAGCGGCGGGCCGACGGGATCCACTGGTGCAACGGAATCCGCGTGCCCGCCTTCGGGGCCGGCGACAGCGTGCCGATCACCGTGATCACGCCCTTGGTCGCGTCGGTGGTGCGGATGCTGTAGATCTTCGCGGCCCGGGCCGGCGCCGTCGCCGAGGCCGGCACCGCGGCCGCCGTACTGCCGAGACTCGGCGGACTGTCCGCGGGCGCCACCGGGGCGGCGGATCCGGCCAGCGCGAACGCCAACACCCCGACAACGCAACGCAGAGGGCGAATGCCCATGGGAACTCCAACCGGGATCACAAGTTGATGACGACACCCTGCCGGTTCTGATTCCGGATCGCAAGCGAACGCCTGCGGAGGGTGACACTTGATGGTTTTGTCCTACCCGACGAAGGCGCCCCGTAACACCACGTCCCAGGCTGTGGACCACCGGGGCTTGCACATGATTCCGTTCTAAGGGCGAACTAATATTGGGGTTATCGCCCTGACTGGGGGGATCGACCTGTCGTCCACGACGCGGCCGGCCGACCCAAGCTTCGACTTGGAGATGAACAGAACAGTGACCATCGAGGTCAAGCAGCTCGACCGCGTGGTGATCCGCTTCGCCGGCGACTCCGGCGACGGGATGCAGCTCACGGGTGACAGGTTCACAGCGGAAACGGCTTCGTTCGGCAACGACCTGTCGACGTTGCCCAACTTCCCAGCAGAGATCCGGGCACCCGCCGGAACCCTGCCGGGCGTGTCGTCGTTCCAGCTCCACTTCGCCGACCACGACATCCTGACGCCGGGTGATGCGCCCGATGTGCTGATCGCGATGAACCCGGCCGCGCTCAAGGCCAACCTGCGCGACGTACCGCGCGGCGCCACCCTGATCATCGACACCGCCGACTTCACTCCTCGCAACCTGAAGCGGATCGGGTACGACGAGAACCCGCTGGAGACCGGCGAGCTCGAGGCTTACCACGTCGTCCCGCTGAACCTCACCGGCATGACGGTCGAGTCGGTCAAGGAGTTCGGGCTGTCCCGCAAGGACGCGTCCCGGGCGAAGAACATGTACGCGCTCGGTCTGGTGTCCTGGCTGTTCCAGCGGCCGATCGAGTCGACGATCACGTTCCTGGAGACCAAGTTCGCCTCCAAGCCGGAGATCCGCGACGCGAACATCGCGGCGTTCCGGGCGGGCTACAACTTCGGCGAGACGGCCGAGGAGTTCTCGGTCCGGTACGAGGTGAAGCCGGCCAGCATGCCCGGCGGCACCTACCGGAACATCTCCGGCAACCTCGCGCTGGCGTACGGCCTGGTGGCGGGCGCGCAGCGTGCCGGCCTGCCGCTCGTGCTCGGCGCCTACCCGATCACCCCGGCCTCCGACGTGCTGCACGAGCTGTCCAAGCTCAAGCGGTTCAACGTCACCACGATCCAGGCCGAGGACGAGATCGCCGGGGTCGGCGCCGCGCTCGGCGCATCGTTCGGTGGCGCGCTCGGTGTGACCACGTCGTCCGGCCCGGGGATCAGCCTGAAGTCCGAGACGATCGGTCTCGGGGTGATGCTCGAGCTGCCGCTGGTGGTCTGTGACATCCAGCGCGCCGGTCCCTCGACCGGTATGCCGACCAAGACCGAGCAGGCCGACCTGCTGCAGGTGATGTTCGGCCGCAACGGCGAGGCCCCGCTGCCGGTGCTGGCGGCCCAGTCCCCGGCGGACTGCTTCGCGATCGCGATCGAGGCGGCCCGGATCGCGGTCACCTACCGCACCCCGGTGATCGTGCTGTCCGACGGCTACCTGGCGAACGGCTCCGAACCGTGGCAGATCCCGGCGATCGAGGACCTGCCGGCGATCGACCCGAACTTCACCCTCGAGCCGAACGCGACCGACGACAAGGGTCAGCCGACCTACCTTCCCTACCTGCGCGACCCGGAGACCCTGGCCCGCGCCTGGGCCGTCCCGGGTACGGCGGGACTGGACCACCGGATCGGCGGTCTGGAGAAGGAGGACAAGACCGGCAACATCTCCTACGACCCGGCCAACCACGACCTGATGATCCGCCTCCGGCAGGCGAAGGTGGACGGTGTCGCACGCTCGATCGACCCGATCGCCGTCGACGACCCGGACGGTACGGCGAACGTGCTGGTGCTCGGGTGGGGCTCGACGTACGGCCCGATCGGCGCCGGTGTCCGCCGGGTCCGCAAGGTCGGCGGCAAGGTCGCGCAGGCCCACCTGCGGCACCTCAACCCGTTCCCGCCGAACCTCGGCGAGGTGCTCCGCCGGTACGAGAAGGTTCTGGTCCCGGAGATGAACCTGGGCCAGCTGGCGATGCTGCTGCGGGCCAAGTACCTGGTCGACGTGGTGTCCTACGCCCAGGTCCGCGGCATGCCGCTCGGTGCGGCCGAGCTGGCCGAGGTGATCGGCAACCTGGTCGAGGAGACCGAGGGGATCGACGACGACGCCCGCCATCTGGGTGAGGCGGCCGCCAAGCTCACGCACGGCGAAGCACTGCACCAGACGGAGGGGGCACGATGAGCACGGTCGAACTCGGTATGCCGAGCCTGCCGGGCGGCCTGCGCGGCGTTCCCGCCGCGACCGAGCCGCAGAACCGCAAGGACTACGTGTCGGACCAGGAGGTCCGCTGGTGCCCCGGCTGCGGGGACTACGCGGTCCTGGCCGCCTTCCAGGGGTTCCTGCCGGACCTCGGGATCAAGCGGGAGAACGTGGCGATCGTCTCGGGCATCGGCTGCTCGTCCCGGTTCCCGTACTACCTGTCGACGTACGGCATGCACTCGATCCACGGCCGCGCGCCGGCGATCGCGACCGGGCTAACGGTCGCCCGGCCGGACCTGAGCGTCTGGGTGGTGACCGGTGACGGCGACGCGCTGTCGATCGGCGGCAACCACCTGATCCACACGCTCCGGCGGAACGTGAACCTGAAGATCCTGCTGTTCAACAACCGGATCTACGGTCTCACCAAGGGTCAGTACTCGCCGACCTCGGAGCCGGGGAAGGTGACCAAGTCGACGCCGATGGGCTCGGTGGACAACCCGTTCAACCCGGTCTCGCTGGCGCTCGGCGCGGAGGCGACGTTCGTGGCCCGAACGGTGGACTCCGACCGCAAGCACCTGACCTCGGTGCTGCGCGAGGCGGCGGAGCACCGCGGGACGGCGTTCGTGGAGATCTACCAGAACTGCCCGATCTTCAACGACAACGCGTTCGAGGCGTTCAAGGACCCGGAGACCCGGGACGACGCGATCATCCCGCTGGTGCACGGTGAGCCGATCCGCTTCGGCAAGGACGGCCGGCTCGGCGTGGTCCGCGACGGCTTCGCCTCGCTGGCGGTGCGCGAGGTCGCCGACCTGCCGAACGGCGAGGCCGACCTGGTCGTCCACGACGCGCACACCGACGACCCGGCGTACGCGTTCGCCCTGTCCCGGCTGACCGACGCCGGTGTCCTGCACCGGGCCCCGATCGGCGTCTTCCGCTCGGTCGAGCGCCCGGCGTACGACGACCTGGTCCGCCAGCAGATCACCACCGCCCAGGAAGCCCAGGGCCCCGGCGACCTGCAGGCCCTGGTCACCGGCTCCGACACCTGGACGGTCAGCTGAGAAACCCTCGGAGGGCTACCGTGAGCGGATGGGCGAACGGGTTGTCCTCGTGGTCGCGTACGACGGTGTCGAGTTACTGGACATCGCCTGTGTGACGTCGTGTCTGGACATCGCCAACCGGATCGGGGCCAGTCCGCCGTACCGGCCTGTGCTGCTGACGCCTGGCGGGCAGAGCGTCACGTGCGACTCCGGCCTGCGGCTGGAGTCGGACGAGGCGCTCGAGCGCTACAACGAGCCCTTCGACACCCTGCTCGTCTCCGGTGGGCTCGGGCATGAGCGGGCGGCCGCGGATCGGCGGCTGGTCGGTCACGTACGGCGTCTCGCCGCCCTGGCGCGTCGGGTCACGTCGGCCTGCACTGGCGCGACCGTGCTCGCCGAGGCCGGCCTGCTCAACGGCCGCCGGGTCACGACGCACTGGATGTACGCCGACCAACTCGCGGCCGGTTACCCGGACGTGCAGGTGGATGCCGACCCGATCTACATCCGGGACGGGCACGTCGCGACGTCCGGCGGTGTCACCAGCGCGCTGGATCTCACCCTCTCGTTCATCGAGGAGGACCACGGCGAGGCGCTCGCCCGCGGCGTCGCGATGGGAACGGTCGCCTACCTGCAGCGACCGGGTGGCCAGTCGCAGATGAGCATGTTCGTCGCGACCCGGCTGAGCGGCGACCTGCTGGTACGGCGGATCCGCGACCACATCCAAACTCACGTCGCGACCGACCTGACCACGCCCGCGCTGGCGCGATTCGCCGGCGTCAGCGAACGGCACCTGTCGCGGCTGTTCCTGACCCACGTCGAGCAGACGCCGGCGCAGTACGTCCGGCGCGTCCGGACCGAGGCGGCCGCGCATCTGGTGGTGTCGGGCGATCTGCCACTGGCGGCGGTCGCGCGGCAATGCGGCTTCGGTTCGACCGAGTCGCTCCGCCAGGCGTTCCTGGACCGGTACGGCGTACCGCCGTCGACGTACCGCCGGGAACAGGCCGGCTGACCACAGGAATCCGGCATACCTGCCCACGGATCCGGACACGATCGGCCGTCGGCAGACACCTGGCCGCGGGCGTTCCGCAGGATCGGCGCATGACGTGGTTCATCACCGCTCTGAAGAAGTACGCCGTGTTCGGCGGACGGTCGCGGCGCCGGGAGTACTGGTACTTCGTCCTGGTCGCGGTGCTCGGCTCCGGCGTACTGCGGCTGCTCGACACCGCGCTCGGGCTGAACTTCGGCGACCGGTCCACCTATGGCGCTCTGCAGTCGCTGTGGTGGCTCGCTCTGCTCCTCCCGAGTCTTGCCGTCGCGGTACGCCGGTTGCACGACACCGACCGCAGCGGCTGGTGGTGGCTGATCAACCTGGTCCCCCTCATCGGCACGATCGTCTTCATCGTCTTCGCCGCCCAGGCCGGCACCCCGGGTCCCAACCGGTACGGCGTGGACCCGAAGGCCGGGGAGTCCTGATGTCCGACACCGAGGAACGCAACCTCAGACGCCCCTCAGCACGAATCAGAGCAGTTCGCTGACGGTGTGGATGACGAGTCCGACCAGGGCTCCGACGACGGTGCCGTTGATCCGGATGAACTGGAGGTCGCGGCCGACGTGCAGTTCGATCCGGGCGGCGGCCTCGCGGCCGTCCCAGCGTTCGATGGTGTCGGAGATGACCGAGACGATCTCGCTGCCGTAGGTGCGGATGACGTATCCGACCGCGTCGGCCGCGCGGGCGTCCACCTTGGCGCTCAACGCGTCGTCGGTCTGGAGCCGCTTGCCGAGGTCCTGGATCGCGGCGGTCGCGCGCACCTGCAACGTGCTGGCCGGGTCGGCGATCGCGTCGATCAGCGCGGTGCGTACGGCGTCCCACACGGCGGTGAGGCTGGACCCCATGTCCGGATGGGTCAGCATCCGGCCCTTCCAGGTCTCGAAGCGGTCCATCATCGCCGGGTCGTTCTGCAGGTCGTCGGCGAGCTGACCGAGCAACCGGTCGACCGCCTGCCGGGCGGCGTGCGAGGGGTTGTCCCGTACGTCGGCGAGCCAGGCAAGCGCCTCGCGGTGGATCCGGTCGATCACCAGCCGGTCCACCCACTGCGGCGACCATCGCGGCGCCCGCGGGCCGACCACCTCGGTCAGCAGTTCCCGGTTGTCGCGGAGCCAGTCGTGCGCCTCCACCATGAGCAGGTCGAACAACGCGTGGTGGGCGCCGTCGTCGACGACCGACTGCAGGAAGTGGCCCGCGATCGGGCTCAGCGGCTCCTTCACGAACCGCGGCAGCAGCGACCCGCGGACGAACGCGGTCACGTCCTCGTCGCCGACCTTCGGCAGCGCGGCGCCGATCGTCCGCGCGCCCTCGGCCACGATCCGCTCGGCATGGTTGCCGGCGGCAAGCCACTCGCCGACCCGGCGGCTCACCTCGGCGGTGCGCATCTTCTCCGCCACCACCTCCTCGGACAGGAAGTTCTCGGTGACGAACTGCTCCAGGCTCTCGGCCAGGCTGTCCTTGCGGGTCGGCACGATCGCGGTGTGCGGGATCGGCAACCCCAGCGGATGACGGAACAGCGCGGTGACCGCGAACCAGTCCGCCAGCGCACCCACCATCGCGGCCTCGGCCGCCGCGTTCAGATACCCCCAGCCGCCGTCGCGGTGCAGCGTGGCCACGTAGACCACGGCCGCCAGCACCAGCAACGACAACGCCACCGACCGCATCTGCCGCAGCCCGCGCCGCCGTACCGCGTCAGCGGCGCTCAAGGTCAAGGTCGCCATACCCCGATCTAACCAAGTCGCCGGTGATCACGCCCTCAGGCGACTCCCCCGTCGGTCCATGAGACCCGAGACGAGGGCCAGGATCAGGCCGGCCAGGGCGAGGACGGCGCCGACGCGGCTGGGCCATTCGTAGCCGTAGCCGGCGGCCAGCACGACGCTGCCGAGCCAGGCACCGAGGGCGTTCGCGATGTTCAGCGTGGAGTGGTTGAGCGAGGCGGCCAGCGACTGTCCCTCGTGGGCGACGTCCATCAGCCGGGTCTGCAGCGCCGGGACCAGGATGCTCGCCGAGAACCCCATCGCGAACACCCCGGCGAACGCGCCCGGCCTGGTCTGCGCCAGCCACCCGAACGTCCCGAGCACGACCATGATCGCGATCAGGCCGCCGTACAGGCTGGGCATCAGGGCCCGGTCGGCGAGCCGGCCGCCGACCACGGTGCCACACGTCATGCCGACGCCGTACACGGCCAGCACGATGGTGACGGCGGCCGCCGAGAAACCGGCCAGTTCCGTCATCGTCGGGGTGATGTAGGAGTACGTCGCGAACATGCCGCCGAACCCGACCATGCCGACCAGCAGCGCCATCCAGACCTGCGGCCGGGACAGCGCGCTCAGTTCGCTGCGGACGTTCACGTCACTGCCGACCGGCTGCGGGGTCACCCAGAGCCAGACCGCCAGCAGCGTCAGCAGCCCGAGCCCGCCGACGGCCAGGAACGGCGCCTGCCACCCGAGTTTCTGGCCCATCAGCGTGGTCAGCGGGACGCCGATGATGTTCGACACCGGCAGGCCGACCATGCTCATCGACACCGCCCAGGCCCGCCGGTTCACCGGCACCATCGAGGCTCCGACCACCGCGCCGATACCGAAGAACGCACCATGCGGTACGCCGGTCAGGAACCGCGCGGCCATCAGGAACTCGTAGCTGGACGCAACAGCCGACAGCAGGTTGCCGAGCACGAAGACCGCCATCAGCCCTAGCAGCAGCCGTTTCCGCCCGGTCCGCGCGCCCAGCGCCGCGATCACCGGCGCACCGACGACAACGCCGATCGCGTACGCCGAGATGACGTGACCGGCGGTCGGGATCGAGATGTCCACCCCGTCGGCGATCTGCGGCAGCAGACCCATCGTCACGAACTCGGTGGTCCCGATCGCGAACCCGCCGGTCGCCAGCGCGAACAACGCCAGCCCGACATGCCGCGCGGTGAGACCGCTGTCAGGAGTCACCGAAGTCGTCACACCTGATTGTCGCATCACCGTTGAGGGCCCGGAGCCGGCATGGGAGCATCCGGCATGGGCAACTTCGGAGACCACCAGCTCGGCATCTACCTGCAGGGCATGCTGCAAGGCACCAGGCCGGAGATCACCACCGACCTGGCCCGGCTGGAGTCCCAGGCGGCCGGGAAGCTGTCGGCCGAGGCGATGGGCTACATCGTGCCGAGCGCCGGCAGCGGTGCGACCGCACGGGCGAACCTGGTCGCGTTCGACCGCTGGCGCCTGGTGCCGCGGATGCTCCGGGGCAGCACCGAACGCGATCTGTCCTGCACGATCCTCGGTACGCCGATGCCGGCACCGGTGCTCGTCGCGCCGATCGGCGTACAGACCCTGGCCCATCCGGACGGCGAGCTGGCGACCGCGCGCGCGGCCGACGCGCTCGGCCTGACCTACACGCACTCGACGCAGGCGAGTCACGCGTTCGAGCAGATCGAGGCGAGCAGCAAATGGTTCCAGCTCTACTGGCCGACCGATCGCGACGTCTGCCTGAGCTTCCTGCAGCGAGCCGAGGCCGCCGGGTACGGCGTTCTGGTCGTCACCCTCGACACCGGCACCCTCGGCTGGCGACCGGCCGACCTGGACCGCGGGTTCCTTCCGTTCCTCACCGGTGACGGGCTGGCGAACTACTTCAGCGACCCGGCGTTCCAGGCCAAGCTGGTCAAACCGGTCACCGAGGACCCGGCCGCGGCGGTGATGCACTGGGCACAGATGTTCCCGAACGTCGGGCTGAGTTGGGACGAACTGTCGTTCCTGCGCGACAACTGGGACGGCCCGATCGTGCTCAAGGGCATCACCGCGGTCGACGACGCCAAGCTCGCGGCCGAGCACGGTGTCGACGGCATCGTCGTGTCGAACCACGGCGGCCGCCAGGTCGACGGCGCGATCGCCGCACTGGACGCCTTGCCCGCGATCGCGGAGGCGGTCGGTGATCAGCTGACCGTGTTGTTCGACTCGGGTGTTCGCACCGGCGCGGACGCGGCGAAGGCGCTCGCGCTCGGGGCGAAGGCGGTGCTGCTGGGACGGCCGCTGCTGTACGGTCTCGCGCTGGCCGGCCAGGCCGGTGTGGAGCACGTACTGCGCTGCTTCCTGGCCGAGCTCGACCTGACGTTGGCGCTGTCCGGGTACGCGAACCACCGCGAGCTGAACCGCGACTCGTTGGTCCGCGCATGAAGGCGGTCATCTTCGACCTGGACGACACGCTGTTCGACCACACCACGTCGGCGACGAACGCGATCCACAGCTGGGTCCCGGAGCTCGGCGGTACGCTGTCCGACGAGCTCGTCGCGCAGTGGTTCGTGATCGAGAAGCACCGGTTCGACCGCTGGCTGAACGGCGACACGACCCATCAGGGCCAGCGCCGCGAGCGGTTGCGGGATTTCCTGCCGCTGATCGACCAGCCGGTGCCGGACACGGACGCCGAGCTCGACGAGATCTACGGCGGGTTCCTGCGGCACTACCGGGACCACTGGGTCGCCTTCGCTGACGCGGAGCCGGCGCTGAATGTTGCCCGGAGCAACGGGTGGCGGATCGGCGTGCTGACGAACGGCAGCAGCGCGCAGCAGAACGCCAAACTGGAGTCGATCGGGCTGGCTTCGCTGGTGGACGTGGTCTGCACGTCGGAGCTGCTCGGCGTCAGCAAGCCCGACCCCGCGGCGTACCTGAAGACCTGCCAGGCACTGGGGGCGGTCAGGCAGGGCTGACCGCCCACCACCTGAACCGGGCCACCGGAGTCACCTTGCTGGACCTGATCACCTCCCACAGCCAGCCGTAACGGCCAAGGGGTTAAATCCCGCAGTTCGGCGCATCCCAGACGTTGGTGGACCTGATGTCCACCCCGACCACAACGCCCGAAGGGCTAGATTCCGCAGTTGGGGGCGTCCCAGACGTTGGTGGATCTGATGTCCACCCGACCACAACGCCCGAAGGGCTAAATTCCGCAGTTGGGGGCGTCCCAGGCGTTGGTGGATCTGATGTCGAGGTGGGTGTGGTCGTTGTGGCCCGGGTAGCCGGGGCCGAAGATGCCGCCGAAGCCGTGGTAGCGGGCCTGCTTGGCCAACGTGCACAGGGAGTGCACCCCGACCAGGTCGGCCGCCCGGCCGTACAGGTGCTGGCTGTTGCTCGCACCGCCGACCGAGTTGTTGCACGAGATGCTGCGGAACCCGCTGGTGACGGTGAGCGGCTGGTCGCCGAGCGCGTGCCGCATCGCCTCCAGCTGCCACATGGTCTGCAACGCGTTGGCCCGGGTCGCGGCCTCACTCAGCGGCCCGCCGTCGTACCCGGACCCGCCGCAGCCGTCGTCAAGCTCGGCGTAGGTGAAGTGGATCGGCGTGCAGTCGTCGTCCTGCAACGCGTAGATCTTGCTGAACGTGGCCGATCCGGCGATCCCGTCGGCTGCCAGCCCGTACGCCGACTGGAACCGCTGCACAGCCGCCTTCGTCGCGGGCCCGAAAGCACCGTCGGTCGCCAGGTGCCCGCCGTACCCGGGCCAGCCCGCCACCCGGATCTGCAGCTGGCGTACGTCCTCGCCACTCATCCCTTGGGACAACGTGCGTCCCCAGGTGTAACAGCCGTCGGCGTGGGCCTTGGTCGCGGTCACCACCTGGGTCGTGACCGTCGCGGCCAGCATGGCCGCGAACAACATCAGGATCGCCAGGATCCGGGGCAGGGGTTTGCTGAAGAGCTGGGACATCGGACACCTCCGGGGCGGTGAAGGAACCTGTCCGGCCCAGCATCGCGGCACAATCCGCCCTTTGACCAGCCCTCAGCGAAACTTTCTGACAACACGCGGGAACCAGCCGGGACCACCGTGGAAGATGCGGGCCGCCTCGGGGTCGACCACGGCATCAGATCCACGACCGCGACATCAGATCCAGGAATGGAGGTCGGCGGCGTCCTTGGCGAGGCGGTCCGGGGAGTCGTCGGCGACGAACTCGAGGAGGGCGTTGATCTCGCGGTCCTCGGCGGCGAGGCGGTTGAGGACCGGACGCCACAGCGACTCGCGGCCGGACAGCGGGAGCCGGTGGTTGGACGGCCACCAGGAGAAGACGTGCACGGTGGTCAGCCAGGGCATCAGGGCCTCGAGTTGCTCGAGGCACTCGGCATCACTCAGGTCGACCGGCGGCTGCCAGTAGGTCTTCAGATTGGGCGCGCCGACGTCGAGCAGCAGCGTGATGGTCGAGTCGACCTCGTCGGTCAGCGTGTTGCGGTGGAACTCCATCGCGATCTCGATCCCCGACCCGGCCGCCATGTCGGCGAGCTCGCTGAGACCGCGGGTCACCGCCATCCGGTCCCCCACGCCGGCTTCCGCCGTACCGACGTTGCCGGCCCAGACGCGGATCCGTGATGCACCGAGCGCCTCGGCCGTGGCGACGGCGGAACGCATCTCCTCCCGGTCGACACTGCCGGCCCGCAGGTAGGAGCCGTACGCCGCGATCGCCAGCCCGCGGTCGTCGCACAGGGCCTTCACCCGCTTGGCGGTGTTCAGGTTCCCGAGCGGCACGTGGACGTCACCACCCCACTCGATCGCCGCCAGCCCCGCGCCGGCCGCGACGTCCACCACCTCGTCGGCCGGCAACTGGCGGAACGTCACCGAGACCAGACCGGTCCTCACAGCCACGCGTGCCTCCTCGTGTTCACCCCTCCATCCAACCGCATCGCACCAGCGCGTCTCACGTCATGAGCAAACTCTTTGGATGCCACTGTTGCGGAGGCATAGGCTGTCGGCTGTGCCAGAGCAGCGGAGAGGGTTCTTCTACGGCCTCACCGCCTATCTGGTCTGGGGTCTGTTCCCGCTGTACTGGAAGCTGCTCGACCGGTCCGGTGCGATCGAGGTGCTGGCCCACCGGGTCCTCTGGTCGATGGTGACGATCTCGCTGCTGGTCGTCGTACTGCGCAAGTTCGGCCGCCTGAAGGCGGTGCTGCGGGACCCGCGGCGACGGTGGCGGTTGATCGCGGCGGCGGCGCTGATCTCGGTGAACTGGGGCACCTACATCTGGGGCGTGCAGAACGACCGGGTCGTGGAGACCTCGCTCGGGTACTTCATCACCCCGCTCTTCACCGTGCTGCTCGGCGTCCTGGTTCTCAAGGAGCGACTCCGGACCGTGCAGTGGACCGCGCTCGGCATCGCCTTCCTGGCCGTGATCGGGCTGACGATCGAGAACGGCCGGCCGCCGTGGGTGGCGCTCGTCCTCACGTTCTCGTTCGGGTTGTACGGGCTGGCGAAGAAGCAGGCCGGCGCGGGGGCGATCGAGGGCATGGCGATCGAGACCGCCAGCGTCGCGCCGGTGGCACTCGCGGCCATCGTCGTCCTGGGTCTGCAGGGGCAGTCGACGGTCACGGATCACGGCGCCGGCTATCTGGCCGTGCTGATGCTGGCCGGGCCGATCACGTCGGTCCCGCTGATGCTGTTCGGGGCGGCGTCGACCCGGGTGTCGATGACGACGCTGGGACTGCTGAACTACATCACGCCGAGCATGCAGTTCGCCCTTGCGGTGTTGCTGTTCCACGAGGCGATGTCGCCGATGCGGTGGGCCGGGTTCGGGCTGGTCTGGTGCGCGCTGGCGATCTTCACCTGGGACAGCATGGCGCACCGGCGCCGGATCCAGTCGCTCGAGCGGGCCGCGATGACCGCCTCCGCAGTGTGACTGTTCCATTTCTCCTTGCTACTGAGGGAAACCTAAGCCTTGAGACGTTCACCTGACCTTCACTCACTCACCGCCTGACCTCCCTAGGGTCCCGGCGTGACCAAGTTCCTGCCGCTGATCAGCCAGATCGGCACCCGCCACGGGTCCCGAAGCTTCCGCACCTGCGAACTCAAGTGCGCCAACCAGTGCGACCACCCGGAGCCGAACGCCTCCGGCAACGAGCACATCCAGTCCGTGATGCGGTCGGCGTTCTCCCGCCGCAACGTCCTCAAGGTCGGCGCCGCCGGGGTCGCCGCCGCCGGGGTCGCCTCGCTGGCCACGAACCTTCCCGCCGCAGCAGAGCAGCCGGCGTCCGCCGCCGGTCCCGACGGCACACTCCCGGGCTTCGGCCCGCGCGGTGCGCTCACGCACGCCGTCGTACCGCCGAACCGCCAGGACGACATCGTCGTCCCGAAGGGCTACGAGCAGGCCGTCATCATCGGCTCGGGTGACCCGGTCCTGCCCGGCGCGCCGAAGTTCGACGCCTACCAGCAGACGCCCGCGGCGCAGGCCAAGCAGTTCGGGTACAACAACGACTACACGATGATCCTGCCGCTCCGCGACGACCGGAAGGCGCTGCTCGTCTGCAACCACGAGTACACCGACGAGTACCTGATGTTCCCGGCCGGCAAGTACGACGACGCCACGGTCAAGAAGATCGCGATGGCCGCGCACGGCATGACCGTCGTCGGCATCGAGCGGGTCGGCCGCAGCGGCCAGTGGCGCCGGGACAAGTCACTGCCGAAGTACAACCGGCGGATCACCGTGCACACCGAGTTCGAGGTCACCGGCCCGGCCGCGGCCGACGCCCGGGTCGGCAAGAAGGCGTACGGCACGATCGGCAACTGCGCCGGCGGCGTCACCCCGTGGGGCACGATCCTGTCCGGCGAGGAGAACTTCCAGGGGTACTTCGACGTGACCGGCACGGTCGCCGCCGAGCACACGGCCGGCTTCAAGCGGTACGGCGTACCGACCACGAAGACGACGCAGAAGGGCTGGAGCACCGTCGACGCCCGGTTCGACCTGACCAGGACCCCGACCGAGGCGTACCGGTTCGGCTGGATCGTCGAGGTCGACCCGTACGACCCGAAGTCGACGCCGAAGAAGCGCAGCATGCTCGGCCGCCTCAAGCACGAGGGCGCCACCATCACCATCACCGCCGACGGCCGGATCGCGGCGTACACCGGTGACGACGAGCGCGGCGAGTACATCTACAAGTTCGTCTCCACCGGCAAGTACAACCCGGACAACCGGAAGGCGAACTTCGACCTGCTGGACCACGGCACGCTGTACGTCGCCAAGTTCACCGGCGACGGCTCGGCCGACGGCCTGTACGACGGCACCGGCCAGTGGATCCCGCTGACCTCGGACAAGGAGTCGTTCATCCCCGGGATGAGCGTCGCCGAGGTGCTGATCAACACCCGGCTCGCGGCCGACAAGGTCGGTGCGACCCGGATGGACCGGCCCGAGGACATCGAGCGCAACCCGGTGAACGGCCGGATCTACGCCGCGCTCACGAACAACTCGAACCGCGGCGGGACGTTCCCGGTCGACGAGGCGAACCCGCTGGCCAAGTCGTTCGTCCGCGACACCCTGAACGGACCATTGGTGGAGAAGTCCGGCAACCGGAACGGGTACGTGCTGGAACTGTCCGAGGAGGGCGACGACGCAGCCAAGACCGGGTTCTCCTGGAACCTGTTCCTGGTCTGCGGCGACCCGGCCGCACAGGAGACGTACTTCGGTGGCTTCGACAAGTCCCAGGTCAGCCCGATCTCCTGCCCGGACAACGTCGCCTTCGACGGCTCCGGCAACCTGTGGATCTCCACCGACGGCAACGTGCTCGGCGCCAACGACGGCATCTTCACCGTCCCGGTGGCGGGCCCGAACCGCGGCCAGGTGAAGCAGTTCCTGTCCGTGCCGTTCGGCGCGGAGGCCTGCGGCCCGGTGGTGTCGGAGGACGACAAGACAGCGTTCGTCGCCGTCCAGCACCCGGGCGAGACCGATGACGCGACCTTCGAGAAGCCGACGTCGACCTGGCCCCACACCCACCCGTTCCCGCGCCCGTCGATCGCCTGCGTCTGGCGCAAGGACGGCGCCCGCATCGGCAGCTGACGCCTCACCGTCGTTACGGCGATTGCCACTTGCTGCAATCGCCGTAACGGCGGTTCGGCCACCTCGATATACCGGAGACGGGGACCGTCGGGTTCTCGACGTACCGATTCGAGGAACCTCTTGCACACGACCTTCCGAGCCGTGGTGCCGATCGTGCTGGCCGCTGTCGGCCTGACCGCGGCCCTCCCGGCCACCGCCGTGCCCGCCCCGCAGAGCGTCACCCAAGCGGCAAAGCTCCCGTCCACCCCGCTGGACGTCAAACTCGCCGGCACCCTCACCGGCGTCGACCTGCGCTGGACAGCGGCACCCGACGCCAACGACGACCAGGTCACCGGGTACAACATCCACCGAGTCGTCGACGGCGTCGACACTGTCCTGCCCTGGCAGCCCGCCTGGAACGACGTCGGCTACCAGTGGCACGAGTCCGAGCACATCCCGGGTGCGACGTACTCGGTCGCCGCAATCAACGCCGAGGGCGAGGGTCAGGCCAGTACGCCGATCGCGCTGCCACCGGCCCATCGGGCCATCACGGTCGGCCACACGATCTGGCTGGAGAACGGCAACACCCGCACGTACGCCGGCCAGATCGCCGTACCTGGCGGACAACAGGTCGTGCCGCTCGCGCCGGACGGGGCCACCCAGGTGATCGGCGACGTCGTCGCCGCGTCCCCCAACGGCCGCGAGATCGCCTTCGCGAAGGGGCAGAACACCCTCTGGCGGGTACGCGCCGACATCCCGCACGCGACCCCGGTCCAGATCCTCGACGGCTCCTCCGGCATCATCCGGATGGCGTGGTCACCGGACGGCACCCGGATCGCCTTCGAGCGACTCCAGCCCAACGCAAGCTCGTGCGTCGAGATCGTCGCCGCGACCGGCGGGACCCCGGTCCAGGTGGGCTGCAACATGCTGATGCCGACCTGGACCTCCAATTCGAATCTCATCGTGAAGGACGGGGTCAGCGGGCGGTTCGCCTTCGTCCAGGCGAAGAGCGCCGGAGTCAAGACCGGCACCATCGCCGGCACCGAGCAGGGCATCCTGCCGTCGGTGTCGCCGAACACTCGCTGGATCGCCTACATCGACGCCAGCAACGCTCCCGCGATCATCCCGATCGGCGGTGGTACGCCGAAGCTCGGCGTGGCGTCCGAGCAGCGGCCGGTCGGCATCACCTGGTCGCCCGACGCATCCGAGGTACTGGTGACCCAGCCCATCGCCTTCGGCGGGAGCGCACTGCTGACTCTTCCGGTCGCCTCCGACGGCACTCTCGGCGCGAGCCAGACCATTTACCGCACGCAGGGCACCGACCGCATCGGCTCGGCCGTGTGGCAAGGCGCTCGAGTGAACCTCGGACCGACGTCCGCTCCGATGGGTCCCGACATCCAGGTCCCGTTCGACACCAGCGGGATGGCCGGTCCGGTGACCGCGACGTGCCAGCTCGACGACACACCAGCTGTTCCTTGCACTTCGCCGTTCCGGAAGAGCGGAGTCGCGGCCGGCTCGCACAGGTTCTTGGTGAAGGCAGTCGACGCCGACGGCCACGCCAGCGTCGCCTTCAGGTATGTCGCAGTCGACGTGACCCCGCCTCAGGTGCAGATCACCGGCCCGGTCTTCGATGTGACGAAGGCGGCCACCGCGACCGTCACGTACAAAGCCAATGACGACATGGGCGTCCCCGTCAGCTCGTACGACATCCGCTGGCGGATCGCACCGACCGCCGGGAACTTCGGCGCCTACGCCCCGGTCAAGTCCGGTACGACGGCCACCTCGGTGCTGATCGGCCTCGCCCCGGGTTACGAGTACTGCGTGTCTGTCCGGGCCCGTGACACCGTCGGGAATCTGTCCGGCTGGACCGCCGACCGCTGCTTCTCTCGGCCGTCGGACGACCGGGCCATGGGGGCGACGAAGGGCTGGACCCGTGCTAGTCACCAGTTGTACTACCTGGGCACGGCGACCGGCACCAAGGCGACGAACATCTCCGTCTCCCGCAGCAGCGTGCAGGCCAAGCGCCTCTTTCTAGTCGCGACCAGGTGTCCCAACTGCGGCAGCTTGACCGTGTACTACAACGGGAAGTCCGTGGGGATCGTCGACCTCGGCTACGTCGCGACCGTCTATCAATCGATCGTGCCGCTCCCCGTGCCGGCAAGCTTCCTGACCGGCTCGGTGCTGCTCACCACCCGCGTGGCAGGCAAGGTCTATCAGATCGACGGCTTGGCAGTCCGCCGTACCTGATATCCCCCGCTGCGAAGTCAAGAGGCCCGGCACCCGAGGTGCCGGGCCTCTTGACTTCGGTTATTCAGGACATCTAATATCCAGATTGTGAAGATGAACGAGGGGGTCGAGTGGGCGGTGCACAGCTGTGTGAATCTCAGCTGGATGCCGGGGCGGCTGGTCACCGCCAAACATCTCGCCGCGTTCTACGACCTTCCGACGGCGTACCTAAACAAGCAGCTTCAGGCGCTCACCCGGGCCGGCATCCTCACCTCGATCTCCGGACCGAAGGGCGGCTTCCAACTCGCCCGCGATCCCCGCAACATCACCCTGCTCGACATCGTCGTCGCCATCGACGGGGCCGACGAGGCGTTCCGCTGCCTGCAGATCCTCAAGGCGGGGCCAGGTGCAGACCCGAAGACCGACTACACCAAGGCCTGCCTGGTCTCCCAGGCCATGCGGACCGCGGAGCTCGCCTACCGCCGCGAGCTGGCCGGCCAGACCATCGCGGACCTCGCCGACCGGGTCGTGAGCCAGACCCCCGATGCTCCCGAGAACACCCGCACCCGGTTCACCAACCTCAAGTCCTGACCGTCTCGGTTGCCCACACCCACCGATTCCGCCTGACCTGATTCTGGATGTTGAATATCCAAGATCGGAACCGCCCGCACAGCAAACGCCGATGCCGTCGGCAACTGATTCCGAAGGAGTTCCACCATGAAGGCTGTCCTGATTCGCGCCACCGACGCCGAGACCCTGCCGGCCAGTGGCGTCACCCTGTTCGCCGACGTTTCCGACACCAGCGGTCACCTCACCAGCCACCGCTCGGTCTTCAAGCCCGGTAAAGAAGGCGCTCCCCCACACCTGCACAAGGAGGCCGCCGAACTGTTCTTCGTGCTCAAGGGCTCGCTCCGTGTCCTCACCGGCGACGACGTGATCACGCTGACGCAAGGTGACTTCCTCGTCGTACCGCCCAGCACCCCGCACGCCTTCGAGGCGGCCGGTGAGTCCGACGCCGAGGTCCTGTTCGTCCTCACCCACGCCAAGCCCCGCTTCGAGTACTACCGCCTCCTGGAGTCCGTTTACCGAGGCGAGACCGCCCCCGCCGAGCTGGCCAAAACAAGTGACCTCTACGACAACCACTACGTGGATAGCCCCACCTGGCAGAACCGCTGAACCGGAACGCCCAGCCGGCACCTCGCCCGGCTGGGGCGCTGCCGCGTCAGCTCGATCCATCCCGCGCCGGCCCCAGGTTTCATGGACTGGGGGTTTGCGGGCACTGGGGAGTCATGACGCACGAGTGGTTCCTGACGGCGGAGGAGCGGGGCAACCCTGCGACGGAGATCGACGCCGACGGAGCTTGGACCGAGGGGAACCTCGTGCAGTCCCTGGTCCACGGGACGGCGTACTTCCGTCGGCTGTACGACGAGCTGCGCCTGCTGCAGGCCGGAGACCGGGTGTATTTCACCGACTGGCGTGGGGATCCGGACGAGGCGCTGGTACAGGACGGACCGAGCATCGGGACGGTGCTGTGCGAGCTGGCGCGGTCCGGGGTGGAGGTGCGGGCGTTGTTGTGGCGGTCGCACTCGGATCTCCTGAACTTCAGTTCGCAAGAGAATCAGCGGTTCGGCACCGAGTTGAACGAGGCCGGCGGCGAGGCGCTGCTCGACCAGCGGGTCCGGCGGCTCGCGTCACATCACCAGAAGCTGTTCGTGATCCGGCACCAGGACGATCCCGGGGCCGATGTGGCGTTCGTGGGTGGCATCGACCTCTGTCACGGACGGCGCGACGACGAGCGGCATCTGGGCGATCCGCAACCGGCGCCGATGGATCCACGTTACGGATCGCGGGCACCCTGGCACGACGTGATGGTCGAGGTCCGAGGTCCTGTGGTCGGCGACCTGCTCCGGTGCTTCGTCGAACGCTGGGACGATCCCCATCCGCTCGACCGCAGGACGCCGTACCGGATGATGATCCAGCGGCTGGCCCGGATGCCGCGCCATCCTTCGAACCTGCCGGAGTCGTTCCCGGATCCGCCGCCGGCCGGGCCGCATACCGTGCAGGTGCTCCGGACGTACGCTCACAAGCACCCGGGGTTCCCGTTCGCGCCGCGCGGGGAGTACAGCGTCGCGCGGGGCTACCTGAAGGCGTTCGCGAGGGCGCGGTCGCTCATCTACGTCGAGGACCAGTACCTGTGGTCCTCGGCGGTGACGCACAGCCTGCGGGAGGCGCTGGAACGGTCGCCGGAACTGCGGCTCATCGCGGTCGTACCGCGGTACCCGGATCAGGACGGCCGGATCAGCGGGCCGCCCGCCCGGTTCGCCCAACTGGAGGCTTTGCGGTTGCTGGAGTCGGATCGGGTGGCGGTGTACAACCTGGAGAACGAGGACGGCGTACCGATCTACGTGCACGCGAAGGTCTGCATCGTCGACGACCAGTGGCTGACCTGCGGCTCGGACAACTTCAACCGCCGCTCCTGGACGAACGACAGCGAACTGACCTGTGCGGTCGACTCCCCCGACCTGGCCCGGTCGATGCGATCGGAGCTGTGGTCCGAGCACCTCGGCATCGACGATCCGGAACTCGATCCGATCACCGGCTTCAAGCAATGGCGGCAGACGGCCGCCGCACTCGACAAGTGGCACGCCAACGGTTGCCAAGGGCCACGACCACCCGGTCGCATCCGTCCGCACCGCCCGGAGCCGGTCACGCGCTTCCAGTCCCTCTGGGCAGGCTGGCTGGCCCGCCACGTCTACGACCCCGACGGCCGCCCCCGCACCTCCCGCCGCCGCAACAAGTTCTAGACCTCCACACCACCGGGCTCAGGCTGGCAGCGCGGCACAAGGTGCTTTCAGAGGCCTTGCAAGGGGGGTGGGTGTCAGACGGAGCGGGTGGCGACCAGGTCGCAGAGGGAGTCGAGGGCGTCGCGGGCCGGGCCTTCGGGGAGGGCGGAGAGGAGTTTGCGGGCGTCGGCGGCCCGGCGGCGTACGTCGTCCTCGGCCTGCCCGAAGGCGGGGTGCGCGCGGAGCAACTCGAGCGTCTCGGCCAGGCGCGCGTCGTCGGTCAGGTCCGAGTCGAGCAGTTCGAGCAGCCGGGCGTCGGATGGGTTGGACGGATCGGCCTGGGCGCGGAAGATCAGCACCGGCAGCGTCGGCACGCCCTCGCGCAGGTCGGTGCCAGGGGTCTTGCCCGACTGCCCGGACTCCGAGGCGATGTCGAGGATGTCGTCGGCGAGCTGGAACGCCACGCCGATCTCCTCGCCGAAGGCGCGCAGCGACTCCTGGATCTCCTCCGGCGCACCGGCGTACCGGGCACCGAAGAGCGCCGACGTCGCGATCAGCGAACCGGTCTTGTCGGCGACCACGGACAGGTAGTGCGCCAGCGGGTCCTGGCCCTCGCCGACGCCGAGGGTCTCGCGGATCTGGCCCTCGACCAGCCGGCCGAAGGTCCGGGCCTGGATCCGGACCGCCTCCGGGCCGAGGTCGGCGACCAGGTCGGAGGCCCGGGCGAACAGCCAGTCGCCGGACAGGATGGCGACCGAGTTGTCCCAGGCGGCGTTCGCGGTGGACGAGCCACGCCGGAGCGCGGCCTCGTCCATTACGTCGTCGTGGTGCAACGTCGCGACGTGGGTCAGCTCGACCACCACCGCCGCCTTGATCACGTCCGCGGCGGCCGGCTCGGCACCGAACTCGGCCGCCAGCAGCACCAGCAGCGGCCGGAACCGCTTGCCACCGGCAACCATGACGTGCTGCGCGGCCGCGGTGACGAACGGCGCCTCGGACTGGGTCGAGTCACGCAGCGCCTGCTCGACGGACTCCAGGCCGGCACGAACCCGGGCCTCGAGCGCCTCGTCGGCGAACGCGAAGCCCAGGCTCTCGGCCGGCAGCGGGGTCGGACTCAACGGATGAACTCACCCGCGCGGGCCGCCAGTTCGAGCACCGGTCCGGGGACCAGGCCGAGAACCACCGTGGCGGCGAGACCGAGGGCGACCGCGGTCGTGGTCTGCCACCCGGGCAGGGCCACGTCCGGCGCGTCCGCCGGGAGGTCGGAGAAGAACATCAGCACGATCACCCGGACGTAGAAGAACGCGGCGACCACGCTGCACAGCACCGCGACCACGACCAGCGGCCACGCGTCGCCGGTCCAGGCCGCGCTGAACACCGCCCACTTGCCGGTGAAGCCCGCGGTCAGCGGGATACCGGCGAAGGAGAGCAGGAAGAAGGCGAAGATGCCCGCCAGCAGCGGCGACTTCTTGCCGAGGCCGGCCCACCGGGACAGGTGGGTCGCCTCGCCGCCCGCGTCCCGCACCAGCGTGACGACGGCGAAGGCGCCGATGGTCGCGAACCCGTAGGCGACCAGGTAGAACAGCACCGCCTGGGTCGAGGTGATCCCGCTGTGCACGCCGTTCGAGGCCTGCGCCAGCCCGACGAACGCGGTGAGCAGGAAGCCCGCGTGCGCGATCGACGAGTAGGCCAGCATCCGCTTCACGTCGGTCTGGGTGATCGCGACGATCGAGCCGACCACCATGGTGAGGATCGCGACGACCCACATCATCGGGGCCCAGTCCCAGCGGGTGCCGCCGAGGGCGACGTAGAAGACCCGCATCAGCCCGATGAACGCGGCGATCTTGGTGCAGGCCGCCATGAACCCGGTGACCGGCGTCGGCGCACCCTGGTAGACGTCCGGGGTCCAGGAGTGGAACGGTACGGCGCCCACCTTGAACAGCAGGCCGACGCCCAGCAGACCGGTCCCGGCCAGCAGGATCGCCTCGCCACCGGTCTCGTTGGCCAGCGCGTCGGAGATGCCGCCCAGCGACATCGTCCCGGAGTACCCGTAGAGCAGCGCGATGCCGAACAGCAGGAACGCCGACGCGAACGCACCCAGCAGGAAGTACTTCATCGCGGCTTCCTGCGAGATCAGCCGGCGGCGCCGGGCCAGCCCGCAGAGCAGGTACAGCGGCAGCGAGAACACCTCGAGCGCGACGAACAGCAGCAGCAGGTCGTTGGCCGAGGCGAACAGCATCATGCCGCCGACCGCGAACAGCGTCAGCGGGAAGATCTCGGTGTGCTCGACCTTCGCCGCGGTGCCCTCCCGCTCGGCCTCGGACCCCGGTACGGCGGCCGCCTGGCCGGCGAACGCGGACAGTCCGCCGTCGACCGACCGCTCGGCGAACAGCAGCACGCTGATCAGCGTCAGCGCGAGCAGCACCAGCCAGGTGAACAGCGCCGGGCCGTCGACCGAGATCGCGCCCTGCGCCGCGATCAGTTCCTTGTTGTCGGCCATCAGCATCGCGGTCAGCACACCGGCCACGACGAGCGAGACCACCGTGATCGTCAGCTGGGTCAGGTGCCGCAGCGGCCGGGGCAGGAACGCCTCGGCCACGACACCGACGCAGGCCGCACCGAACACGACGAACAGCGGCATCAGCTCGCCGTACTCGATCTTCGGCGCGGTGAAGTCCGCCAGCGGCAGAATCTGCGCGATCACTTCTGTCCCTCCGTCACGGGGATCTCCGGAGCCTTGTCGGTCACGCCGACGTGCTGCATGGTCGACTCCACCGCCGGCTTGATGATGTCCACCACCGGCTTCGGGAAGATCCCCAGGCCGATGATCAGGACGACGAGCGGCGCGATCGCGAGCACCTCGCGCACGTTCAGGTCCTTGAGCTTCTCGACCCCGTCACGCACCGGCCCGGTCATCAGGCGCTGGTACATGAGCAGGATGTAGAGCGCGGCCAGCACGATACCGAGCACGGCGATCACCGCGAGCACCCGGTGCCGGCTGAACGTCCCGGCCAGCACCATGAACTCGGAGATGAACGGCGACAGGCCGGGCAGCGCCAGGCTGGACAGGCCGGCGAACAGGAACGTGCCGGCCAGCACCGGCGCGACCTTCTCCACCCCGCCGTAGTCGGCGATCCGCGCGGACCCGCGCCGGGAGATCAGGTAGCCGGCCACCAGGAACAGCGCCGCCGTGGACAAGCCGTGGTTGAACATGTACAGCGTCGACCCGGTCAGGCCCTGCGACGTCAGCGCGAAGATGCCCATCACGATGAAGCCGAAGTGCGAGATCGAGGTGTACGCGATCAGCCGCTTGATGTCGGTCTGGCCGATCGCCAGCAGGGCGCCGTACAGGACCGAGATCAGGGCGAGCACCAGGACCACCGGGGTGGCCCACTCGGACGCGTTCGGGAACAGGCTCAGGCAGAACCGGATCATCCCGAAGGTGCCGATCTTGTCCAGGATGCCGACCAGCAGCACCGAGGTGCCCGGCGTCGCCTCCGCGGCGGCGTCCGGCAGCCAGGTGTGGAACGGCACCATCGGCGCCTTCACCGCGAAGGCGAAGAAGAAGCCGAGGAACAGCCACCGCTCGGTGTTCTGGCTGATGTCCAGCCTGATCAGGTCGGTGAGCAGGTACGACGGGTCGCCGGCCCGGGCCGACAGCACGTACAGGCCCACCACCGACGCCAGCATGAGCAGACCGCCGAGCAGCGAGTAGAGCAGGAACTTCACCGCGGCGTACGAGCGCTGCGCACCGCCGAAACCGCCGATCAGGAAATACATCGGGATCAGCGTGGCCTCGAACAGCACGTAGAAGAGGAACACGTCGGTGGCGGCGAACACGCCGATCGACAGCGCCTCCAGGGCGAGGATCCAGGCGAAGAAGGACTTCTCCGACCAGCGGCCGTTCTCGGCGTCGTTCCAGGACGCGGCGATCACGATCGGGGTGAGCAGCGCGGTCAGCACCACCAGGACGATGCCGACACCGTCCAGGCCGAGCGCGTAGTGCGCGCCGAACGCCTCGATCCAGGTGTAGGTCTCGGCGTAGTCCTCGGCGCCGTTGCGCTGGTAGCCGATCGCGACGATCGCGGTCAGCACCAGCGTGACGAGCGAGAACCCGAGCGCGACCTGCTTGGCCAGCAGCGCATTCGCCCTGGGCACCAGCATCGTCGCCAGCGCCCCCGCGAACGGCAGGAGCAGTAACAGGGTCAGCCAACCGATGTTCACGACAACCTCACCGCGAGGAGGGCGACGACCACGAATGCGGCGCCGAAGACCATGCTGAGTGCGTAGGAACGGACGAAGCCCGTCTGGACCCGGCGCAGACGGCCGGACATCCCGCCGAACAGGGCGGCCAGCCCGTTCACCAGGCCGTCCACACCGCGGTTGTCCAGCCAGACCAGCGTCCGGGTGAGGTACTGGCCCGGACGCATCAGGGCCGCCTCGTTCAGCGCGTCGCCGTACAGGTCACGGCGGGCGAAGGTGGTGACCGGCGAGCCGGCCGGGGCCTCCCGCGGGATGTCCCGGCGGTACATCAGCACCGAGATGACGATGCCGACGGCAACCACCGCGAGGGTGATCAGCGTCATCACCAGCGCGCTGACCGGCGGGTGGTGCTCCTCGTGCCCGACCACCGGCTCCAGCCAGTCGACGATCCAGTGACCGGCGAAGTACAGCGCACCGCCGCCGAGCGACAGCCCGGCCAGGATGATCAGCGGCCAGGTCATCACGGCGGGCGACTCGTGCGGGTGCACGTCGTCGGCCCAGCGCTTCTTGCCGAAGAACGTCATCAGCATCACCCGGGTCATGTAGAACGCGGTGATACCGGCGCCGAGGAGCGCACACAGACCGATGATCGTGTTCTCCGCGAACGCGGCCTCGATGATCTTGTCCTTGCTGAAGAAGCCGGCGAACGGCGGGATGCCGAGGATGGCCAGGTAGCCGAACGCGAAGGTGACGAAGGTGATCTTCAGCGGCGTCCGCAGGGCTCCGTAGTGGCGCATGTTCACGTCGTCGTTCATGCCGTGCATCACCGAGCCGGCGCCGAGGAACATGTTCGCCTTGAAGAACCCGTGGGTGAGCAGGTGGAAGATCGCGAACGCGTACCCGGCCGGGCCGAGGCCCGCGGCGAGCATCATGTAGCCGATCTGGCTCATCGTCGAACCGGCCAGCGCCTTCTTGATGTCGTCCTTGGCGCAACCGATGATCGCACCGGCCAGCGCGGTCACCGTACCGACGATGACGACGGCGGTGGACGCGGCCTCGGTGTGCTCGTAGATCGCGTGCGACCGGGTCACCAGGTAGACGCCCGCGGTCACCATGGTCGCCGCGTGGATCAGCGCCGACACCGGGGTCGGGCCCTCCATCGCGTCCAGCAGCCAGGACTGCAGCGGCACCTGCGCGGACTTGCCGCAGGCCGCCAGCAGCAGCATCAGGCCGAGCAACGTGGCCCAGGTGCCCGACACGCTCTCCGCGCCCGCGTCCACGGTCGCGAAGGCGGACGAACCGAACAGCGCCCACATGCTCATCACCGCGAGCGACAGGCCGATGTCACCGACCCGGTTCACCACGAACGCCTTCTTCGCGGCGACCGCGGCGGAGTCCTTGTGCTGCCAGAACCCGATCAGCAGGTACGACGCCAGGCCGACACCCTCCCAGCCGACGAACACCAGCAGGTAGTCGGCCGCCAGCACCAGCAGCAGCATCGCCGCGACGAACAGGTTCAGGTACCCGAAGAACCGGCGCCGCCGCGGGTCGTGCGCCATGTAGCCGATCGAGTAGATGTGGATCAGCGAACCCACACCGGTGATCAGCAGCACGAACAGGATCGACAGCGGGTCGATCAGCAGGGAGAAGTCGACCTTGATGCTGCCGACCGAGAACCACTCGAACAGCCGGACCGTCTCGGACCGCTCCTCGTGGCCCAGGCCCTGCATCTGGAAGAACAGCACAACGCCGCAGGCGAACGAGACCAGTGGCGCCAGCGTCCCCAGCAGGTGACCCCACGCGTCGGTGGCCTTGCCACCGAGCAGCAGGATCGCCGCGGACACGGCCGGGACTGCCACCAGCAGCCACATCAGCTCATGACTCATCGGTGATTACCTCAGTACTTGAGCAGGTTGGCGTCGTCGACCGAGGCCGAGCGACGGGTGCGGAAGATGGCCATGATGATCGCCAGCCCGATGACCACCTCGGCCGCGGCCACCACCATCACGAAGAAGGCGGCGATCTGGCCGTCGAGGTTGCCGTGCTGGCGGGCGAAGCTGACGAACGCGAGGTTGGTCGCGTTCAGCATCAGCTCGACACACATGAAGACGACGATGGCGTTACGGCGTACCAGCACGCCGAGCGCGCCGATGCTGAACAGGATCGCCGCGAGCACGATGTACGGCTCGGTCGTCACGACTTGTCTCCTTCGCCTTCGCGGTAGCCGGTCAGGTCCGTGCTCTCCGGCTCGGGCGGGGCCTCGTCGCCGACCTCGCCCGCGGTGAGCTTGCGGACCTCCTCGACGTCCGACCGCTCCTCAGCCTCGGGGTACACGGTGCCACGGGCCTGCAGCACCCGCGAAACCGAGGTCGGCGCGATCGACCCGTCGGGCAGCAGCGCCGGCGTGTCGACGGCGTTGTGCCGGGCCAACACACCGGGCGTGGGCAGCGGACCGGGGTGCACACCGGACTCGGCGTACTTGCGGATCCGCTCCTCGGCGAACTCGCGCTGGGTCTTCTTCTTGGTCAGCCGCTCCCGGTGCGCCAGCATCATCGCGCCGAGCGCCGCGGTGATCAGCAGTGCCGAGGTCACCTCGAAGGCGAACACGTACTTGCCGAACAGCAGTTGCGCGATGCCCTTCGGGTTGCCGTCCGGCTGCGCGTCGGCCAGCCCGGTCGGGTTGCCGTACACCGCGTTGCCGACGGCCGCGATCAGCAGGACCGCGAAGCCGAGGAACGCCAGCCCGGCGAGCAGTCGCTGGCCGCGGATCGTCTCCACCAGCGAGTCGCTCGCGTCCACGCCGACCAGCATCAGCACGAACAGGAACAGCATCAGGATCGCGCCGGTGTAGACGATGATCTGGACGGCGAACAGGAACGGCGCGTCCTGCGCGGCGTACTGGACGGCCAGGCAGATCATCACGGTGGCCAGCAACAGCGCGGAGTGCACCGCCTTGCGGACCAGCACCATCGCGATCGCGGCCAGCACCATGACCGGCGCCAGCATCCAGAACGCCACCTGGGCGCCGGTGACGAGGGTGATCACTTGCCGTCACCACCCTCGGCCGGTACGGCGGCACCGGTCAGGCCCAGGTAGTAGTCCTTCTCGGTGCTGCCGAGCTGCATCTCGTGCGGCGGCTCCTGCATCCCCGGCAGCAGCGGCGCGAGCAGGTCCTTCTTCTCGTAGATGAGGGACTCGCGGCTGCGGTCGGCCAGCTCGTACTCGTTGGTCATGGTGAGCGCCCGGGTCGGGCAGGCCTCGATGCACAGACCGCAGAGGATGCAGCGCAGGTAGTTGATCTGGTAGACGCGGCCGTAGCGCTCACCCGGGGAGAAGCGGCCGGAGCCGTCCGGCGTGTCGTCCACGTTGTCCGCGCCCTCGACGTAGATCGCGTCCGCCGGGCAGGCCCACGCGCACAGCTCGCAGCCGACGCACTTCTCCAGACCGTCGGGCCAGCGGTTCAGCTGGTGACGGCCGTGGAAGCGCGGCGCGGTCGGCTTCTTCTCGAACGGGTACTGCTCGGTGAACACCTTGCGGAACATCGTCCGGAAGGTGACCCCGAACCCGGCTACCGGATCCCAGAGGGACTCTTTGACTGTCTTTTTCTCAGCCACGGCTGACGTCCGCCTCGTTTCGGCTCGGAGTGTTGACGAGCGGTGGGGGCACCGGGTAGCCGCCGGCGAAGGCGTCGAACTCCTTCGCCCGGTCCTCCTCGGTGGTCTTCTCTTCCTTGGGCTTCTGCGGGATGAACATGGTGATGATCGCGATCACCAGCACCACGCCCGCGGCCACCAGCAACGTCGTACGGCTGAAGGTGGTCTCCCGGCCGACCGCGCGGACGGTGGCGACCAGCAGGATCCAGCCCAGCGAGACCGGGATCAGGATCTTCCAGCCCAGCTTCATGAACTGGTCGTAGCGCAGACGCGGCAGCGTTCCGCGCAGCCAGATGTAGAAGAAGATGAACAGCATCAGCTTGCCGATGAACCACAGCACCGGCCAGTAGCCGGAGTTCGCGCCGTCCCACATCGAGATCGGCCACGGCGCCCGCCACCCGCCGAGGAACAGCGTGGTCGCCAGCGCCGACACCGTCGCCATGTTGATGTACTCGGCCAAGAAGAACATCGCGTACTTCATCGAC
This sequence comes from Kribbella swartbergensis, assembly GCF_054784135.1. Lineage (NCBI taxonomy): Bacteria > Bacillati > Actinomycetota > Actinomycetes > Propionibacteriales > Kribbellaceae > Kribbella > Kribbella swartbergensis. Next base: position 217,696 of record NZ_BAAGPM010000007.1, read on the forward strand.
GAGTACTCGGTCAGGAAGCCGGCGACCAGTTCACCCTCGGCCTCCGGCAGGTCGAACGGCGCCCGGTTCGTCTCGCCGACCATCGAGATCACGTAGATCACGAACGACGGGAACAGCAGGAACGCGTACCAGCCGGGGATCGGGATGTCCGCGCCGAACAGGCTGATCGACTGGTTCGAGCCCTGCGCCGCGACGATCTCCGAGGTGGACATCGAGCCGGCGAACAGGAACACCGTGACCAGCGCCAGGCCCATGCCGACCTCGTAGGAGATCATCTGGGCGCTGGAGCGCAGGCCGCCGAGCAGCGAGTACGTCGAGTTCGACGACCAGCCGCCGAGGACGATGCCGTAGATGCCGATCGACGCGACCGCCAGCACGTACAGCACCGAGACCGGCAGGTCGGTGAGCTGCAGCCGGGTGTAGGTGTCGGTGAACGGGATCTTCACCGTAGGCCCGAACGGGATCACCGCGAAAGCCAGGAAGGCCGGGATCGACACGATCACCGGCGCGGCGACGAAGACGAGCTTGTCGACACCCTTCGGCATCAGGTCTTCCTTGAACATCAGCTTCATGCCGTCGGCCAGCGACTGCAGCAGACCCTGCGGGCCGTGCACGTTCGGCCCGATCCGGTGCTGCATCCGGGCCACGACCCGGCGCTCCAGCCAGATGTTGAACAGCGTCAGCACGACCAGGAAGACGAAGACCAGCAGCACCTTGAGGCCGATGACCCACCACGGGTCACTGCCGAACCCGGCCTCCGGCGTGGCAAGAGGTACGTGAATCATGCGTTCCCTCCGGCGATCGTGACGATCGAGCCATGGTCTGCGTGCAGCGACCGCCGTACGTGCGAGTCGGCCGAGTTGGTCGGCAGCCACACCACGTTGTCGGTCATCGGGGTGATCACCACCGGCAGCCGGATCGACCCGGCGTCGGTGCTGACCACCAGTTCGTCACCGTCGGCGACACCGACCCGGTGCGCGGTGGTGAGCGAGATCCGGGCGACCGGCGTCCGGGCCGTCGCGGTCAGGTGCGGTTCACCGTCGCACGCGCGGCTGTCGTCGATCAGCATCCGCCAGGTCGCCAGCCGGGTGGAGTCGAACGCCCCGAGCGACGGACCGGCCTGGTACGTCGGCTCCTGCGCACGGTCGCCGTCCCAGCGGCCGAGTTCGTCGAACTCCTTCTTCGCACCGGCCGAGGTGGTGAAACCGAGCGAGCGGTCCATCTCCTGGGCCAGTGCCGCCAGCGCCCGGACGTCGGGCATCGCGGCCGGGACCTGGAGCACCACCGGGAACGGCCGCTCGCGGCCCTCCCAGTTGACGAACGTGCCGTCCTTCTCCGCCGGCGGAACCACCGGGAAGACGACATCGGCGTGCTCGGTGACCTGGGACCTGCGGACCTCGAAGCTGACCACGAACGGCGCGGCCTCCAGCGCGGCCAGGGCCGCCGCCGGGTTCGGCAGGTCGTCGATCTCGACACCCGCGACCACCAGCGCCTGCAGCGAACCGGCGGCGGCGAGGATCTCGGTCAGGTCCCGGCCGACCGTGGCCGGCAGGCTGTCCACACCCCAGGCCGCCTGCATGTCGACCCGCGCCTGCGGGTCCGACACCAGCCGGCCGCCCGGCAGCAGACCGGGCAGGCAGCCCGCCTCGAGCGCGCCCCGGTCGCCCGCGCGCCGCGGAATCCAGGCCAGCTGGGCCCCGGTGTCGAGCGCCAAACGGAGCGCGGCGGAGTACCCGCCCGGCACGCTCGCCAGCCGCTCACCCACGATGATGATCGAGTCGGACCCGAGCGTGGCCAGCGCGGCCGCCCCGGTCTCCCCCGCGTTGCCGAGATCCCCCAGTACGGCGGCCTCGGTCCCGGGCGACGCCGGTACGACGACACCGTTGAGCTTCTCGACCCCGCGCGACGCGTAGGACGCGACCGTGAAGACCTTGAGACCGTGCGCGCGGACGCCCTTGCGGAGCCGGAGGAACACCGACGGCGCCTCCTCCTCGGGCTCGAACCCGACGAGCAGCACCGACCCGGCCTTCTCCAGGTCGCCGAACGTCGTCCCCAGACCCGTGCCGGCCACCGCGGCGGCGAGGAAGTCCGCCTCCTCCGCCGAGTGCGGCCGGGCCCGGAAGTCGATGTCGTTGGTCCCGAGGGCGACCCGGGCGAACTTCGAGTACGCGTAGGAGTCCTCGAGGGTGAGCCGGCCTCCGGTCAGCACCGCCGCGTTGCCGCGGGCCGCGGTCAGCCTCTCCGCCGCGAAACCGAGCGCCTCCGGCCAGGAGGCCGGCCGCAACTCGCCGTTCTCGCGGATCAGCGGGTGGGTCAGCCGGTCACCGGTGTAGGCGTAGTTGAACGCGAACCGGTCCTTGTCGGAGATCCACTCCTCGTTGACCTCCGGGTCGTCACCGGCGAGCCGGCGCATCACCTTGCCGCGCCGGTAGTCGACCCGGATCGCCGCACCGGAGGAGTCGTGCTCCGCCACCGACGGAACCGAGACCAGGTCGAACGGCCGGGACCGGAACCGGTACGCCGCGCTGGTCAGCGCGCCCACCGGGCAGATCTGGATGGTGTTGCCGGAGAAGTAGCTCTCGAACGGCTCCTTCTCGTAGATGCCGACCTGCTGCAGCGCACCGCGCTCGACCAGCGCGATGAACGGGTCACCGGCGATCTGCTCGGAGAACCGGGTACAGCGGGCGCACAGCACGCAGCGTTCGCGGTCCAGCAGCACCTCGGCCGAGATGTTGATCGGCTTCGGGTAGGTCCGCTTGATCTCGTGGAAGCGGCTCTCGCCGTACCCGTTGGTCATCGCCTGGTTCTGCAGCGGGCACTCGCCGCCCTTGTCGCAGACCGGGCAGTCCAGCGGGTGGTTGATCAGCAGGAACTCCATGTTCCCGTGCTGCGCCTTGTCCGCCACCGGCGAAGTGAGCTGGGTGCGGATCACCATGCCGTCGGCCACCGTCAGCGTGCAGGATGCCTGCGGCTTGGGCATCCCGCGACCGTTGCCTGCGTCAACGACCTCGACCAGGCACTGGCGGCAGGCGCCGACCGGGTCGAGCAGCGGGTGGTCACAGAACCGCGGGATCTGGACGCCGATCTGCTCGGCCGCCCGGATCGCCAGGGTGTTCTTCGGAACCTTGACCTCGATGTCGTCGATGGTCACGGTCACTGTGTCATCAACAGCAGTCCGCTCCGCGGCGTTGCTGCCGCCGGCCGGTGGGTTCGCTTGGATCGTCATGCGCTTGCTCCAGCGGTCGCGAAGACGGTCGATGCCATTGGGTCGAACGGGCAGCCGCCGTTCTCGAAGTGCGCGAGGTACTCGTCCTTGAAGTACTGGATCGAGCTGGTGATCGGGCTGGTCGCGCCGTCACCGAGCGCGCAGAACGACCGGCCGAGGATGTTCTCGCACAGGTCGAGCAGGGTGTCGAGGTCCTGCTCGGTGCCCTTGCCGTGCTCCAGCCGCTCGAGGATCTGCACCAGCCACCAGGTGCCCTCACGGCACGGGGTGCACTTGCCGCAGGACTCGTGCTTGTAGAACTCGGTCCACCGCAGGACGGCGCGGACCACGCAGGTGGTCTCGTCGAAGATCTGCAATGCCTTGGTCCCCAGCATCGAGCCGACCGAGCCCACACCCTCGTAGTCCAGTGGTACGTCGAGGTGCTCAGCGGTCAGCAGCGGCGTCGAGGACCCGCCCGGGGTCCAGAACTTCAGCTGGTGTCCTTCGCGGACCCCGCCGGCCAGGTCCAGCAGCTGCCGCAGCGTGATGCCCAGCGGCGCCTCGTACTGGCCCGGCCGGGTGACGTGCCCGGACAGCGAGTACAGCGTCATCCCCTTGGACTTCTCGGTCCCCATCGAGGAGAACCAGTCCGCGCCGTTCTTGATGATGGCGGGAACGGACGCGATCGACTCGACGTTGTTGATCACTGTGGGGCAACCGTACAGACCGGCCACGGCCGGGAAAGGAGGACGCAGTCGCGGCTGCCCGCGACGGCCTTCCAGCGAGTCGAGCAGCGCGGTCTCCTCGCCGCAGATGTACGCACCGGCGCCGGCATGAACGATGACATCCAGGTCGTAGCCGCTGCCGAGGATGTCGGTGCCGATGAAGCCGGCCTCCTTGGCCTCGGCGACCGCCTGCTGCAGCCGGCGGATCACGTGCAGTACCTCACCGCGGACGTAGATGAACGCCGTCGAGGCGCGGATCGCGTACGACGCGATGATGACGCCCTCGACCAGCGTGTGCGGCGAGGCCAGCATCAGCGGGATGTCCTTGCAGGTGCCCGGCTCGGACTCGTCCGCGTTCACCACCAGGTACTTCGGCTTCGGGTTGTCCTGCGGGATGAACGACCACTTCATCCCGGTCGGGAAGCCGGCGCCACCACGGCCGCGCAGACCGGAGTCCTTGACCGCGGCGACCACGTCGGCCGGCTGCATCCGCAGTGCGCTCCGCAGCGCGTCGTACCCGCCGGACCGCTGGTACGACGCCAGCTGCCAGGAGCGGATTTGGTCCCAGTTGTCGGACAGTACCGGGGTCAGCATGGTCAGTCCTCCTTCCGGGAGTCGTCGGTGTGGACGGCCTGCGACTCACGCCCGGGCTGGTCCTCGGGGCGGGGACCCGGGACACCGTCGATCGGCGCCGGGGAGCCGCCGCGTCCGCCGGGCGCGGTCCAGTTGCGCTCGCGGGCCAGCCGCAGGCCGGCCAGTGTCGCCTTGCCACCGGTCGGGCCCTCGTCGGCGCGGCCGTCGGGGAAACCGGCCAGCACCCGCTCGGCCTCGCGCCAGGTGCAGATCGTGGCACCGCGCGGGGACTTGACCTCTTTGCCCTCGCGCAGGTCGTCGACCAACTGGGTCGCCGACTCCGGCGTCATGTCGTCGAAGAACTCCCAGTTCACCATCATCACCGGCGCGTAGTCGCAGGCGGCGTTGCACTCCAGGTGCTCGAGGGTGATCTTGCCGTCCTCGGTGGTCTCGTCGTTCCCGACGTCGAGGTGCTGCTTCAGCCGCTCGAAGATCAGGTCGCCGCCCATGATGGCGCACAGCGTGTTGGTGCAGACCCCGACGTGGTATTCGCCGACCGGGCGGCGCTTGTACATCGTGTAGAAGGTCGCCACCGCGGACACCTCGGCACCGGTCAGCCCGAGCACGTCGGCACACGCCTCGATGCCCTCCGGGGTGATCCGGCCCTCGACCGACTGCACCAGGTGCAGCATCGGCAGCAGCGCGGACCGGCCGACCGGGTACCGGGCGGCCAGCTCGCGCAGCTCCGCGATCGTGGTGTCGGTGATGTTCGACTCACCGGTGCTGTACGGCACCGGCTTGTCGGTCGCAGTCGCGTGATTCTCAGCCATCTATCGGTCCACTCCACCCATCACCGGGTCAAGGCTGGCGACGGCGACGATCACGTCGGCGACCTGTCCGCCCTCGCACATGATCGGCATCGCCTGCAGGTTTGCGAAGGACGGGTCACGGAAGTGCGCCCGGTACGGCTTGGTGCCACCGTCGGAGACCAGGTGGCAGCCCAGCTCGCCGCGCGGCGACTCGACCGCCACGTACGCCTGGCCGGCCGGCACCCGGAAGCCCTCGGTGACCAGCTTGAAGTGATGGATCAGGGCCTCCATCGACTCGCCCATGATGTGCTTGATGTGGTCGAGCGAGTTGCCCATCCCGTCGCTGCCGACCGCCAGCTGGCTCGGCCAGCCGATCTTCTTGTCGGCCACCATCACCGGCTCGCCGTCCATCGCGGCGAGCCGGTCGGCGCACTGCTCGACGATCTTCAGCGACTCGTGCATCTCCTGCAGCCGGATCCGGAACCGCCCGTAGGCGTCCGCGGTGTCCCACGTCGGTACGTCGAAGTCGTAGGTCTCGTAACCGCAGTACGGCTGGGTCTTGCGCAGGTCCAGCGCGTACCCGGTCGAGCGCAGCGTCGGGCCGGTGATGCCGAGCGCCATGCAGCCGGTCAGGTCCAAGTGGCCGACGTCCTGCAGCCGCGCCTTGAAGATCGGGTTCGCGTTGCACAGCTCGGCGTACTCGGGCAGGTGCTTGTTCATCCAGGTGATGTACTCGCGGATCTTGTCCAGCGCACCCGGCGGCAGGTCCTGCGCGACACCGCCCGGCCGGATGAACGCGTGGTTCATCCGCAGGCCGGTGATCAGCTCGAACAGGTCGAGCGTCATCTCCCGCTCGCGGAAGCCGATCGTCATCACGGTGAGCGCGCCGATCTCCATCCCACCGGTGGCGATGCAGACCAGGTGGCTGCTGATCCGGTTGAGCTCCATCAGGAGCACCCGCATCACGTTCGCCTTCTCGGGGATCTGGTCCTCGATCCCGAGCAGCCGCTCGACCGCGAGGCAGTACGCCGCCTCGTTGTAGAACGGCGACAGGTAGTCCATCCGGGTGCAGAACGTGACGCCCTGCGTCCAGGAGCGGAACTCCATGTTCTTCTCGATACCGGTGTGCAGGTAGCCGATGCCGCAGCGGGCCTCGGTCACCGTCTCGCCCTCGAGCTCCAGGATGAGCCGGAGCACGCCGTGCGTGGACGGGTGCTGCGGGCCCATGTTGACGACGACGCGCTCCTCCGGCTCCTCGCCGAGGCCGGCCACGACCGAGTCCCAGTCCTGGCCGGTGACGGTGAAGACCTTGCCCTCGGTGGTGTCACGGGTCGAAGCGAACGCAGCGTACGGGTCTGCCTGTGTGTCAGTCATCAGTTGTACGACCTCCGCGTGTCGGGCGGCGGGATGACGGCGCCCTTGTACTCGACGTCGATACCGCCGAGCGGGTAGTCCTTGCGCTGCGGGTGGCCCGGCCAGTCGTCCGGCATCTGGATCCGGGTCAGCGCCGGGTGACCGTCGAAGATGATGCCGAAGAAGTCCCAGGTCTCCCGCTCGTGCCAGTCGTTGGCCGGGTAGACCGAGACGATCGACGGGATGTGCGGGTCGGCGTCCGGGCAGGACACCTCGAGCCGGATCCGCCGGTTGTGGGTCATCGACATCAGGTGGTAGACCGCGTGCAGCTCCCGGCCGGTCTCGTTCGGGTAGTGCACGCCGCTGACGCCGGAGCAGAACTCGAACCGCAGCGCCTCGTCGTCGCGCAGGTGCTTGCACACCTCCACCAGCCGCTCGCGGTGGATGTGCAGGGTCAGCTCGCCGCGGTCGACCACGACCTTCTCGATCGCGCCGTCACCGACCAGGCTCTCCAGCCGCTCGGTCGCGCCGTCGAACCAGGAGCCGTACGGCTTCGGCGTACCGCCGGGCAGTGCGACCTGACGGCGCAGGCCGCCGAAGCCGGAGGTGTCACCGGTGCCGCGGACACCGAACATGCCCTGGCGCTGGTCCACCACCTCCGCGGCCGGCGTCTGAGCGTCGCCGGCCGGAGAGGTCGCCGGAAGGTTCTCGGGCTGGTGCTCACTCACCGAAGCAGCCCCTTCATCTCGATGGTCGGCGCGGCGGCCAGCGCCGCGGCCTCCCGCTCCTGCAGTTCGGCCCGCTTGTGCGCGCCGAGCTTGCTGTGCCGGATGTGGTCGTGCAGCTTCAGGAACGCGTCCAGCAGCATCTCCGGCCGCGGCGGGCAGCCGGGCAGGTACATGTCGACCGGTACGACGTGGTCCACGCCCTGCACGATCGCGTAGTTGTTGAACATGCCGCCCGACGACGCGCAGACGCCCATCGCGAGCACCCACTTCGGGTTCGGCATCTGGTCGTAGATCTGGCGCAGGACCGGAGCCATCTTCTGGCTCACCCGGCCGGCCACGATCATCAGGTCGGCCTGCCGGGGGGACGCCCGGAAGACCTCCATGCCGAACCGGGCCGCGTCGTAGCGCGGCGCACCGGTGGTCATCATCTCGATCGCGCAACAGGCCAGGCCGAAGGTTGCCGGCCACAACGACGCCTTCCGCATGTAGCCGGACAGGCCCTCGATCGTGGTCAGCAGCACGCCGGCCGGAAGCTGTTCCTCAACACCCATGGCTCAGTCCCATTCCAAACCGCCGCGGCGCCACACGTAGGCGTACGCGACGAAGACGGTGACGATGAAGATGACCATCTCGATCAGCCCGAACAGCGCCATCTGGTCGAAGGCGACCGCCCACGGGTAGAGGAAGATGATCTCGATGTCGAACACGATGAAGAGCATCGCGGTGATGTAGTACTTGACCGGGAACCGCCCGCCACCGACCGGCTGCGGGGTCGGCTCGATCCCGCACTCGTAGGAGTCGAGCTTGGCCCGGTTGTAGCGCCGGGGTCCGACCAGCGCGCTCGTCACCAAGGTGCCCGCCACGAAGATCGCCGCGAGCACACCGAGAACGAGGATCGGTACGTAAGGGTGCATCGGCTTCGTGCTCCCTCCTTCAGCCGGTGGTCTGTCTGTCTGCGTTTCCGAACAGCACTGTGTTATCAGTACCGCTGTGGCTCATCTCACTCGCCCCGCCGGATCAGGCGGCCGGGGCGACCTTGGTGAGGCCGTTGATGATCTTGTCCATCACGTCGCCGTCGCGCGGGTCGGTGAGGTTGGCGAGCAACTTCAGGGTGAACTTCATCAGCGTGGTGCGCGGCAGACCGTACTTCGTGCACAGCCGCATCACCTCCGGATGTCCGATCAGCTTCACGAAGATCCGGCCGAGCGTGTAGTAGCCGCCGTACTCCTGCTTCAGCGCCTTCGGGTACGCCGACAGCGCGCGCTCGCGCTGGTTCGGCTGCCGGCGCAGGGCCTGGGCGGCGACCTCGGCGGCGAACGCCCCGGACTCCATCGCGTACGGGATGCCCTCGCCGTTGAACGGGTTGACCATGCCGCCGGCGTCGCCGAGCAGCATCAGGCCGCGGGTGTAGTGCGGCTGCCGGTTGAAGCCCATCGGCAGGGCCGCGCCGCGGATCGGGATGGTCTGGAACTCGTCCCGGAACTGCCACTCCTCCGGGGTGTTCTTCAGCCACTGCTTCAGCAGGTCGGAGTAGTCGACCTTGCCGAACGCCTCGGACGTGTTCAGGATGCCGAGGCCGACGTTGACGGTGCCGTCGCCCATCCCGAAGATCCAGCCGTAGCCCGGCAGCAGGTTGCGCTGGCCCGGGTTCTGCGGGTCGTCGGCCCACAGTTCGAGCCACGACTCGAGGTAGTCGTCGTCGTGGCGGGGGCTGGTGAAGTAGGTGCGGACGGCGACACCCATCGGGCGGTCGTCGCGCTTGTGCAGGCCCATCGCGACGCTGAGCCGCGACGAGTTGCCGTCGGCGGCCATCACCAGCGGCGCCCGGAACTCCAGGTCGTCACCGGCGCGGCGGCCGTTGTCGTCGACCGGCTTGGCGGTCACGCCCACGATGTGACCCTTGGCGTCCAGGACCGGGCCGGTGACGTTGGTCCGCTCCCGCAGCCGGGCGCCGGCCTTGACCGCCTGCCGGGCGAGCAGGTCGTCGAAGTCCATCCGGTTGCGGGTCAGCCCGTAGTTCGGGTGGCTGGCCAGGTCCGGCCAGTCGAGCTGCAGGACGTGCCCGGCGCCCTGGATGCGCAGGCCGTAGTTGCGGATCCAGCCGGCCTCTTCGGAGATGTCGATGCCCATGTTGATGAGCTGCTTGGTGCCGCGCGGGGTGAGCCCGTCGCCGCAGACCTTCTCCCGCGGGAAGGCGGTCTTCTCCAGCAGCAGGACGTCGAGCCCGGCGTTGGCCAGGTGGTATGCCGCCGACGATCCGGCAGGTCCGGCGCCGACGACGATCACATCGGCGGTCTCCACCTGCTGCCCGCTCGGCACGCTCTGGCTCATCTCGATTCCCGGCCTGGAAGTTGGGGGCTGTGCGCTCGTACTGTGTGACTTAGTGAAGGGATTCACGAAGGCTCGTCACCCGACAGTCTAGAACTGCCTGACTTGGACACGAAACCGGCCCGGACTCCCTTGTCTGCAAGCGATTTATGCGCAATTTTCCTTGCGTAATTAAGTGGGCTTCACCGCTCGGTGGATCGCCACCAAACCGCCGGTGAGGTTGCGCCACTGCACCCGGGTCCAGCCGGACGCCTCGATCGTGCGGGCCAGCGGCTCCTGCGCAGGCCAGGCCCGGACCGACTCGGCCAGATACTCGTACGCCTCCGGGTTGGTCGACACCGCCTTCGCCACCACCGGGACCGCGCGCATCATGTACTCCAGGTACGCGACCCGGAACGGCTTCCAGGTCGGGTGCGAGTTCTCCAGGACGACGAGCCGTCCGCCCGGCCGGGTCACCCGGAGCATCTCCCGGAGCGCGACCGTGACGTCGTTCACGTTCCGCAGCGCCCACGAGATCGTCACCACGTCGAACGTGTCGTCCGCGAACGGCAGCCGCAGCGCGTCGCCGGCGATCAGGTCGAGTTCGGGGTGGCGGCGCTTGCCGACCCGCAGCATCCCGACCGAGAAGTCGCACGACACCACCTCGGCGCCGGCCTCGCGCAACTTGATGCTCGACGCACCGGTCCCGGCGGCCAGGTCGAGGATCTTCATCCCCTTCGCCGGCGCGATCGCGCGCAGTGTCTGCGGCCGCCAGTGCAGCTTCTCCAGACCCAGCGTCTGGACCGCGTTGGTCCGGTCGTACCCCTCGGCCACGTTGTCGAACATGGCCGCGACGGCCTTCGGCTGCTTGCTCAGATCTGCCCGGGTCACGTGTCTAGTTGATCACGGGCCCGACAGGCACCGAAATTCGCCGGACTTCGGGCGGGCCTACGCTTGCATCTCGTGAGTGCATCTCCAGGGAGCCGGCCGTCGTGATCCGGGGCCGAGGCGCGAGCGAGGAGTGGTGCCGTGAGCTTGTCTGAGCCGGTCCGGAGCCAGGCTCCCCACCTGGTCATCCGGAGCCAGCCGATCGACGGGGTCTCCGCCGACCTGATGGACCATCTGCCCGCCGACGGCGCCCTCGCCTGGGTACGACGGGGCGACGGTCACGTCGGCTGGGGGGTCGCCGCCCGCCTGGACGTTGCCGGTGGCAACAGATTCCAGGAGGCCGTGGCCTGGTGGAAGGACCTGGTCGCGGCCGCGGTCGTGCGGGACGAGGTCGGCGTACCAGGGTCCGGGCTGGTCTGCTTCGGGTCGTTCGGGTTCACCGACGAGGACCCGAGTGAACTGGTCGTGCCGGAGGTGATCGTCGGCCGCCGCGGCGGGACCGCCTGGGTGACCACGGTCTCGCCGGCCAGTTCGCTGGCCGGCCCGCCGGAGCTCGTCAGCCACGAACCGTCGCCGGTGCACGACATCGCGTTCGCCGACGGCGCGCGGTCCGGCACCGACTGGTCGAGCATCGTCGCCGAGGCGATCGAGCGGATCACCGCCGGCGAACTCGACAAGGTGGTGCTGGCCCGCGACCTGATCGCGATCGCCGAGCAGCCGATCGATCTGCGCTGGCCGTTGCGCCAGCTCGCGGCGGCGTACCCGAACTGCTGGACGTTCGCCGTCGACGGTCTGATCGGCGCGACCCCCGAGCTGCTGGTACGGCGGGAGAAGGGGCTGATCACCTCCCGGGTGCTGGCCGGGACGATCCGCCGGACCGGCGACGACGCGCACGACCTAGCCCTGGCCGCCTCGCTGGCCCGGTCGAGCAAGGACTTGGAGGAGCACGAGTTCGCGGTCCGCTCGGTCGCCGACGCGCTGAAGCCGCACTGCACGTCGATGAACGTGCCGGAGACGCCCTTCGTGCTGCACCTGCCGAACGTGATGCATCTGGCCACCGACGTGGCCGGGGTCGCCGCCAACGGCGCGTCCGCCCTCGGCCTGGCCGCCGCGCTGCACCCGTCGGCCGCGGTCTGCGGTACGCCGACAGACCTGGCCCGCGACCTGATCGGCGAGATCGAGGGCATGCGGCGCGGCCGGTTCAGCGGACCGGTCGGCTGGATGGACGCGGCCGGCGACGGCGAGTGGTGCATCGCGCTGCGCTGCGGGCAGGCCGACCCGGACGACCCGCGGCGGATGCGCATTTTCGCCGGCGCGGGCATCGTGGCCGGCTCCGACCCGGTCGCCGAGCTGGCCGAGACGAACGCCAAGCTGGTTCCGATGAGAGACGCGCTGGGAGACTGACTGTGAAGCTCACCAAGTACGCGCACGCCTGTGTCCGGCTGGAGAAGGACGGCAAGGTCCTGCTCATCGATCCGGGGACGTTCAGCGAGGACGCCGTGTTCCAGCGCGCGGACGCGATCCTGGTCACGCACGAGCACCCCGACCACCTGGACGTCGAGCGCATCAAGGCGCTGGACGCGCCGGTCTACACCAACGCCGGCGTCGCCGCGCAGCTTGCCGACCTGGGCGACCGGGTCACCGTGGTGTCAGGCGGGCAGTCCTTCGAGGCGGCCGGTTTCGCGGTCCGTGCCTACGGCAAGGACCACGCCGTGATCCTGCCGGAGCTGGGTGTGCCGTGCGAGAACGTCGGCTACCTGATCGAGGACGCCGTCTACCACCCGGGCGACTCGTTCACCCGGCCCGATCGCGCCGTCCACACCAACCTGGTCCCGATCTCCGGCCCCTGGTTCTCCCTCCCGCCCGCGATCGAATACGCCCGCGCCGTCGAGTCGCAGCAGACGGTCGGCATCCACGACGGCCTCCTCAGCCCCATCGGCCTCGGCATGATGAAGCGGTGGCTGAGCGAACAGGGCGGCCGCCCCTACCTGGCCCTCACCCCCGGCGAGTCCACCGACCTCACCTGACAAGGACACCGCCTCCGGCCGCCCCGCGCGGTCAGGCGGTGAACTGGAGGTCGACGAAGTCGGCGACGGGGCGGTAGCCGGCCTGGTGATAGATCTTGTTCGAGGTCGGGTTGGCCAGGTCGGTGTAGAGGCACGCCTGGTTGCCCTGAGCAAGTATTTCGGCGGACACGTGGCTGGTGAGCGCACCGGCGTACCCGTGCCGCCGATGCTCCGGCGGCGTGTAGACCGGCCCGACCCGGCACACGCCGAAGACCGGCAGGTGGTACCCGACCATGCTCACCGGCTGCCCGTCGGCCTCCCAGATCCACATGGTCTCGTCCCGCAGGTGCCGCTCGGCCCACTCGCGGTACCCGGTCCGCAGCTCCTCGGCGAAACCGTCCCTCCCCCACGCGCCGACCAGGTCGACCTCGTCGTCCTTCATCGGGCGCGGCCGGCCCCGTCGGCCTCGAGAGGTGTCAGGGTGACCAGCTTGTGCAGCCGAGTGCCCTTGGTCTCCGTCGCCGTACCACCGCGCCGCTCGCACCACCGGTTCGCGAACCGCCAGGCGGCCGGCCGGTCACCCGCGACACCGTCCAGCTCCGGCAGTACGTCGACGTACGCGTCGGCCACCGCCTCCGCGAGGTCTTCGCGGAGCGCGCCGACGTACACCAGCCGTCCCGGGGTCCGCATCGCCGCGCCGGCGACATCGTCCCCGTCGTGCACGGAGACGAAGTACGACGGCTCGTCCTCGGCGCGGGCGGTTCCCTTGGCGCGTTCGTGGACGTTGCTCATGATGATCGTGTGCAGGACCGGATCCTGTTGCAGGAAAGGGAACACCGTGGCCTCGAACGCGGCGGGGTCACTCGTGACACGCACTTCCATGCCCACGGAGACTACGCCTGAGGACCCGGATCGGTCGCGCGGATTTACACTGCGCTCATGTCCACCACGCGGTTGCTGCTGCTCGGGGTCGTGCGGATCTTCCAGCCGGCCTACGGGTACCAGCTGCGCCGTGAGCTGCTCACCTGGAACGTGCAGGAATGGGCGAACATCAACCCCGGCTCGATCTACACCGGCCTCCGCACGCTGGCCAAGCACGGCTATCTGCAGGAGCTCGAGGAGGGCGCAGGGAACCGCCCGGGGCGTACGTCGTACAAGCTGACGGCCGACGGCGAGACGGAGTACTTCTCCCTGCTCCGGCAGATGCTCTGGAACGTGGACGGCTTCCATCCGGACCGGATGATGGTGACCTTGAGCTTCCTGTGGTCGCTGCGGCGCGACGAGGTGCTCGCCGCGCTCGAGGCGCGCATTAGTCAACTCGAGCAGCGGCAGAAGGCCGAGCCGTTCGCGGAGCGGCAGGTCCTCGAGGACCCCGGCACGCCCAGCCACGTCGTCGAGATGTTCCGGATCACCACCGCCCGGAATCGCGGCGAGCTCGAGTGGACCCGTTCGTTCCGCGAGCGGATCGCGAACGGCGCCTACTCGTTCGCCGGCGAGCCCGCCGACTGGACGCCGTACCCCGGCATGGTCACCCATTGGGGCGAGATCCCCGGCCCACCCTCCGAGTAGATCCACGGGCTCTCGGCGCCGCCAGTGGAGCCGCCTAATCAACGTTGACTATTCAAAGTTGATCACACAGACTGAGCGGCATGATGATCGAAGCGCGCGGACTGGTGCGCACCTTCAAGACCAAACGAGGCCCGGTGCAGGCCGTGCAGGGAGTTGATCTGGATGTCGCCGACGGGGAGATCGTCGGCTTCCTCGGGCCGAACGGGGCCGGCAAGACGACCACGATGCGGATGCTCGCGACGCTGATCAAGCCGACCGCCGGGACCGCGACGGTGGCTGGCTGCGACCTGGCCAAGGACCCGGTCGGTGTCCGCCGCGGCATCGGGTACGTGTCGCAGAGCGGCTCGACGCTGCCGGAGGCGATCGCCGGCGACGAGGTCGTCGACCACGCCCGGCTGTACGGCGTACCGAAGGCGAAGGCGGCCGCGGACGGTCAGCGGCTGTTCGACGAACTCGACCTGCCCGGCCTGTGGCGGCGGCAGTGCAAGACGCTGTCCGGCGGGCAGCGGCGCCGTCTCGACATCGTGATGGGGCTGATCCACGACCCGAAGCTGATCTTCCTGGACGAGCCGACCACCGGCCTTGACCCGCAGGCCCGGGCGAACCTGTGGCAGCACATCCGCGGCCTGCGCGACCGCGGCGCCACGATCTTCCTCACCACCCACTACCTGGACGAGGCGGACGCGCTCTGCGACCGGATCCTGGTCATCGACCACGGCCGGATCGTTGCCGCCGGCACCCCGGAGGAACTGAAGCAGCAGGTCTCCGGTGACGCGGTCCGGCTGAGTCTGGCCGACGCCGGCCAGGCGGCCGAGGTGACCAAGATCGTCGGCGAACTGGACGGTGCGACCGCGGTGGAGACCGACGGTGACGTGGTCGCCTTCCGGATCCCGCGCGGCGGTTCGGTGCTGCCCGGCCTGCTCCGCCAGGTCGATGCCCAGGGCATCGAGCTGGACGGCGTCGAGGTGCACCGCCCGACGCTGGACGACGTGTTCCTGACCATGACCGGACGCTCACTGCGCGACGACGAAACTCCTGTGGAGACGGCGAAGGAGGCGGCGGCATGACCGTGCTCCGTGAGACATGGATCGTCTTCCAGCGTGCCATGCGGCTGACCCTGCGGAACCCGATGTGGGCGATCCTGATGCTCAGCCAGCCGCTGATGTACCTGTTCCTGTTCGGCCCGCTGCTGAAGCCGATCACCGCGCAGATCAGCCAGGGCGCGACCACGAACGCCTACCAGGTGTTCATCCCCGGCCTGATCGTCCAGCTCGGCATGTTCGGCGCGATGTTCGTCGGCTTCGGGCTGATCGCGGAGTACCGGGCCGGCGTGATCGAGGCCGACCGGGTCACGCCCGCTTCCCGGATCGCACTCATGGCCGGGCGGGTCCTGCGCGATGTCGTCGTACTGGTCGTGCAGACGCTGGTCCTGCTTATCGCCGCGGTCCCGCTGGGCCTACGGGCGCCGTGGGGTGGCGTGCTGCTGTCGCTGGTGATCGTCGCCCTGCTGGGCGCCACGTTCGCATCCCTGTCGTACTCGGTCGCGCTCATCACGAAGAGCGAGGACGCGTTGGCGCCGCTGCTGAACGGCATCGCGATGCCGCTCCTGCTGCTGTCCGGCATCCTGCTGCCGATGCAGATCGGTCCGACCTGGCTGCAGCGGCTGTCGGACATCAGCCCGCTGAAGCACGTGGTGAACGGCGTCCGGGCGCTGTTCCGCGGCGACATCGACAACAGTTCGTCGCTGTGGGGCCTGTTCTGGGTCGTGCTGCTGACGATCGTCGGACTGGCCGTCGGTGCCCGCACTTTCCGCAAGGAATCCGCCTGACGCAAGGCTTTGTTCATCAGGGAGTCGCCCACGGCGGTTAACGTCCGCCCATGCGCTCGCCGATGGTCCGTGGGGTGGTCGGCTCCGTCGTAGTCGCCGTGGCGAGCCTGGTGACCTCGGTGGTGCCGCCCTCCTCGTGGGTGGCGTCGTTCCCCGTGACAGGAGATCTGCGGACCAGTCTGCCGGGCCGCATGGTCGGTCTTTCGTTCATGGTGGCCGGGCTCGGGCTGATGGCCTGGGCCTGGCTGTCCGCTGGCCGGCAGGTGATGGCCGGGCTGCGACCCCCAGTACTACGCGTGGCGGCGTGCTGGAGCACACCGCTGCTCCTCATCCCGCCACTGTTCAGCCGGGACGCGTGGAGCTACGCCGCTCAGGGTGCACTCGTTGCCGAGGGCTTCAACCCGTACGACGTAGGCCCCGGCGTACTGTCCGGACACGTCGTCGAGGCGGTCGACCCGATGTGGATGCAGACCCCGGCGCCGTACGGACCACTACCTCTGGCGTACGGCGGCCTGCTCGCGCGGCTCACCATGGACCCGTACGTGCTGATGCTGGCGCACCGGCTCCTCGCCGTAGGGGGGATCGTGCTGATCGCCTGGGCCGTCCCGCGACTCGCGACCGCCTGTCGGGTGGATCCACTGCTCGCCACCTGGCTGGTCGTCGCCAACCCGATGCTGCTCACTCACGGCATCGGGGCCGCGCACAACGACGTACTGATGCTTGGCCTGGCCTGCAGCGCGTTCGCGCTGGCCCTGACCGGTCGCTGGGGTACGGCGGCTGTCGTGGCCGGTGCCGCGGCTGCGGTGAAGCTGCCGGGCGGTCTCGTGGTGATTGCGATCGCCGCGGTGATGAGTCCACTGGCCGGGAAGGCTCTGCGGTTCGCCAGTCTCGCAATCGCCGGCGCGGTTTCTGTGCTCACGCTGGTCACCATCGGTGAGCTGACCGGTGTGGGCTCCGGGTGGCTCGGTGCGCTCGACGTACCCGGGCTGGTCCGCTCGCCCTTCTCGATCGCGAACCTGATCGGCATGGCGGCGTCCGGCGTACTCGGGTGGCTGGGCGAGGACACCGCGGCGGAGCAGGCGCTGCGGATCGTCCGGCTGGTCGGGATGGTTGCGGCTGTCACACTGATCGCCGTACTGAGTCTGCGGTCGTCCATCCATCACGCGGCGCGGGCTGTCGGCATCGCCCTGCTGGCCGTGGTGCTTCTCGGTCCCAGCGCGCACGACTGGTACTTCCTGTGGTGCCTGCCGTTCCTGGCCGTCGCACGACCCGGCCGGCGGCTCACCACCGCGATCACCGCGGTCAGTCTGATATTCACCATCGCCGCACCGCTCAACTCCTCGTTGCGCGGTGCCACCATCCCGATCCTCACCACCACCGCACTGGCACTGGCCACCATCGTCCCGCTGCTGAGCCACCTGCGGACGCTGCAGCCGGCGAAGCTACAGCTGGCTGAGCGCGGACACCAGCGCCTCGGTCAACGGCCGGTGAGTGCTGCGCGCGACGCGGGCCTCGACGACGTCCAGGCCGGCAACGGTGGGCGCTAGCGCCGCACGGAGGGCCTCCGGGGTTTCGGCCAGCGTGTAGGGCGTGCGGGTCGCGGCACACAGGGCCGACAGGTCGGTGTCGTGCGGCGTACCGAAGACTCGCTCGAAGTGCGCGGCGTGGGTCGGGTCGCCCTGCTCGAGAGTGGAGAAGATGCCGCCGCCGTTGTCGTTCACGACGATGATGCGCAGGTCCGGGCGCGCCTCGTCGGGGCCGATGATCAGGCCGTTGGCATCGTGCAGGAAGGCCAGATCGCCGATCAGCGCGTACGTCGGTCCCGCGTTCGCCAGCGCGGCGCCGACAGCCGTCGAGACGGTGCCGTCGATCCCGGCCAGGCCGCGGTTGGCGATGGTCCGGATCGGGACCACCGGCGCCAGGTCGAGGTCGCGGACCGGGTTCGAGGAGGCGACCACGAGCATGCCGTCGGCACCGACCGCCTCTCCGACGATCGCCGCGATCCCCGGCCCGGTGAGGCCGTCGGCGAGCACCTTGTCGATCTCGGGACGGGCCAGTTGGTCCGCGCGCTGCCAGCGATCCAGCCAGTCGGTGGTGTCCGGTCCGGCGACCTCCAACCCGGTGACGACGGACCTCGCCCGCCGGGCCGGGTCCGGCCACAGCCCGGTCGGCGAGACCACGATCACCTCGACGTCGGGCCGGGCGAGCAGTTTCGAGATCGGCCGCGACAACGTCGGATGGCCGAACACCAGCACCCGCTCGATCTCGCCCGCCATAGAGTTTGCCTGCAGCAACAACCGGTACGCCGAGATGACCGCGGGACCGGTCCGGGCCCGGCTGGAGGGTTCGGCGAACAACGGCCACCGGCCGGCTTCCGCCGCCAACCGCGCGGCCTGGGACGCGCCGTCCCCAGCCACCACCACAGTCTTCGGACCGGGCTGGACAGTCGAGGGCTGCCCGACCGCGGCGTGCACAGTAGTCCAGGGCCCGGAGCCACGGCCTTCCAGCGGCTCAGGCCAGTCGGGTCCGTCCGTAGGCACTAGGGGCTCCGCCAACGGGCAGTTGAGTTGCACCGGCCCTGGATCCGCCGACCGAGCACCTACCGCGTCGGCCACGGCACGTGCGACCTGCGAGCGCCAGTACGCGACCTGGCCGACCTCGCGGACCGGCGTACCCATCTCGTGGAACCGCCGTACGGCAGACCCGAACACCTTCAGCTGATCAGTCGTCTGGTTGGCACCGCTCCCCCGCAACGCCGGCGGCCGGTCCGCGCTCAGCACGATCAACGGCAGCCCGCTGTGCGAAGCCTCCAACACCGCCGGGTGCAGGTTCGCCACCGCCGTACCGGACGTCGTCACCACCGGCACCGGCAGACCGGTCCCGCGAATCACGCCGATCGCCAGGAACCCCGCCGTACGCTCGTCGATCCGGACGTGCAGCCGCAGCCGACCCTCACGATCCGCGGCGGCGAGTGCCAACGCCAGCGGTGCACTGCGGGACCCCGGAGCCACCACGGCCTCCCGTACGCCGCAGCGGATCAGCTCGTCGACCACCACAGTCGCAAACGCCGTGGACGGATTCATCCGGCACTCCTCTTCTGCACTCGGCTCATGCGCTCTTCCCACACCGCAGTCCTGGCCGCATCCGCCCGAGTAGCTTCCAGCAACGCAGGATCGGGCTGGACCCGCTTCACCGGCAGTACGCCGTCCACCGGTAGCAGGGGGTCGGCAACGACCTCACTGGTGAACATGGAGACGGTGGCCAGGCCGCAGGCGTACGGCAGCTCGGGAAGCGCGGCAGCCAAAGCGACACCCGCGGCGATGCCCACCGAGGTCTCGAGTGCTGACGACACCACCACAGGCAGGCCGATCTGCTCGGCGATCTCCAGACAGGCACGGACCCCACCGATCGGTTGCACCTTCAACACGGCGATGTCCGCGGCTTCCAGCTTCCTGACCAGCAACGGGTCCTCAGCCCGGCGGATCGACTCGTCCGCAGCCACCAGCACGTCGGTCCGGCGTCGTACCGCGGCCAGATCCTCGACGGCTGCGCAAGGCTGTTCCACATATTCCAGCTCGAAGCGCTTGAGTTCCTTCAGGCACCGCACGGCGTCGTCGACGGACCACGCGCCGTTGGCGTCGATCCGCACCCGGCCGTCGCCGATGGCATCCCGTACGGCCTCCACACGCGCCAGGTCGTCAGCCAGTGTCTGACCTGGCTCAGCGACCTTCACCTTGGCTGTGCGACACCCGGACGCCCGTACGATCTCGGCTGCCTTCTCGGGACCCACAGCAGGCACGGTGCAGTTCACCGGTACGGCGGAACGCACAGCAGTCGGCCACCCGTCGTACGCCGCCTCCCGCGCGGCCTGGAGCCAGGGGACGCAGGTGGCGTCGTCGTAGTCCAGGAACGGACTCCACTCCGCCCACCCGGCCGGTCCCTCGAAGAGCATGCCCTCGCGCACGGTGATGCCGCGGAACCTGTTCTTCAGGCCGATCGAGTAGGTGATCACCACACACCCTCCAGCAGCTGCCGGCGGTCAACCTTGCCCGAGGCAAGCATCGGCAGCGCGGTCAGCCGGATCACCTCGCGCGGCGCCCAGGTCCGCGGCAACGTCTCGGCGACGAAATCCCGCAACTCGTCCCGGCCGGGCTCACCCACGACGAACGCGACCACCCGCGTTCCCCACTCGGCGTCCGGCACCCCGAGCACCACCGCGTCGTCGACCTTCGGATGCTCGAGCAGCCGCGCCTGCACCGACGGCAGCGTCACGTTCACACCACCGGAGATCACCACGTCGTCCAGCCGCCCGATCACCTGCAGCCGGCCGTCCACCAACTGCCCGCGGTCCTGGGTCCGGAACCACCCGTCGCGCAGTACCTCCGCGGTCAACTCCGGCCGCAGCCGGTACCCGGAGAACAACGTCGGGCCCTTGATCAGGATCCGTCCGTCGTCGAAGCCGATCGACGTCCCCGCCAGCGGGACACCGGCGTACACACACCCGCTGCCCGTCTCGGTCATGCCGTACGCCGGGATCGCCCTGACAGCGGCCTCGGCGGCCCGGGCCTTCAGATGGGGCGGGGTGGCGGCGCCTCCGATCACGATGGCGTCGAACGACCGCAGAGCGTCCAGGTCCGTCTCCAGGTAGCGAGCCAGCTGGGTCGGCACCATCGCGGTGTAGCGGCGTGCCCCCGTCATCGACGCGGCCGCGGCGCTGAAGCTGTCTTCCAGCAACACAGGTGACTGTCCGGCCAGCACCGAGCGTGTGAGGATCTGCAACCCGCCGACGAAGTACGGCTTCATCGGCAGCAGCCACTGACCCGGTCCGCCCAGCCTGTCGTGTGTGGCGGTCGCGGACGCGATCAGCGCCTCCCGCGACAGCAGCACGCCCTTCGGCTCACCGGACGATCCTGATGTGGTCAGCACCACAGCGCAGTCGTCCTCCAGCGGCTGGTCCGGTGCGGCCGCCTGCCGGACCCGGGCAGCTTCGGCCGGATCGGAAGGCATCGGCGCGAACGGCGTACCAGTGCCGTCCAGTACGTCGGTGAGCGCGGACAGCACGGCATCCGGCGTACCGGGGACCAGGCGCAAGGTAGACATGTCAGCAACGAGCGTACGGGCCGGGCGCGGCGGCCCTGTCCGCGGCTGACACAATCGGCAGTCATGGCCACCCCTGCCCAGTGGATCGAAGGCGCACGCCCACGCACGCTGCCCGCCGCGATCGCTCCGGTCCTCGTCGGAACCGGTGCGGCCGCCTACCTGGACGGCTTCGTCTGGTGGAAGGCACTACTGGCACTCGGCGTTGCCCTGGCCCTGCAGATCGGGGTCAACTACGCCAACGACTACAGCGACGGCATCCGCGGTACGGACGAGAACCGGGTCGGTCCACTGCGCTTGGTCGGCTCCAAGGTCGCCACTCCGAGACAGGTGAAGACCGCAGCCTTCACCTGCTTCGGTGTGGGCGCCGCACTCGGGGTGATCCTGTGCGCGACGTCCAACTGGTGGCTGCTGGTCGCAGGAGCGGCCTCACTGGTCGGTGCGTGGTTCTACACCGGCGGCAAGCGGCCGTACGGGTACCGCGCGCTCGGTGAGGTCAGCGTCTTCGTGTTCTTCGGTCTGGTCGCCGTACTGGGCACCACCTACGTGCAGGCGGAGACGCTGAGCTGGACTGCTCTGGCCGGGGCTGTGGCGATCGGCGCGATCGCCTGCGCACTCCTGGTCGCCAACAACCTGCGGGACATCCCCACCGACACCGTGACGGGGAAGCGCACGCTGGCCGTCGTACTGGGTGCCGCACGCTCCCGGCAGCTGTACGCCGCTCTGATCGCCCTGGCGTTGGTCTTGGCCGTGGTCTCCGCTCTGGCAACCCCGTGGACCCTCCTGGCCCTCATCGCCCTCCCACTGGCCATCAAGTCCGTCAAGGTCGTACTCAGCGACGCCGTAGGCCCAGCCCTCATCCCCGTCCTGAAAACCACCGGCCTCACCGAACTCCTCTACGCCACCGGCCTAGCCGCCGGCCTGTGGATCGGCAGCTGATTCGTCCCACGCGACAGCCCGCACATCACAGCGCGGCAGCGCTGCACCAGGTCCGGCGGCAGCCCGAGACACACGCGGCCACAGGCCGCAACACGAGGGCGACAGCCCGAGACGCACGCGGGCGGCAGCCCGCAACACGAGGGCGACAGCCCGAGACGCACGCGGGCGGCAGCCCGCAGAGAATACGCCGGCGATAAGCCGGAGGGTGGGTGGGAGCGCGCGTAGCGGTTGCGACGGAGGAGCGGCCGCGTAGCACGCGTGGGTAGGCTCCTACACACCCACCGGTTCGCGCCAGCGGCCGGTGGTGGCGAAGGTTTCCAGGGTGGCTGTGTAGGGGGCGATGTCGATGCCGTTGGTGCGCAGCCAGGCGTCGTCGTAGTAGGTGTTGCCGTACCGCTCGCCGCTGTCGCAGAGCAGCGTGACGATGCTGCCGCGCTTGCCGGAGCGCCGCATCTCCTCGGCCAGCCGCAGCGCACCCCACAGGTTGGTCCCGGTCGAGCCGCCGACCAGACGGCCGGTCACCCGGGAGCAGAACCGCATCGCCGCGATCGAGGCCGCGTCCGGAACCGAGATCATCCGGTCCACCACGCCGAGGACGAACGACGGCTCCACCCGCGGCCGGCCGATGCCCTCGATCCGGGACGGGCGGCCGGTGGAGAAGTCGTCGTCACCGGCCTCGTAGCCGGGGAAGAACGCCGAGTTCTCCGGGTCGACCACGCACACCGAGGTGTCGTGGCGCAGGTAGCGGACGTAGCGGCCGATGGTGGCCGACGTACCGCCGGTGCCGGCCCCGACCACGATCCAGGTCGGGATCGGGTGCTCCTCGAGCTTCAGCTGGCCGAAGATCGACTCGGCGATGTTGTTGTTCCCGCGCCAGTCGGTGGCGCGTTCGGCGTACGTGAACTGGTCCATGTAGTGGCCGCCGGTCTCCTCGGCCAGCCGCTTCGCCTCGCCGTAGATCTGACCGGACCGCTCGACGAAGTGGCAGCGGCCGCCGTAGAACTCGATCAGCTCCACCTTCTCCCGGCTCGTCGAGCGCGGCATCACCGCGATGAACGGGAGGCCGAGCAGCCGGGCGAAGTACGCCTCGCTGACCGCGGTCGAGCCGCTGGACGCCTCGATCACCGTGGTGCCCTCGCGGATCCAGCCGTTGCAGAGCGCGTACAGGAACAGCGACCTGGCCAGCCGGTGCTTGAGCGAGCCGGTCGGGTGCACGGACTCGTCCTTCAGATACAGGTCGACCCCGGTGAGCTCGGGCATCGGAAACACATGCAGGTGGGTGTCCGCGCTCCGGTTCGCGTCGGCGTCCACGATCCGGACCGCCTCCGCTACCCACGCCCGCGCCTTCTCGTCGCGCCGATCGATCTCACGACACACCCCGTCAACCTCACTCATGCGGGCCAGGCTAAGTGCTACGGCCAGATTTGAGTATTCCTACGCTCGGTGACTGAACGCGGCGACGGGACGATGAGACCTATGGTTTCGATGGGTCCGATTGAGTTCTCGCCGGCTGAAGTGGCGGTGATCATGGGCGTCTTGGCGCTGGTCGGGGTCTGCGCCGCGTTGCCGGGGACGATCCCGCTGGCGATCGTCGGGCACCGCCGTGCGGTGCGGTATCCCGGCTGGAATGCGGTTTGGTACTGGCTGTGCGGCACGGCGCTGAGCGTGCTGATCATGGGCGGCCTCGTCCAGACCGGCCTCGGCTGGGCCGTCGTACCACTCAGCTGGCTGCCCACCCTGCTCGTCGCCTGGTTGCTCAAACCCCCGCACCCGCGACCCGGCGGCGAGCTAGGTTTGTCGGACACGATGTCGACGCAGGGGGAGCCATGAGCGAGCACGACGAGCGGCCGACGCGGCAGCGGACCACCTTGACGGATATCAGTTCGCGCGCGTGGGAGCACCCCGCGGACCGGGGCGCGCTGGTGGCGCTGCGGCAGCTGAAGGGGTTCGACTTCGTGCTCCGAAAGCTGTCCGGGCTGATCAACGAGCGGGCCTTCCGGCTGCAGTTCCTCGGTTCGGCGATCCGGGTCGACGAGCGGCAGTTCCCGACCGTGCACCGGCTCTACACCGAGGCCGGTACGACGCTCGACGTACGGCAGCTGCCCGAGCTGTACATCACCAACAGCCCGGTCTGGAACGCGGTCACCATCGGCATGGACCGGCCGTTCATCGTGGTCAACAGCGCGATGCTGCAGGGCCTGGACGAGGAGGAGCTGCGGTTCATCCTCGGTCACGAGCTCGGCCACGCGCAGAGCGGCCACGCGCTCTACCAGTCGCTGCTGTTCTGGCTGATGCGGCTCACCGGCGCGGTGAACTGGATGCCGATCGGCGCACTCGGCATCCGCGCGATCATCGCCGCCCTGCACGAGTGGTCCCGCAAGGCCGAGCTGTCCGGCGACCGGGCCGGTCTGCTCGCCGTACAGGATCCCGCGGTCGCGCTGCGGGTCCAGATGAAGCTGGCCAGCGGCGGCCAGCTCGGTCAGCTCGACACCACGGCGTTCCTGGCGCAGGGAACCGAGTACGAGAGCGCCGGCGACCTGCGCGACAGCGTGCTCAAGCTGCTGCTGCTCGAGGCCCAGTCGCATCCGCTGGCCGTCATCCGGGCGCACGAGCTGCGGCGCTGGGTGGACGAGGGCGAGTACACCCAGATCGTCTCCGGCACCTACCCGAAGCGGCAGGACGACGCCGGCGCCTCGATGTCCCAGGAGGCGAGGAATGCGGCCAAGTCGTACTCCGACGCCTTCGCCCGCTCCCAGGACCCGCTCGCCAAACTCCTCCGCGAACTCGGCGACGGCCTCGGCGGCGTCCGCGACTGGGTCTCCTCGAAGTTCCCCCCGCGCGCCTGACGGTACGACGAAGGGCCCGCTTCCCCCCTCCCGGGAAGCGGGCCCTTCGGGCTTTTTCGGTCAGCCCATGTGGACGGGTTGGCCGTCGTTCGCGAGGTCCTTGTGCTTGACGGACAGGCCGATCAGGGTGATCAGGGCGGCACCGAGGATGATGAACGCCGACACCAGGAACGCCCGGGTGAAGCCGTGCGTGGTGGCGATCCCGGTGAACTGCAGCTCCAACTGCTTGAGCTGCTCCGGCGACTGACCTGACTCGGCTGCCTTCTGCAGCCCCGGGGCGAGCTCGGCGAACCGGTCCTTGATCGCGTTGGTGGAGACCGTCCCGAGCAGGGCGAGGCCGATCGCGCCACCGATCTGCTGCACCGTGTTCAGTACCGCGGAACCGACACCGGAGTCCTCGTTCGCCACACCACTGACCGCGGTCAGCGTGAGCGGTACGAAGATCAGGCCCATCCCGAAGGACAGCAGCAGGATGTACGGCAGAAGATGCGTGAAGTACGTCGACGTCACGTCGAGCTGGCTGAAGCCGAACATCCCGCCGGCGGCCAGCGCCGCACCGGCACCGGAGATCCAGCGCGGGTCGACCCGCGACACCAGCGTCGAGGCGACCTGCGCCGCGGCCACGATGCCGAAGCTGAACGGCAGGAACGCGAAACCGGTCTTCAGCGCGCTGTAGCCCAGGATGGACTGGATGAAGATGCCGAGGAAGTAGAACATCGAGAACATCGCGGCGCCGACGATCAGCATCACGAAGAAGCTCACTCCGCGGGTCCGGTTCGCGAGGATCCGGAACGGCATCAGCGCGTGCCGCGAGCGGGCCTCGATGGTGAGGAAGACCGCGATCAGCGCCAGTCCGCCGAGGATGAAGGCCAGCGTGACAGAGTCGCCCCAGCCCTCTTCGGCGGCGTGCGTCAGGCCGTACACCAGCGCGGTCAGACCGACGGTCCCGGTGATCGCGCCGGGCAGGTCGAACTTGCCGGTCTGGCGGGCCGACTCACCCAGGTAGCGCACCGCGAGCACCGCCACGATCAGGCCGATCGGGGTGTTGATGAAGAAGGTCCAGCGCCACGACGCCTCGGTCAGCAGACCACCCAGGATCAGGCCGACGGCAGCGCCCGCACCGGACATCGCGGCGTACACGGCCATCGCGCGGTTGCGCTCCTTGCCGGCCGGGAAGGTGGTGGTGATCAGGGCCAGCGCGTTCGGCGAGGCCGCCGCGGCCGCAACCCCCTGGAGGATCCGGCTGGCCAGCAGAATCGTCTCGTTCTGCGCGATACCGCCGATGAACGAGGCGACACCGAACAGCACGACACCGAACATGAACACCTTGCGGCGCCCGACGATGTCGCCGATCCGGCCGCCGAGCAGCAGCAGGCCACCGAAGGCCAGCGCGTACGCGTTCACCACCCACGGCAGCGACGCG
Organism: Kribbella swartbergensis; assembly: GCF_054784135.1. Lineage (NCBI taxonomy): Bacteria > Bacillati > Actinomycetota > Actinomycetes > Propionibacteriales > Kribbellaceae > Kribbella > Kribbella swartbergensis. The sequence goes on from NZ_BAAGPM010000007.1 coordinate 243,992, forward strand.
ATGCTGAAGCCGAGATCGGTCTGGATGTGCGGCAACGCGATGTTGACGATGGTGCCGTCCAGCACCACCATCAGCTGCGCCATGCTGATCAGCGCGAGCGCGATGCCGAGGTGGCGGTGACCGTGACCCGGCTGCGGATCGGCCACCGTGTCGGCCGGCCGGTCCTCCGGCGGATCGGCCTTGACGACGTCTTCTGACATGAAAAACTTCCCCTCTTGGCAGACTGCGTTGGTAGCTGCGGACCGGCCCCTCACCGGTCAGCTCGCCTGCGACCCCCGCGCCGCAGGCAGGATCACGTGGTCGATCACTCGGAGGACCAGGTCGTCGGTGGGCTCGACGCCGAGGATGTAGGCGTGGTGCACGATGAGAGCCGGCAGCGTCACCGCCAGCAGCTCGACGTCGACGGCCGGCCCGATCTCGCCGCGCTGGACGGCCCGTTCGTAAACCCTGGCCACCAGCTGCTGCCGAGGCGCCAGGAAGCGCTCCTTGAACGCCTTCTGCAGGTCCGGGTCCCGGTGCAACGCGGTGAGCAGACCGGCGGTCACCGACATCGGAAGCTCGTCGGTGAAGCCGCCGTCGCCGCACGACATCGAGATCAGGTCGCCCCGCAGGCTGCCGGTGTCGACGTCCTCGGGCATCGGGCAGCCCTTCGCCCGGCTGATCGCGTCGACGACCAGGTCGGCCTTGGTGGACCAGCGCCGGTACAGCGTCGCCTTGCTGGCCTTGGCGGCCGTCGCCACCGCGTCCATGGTCAGCCGGTCGTAGCCGAACTCGGCCACCAGCGCGACGGTCGCGTCGAGGATCTCCTCTTCGCGATCGCCCTCGACCCGAGGCCGCTGCCGCACTCCCGCTGACTCCACCACTGATCACCCTGTGTAAGCAATACGCCACGAATAGAACGAAACGGTTTCGTTTCATCCATCACTCTACGGCTCATGTGAAGGAATGCACAAATGATTTTCGGCAGATAGCCCGAGTGGCCTGCGTCACTCTCCGTACCAGTTCTCCAGTGGTACGCCGTCCCGCCGCCGGAAAACCGCGGCATCACGCGGGGAGCATCAACAAGAACTGGTGGGCCTGGACTGGTCATTTCCTGTCCAAGCCCACCAGTAGGTGGTCGAAGCCGCGACCAGGTGACCAGAGCCGCCACCAGGTGGTCCAAGCCGCGATCAGGTGTTCCACGCCGCTGCGGACCGGTTGTTCCGGCCGCGACGGGCAGTACGCCGGCGAGCGGTCAGTCGTCGTCCTCGGCGGTGCGGGACTGTTCGATGCGGTGGGCGATCTTCTCCGCGCGGTGCTCGATCTTGTCGGCCAGGCGGTCACGGGCGGCGCGGAGGACGAAGATGGAGAGGATGGACGAGACGATCAGGGCCAGCAGTGCGATCGGCCAAACCGTCAGCCAGGTGCGCAGGGCGAACCACAGCACGGCGAAGCAGGCGGCGAACAGGGCCGCCCGCAGGCCGGTGTAGATGGCGAACTCCTTCATCTCACACCCCAGCGTAGGAGTGCAGACCGGAGACCAACAGGTTCACTCCGACGAAGTTGAAGACGAAGACGACCCAGCCGACGATCGCGATCACCGCGGCCCGGCGGCCACGCCAGCCGGCCGTCGCCCGGGCGTGCAGGTAGGCGGCGTACACCACCCAGGTGACCAGCGACCAGACCTCCTTCGGGTCCCAGCCCCAGTACCGGCCCCAGGCGTACTCGGCCCAGATCGGCCCGGCCACCAGGACGCCGAAGGTCCACAGCGGGAAGGCGAACGCCAGCACCTTGTACGCCGTACCGTCCATCGCCTCGGCACTCGGCAGCCGCCGCAACGACGCCGACATGGTCCCGCCGGCCAGTACGCGCTTCTCGGCCCGCGTCTTGATCAGGTAGAGCACAGAGACCAGTCCGCCGACGGTGAACGCACCACCGGAGATGGCCGCCGCGGACACGTGGATGACGAGCCAGTACGAGTGCAGCGCCGGCACCAGCGGCCCGGCCGGGGTGTAGAGCGCAAGCGTTGCGAGACCCAGTACGGCGGCCACCACCAGGGTGACGCCGAGTCCCAGCCACTGCAGCCGGTACCGGTGCACGAAGAGCAGGTAGACCGCGGTGACCGCGAGCGAGGCCGTGATCGTGAACTCGTACATGTTGCCCCACGGCACCCGGTCGGCCGCGAGACCACGCGTCACGACACCGCCCAGGTGCAGCACGAACGCCAGCCAGGTCAGCAGCAACCCGACCCGGCTCGCCGCCTCCATCCGCTCGGTTCGGCCGGCCGTGCTGTCGTCGACGTCCTCGCTCGCGGCGCCCGCGTTCACCCGCTCACCGTCGGAGGCGACGAGAACCTCTTCCTTCACCACGGCCTTGGCCACCGCGGCGCGGCCCATCGCCCACTCCAGGGCGTGCGAGACCATCGCCAGGGCGTAGATGACCGTGGCGGTCGGGACCAGCAGGTTGGAGACTTGCGCGTAGGTCTCCGGGCTCATGGTTTCTCCTGCGTGCTCGATCGATCTGGTTGGAGTGCCTGGCTGATCGCCTGGATCTCGTCACCGAGGCCGCGCTCGGGTCCGCGGTCCAGCCCCGCGACCTCGACCACGGTACGCCCGTCCTCGGTCCGGACCCGCACCCAGGTACGCCGTGGGTGCACGAACAGCGATCCCATCAGCCCGAGAATCGCGAGCAGGACGCCCGCCAGCGCGAGGTCCGTGCCCGGCGTGTGGCTGACCTGCAGCTTCACCCAGCGGCTGTAGCCGTCGAAGGTGATCGACCCCGCCTTGTCCGGCAGCGCGAAGCTCTGGCCCGGGGCGAGCCGGAAGCGCAGCTTGTCGCCGTCCTGCTCGAACTGCGTCAGCTTGGACTTGTCCAACTGGTACACCGACTGCGGCTTCCCGGTCTCCGGTTGCGGCCGGCCGTAGTACGCCGTCATCACCAGCCACGGCTCGAGGTCGTCGGGGAACACCGAGACCGGGCCGCGCTCGTCGATCACCGCGGTCGGCAGGAAGAACCCTTCGAAGCCGAGCTGGGCCGGCCGGGCGTCGGGGGCCTTGATCACGCCGAACGACGAGAAGTTGCCGTCCTGCGGCAGGAACGGCGCCGGCCCGGAGAACGCGACCTGGCCGTTCCCGTCCCGCACCGTCACCCGCGGCGCGTAGCCGTGGCCGAGCAGGTAGACGCTGCTGCCGTCGAGCTTGAGCGGGTGGTTGACCCTCAGGTCGTACGACTTCTCCGGCGCGTCCGGCGTCTCCTGGTAGCCAAGCTGCGCGTTGAACTCGCGGGCCGCGCCGCGCTGCGGACCGTCCTCCTGGAACTTCACGTGGAAGTCCTTCACGGTCAGCGAGAACGGTGGCAGGTCGTCCTCGCTGAACACCCGGCCCGGCGCGAAGTCGTCGTACTGCGCCAGCGAGTTGGAGAAACTGTTGCCGACGACAACGAGGACGGTACCGCGGTAGCCGTACAGCGAGCCCCAGGCGACCCCGATCAGCGCGAGGATCAGGGAGAAGTGGAAGACCAGGTTGCCGGCCTCGCGCAGGTAACCGCGCTCGGCCCCGACGGCACCGTCGTACGTCTGGACCCGGAACCGCCGCTTGCGCAGCTCGCGGGTCGCGGCCGCGAGCACGTCACCCGGGGCGTCGACGGTGAAGCTCTGGTAGCCGGGCAGCCGGTTCAGGTTGCGCGGCGGCTTCGGCGGGCGGGACCGGACGGCCTTCAGGTACACGCCGAGCCGGGGCACCACGCACCCGATCAGCGAGATGAACAACAGCAGGTAGATGGCCGAGAACCAGGCCGACTTGTAGACGTCGAACAACCCGAGCTTGTCGTAGATCGGGCCGAGGTTCGGGTGCGCCTCGAGGAAGTCCGCCACCTTGATCGGGTCGACCGGCGTCTGCGGGATCAGTGATCCCGGCACGGCGCCCAGCGCGAGCAGGAACAGCAGGACCAGCGCGGTCTTCATCGACGTGAGCTGGCGCCAGCTCCAGCGCAGCCACCCCACGAACCCGAGCGCGGGCGGTGGCTCCGGCGGCGCGGTGATCCGGTCCTTGACCTCGGTCACATCACACCGCCGACCCGAAGTTGCTGACCCACTGCCGCAGATCGGCGGTCATCGACTCCCACACTCCTGTCAGCAGCAGCAGTCCCACCGCGATCATCAGTACGCCGCCGATCCGGATGACCAGCACCTGGTGCGCCCGCACCCAGGCCACCGCGGCCAGCATCCGCCGGAACGCCAGCGCCGCGACGATGAACGGGATGCCCAGCCCGAGGCTGAACACCATCGCCAGCGTGGCGCCCCGCCCGGTGCTGCCCTCGGTCGCGGCCAGCGTCATCACGGTGCCGAGCGTCGGCCCGATACACGGCGTCCAGCCGAATCCGAACAGTACGCCGAGTAGCGGCGCCGCCGCGATCCCGACCGCCGGCACCCGGTGCACGCGCAGGTCCTTCTGCAGGAACCCGAACCCGCCGAGGAACACCAGGCCCAGGACGACGGTCAGCGCACCGAGCACCCGCGTGATCGTGGTCTGATGCTCGAGCAACACGTCCCCGGCGGCTCCGAAGACCACGCCGGTCAGGATGAACACGGTCGAGAAGCCGGCCACGAACAAGGCGGTCCCGGCCAGCATCCGCCCGCGCTGCTTCGAGCCCAGCTCGGCCGCGGACAGCCCGGTCACGTAGGACAGGTAACCGGGCAGCAGGGGTACGACGCACGGCGAGAAGAACGAGATCGTGCCGGCCAGCACCGCGATCGGCAGTGCCAGCAGCATCGAGCCCGTCATCGACTCGGCGAACCACTCAGCCATCAGACAGCGCCCTCATTGGGCATCTTTCACCATGCCGACCAGGGTCTGCTTGGTGACCTCACCGATGACCCGCGCGGCGACCTTGCCGTTCTTGTCGATCACCAGCGTGCTCGGGATCGCGGACGCACTGATCTGCCCGCGGAAGCCGAGCAGCAGCTTGCCGCTCGGGTCGTAGATGCTCGGGTACGTCACGCCGAACTCCTGGGCGAACTTGCGGGCCGGCGCCTTGTCCAGGTCCCGGGTGTTCAGCCCGACGAACTGCACCGACGGGCCGAGTTCCTTCGCCGCCGCGACCAGGTCGGGCGCTTCCTTCCGGCACGGCGAGCACCACGAACCCCACACGTTCAGCACGACGACCTTGCCGGCCTGGTCGGCCAGGCTCCAGGGCTTGTCGTCGAGGGTCGTGCCGCTGATCGCCGGCGCCGGCTTGCGCTCGGCGGGGGCGAACACGGACACGTTGCCCGAGCCGCTGACGAACCCGGTCTGGCCCTGCCGGTTCTCCGCCGCCTGCTCTCCCGAGCTGCAGCCCGCGACCACCAGCACCGCGGCGACGGCGAACGCCGTACGACGAACCATCACGCTCCACCCACGAACTTCTTGGGGTTCTTCACCGGCAACAGGTCCTTCGCCGGCTCGGCGTACCCCACCGAGACAATCGTCTCACCGTGGAAGGTGAACGAGGTGAGGCTGGCCAGGCTGCACTGCCGCTTGCGCGGGTCGTGCGGCAGCCGGCGGCCCTCGATCGCGGACCGGACGATCCAGATCGGCAGCTGGTGCGACACGATCAGCGCCTCGTGCCCGGCGGCCTTCTGCCGGGCGGTCTCGATCGCGTCCCGCATCCGGCGGACGATCTGCTGGTACGGCTCACCCCAGGACGGCTTGATCGGGTTGCGCAGCAGCCACCAGGCGCTCGGGTTCCGCAACGCACCGTCGCCGACGCCGAACTTCCTGCCCTCGAACAGGTTCGCCGCCTCGATCACCCGCTCGTCGATGTCCGGGGTCAGCCCGAAGACCTTGGCGATCGGCTCCATTGTCTCCTGGGCCCGCTCCAGCGGCGAGCTGACCAGGTGGACGATGTCGCGGCCGGCCACGTGCTCGGCGACCCGCTCGGCCATCTTCCGGCCCAGTTCGGACAGGTGGAAGTCGGGGATCCGGCCGTAGAGCACTCCGGTCGGGTTGTGCACCTCGCCGTGACGCATCAGGTGCACGACCGTCGTTTCGGTCACCGCTGCCGTTCCCTTCAGTTCTGTACTGCGGCTGCCGCACGGGCGGCCGGGACCAAGGCGGACTCCAACTCGGCCAGCGCGTCGTCGTCGATGGCGCTGCTGACGAACCAGGCCTCGAACGCACTCGGCGGCAGGTAGACGCCGGCATCCAGCATGGCATGGAAGAACGCCGCGAACCGGGGCAGCACCTGGGCGTTCGCCCCCGCGAAGTCCCGGATCTCGGCAGGTCCCTCCGAGGAGTTCACGAAGAAGACGCTGAAGAGGTTCCCGGCCGCCTGGATGACGTGCGGCACACCTTCCTTCTCCAGCGCGGTGCCGACCAGCCGCTGGATGGTGGCCGAGGTCTCGTCGAGCTTGGCGTAGACCTCGTCGGTTGCCAGTCGCAACGTGGTCAGGCCGGCCGCGGTGGCCACCGGGTTCCCGGACAGCGTCCCGGCCTGGTAGACCGAGCCCTCCGGTGCAAGATGGGCCATCACATCGGCCCGGCCGCCGAACGCGGCCGCCGGGAAGCCACCGCCCATCACCTTGCCGAACGTCATCAGGTCCGGGCGGACGCCGTCGACGCCGTACCAGCCGGAGCGGGTGATCCGGAAGCCGGTCATCACCTCGTCGCTGATGAACAGGGCGCCGTTCTCGGTGCAGATCCGGGCCAGGAACGCGTTGAAGTCGTCCCGCGGCGGGACCACGCCCATGTTCCCGGGCGACGCCTCGGTGATGACGGCCGCGATCTGGTCGCCGTACTCGGCGAAGGCGGCGGCGACGGCGGCCTGGTCGTTGTACGGCAGCACGATGGTGTCGGCCGTGGTGGCCTCGGTGACCCCCGGCGTACCCGGGATGCCCAGGGTCAGCACACCGGAGCCGGCCTGGGCCAGCAGTGCGTCCACATGGCCGTGGTAGCAGCCGGCGAACTTGACGATCTTGGCGCGCGCGGTGAACCCGCGGGCCAGCCGGAGCGCGGACATGGTCGCCTCGGTCCCGGACGACACCAGCCGGACCTTGTCCACCGGGGTCCGGGCGACGATCTCCTCGGCGAGCAGCACCTCGGTCTCGGTCGGCGTGCCGTACGACGTACCCCGGGACACGGCGGCCTGGACGGCGGCGGTCACTTCCGGGTGGGCGTGGCCGAGCAGCATCGGGCCCCAGGAGCAGACCAGGTCGAGGTAGCGGTTGCCGTCGACATCCGTGATGTGACATCGGTCACCCGATGCCATGAAGCGCGGCACGCCGCCGACGGCGCGGAACGCACGCACGGGAGAGTTGACCCCGCCCGGGGTGACTGCGGAGGCCCTATCGAAGAGCGCGGCGGACTGTTCTGTGTGGTCGGGCCCAGGGTTTGTCACCGGGCCATTCTCACCGACCGACCGGCCGGCCCGGTGGGCGGGCGGGACCCAGGGGCTTCACACGGGCGTTGTTACGCGCCAGTATGGGTACCCGGTGACCGCTCGTACACGGTCTCGTCCGGCGCGTAACCCACGCACGGGGCGGACGTTAGACCAAAGGACGACGGCAGCCGGAACGACGACATGACGTGTCCGCAGCGTGGGGCCGGGCAGGTCGATGAGTCACGGAGGGGATCATCGATGGCGAAGGGCAAGCGCCGCGCCACGGGTAACGGATGGCGCCAGGTGGCGCCGTTGATCCCGTTGGCGTTGTTCGCGAGCGCGTTCACCGTCAGCGCCACCGACGATCCGGCGGTTGCCACGGCCTCGCTCGAACAGGGAGTGTCCGGCAAGGACCCGGTCGTCGTACCGGCCAGACCGATCGCCGAGCCGGCCAACGTGCCGGTGCCGGGCGTGGTGGGCCACGGGGTCGATCCCGGTGAGCAGCCGACCCAGGTCGTCTCCGGCCTGTCCCGGAACGGGATCCCGACCCTGGCGCTGAAGGCGTACTCGCGGGCCCAGCAGGTGATGGCCCAGGTCGACCCGGGCTGCAACCTGCCCTGGACGCTGGTGGCCGCCATCGGCCGGGTCGAGTCGAACCACGGCCGCTTCGGCGGCAACTCGCTGAACTCCCAGGGCGTCGCCGTACCGGGCATCTTCGGCCCCCGCCTCGACGGCGTGAGCACGGCGCGGATCACCGACACGGACGCGGGTGCGTTCGACGGCGACGGCGCGTTCGACCGCGCGGTCGGCCCGATGCAGTTCATCCCCGGCACCTGGCGGTCGATGGGAGTGGACGGCGACGGCGACGGCGTCCGGAACCCGCAGGACATCGACGACGCGGCCATGTCGACCGCGGTCTACCTGTGCTCCGGCAAGACCGACCTGTCCAAGGCGAGCGACCTCAACGCGGCCGTCCTGCGCTACAACCACTCCCAGCAGTACGTCGACCTGGTCCTGAGCATCGCCAGGGCGTACGCCGGTGGCAGCTGGATCGCGGTCGGCAACGGGACCGAGGACGGCGACCAGGGCATCGACCGGGCCGGCGACCAGGTGGGCGACCCGGCCATCGACGCCCCGGCGGACGACAACCTGCCGCAGGCGGTGGACAACCCGACGTACCCGGGCACGGTGAAGCCGACGCCGTCGACCGAGCAGACCGGCAAGCCGACGACGAGCCCGACCAGGACCCAGCCGTCGACCTCCAAGCCGACGACGAAGCCGTCCACCAAGCCGCCCACGAACGACCCGACCACCTCGACACCGAAGCCGCCGCCGACCACCTCGACGCCGAGTGCGCCCGGGGTGGCCACGCTGAAGACAGCGGCCGGCGTCATCGTCGGCACGGCCGGCAGCACGCTGAGCGAGCTGACCAAGGCGACGCAGTACTGCCAGTCCGAGCTGGCGAAGGTGACCATCACCAAGCCGACCCAGGACCAGTTGCAGAAGTGTGTGACCGCCTACCAGACCGGCGGCACCAAGGCCGTCGACCAGGTGATCCGCAACCTGCTGTCCGTCCTCGGGCTGCTGGGCGTCCTCGGCGGAGGCCTGGGCGGAAGCTGACCTACTGGACCGGCGCGCCTGCCCCCACCCCTCCCTGGGCGCGCCCCTGGCGACGCCACGGAGCACCTCCCCCCGGCTTCGTGGCGTCGCCCTTTTTCGTCGGTCAGTTCACCGGACTGTCCAGGCCTTCTCGATCGTCTGGTCGATCCGGTTGCCGGCCCGGTCGGTCGCCGTGACCCGGATGCTCGCGTGCGACGCGTCACCCGGCGCGACCGGGATCCGCGCGGCCACCGCGCCGCCGAGACCCTGTGGGCGCAGCGCCAGCGGCTGCCAGGTCTTCCCGTCGTACGAGATCTCGGCGGTGGTCCGGAACAGCCCGAGGCCGTGGTTGCCGCGACGGACTCCCTGCTGGTACTCGGGCTTCAGCTCGAGCCGGCCGTCGGCCACCTTGTAGTCGACCTGCACGAGCGGCAGCACGGAGCGCTCGCGCGCCGGCCCCGAGAAGAACCGCCACTTGGTGTGGGTTCGCGTGGAGGTGGTCGCCCAGCTGTTCGGGCCGCGCGTCTGGTCCAGGGTCAGGTCGTACCAGGCGGCCTTCTCCGGAACCGGGAACTGTGCGAGGGACCAGGTCCTGCTGCCGAGCTTCACGCCGTTGCTGCTGAGCTCGAGCTTCGTCACGTCCCCACGGTCGCCCCAGCCGTAGACGTTGCCGTCACCGCTCACGTACTGCGGGATCGCGAACCGCAGCGCGTTCTCGAACCGGGCGGCCGGCAGGCCCTCGGCCTCGGTGCCGGGCCCAGTGTTCGGCGTCGCCGGACGCATCAGCGACTCCCACCAGCCGCGGGTCACCTTCTCGTTCGGGTGATAGGTGCGGGCGATCGAGTACTCGAACCCGGACTCGTTCCACTCCCCCGCGACGGTCCCTTCCTCCCACACGACGTCTCGCTGGTCGCTGGCGAGGTAGTCGGTCCGGGTGACCGGACCGGTCACCTCCCGCCGTGCGGACAGCCCGGTGGCGATGCCGGGAAGATAGGCGATCCGCTGGTCCCGGTGCAGGAACCACGCGTCGTTGCGGTGGAAGTTCGTGGTCACCGCGGCCGGGCGCATCCTCCCGATGTCGTACATCAGCGGACCGTCCACCGTGGACGGGCCGACAACCAGGTCGTAGCGGTAGGTACTGTCGAGCAGGCCGTTGAGCTGCAGAGCCACCGGCCCCTTGGCGAGCAGGTCGAGCAGTTGCTTTCCCTGCTCGGCCCGCAGCTTGTAGAACGGGATGCCCTGCTCGGCCCCGGCCCCCCAGAACCCGGGCTTCTCGTTGTACATGAAGACGGCCTTGGCACCGGCGTCCTTGGCCGCCTCGACCTGCTGCGCGGTCTCGTTCCAGCCGATGAACCGGACCAGCGTCACGGCGTCCTTCGCCCCGGCCAGCTCGGTCGGCGTACCGTCGCCGCCGTTGTGCAGCGGCAGCCTCTCGTTGCCGACGAAGACGTGCCGGTACGATCCCTCCTCGGGCGTCGGCAGGCGGAAGGTGCTGCCCGAGCCGCTGACGTCCACGGTCAGCTTGGGCTGGGCGAGATCCCAGCGCTGCACCACCTGAAAGGTGCCGTTGGCAACCTTTCCGAAGTCCTGCACGTAGACGCCGTTGGCGACGGTCTCGTTGAACGACCATCCGGACACCGCGTCGCGGTCGCCGACCCTGCGGTGCCAGGCGATCCCGATGCTCTGCGCGTCGGTCCGCAGCGGCGTCTTCACCGTCACCTTGTTCGCGGTCCGGGCGTCGAAGACGAAGGTGCGGTCGCGGTCGATCCACTCGTCCGGGTCGCCCATCAGCGTGATCGAGTTCGTCCAGTCGGCCTCGTCGCCGCCCATCGCGTACGCCATCACGCTGTATCGCCCGGTCGGCACCTCGAGGGTCCGGCTCCCGGTCTGGTCGAACGCGATCGCGTTCACGTCACCGGTGTCCTGGTTCCACAACTGGACGCCGCTAGCACCGGTCTTCGTGGTCGCGGGCCGGCCGTCGCGCCCGATCCCCTTCACCGTCACCTGGTGCAGCCGACCCCCGGCCGCGAACGCGAGCCCGGTCCGGTACGACGTGGTGCCGGCACGGGCGGTGAGGACGCCGGAGTACTTGGCCGGCTGGGTCTTGGCCAGGTCGAGGGTGACGGTGGCGGACGCCGTACCGCCGGCCGGGATCGTCAACCGGGTCGGGCTGACCGAGACCGCGGCCTTGATCTTCGCCGGCGACTCGGCGCCGACGGTCAGGTCGACGGTGACCGGGGTGGTGGAGTTGTTGCGGTAGGCAACAGTGCGGGTGACCGGCGCCGGCGCTGTGCCGGTCCAGGACAGGTCACCGAAGAACAGGTTCGCCGTGTCCGGGAGGACCAACGGGGTGAGCGCCTTCGGGATGTCGATCCGCCCGAGGCCCTGCTGGTCCGGGGTCGCGTCCTTCGACGGCGTCGCCGTCGCGGCCAGGGCGGCCTTCAGTTGCCGCCCGGTCCAGTCGGGGTGGCGCTGGGCGAGGATCGCGGCGGCGCCGGCGACGTGCGGGGTCGCCATCGAGGTGCCGCTCATCGCGGTGTAGTGCTCACTGAGCACGTGCCCCTGGTCGGTCCCAGCCGCGCGGGCGGCGGCGATCTCGACCCCGGGCGCGGTCACCTCGGGCTTCATCGCGCCGTCGCCGAGGCGCGGGCCGCGGCTGGAGAAACCGGCCAGTTTGTCGTCGGAGTCGACCGCGCCGACGGTCAGCGCCTCGGCCGCCGTACCGGGAGAACTCACGGTCTCCTCGGCGCCGGCGTTACCGGCCGCGATGACGAACAACGCACCGCTGGACTTCGACAGCCGGTCGACCGCCTCGCTCATCGGGTCGGAGCCGTCGGTCGGCCAGCCGCCCAGGCTCAGGTTGACCACCTTGGCACCCTGCTGGACAGCCCACTCCATCCCGGCGATCGCCTCGGAGTCGAAGCCGCTGCCGGTGTTGTCGAGCACCTTGCCGATCAGCAGATCGGCACCCGGCGCAACCCCCTTGCGGTTGCCGGCGGACGCCGTACCCAGGCCGGCGACGATCGACGCCGTGTGGGTGCCGTGACCGTGCAGGTCCTGGACCGCCTGGTCGGGGACGAAGCTCTCCGACGCGATCACCTGCTTGGCGAGGTCGGGGTGGCCGGCGTCGTACCCGGTGTCGAGCACGGCCACTTTGACGCCGTCGCCGTCGTACCCGGAGGCCCAGGCCGTGGGGGCACCGATCTGTTTCGTGGACTGGTCGAGGGTGGCGCGGGTCCGGCCGTCGAGCCAGATCTTGGTGACCTGACTGCTCTTGAACGTGGTCGGGCCGCTGACGCTGTCCCAGAAGGTCCTCGCGTCCGACTTCTGCACGCTGACCGCCGTGCTGCCGACGCTGGGAAGGGTACGGCGTACGGTCGCGGCTCGCGGGGCGGCCGGCGTACTGCGCAGGGTCGACGGCGCGGTGAGGAGGAGCGGCAGCCGGTCGCTGCTCGCGTCGTCGTACCCCTGGGCGACGAGGTCGGTGAGGTTGAAGAGCCGCTGGTCGAGGCGGCCCTCGGTGAGCAGCGGGTACGCCTTCGCGGGGACCAGGCTGAGGTCGCCGTCGAAGTTGCCGAAGTAGTACGGCTCGTCGCTGGTCAGCCGGGCGGACGCCTGCCCGTTCGGGCCGATGGTCAGTTCGGCGACGTCACCGGTCACCAGGGTGATCCGGTGCGTGCTCGCGCCGGACGTCGGCTGGGCGGTGCTGCCGTTGGTGGTGATGTTGTTGTCGCCGGCGGCGTTCGCCGGGGTGGTCGCCAGCAGCAGGGAACTGGCGACCACCGCCGCGAACAGGCTCTTCGCGAGACGTGACGACCGGGTAGTCACAGGGGGATACCTCCCGACGCCCCGACCCACGCGAGGCCATCTTCGGGAGCCTGACAGTTGCCCTCGGCCCCGGTCCACCACTCCACCTGACGTACACCCGCCATGACCGGTTTTGGTCACCACCCGCCGCACTGCAATTTGAGGGGTTATCCCCTCGAATTGCCCGTTCTTCCCCTTGCGTAATGAGGGAGAAGGGAGCAATCCGGGGGATAACCCCTCACATGCTCGGCCGGAGGTCAGGCCGGGTCAGCCGAAGTGCTCGGCTACTCGACCCCGGCTCTCACCTCTTCCTCAGGCGAAGCGCTTGGCGACCTGCTCCATCCGGTCGACCAGGTCGACGTCGTAGGCGACGCCGGGGACGTAGAAGTTGACGTAGTCGGCGCCGGCCTCCAGTGCGGCCTCGACCCTGTTCGCGATCTCGTCCTCGGTGATGATCAGGTTGTCCCGGTCGAACCGCTCCCGGTCGATCGGGCCGCGCGCCTTCTCGGTCGCCTTCTGCGGGTCGTCACCCTTGTCGATCGGGAACACGTTGAAGTTCGTCGACTTGATGATCTCGTCGTAGTCGCGGCCGACCTTCTCGCAGTGCTGCCGCAGGATGTCGCACTTCTCCTTGATCACCTCGGGGTTGCCGGCGCCGATGTTCGCCGCGTCGGCGTACTCCGCGACAAGCTTCAGCGTCACCTGCGGACCGCCGCCGCCGATCCAGAAGCTCGGGTGCGGCTTGCGGACGCCCTTCGGCTCGTTGATCGGCTGGTCGATCGAGTAGTACTTGCCCTGGTAGACCGGCTTGTCCTCGGTCCACATCTTGTAGATGATCTCGGTGGCCTCGCGGAACGCCGCCATCCGCGGCTTCACCTCGGTCCACTCATAGCCGTACGCCTTCCACTCGTGCTCGTACCAGCCCGCGCCGATCCCGGCGTACAGGCGGCCGTGGCTGGCGACGTCGACGGTGGACGCGATCTTGGCGTACAGCGCCGGGTTGCGGTAACCGTTGCAGCCGACCATCTGGCCGATGTTCACCCGCTGGGTGTCGCGGGCCAGCGCGGCCGTCGCGCTCCAGCACTCGAAGGTGGTGTTGTCACTGGGCTCCGGCACGGTGTGGAAGTGGTCGAACAGCCAGATCGAGTCCCACGACTGCTCGTCCGCGCGCTTGGCGACGGCAGTCATCGCCTCCCACTGCTCGATCGGATCCGCGATCTGCGCCAGATCCATCTTCCAGCCCTGCGGAACGAAAATGCCGAAACGTGTAGTCATGCCCCCATCCTTTCCACCCACCCGCACCCCGGTCCATCACCCCGACTACTGAATTGCTTCTCAATCAGACCACCACAACTTCTTAATCCCACCCAACGCCGTACCCGAGCCGAGGTCCTCCGCTTCCAGTTCGCGGTTGATCCAGAGGAGGTAGCGCTGGTTGAGGTTGGGTCGCCACTCGGCGTCCTTGCCTCTGAGACCGTCGATGGTTTGGGTGAGGAGCTCGGTGATGCTGCTGAAGCCGTGCATCGGCGGACTGTCGTCGAAGCAGTGCAGGACCTCTTCCGACCCGTCCACACGCACGGCCAGCAGGCAGCCCCCGTAGTCGCTGGCGAACGGCACTGCGGTCGCCAGACCCCACAGTCGCGTCAGGTGGTCGTACGTCCGGAACCGTTCGATCGCCTGGCTGATCGGGAGTGGGTAGTAGCCGCGGACGAAGTTGAACCCGGCCCCGCCGATCTGCGAGCTTCCGTCGTGTACGCCGTACAGCGCCCGGAGCGAGGGTGGAATCGGATGCCCGACCGCTTCGGCCCACTCGGCGAAATCCTGCTCGCTCGCCGGCGGCCTCAGCGTCGCCACCACCGCCGGAACCGACCTGAGTCCGGCCCGAATCTGCCCCCAGAGATCAGCGATCGTCACTACCCCTCCCCTTCCTCGGCCTTCGCCGGGGCCAATCATGCCGGGAAGGGCAGTCCGGCGGCGGGGGTGAGAGCGCTCTAGTTCCGGAACCGGTGAGGTCTTGACCGGGGGCGGGACAGAGCTGAGAGTCGGGCGCGAGACGCGGGTGGGGCCCGCGGCCGAGTCGAGGAGTCGCCCATGCCCAGGTCGCCTGTTCTTCGCCGATCACGACGCCGTACGGCGGTCGTCGTCGCGGCCGGACTGATCGCCAGTTTCCTCCCCGCGGCGCAGGCGGTCGCGGACGATCCGGCGCCGGTCGTGCTGGCGGGGTTCGAGGGGGCGGAGCCGTTCGCGTCACCGCCGAACCCGGGGATCTTCGGCTGGGGCAGCGACGGCGACGACCCGCCGACGATGGAACTGCAGGCCCGCGCCGACGCGCCGAGCGGCGAGAAGGTCCTGCACGGGACGTACAACATCAGCGGCTGGGGCGGCTTCACCCACAACGTCACGTTCGACCAGAACCCCGCTGACTGGTCGGCACACAAGGGCATCCGGTTCTGGTGGTACGGCCAGAACACCGCTCCCCTGCCGCCCGGATCGGGCAAGCGGATCTTCTTCGAGATCAAGGACGGCGGCGCGAACGCCGAGGCCTCCGAGCTGTGGAACACCAGCTTCACCGACGACTGGCAGGGCTGGCACCTGGTCGAGATCCCGTTCAGCGACCTGGTCTACCGCGGCGACTACCAGCCCGTCGGCGGGATCGACCAGATCCTGAACCTGACCCGGATGTGGGGTTACGCCTTCACCATGCCGGCCGGGTCGCCGGGCGAGTTCGCGATCGACCAGGTCGAGGTGTTCGGCAAGGCCGATGCCGCGCTGAAGGCGAGTGTGGTCACCGACGCCGGCGTCTACCCGGTCGACGAGGGCGGCACGGCCCAGGTCAAGATTTCCGTCGCGACCACCGGCAGCACGCCGCTCGAGGAACCGGTCACAGTCGCCTACCGGACCGGCACGGGGACCGCCGGCTCCGACGACTACACGCCGACCGACGGGACCATCACCTTCGCAGCTGGTACGGCGTCCGGCACATCGCAGACCGTCACCGTCGCAACCACGAAGGACGGCAGCGCCGAGGTCGCCGAGACGATCCCGCTCGAACTCACCGTCACCGGGGCGAAGCCACCGTCGGCCCAGCCGACCGTCGTCATCAACGCGCACGACCTGCCGTACCTGAACAGCAAACTGCCGATCAAGAAGCGGGTCGCGGACCTGCTGGCCCGGATGACGCTTGCGGAGAAGGTCGGCCAGATGACCCAGGCCGAGCGCAACGCACTCCGGTCCCGCACCGACATCGCGACGTACGCACTCGGCTCACTGCTGTCCGGCGGCGGCTCGGTTCCGACTCCGAACACCCCGGCCGCCTGGGCAGCGATGATCGACACCTTCCAGCTGAACGCCCAGGCGACCCGGTTGCAGATCCCGTTGATCTACGGCGTCGACGCCGTCCACGGCCACAACAACGTGGTCGGTGCGACGATCCTGCCGCACAACATCGGCATCGGCGCGACCCGCGATCCGGACCTGGCCCGCCGCACCGGCGAAGTGACCGCGACCGAGGTCCGCGCGACCGGCATCCCGTGGGACTTCGCGCCGTGCGTGTGCGTGGTGCGCGACGACCGCTGGGGCCGGACCTACGAGGCGTACGGCGAGGACCCGGCGCTCGTGCAGTCGATGGCCACCGTCATCACCGGACTGCAGGGCAAGCGCGACAGCAGCCAACTCAAACAGAACAACCGGGTGCTGGCGACGGCGAAGCACTTCGTCGGCGACGGAGGTACGACGTACGGCTCGTCGACGACCGGCTCGTACACGATCGACCAGGGCGTCACCGAGGTCACTCGTGAGGAACTGGAGAGGCTGCACCTGGCGCCGTTCAAGACATCGGTCGATCTCGGTGTCGGCACGGTGATGCCGTCGTACTCCAGCGTCGCCGTCGACGGTCAGCCGCCCGTGAAGATGCACGGCAACGGTGAGCTGATCAACGGGGTGCTGAAGGACCGGATGGGCTTCGACGGGTTCGTGATCAGCGACTGGCAGGCGATCGACCAGTTGCCGGGCGACTACCCGAGTGACATCCGGACGTCGATCAACGCCGGCCTGGACATGATCATGGTCCCGACCAACTACCAGGGCTTCACCCAGGGCCTGACCGACGAGGTGACCGCGGGCCGGATCCCGATCGGCCGGATCGACGACGCGGTCCGCCGGATCCTGACCGAGAAGTTCAAGCTCGGCCTGTTCGAGCAGCCGTACGCCGACACGTCGCGCATCGGCGAGATCGGGTCGGCCGCACACCGCGCGGTCGGGCGGGAGGCGGCGGCGAAGTCCCAGGTGCTGCTGAAGAACGACGGCAACCTGTTGCCGCTGACCCCGACGAAGAAGGTCTACGTCGCCGGCAGCAACGCGAACGACCTGGGCAACCAGATGGGGGGCTGGAGCATCAGCTGGCAGGGTGGCTCGGGTACGACGACCACCGGTACGACGATCCTGGACGGGATCAAGCAGGTGGTGCCGTCGGCAACGTTCAGCGCGGACGCGTCGGCTCCGCTGGACGGTCACGACGTCGGCGTGGTGGTGGTCGGCGAACGCCCGTACGCCGAGGGGATCGGTGATGTGGGCAACGGTCACGACCTGTTGCTGTCGGCGGCCGACAAGACCGCGGTGGACAAGGTGTGCGCGGCAATGGACTGCGTCGTGCTGATCGTGTCCGGCCGGCCGCAGGTGATCGCCGACCTGCTCGCCTCGATCGACGCGCTGGTGGCGTCCTGGCTGCCGGGGACCGAGGGCGCGGGCGTTGCAGACGTACTCTTCGGCCGGCGGCCGTTCACCGGCCGGCTTCCGGTCAGCTGGCCGCGGGCCGAAGACCAGCAGCCGTTGAATGTCGGTGACGCCTCCTACGATCCGCAGTACCCGTACGGCTGGGGCCTGACGACGCAGGCGGCGGCTCGTCAGAAGCTGGCCGAGGCGCGCAATGTCCTGCTGCGGAAGCACGATCCGTACGCAGTCGCCGCAGGCGTTGCCGCCGGTGTGGCGCTGCACGTCAAGGACTGGTCGGGGCCCCAGGCAACCATCGCGCTGGCTGCCCTGACCCAGTCCGCGAAGTACCTGGAGCGGACCACAGTGGACGGCTTCGCCGAGGCTGACGCGGTGGTCGGTGCGGCCCGATGGATCGCACAGCACCGGATCGGGCAGGACGTCGACGGCCCGACGTCGAAGCTCACGTCCGACGCCGAGCACCTGCTGCTCACCGGTCAGCTGCAGGCCGCGGTCGGCAAACTGACCGCGGCGTACAAGCTGAAGTAGACCGACGGGCGGGGCGGCCGCTACGCCGTCCCGCCCGTCGAACCGCTCAGACCGCGGCGAGCTCGCGGTCGCGGACCTCGGGGCTGGCTGTGGCCGGCAGCTTGTTCGGCCACCAGGCCTTGCGACCTAGCAGGACCAGGATCGAGGGCAGGACCACGATCCGGATCAGGGTCGCGTCGATCAGGACGGCGACGGCCAGGCCGACACCCATCTGCTTCATCTCGAGCATGCTGAGGGTGGCGAAGACGGCGAAGACCGAGACCATCACGGCGGCCGCGCTGGTCACCACACCGGCCGACTCGGTGACGCCCTTGCGCACCGCCTCCCGCGGCGTCAGCCCCTGCATGACGCCTTCGCGGACCCGGCCGAGCACGAACACGTGGTAGTCCATCGACAACCCGACCAGGATCACGAACAGGAACAGCGGGATCCACGACACCACGAACCCGGCCGAGGTGAAACCGAGCAGACCTTCCGCCCACGAATGCTGGAACACCAGCGCCAGCACCCCGAAGCAGGCCGCCACCGACGCCAGGTTGAGCACGGTCGTCACCACCGCGATCGCCAGGCTCCGGAACGTCACCGCCATCATCACCAGGGTCAACGCCAGCACGAACGCGATCACGAACGGCAGCTTGTCCCGCTGGTGATTGCCGGAGTCAACGGACTCTGCCGACATACCACCGACCGCCCAGGTCGCCGAACCCAGCGCCGCCGGTGCCAGCTCGGACCGCAACTGGTTCAGTGCGATCTCGGCGTTCTCGCTGTTCTCCGGCAGCACCGACACCAACGTCAGCGCCGCAGTTCCGTCGGCCTGCTTGATCGCCTCGCCCGGCGGCAGCACGAAGTCTCCGCTCCGTACGGCGGAATCCTGCAACCCGGTCAACGCCGCGACCGCACCTTCGCCCCGCGCGACCACGTCGTACGACAGACCGCCCTGGGACGGGAAATTCGCCTGCAGTTCCTTGAACGTGCGCACCTCGGGGATGCTCTGCGGCAGCGTGTTCAGATCGGCCGGCTCGGTCTTCATCCCCAGCGCCGGTACGGCGAGCGCCACCACGGCGACCGCGGAGATCGACAGTGCGGCGCGCGGATACCGCAGGACCGGGGCCAGGACGCGTCGGCTGATGCCACCCGGACCGATGCGCCGGTTGAGTCGCCACAGCAACGGGACCCGCGGCCTGTCGACGCGGTGCCCCAGCTTCGCGAGCAACGCCGGCAGGACGGTCAGCGAACCGAGCACGGCCACCGCGACGACCACGATCGTTGCCGTTGCCATCGAGGTGAAGGTCGCGTCCTGAGCGACGTACAGACCCGCCATCGACACGATCACGGCAAGCCCCGAGACGACGACCGAGTGTCCGGACGTCGCGGCGGCGATCTCGACCGCGTCCAGGGTGGTGCGACCCTTACGGCGTTCCTCTCGCTCACGTTTGAGGTAGAAGAGCGAGTAGTCGACGCCGACCGCCATCCCGATCAGCAGTACGACGTTCGCCACCGAGCCGCCGTCCGGGAACAGGTACGACAGCGGTGCGTAGAACCCGAGCGCCGCGCCGACCGCCGAGAACGCCAGCAGGACGGGGATACCGGCCGCGATCAGCGCGCCGAACGCCAGCAGCATCAGCGCGAAGGTGATCGGCAGGCTGAGCTTCTCCGCCTTCGCGAGGTCGGAACCGACCTGCTTCCAGATGCCCGCGTCGACCGACGCGTTGCCGGCCTGCGTGATGGTCAGGTCCGGGTTCGCCTGCTGAACCTCGGCCGTGGTGGCGACGATCTTCTCGATGTTGTCCGAGGCATCGTCCGCCGTACCTTTCAGCTCCATCGGGACCAGCGCGGCCTTGCCGTTCTCCGACCAGACCGGCTGACCCACGGACTCGATCGAATCGAGCGCCTCGAGCTTCTGCCGAAGCTGAGCGATCGCCGTACTCGCGGCGGCCTTGTCCAACGGGCCGTCGGGATCGGTCAACAGGACCGTCTCCGACGGCCGGTCGCCGAGTCCCGCCTTCTCGATCATTTCCGCGGCCTGGCCGGACTGACCGACCCAGGTGTCCTTGTCCTCTGCCTGCTGTTTCGGGATGACCACCGACATCCCGACCGCCACCGCGACGAGCACCAGCCAGAGGCCGATCGCCCGCCATGGATGGGTAGCACTCCAGCGCGCGACGCGTACAGTCACCGATCCCCTGCTCACCCTGGCCCACCTCTCGTAGTTCCGGTCAGGACGAGCCTGGCCGGACGGCGGGCGGAACTCAGGAGTCCTGGGTCCCCGGCAGGGGTGGTGTTAGGCCTACCCTGCGACCGCGACGTCGGTGCGGGAGCGGAGGCGGCGGAGCATCCGGGCGTCCTCGAAGCCGACGGCCCGCGCCGCGGCCTCGACCGTCGCGCCGTGGCCGATCAGGTGTTCGGCGCGTTCGAGCCGCAGGAGTTGCTGATAGCGCAGCGGCGTGAGCCCGGTCGCGGAGGTGAAGATCCGGGTCAGCGTCCGCTCGCTGACCCCGACGTGCCGGGCGAGGTCGGTGAGGAGCAGGCGTTCGGCGTACCGGGCGTCGATGACGTCCTGTACCCGGTGGGCGAGGTCGCTGAGGTGAGCGCGGTGCCGCAGCATCGCACTCTCCTGCAACTCGTCGCCGTTCCGCCGCGCGTAGACGACCATCTCCCGCGCGACCCGAGCCGCCGCCTCAGCGTCGTGCTCGACCGCGACCAGGTGCAGCGCGAGGTCGATCCCGCTGGCGATCCCCGCGGACGTGATGACCCGATCGTCGACGACGTACAGGACGTCGCGCACGATCGTCGCCCGCGGGTATCGCGCGGCCAACTCGTCGGTGAGGTCGTGGTGGGTGGTGTACCGCCGCCCGTCCAGCAATCCGGCCGCCCCGAGCGCGTCCGCGCCCGAGCACACACTCGCCACCGATCCCCCGGCCGCATGGTGACTGCGCAGCCGCTGCCTGGCCTCCGGACCGATCGGCGGAACCGGCGACAACCGCGGCGAACGCCAGCCGGGTACGACGATCAGGTCGCCCGGCCCCAGGTCGGGCCAGTCCAGCCGCGCCTTCACCGGGACGCCTTGCGCGGTGAGGATCTCGTCGGTCTCGGCCACGTAGCTCAGCCGGTAGCCGTACCCGAGGTCGTTCGCGGTCGAGAAGACCTGCGCCGGCCCGGCCAGATCCAGCAGGTGCAGCTTCGGCACCAGCAGGAAGGCCACCTGGGTAGGTCGTCGCTCGTCATCCCGCGCCGTCGCGAGCAGGTGCTCGGTGCGGTGCATCGGCGTGCTGGAGCGGAGGTTGCGATGCGGAGCATCGTGGCCTTCGCGCCAGTGCGGCGAGGTGCCGTGCCGAGTGCCGCGCAGTAGGCGCGGGATGACGAGCGACGACCTCAGTCTCATCCGGTCAGGATGACACGGCGACGGCGGTCAGTTCGTCGAGGGTCCGAATGGTGGCGAACCGGCCGGCCAGGGCGTACTCGGTCCGCTCGGTGACGACCTCGGGGCTGAGGGTCCGCGGGTCGGCCAGGATCTCCTCGAGGGTCGCGTCGGCCGGCATCGTCCAGTGCGGCAGCGGCGTGGTCGCGGTCGCCTCGGTGACGAACACAACGTCGTACCCGAGGTCGGACGCGACCCGGGTCGTCGTCTCACAGCACTGCTCGGTGCGGATGCCGCTGATCACCACCTCGGTCACTCCGTGCTGGGTCAGGATCTGCTGCAGATTCGTTGTGGTGAAGGCGTTGTGGGACGTCTTGGAGATCACCGGTTCGGTGGGCAGCGGTTCGAGACCCTCGATCAACCGGACGTGACCGTTGACCGGGTCGAACGCACCGCCGGTGCCGGGCTCGGTGTGCAGGACCCACACCACCAGGTCGCCCCTGTCCCGCGCGGCCCGGACCAGCCGGCCGACGCGCTCGGCGATGTCGGGGTGGTTCACGGCCTGCCAGTTCGGGCGGACCCGGAAGGATTCCTGGACGTCGATCACGATCAGCGCGGTTCGGCTCATGACGCCCATGCTCGCGGCCGGACGCCGTACCGCAGAAGGCCCGATCGGGCCCGGCACCGGACCGATCCGGTCACCGGCCGCGAAACCCTTCGGCGAACGCCGTGACCCAGGCCAGTTCGGTCGGTGGTACGCCGGATAAGTTGACCGCCATGGGTGAACACCACGGCAGGTTCGAGATCCGCAAGGACCCGTTCGGCACCACTCCCGACGGCCAGGCGGTGGACGTGTACACGTTCACCAACGGCCGCGTCACCATCTCGATGCTGACCTGGGGCGCGACCATCCAGCGGGTCGAGACGCCGGACCGGCGCGGCCGGACCAGGAACATCAGCCTCGGGTTCGACAACCTGCCGGACTACGCGACGCTCAGCCCGTACTTCGGCGCCACCATCGGCCGGTACGGCAACCGGATCGCGAAAGGCCGGTTCACCCTGGACGGGACGACGTACCAGATCCCGGTCAACGACGATGAGAACGCGCTGCACGGCGGCACCGCCGGCTTCGACAAGAAGGTTTGGCACGCCGAGGTGGTCCGATTCGAGGAGACCGTCGGCGTCGCCTTCAGGTATGTCAGCCCGGACGGCGAGATGGGCTTCCCGGGTGAGCTGACCACAACGGTGACCTACACGCTCGACCGGAGCGACACCCTCCGGATCGACTACCACGCGACGGTCGCGGGCGAGCCGACGATCGTGAACCTGACCAACCATGTGTACTTCAACCTGGCCGGCGAGGGTCGTGGTTCGGTCGAAGGCCACGTCCTGCACCTGGACGCACCGTCGTACACCCCGGTCGACGACGGCCTGATCCCGACCGGCGAGATCGCGCCGACGGCCGGTACGCCGTTCGACTTCAGCGAACCGACCCCGATCGGCAAGCGGATCCGCGACGACCACCCGCAACTGGTGATCGGGCGCGGGTACGACCACAACTTCGTCCTCGGCGGCGAGCCCGGCGAGGACGGCCTGCGCTACGCCGCCCGCTTCTGGGAACCCGAGGACGGCCGCACGGTCACGGTCCACACCACCGAGCCGGGCGCCCAGTTCTACAGCGGCAACTTCCTCGACGGCACCTTCCAGGGCATCGGCGACAAGTCGTACCGCCAGGGTGACGCCTTCGCCTTCGAAACCCAGCACTTCCCCGACTCGCCCAATCACCCCGACTTCCCCTCCACGGTCCTCCGCCCCGGCGAGACCTACACCTCCACCACCACCTACACCTTCGGCACCAACTAGCCGGTGCTCAGCGGTCGCGACGCCAGACGGTGCCCTGGCGGTCGCGGCCGGTCCACTGCTCGAGGGCGACGATCTCGGCGGCGGCGCCCAATTCGCGTTCCAGCAGCCAGCAGGCGAGGTCGACGCCGGCGAACCAGCCGGAGCCGCAGGTGACCAGGTCGCCGTCGTCGACGATTCGGGCGTCGACGACTTCCGCCCACGGCTCGAGGCATTGATAGTCGGCGCGGTGCGTGGTGGCGGGGCGGCCGTCGATCAGGCCGGCGGCGCCGAGCAGGAGCGAACCCGAGTCGATGCCGGCCAGGATCAGGTCGTCGCCTCCGGCCCGTTTCGCGTCGGCCAGCTGCTTCGGGATCACCCCGCGCTCGATCTCCTCCAGGATCCAGCCGCCGGACACCGCGAGCACCCGCGCGGTGGTGGGCGACCAGGGTTCCAGGCCGGCGAACGTCGTTCCGTAGCAGCCGGTGACCTCCGTCGTCCCGTCAGCGGTCACCAGCCGGGGGTCCACCTCGAGCCCGCGCCGCTTCGCGGTGGCGAACACCGCGTACGTCGCCAGCGCGTCGACCTCGGCCACACCTTCGAACATCAGCACGTCGATCCGCATGCCCCTCAGCCTGGCCGCCTTCCACGGGAGAGCGAGAGTGGCTGGAAAGACATCATCAGCTAGATTCGCGCCATGCAGACCGTCGCCGTACTCGCCCTCGAAGGCGCGATCGGGCTCGAACTGGCCGGCGCGTGCCAGGTCTTCGCCACCGCCGAGGGCTTGTACGACGTCCGCGTCTGCGGCTCACCTGGTACGACGTTGATGGCGCATGACCGCCCCATCCTCCGGGCAGAGGCGCCGTACCCGCTCACCGAAGCGCTCCGCGCGGACACCCTGGTCGTGCCCGCTTCCTTCGAGCCGAGTGACGAGGCGGTGGACGTGGTCCGGCAGGCGCATCGGCGTGGAGTGCGGATCGCGTCCATCTGCACCGGTGCATTCGTGCTGGCGGAGGCCGGCGTACTGGACGGCCGGCGGGCGGCGACGCATTGGGCACACGCCGAGGAGTTCGCTCGCCGCTACCCGAAGGTCGAGGTGGTGGTCGACGCGCTCTATCTCGACGACGGCGACGTACTGACCTCCGCCGGTGTGACGGCCGGGCTGGATCTGTGTTTGCATCTGGTCCGGCGCGACCACGGCTCGGCGGTCGCGGCGGCAGTCGCCCGACGACTGGTGATGGCGCCGCACCGGGACGGCGGTCAGGCCCAGTTCGTCAGCGCACCGGTTGTCTCGGGCAACGATTCTCTCGAGCCTGTGATGTGCTGGATGCGCGACCATCTGGACGAACCGCTCACCCTCGGCACCATCGCGGCCCACGCCGCGATGAGCCCACGCACCTTGTCCCGTCAGTTCCGCGCCCAGACCGGCACGACTCCCCTCCAGTGGCTCATCCGCCAGCGCCTCACCCGAGCGCAGGAACTCCTCGAAACCACCACGCTGTCGATCAACCAGATCGCCACCGCGTCCGGCTTCACCACTCCCCTGCTCCTCCGTCAGCACTTCACCAAGACATTCGCCACGACGCCCACCGCCTACCGCCGCACCTTCACGCAGTCTTCGTGACGCCGATCAACCTGACACGTCAGAGAAGTTGCCCGGCTGCTTCTTTCAGTGCGGTCAGCTCACGGTCGGCCCAGCCTTCGGTGCGGGACTCGGCGCCGCGGATCAAGGGCTTGTCGACCAGGTGGAAGCGCAGGTTCGCGATCCGCGCGGCGACGCCGAGGTAAGGAAGGGCGGCCTCGTCCTCGGCGGTGATCGGGAGACGGGTGGTGTAGCCGGCCTTGAAGGCGGGCCAGTACGGCGTCGCCGCGACGCCGGTGAAATCGGCGACGCGGTACCCGACGCCGGCGAGGTCGAAGTCGTAGAGGGCCAGACCGTTGCCGGTGGCCAGGAGATTGTCCAGGGTCACGTCGCCATGGCAGATGCCGCGGGCCGGACGGTACTGCGCGAGGTGGTTCCGTACAGCGTCCGCGAGAGCCTGGAGCAGGTTTTCCTCCGCCGACGCAAGGTGCGGCCGGAGTTCGTCGAGACTGTATGACAGGTCGGCCGTCCGGCGAGGAAATCCGGACACATAGGAATCGGCCATTTCGTGGAACCGGGCAACCAGTACGCCGAACTCCCGGTAGACCCCTTCTTCGTACGGCGGCTTCGTCCCGTCGAGAAATTCCTGAAGCACGAACGGGCGCGGTCCCTCGGCCGCGTCGAGCAGTCCGACCGAGTCTCCGTCGGGCAGTGGAACGACCCGTGGCGTCGGCAGTCCGTTGGCGATCAGATGAGCCGAAAGCCCTGTCTCCCAACGGATTTCGTCAGCTGCCCGGCCGCCGTACCGGTAGAGCTTGAGGATGTAGCGGGCGTCCTTCGAGGCCACCTCGTACACGTCGTTCACCAGGGAACGCAGCAGCGTGCAGCCGGTGAGGCCGAGGCCGTAGCGGTCGCTCAGGTACGTCGTCAGCGCGCCGGAGTCCGGCAGTGAGCGCAATGTCGGGAACACGACGTCGAGACTAGAACGCGCAGGTGTGAAACCGGGTCGGAGTGGGGAGGTTCGAGATCGTTTCCGGGTTCGCCTCCCCTTCCGGGGCCGGAAACCGGTAGCCTCGTGCAGCCGCCCTTTGGGGGAGGCCCGAAAAACCTCACAGCACCATCCCGACGAAACTGCCGGAGAGCCCAAACCCGGTCAGGAGACCACGTCTTGCAGGAGAACACCACCAGCACCAGTCCAGGCGAACTGGCGAACGTACCCCTCACCGGTGCGGACAAGGTCGCCTACGCCTTCTACGCCACGGCGGCCACCGCCGCCCTCGTCGGCCAGGTCTGGGCCGGCGTCACCCACATCCCATGGCCCGAGGAAGGCTTCTCGACCTTCCTCAAGATCGTCCTGGTCACGCCCGCGGTGGCCGTGCTCGAGCTCGGTGGTGTCGCCACCGCCGCGCTCGCGGACCTGCGCCGGCGCAAGGGTGAGCAGGCCTACGCGTACCGCGCCATGTCGCTGTTCGCGGCGCTGGTCGCGGTCGTCTTCAACGTCGTCGGTCACTGGCGGCCGGAGGAGCGGTTCCTCGCCTTCGGCTTCGGCGGCCTGTCCGCGTTCGCCTATGTGCTGTGGCTGATCCACAGCTCGGCCCGGCGCCGCGACGCGCTCCGCCGCGCGGGTCAGATGGCGACCACCGGCCCGGTGTACGGCGTGATCCAGTGGGCCCGCGAGCCGAAGGTCACCTGGCTGGCCCGGTCGCTGGCCCTCGAGCACGGGTACGGCCTGTACGAGAGCCTGCGCGCGGCCCGGCACCAGATCCGGAACCGGACCCGGCGCGAGGCCATCGCCGGAACCGTTGCCGAGTACATCCGTTCCGAGCACCAGGACGAGCGGCTCGCCAAGATCGCCGAGACGACGTACGACCCGGACCGGCTGGCCGGAATGCTCGAGGAACGGATCAACTACGAGGTCATCACCAACAAGCTGACCAAGGCGATCTCCCCGCCGCCGGAGCCGTCGGACGACCGACCCGCCGTACCGGCCGCCGTCTGGGTGCTCGAGGGCGGGCAGCCGCGGCCGCTGCGTGCGGAAAGCACCGGGGTGTCGCTGCGCGACGAGGACGCGTGGACCGGCGAGCTGATGGCGATCGTCGACCAGACGCCGGACCGCGCCGAGAGCGAGGAGCCGGTCGCCGAGGCCGTCGTCGTCGAGGACGAGAGCGAGCCGCAGCACGTCGTACAGCCGAACGGCGGTACGCCGGTGAACGGGTCGGTGACCGGCAAGCTGAGGCCGTTCGCGCCACAGCCGAAGGCCGAGCCGGTGGTGCAGAAGCCACAGCCACCGTCGCCGTTCGCGGACTCGACCGACACCACGCCGCCGGCGCTGATCACCACCCCCAAGCCCGCCGTCACCGAGCCGGTGGTCCCGAAGACCGAGCCGGTGGTCGCCGAGAAGATCGAGAAGCCGGTCGTGGTGACCAAGCCGGCCGAGGACGAGCCGGAGCCGACCGCACTGGAGAAGAAGCGGATGCGCGCGTACGCCCTGCTGTCCGACTGGCCGGAAGGACACGAGCGGACGGCGAAGAAGCTGGCCGACGCGATCGCGTCGAGTGAGCCGATGGCCGCGAGGTTCATCGAGCAGTACGAGGCCGAGCACGGCCTGGCGTTCACCTCGCAGAACTGAGCGAACCCCGCGCCGGCCGCATCCCGGCGCGGGTCAGTTCCCCAGGTTCACCGGCAGTTCGGCCAGACCGCTGACCAGGACGCGCCGCCAGCCGAGCTCCTCGGCCGGCTTGGCCAGGCTCAGCCGCGGGAAACGCCGTACCAGGGCCAGCAACGACTCCTGCAGTTCGATCCGGGCCAGCTGTGCGCCCAGGCAGAAGTGCGGGCCGAAGCCGAACGACAGGTGCTTGTTGTCCTTCCGGTCCAGCCGCAGCTCGTCGGGTTCGTCGTACGCGCGGGGATCCCGGTTGGCCGAGTTCAGCGCCGCCATCACGCCGTCGCCGGCCTTGATCCGTACGCCGTGCAACTCGACGTCCTCGAGCGCCACCCGCAACTGCCCGACCTCGCTGAAGCGGTTGAAGCGCAGCAACTCCTCGACCGCCGACGGCACCAGGTCGTGGTTCGCGACCAGCTTCGCCCAGTTGTCCGGCCAGCGCAGCAGCGTGGCGACACAGCTGGAGATCTGGTTCGCCGACGTCTCGTGGCCGGCCACCAGCAGGTTCACCCCGAACGCGATCAGCTCGTCCTGGCTGAGCCGATCGCCTTCCTCACGCGCCCGGACCAGCTCGTCGAGCAGGTCCTCGGCCGGCTGGTCGGTGTTCGCCAGCTTCTTGGTGACCAGGTCCTCGATGTACGCGGTCAGGTTGGTCATCGCGTCCTCGACGAGGTCCTTCTCCGCCATCCGCATGCTGTAACCGAGCTCGGTCCACGCGCGGAACTGCTCACGGTCCTCGTACGGTACGCCGAGCAGCTGGCAGATCACCTGGATCGGCAGCGGCAACGCGACCAGTTGCCGGATGTCCGCACCGTCACCGGCCGCGGCCACGTCCTCGGCCAGTTGCGCCGAGAGCTCCGCGACCCACGGCCGGGTCCGCTCGATCCGCCGGTGCGCGAACGTCGACGACACCAGCTTCCGCAGCCGGGTGTGCTCCGGGGGATCGGTCGTGGTCAGGCTGTTCGGCATCGGCCTCGCCAACGCCACCCGCGGCGCGCCCTGCTTCACCACCGCGGCGCGGGAGAACCGCGGATCCGCGAGCACCATCCGCACGTCGTCGTACCGGGTCACCAACCACACTTCGGCACCCGCCAAGGTCCGCACCCGGGCGACGGGCCGGTTCTCCCGCAACTCCGCGAAGGTAGGCGACGGGTCGAACTGAAACGCATCCTCGAACGGAATCTCGAGCACCGGCTCCGACATACCCCGACCCTAAGCGCGTTCGGCGACCCTTCGCTCACCCACTCAGCGCGTCCGACCTCAGCCTGCGGCCAAGGCCTTCTGGGCCTGGGTGGCCAGGGCGCTGGCTCGCTGGTCGTCGGAGGCGCCGTCGGCGACCAGGACGGCGTAGCGGAAGCGGAGGGTGGACCCGGGTTCGAACGGGAGTTCTTCGGAGAAGAACGGGGCGGGGCAGACGGCGGCGAAGTCCTCGGAGCGGACGAACCACTGCGGTGGGTGGCGGACGTTGTCGGCGGCGTCGGCGATGATGATCGTCGACGCGCGGTCGTTGTTGTCGTGCTTGCCGCTGAAGCCCATCCAGGCCGCGCGCCGGCCGCGCAGTTCGTCGCCGCCCTTGCCCTGCGGCGCCAGCACCGTGCCGTTGGTGAACGACCGCGGTCCGCGCCAGAACAGACCGCCGTACCCGGCGTTCTCCCGGCCGGCCGTCGTCGGGCTGCCGATCTGGACGGTCTCACTCGACACGTTCGTCATCGCGGTCTCGTAGACCAGCACCCAGCCGTCGTCTGCGATCCGGGTGGTCAGCGACCGCGACTCGTCGACGACATGCTGACCGGCCTGGGTCCGCCAGGACAGGTGGTGGGCGAACCGGACCAGGTCGCCGGACACGTCGAGCGCCTCGATCCGGTCGTGGTCCATCGAACCGTTGTTGTCGAGTTGCTGGTAGCCGGCCTCCTTCGAGAACGTCGGCCCGCCCCAGAAGTTCTCGTGCCCGAAGTGCGGCAGCGACCAGGTCAGGCCCTTGTGCCAGACGTGGTCGTGCGGCCGGAACACGCTGACCAGATCGCCTTCCAGCGTGCGGATCGGGTGCAGGTACGGTCGCGGCGACTCCAGTTGCGG
Organism: Kribbella swartbergensis; assembly: GCF_054784135.1. Classification (NCBI taxonomy): domain Bacteria; kingdom Bacillati; phylum Actinomycetota; class Actinomycetes; order Propionibacteriales; family Kribbellaceae; genus Kribbella; species Kribbella swartbergensis. Next base: position 273,503 of record NZ_BAAGPM010000007.1, read on the forward strand.
ATCGGTCGCCCGGTAGACGTAGGTGAACAGCTCGCTGTCTCCCGCCGTGACCTGGATCGACCGGCCGACAGCGTGGTTGCAGCCGAGGTTCTGAGACATCAACTCTCCCGTTTCTGATGGATGGTCCATGGCGCCCCGAGTTCGCTGAACAGGGCGAGTTCGTCCGACGCACGATCGATCCACCGCTCCACGTCGACCACGATCGGGTGCCGCTGGAGTCCTTCGCCTTCCCAGCGCACCAGCGCACCCGGGATCTCGGCCGGCGCCTCCGCCACCCGGACCGCCTCGACGACCCTGGTGAACCCACCGGTCGCGGACAGCGGGCAATAAAGCGGTACGGCGGGATCCACCCGATGGGCGAGCAGGTTCTCCAACAGGTCTTCCCGGTCGTACTTCGTCACCGTCGTACCACTGCCGTCGTGCAGTTCGATCGTGTCCGAGGCGTACTTCAGGACGGCGCGAGCGGCCGAGCCGTGCACGATCACCTCGGGCTCGAGATGCTCCGACGCGCACAACGTGACCGCGATCAGGATCGTCGTACCGCGGCCGGTGACGACCCGGACCGTGGACGTGTCGTCGGACTCGATCGGGTTGGCCCGGAAGAGCTCGGTCTCCACCGACCGTACGTCGTCCGCTCCGGGCGACCCGTCGAGCAGCAGCGCCGCCGCGGTCGAGTGGGCCAGCGGGTTCGTCACCGCGCCGTCCACGACCGCGACACCGTCGAGGGTACGGCGGCCGGCCCATCGGGCGCGCCGGAAGTACTGGGCCTTGCGCACCCATTTGCCGACCGCGCTGATCCCGCGGATCTCACCGAGCCGCCCGTCGGCCGCCAGCCTGGCAAGCGTCAACGTCGCCGCGGACGCCTGCGCCTGGAAGCCGACCTGGCAGGCTCGTCCGGTGTCGGCGACCACCGCGGACAGCTGCTCGAACTCGGCGAGCGACGCGGTCGGCGGCTTCTCCAGCAGTACGTCGGCCCCCGCCCGCATCGCCAGCGTGGCCAGCGGGACGTGCGTCTGGATCGGCGTACTGATGATCACCACGTCGACCTCGGTCGCCGCGAGCAGCTCCTCGAGGCCGGCGAAGACCTGGACATCGGGCGGCAGGTCCTCGGCAGGCCGGGGGTCGGCGACGGCGACCAGGCGGGCGCGGCCGGCCTGGGCCAGCCGCGCCACGTTCCGGACATGGGACGCCCCGTGGCCGTGGACACCCGCCACGGCCACCCGAGGCGCCGTCATCGGCAATCAGTTGCCATCAGCAACACTTACTTGAGCTCCCCGTTGACCTCGTCGATGAACCCCTGCGCCGCCTTGTCCGGCGTCTGCCGGCCGAACAGCACCTCGGTGGTGTAGCGCTGGATGATCTTCTCCACCTGGCCACCACCCACCGGCGGCGCCGGCGACGGGTCGCCGAGTTCCTTGCCGATGTCCTGGATGAACTTCGCGGACGCGGCGTCGGCCGGCTGCAGCTTCGGGGTCACCGCGGCGCGGATCTCGGTGTTCGGCGGCACGCCCCGCTCGGCCAGCAGGATGTTGCCGGCAGCCGGGTTGTTGGCCAGGAAGTTGACGAACTCGGCGGCCTCCTTCTGGTGCTTCGACCGCGACGAGATCGACCAGAACATGGATCCCTTGTAGTACGAGCCGTTCGCGCTGGCCTTGCCCTCGACACTGGGCACCCGGAGCAGCTTGAGCTCCTGGCCGGCCGCCTTGCTCATGGCGTTCAGCTGGTTGCTCCACATCCAGCTCATGGCCAGCTTGCCGGTGGCCATCGCGGACTGGTCGAGCGGGGCGTTCATGTCCTGCGCGACGAACTCCGCCGACGGGATGGCCTTGGCGTCCCGCAGCTTCAGCACCTGCTGGTAGAACGCGGTCACCTGGTCGGCCGAGACGCCGAGCTTGCCGTCCTGGGTCCACAGCGACTCGCCGTGCTGGCGGGCCCACAGGTTCAGCGCGGCCTCGTTGGTACCTGGCGCGCCGGTCCCCCAGCCCTTGCCCTTCAGCTTGGTGGTGAGCTCGGCGGCGAGCTTGGTGTAGTCGTCCCAGGTCCACGTGGTGTCGTCCGGCAGCGCCACGCCGGCGGCCTTGAAGACAGCGGGGTTGGCGACGATCGCGAAGGAGTTGATCCCGGCGTTGAGGCCGTAGAGACCGCCGTCGAACTCACCGGCCTTGAGGGTGTCCTCCTCGAACTTGCTGGTGTCCAGCCCCTCGGCCTTCTTCAGGTCGAGCAGTGCGCCGCGGTCGGCGTACTCGCGCAGGTACTTCTCGTCCATCTGGATGATGTCCGGTGCGTCGTTCGCGGCGACCGTGGTGGCGAGCTTGTCCCAGTACCCGGACCACTCGCCGAACTCACCCTTGATCGTCACGTTCGGGTGGTCCTTCTGGTACGCCTCGATCGCCTGCTGGGTCATCTTGGTGCGGGTGTCGCCACCCCACCAGGTGAACCGCAGCGTGACCTTGCCGTCCGCGGATCCGCTGCTGCCACCGGAGTCACCGCCGCAGGCACTGGCGGCCAGCAGGCTGGAGGCGATCGCGACAGCGGCCAGCGCACGCAGGCGCCGGCGCGCGGTGGGTGGAATGAGCTGCCTCATGATGTGCACCTTTCGGAGTTACTTGATGCCGGTGGTGGCGATGCCCTTGATCAGGAACCGCTGGCCGAGCAGGAAAGCTAGGAAGATCGGGACGAGGGACACGACCGACATGGCGAACATCGATCCCCAGGACGATTCCGCGGTCGCGTCGACGAACGCGCGCAGTGCGACCGGGACGGTGTACATCTTCGGGTCGGTCAGGTAGATCAGCTGGCTGAAGAAGTCGTTCCAGGTCCAGATGAACGTGAAGATCGTGGTGGTGGCCAGGGCCGGCACCATCAGCGGCAGGATCACCCGCAGGAAGATCCCGGCCCGGCCGCAGCCGTCGATCCGGGCCGCCTCGTCCAGCTCTCGCGGGATGCCGCGGATGAACTGCACCATCAGGAAGACGAAGAACGCGTCGGTGGCCAGCAACTTCGGGATGACCAGCGGCAGGAACGTGTTGATCCAGCCGGCCTGCGAGAACAGGATGTACTGCGGCACGATCACCACGTGGATCGGCAGCATGATGCTCAGCAGCATGATCGCGAACCAGACCTTCTTCCCGACGAACTCCAGCCGGGCGAAGGCGTACGCCGCCATCGAGCAGGACACCAGGTTGCCCACCACACTGCCGAGCACCACGGCCGCGGAGTTCAGCAGGTAGCGGGTGAACGGCTCGGTCAGCGCGTTCCAGCCGATCCGGTAGTTCTCGATCCGCAGATCCTTGGCCAGGATGCTCGGGTCGCGGAAGATCTCGTTGCCCGGTCGCAGTGAGCTGACCACCATCCAGATCAGCGGGTAGAGCATCACCAGGGCGGAGGCCGCCAGCGCCAGGTGGATCACCACCGGCCGGATCCGGACCCAGCTGATCACCGCGGGCCGTGCCGCCACCGTGCTGCGGAGCGTCTCAGTCGTCATAGAACACCCAGTACTTCGAGGCGAAGAAGTTCGCCGCGGTGAAGGCCCCGATGATCACGAGCAGGAACCACGCCATCGCGGAGGCGTAGCCCATGTCGAAATTGCCGAAGCCCCGGTCGTAGAGGTAGAGCGTGAAGAACATGGTCGAGTCCGACGGCCCGCCGGTTCCCCCGGAGACGACGAACGCCTGGGTGAACGACTGGAACGCGTGGATGATCTGCAGCACCAGGTTGAAGAAGATGATCGGCGTCAGCAGCGGCAGCGTGATGCGGAAGAACCGGCCCAGTACGCCGGCGCCGTCGACGGACGCGGCCTCGTAGTACATGGTCGGGATCTGCCGCAGGCCGGCCAGGAAGATCACCATCGGCGACCCGAACGTCCACACGTTCAGCACCACCAGGGTGCCCAGCGCCGTACTCGGGTCGGAGATCCAGCCCTTGCCGTCGATCCCGACCAGGGCGAGCACCTGGTTCAGCAGGCCCTCGGTGCCGAACACCTGCCGCCAGAGGATCGCGATCGCGACACTCGAGCCGAGCAGCGACGGCAGGTAGAACACCGAACGGTAGAACGCCATCCCGCGCACTCCGCGGTCGAGGACCACGGCCAGCAGCAGGGCGACGGCCAGTTGCAGCGGCACCGAGACGAACACGTAGGTGAACGTCACCCGCAACGAGTTGTGCAGCCGCTCGTCGGACAGCATCCGGGTGAAGTTCTCGAACCCGATCCACTCGGGCGCCTGGATCAGGTTGTAGTCCGTGAAGGACAGGTACAGCGAGGCCAGCATGGGCCCGATCGTGATCAGGAACAGCCCGAGCAGCCACGGCGCGAGGAACAGGTAGGCGGCCAGGTTGTCGCGCTTGTGGGCCTTGCCCGCCCCGCTGCCCCGGCCGGGCTTCTGCCCTGCTGGCTTCTTCCGCCGGAGCGTGGCGAGCTCGCCCAGCGCACTCATACCTGGTTACCTCCGGAAACTTCCGGGCCGCACGGAAAGCGCTTGCCTTGGCCGGTCAAGTTAGCCCAGGAAACCGGTTCACACAAGACTTGGGCCCGACCCGGACTGACCAGATGCGGTCAGCTGCGAAGTATTGACAGGACAAAGGTCGAAGGGGACAGTACTGGGCATTTGGCAACCGCTTACCGATCTGGCGGGCGCCTCCTCCCCTGCCCCTTGGAGGCTTCCATGCAGCGTCGCACATTCCTCGCCGGCACAGTGACCACGCTGACGCTCGGCGCCCTCTCCCCGGCCACCGCGGCCGGGGCCACCGATGCCGGAGCAACCGTGGACGAAGACTTCCTCGCCGTACTGACCAAGGCCAACCAGGCGCAGATCGCGCTGGTCCTGGGCAATTTGCAGAACCCCTCCGACAGCGTCCGGGCCGTCGCCCGCAAGGCCCGGCGGCTCGTCTCCGGCTACGTTTGGGGCAAGTCGTCGTACCACCACGACGCGTCCTTGCTGGCTCCCCTGCAGTGGCTCGTCGAGCAGCTTGCGGCCCGTCAGCACGAGGACGGCCTGTACGACGTCGGCAACCTGCACTCGCCGCCGGACAGCTCGTTCGCGATCCAGGACGTCTGCATGATCTACGGGCTGCTCGACGCCGACGGCCGGCCGGCCACGCAGCCGCACCGGGAGATCCTGGAGAAGGTCCTGCGGAAGGCCGGCCCGGCCATCGCGGCCGGCGGGGTGCACACCCCCAATCACCGCTGGGAGATCGCCGCCGCGCTGGCCCGGACCCATCACCTCTTCCCCGATCGCCGGTACGCCGCGCGGATCGACGACTGGCTCGACGAAGGCATCGACGCGACCCCGGACGGGATCTACAGCGAACGCAGCTCGACGTATGCGTCCGAGGTCACGAACCACTGCCTGGTCACGGTCGCCTGGCTGCGGAACAAGCCCGAGCTGCTCGAGTACGTCCGGCGCAACCTGGACGCCACCCTGTACTTCCTCGAGCCGAACGGCGAGGTCGACACGATCGCGTCCCGCCGGCAGGACCAGACCCGGATCCGCGAGGTCTGGTGGTACCTGACCCAGTTCCGCGAGCTCGCCCTGCACTCGGGCGACGGGCGCTTCTCGACCGTTGCCAAGAGCATCGAACAGCGCGGTACCGGTGAGCTCGGCGACTTCCTGGCCGAGGTGCTGGAACGGCCGGAGATCGCGGCCGTGCTGCCCACGCCGAAGCCGGTGCCGACCGATTTCGCCCAGCACTTCCCGTCGCAGGCGTCGGCGCGGATCCGGCGAGATTCACGAACGGCGACGGTCTTCGGCGGCACCGACTTCCACGACATCCCGGTGATCGCGTCCGGGCTGTCCACCAACCCGACGTTCTTCAAGCTCCGCAACGGTGCGGCGATCCTCGACTCGGTCCGGCTGTCGCCACAGTTCTTCAGTACCGGCCACTTCCGCAGCGACGGCCTGCGCCGTACCGGACCGCACACGTACAAGCTGGCGCAGGAGGTGAAGGTGCCGTACCACCTGCCTCTGCCGAAGCGGTACCGGCGGGAGGACGGGCTGTACGCCCTCACCCTGGACGGCCGGTTCTACGCGGCGATGGACTTCCCGCACCGGCCGAAGCACTACCGCACACTGCGGACCGAGGTCACGATCGTTGAAGTCGGCAACGGCTGGGACCTGGCCTTCGAGTTCGACGGCGACGAAACGGCGTACGCGATCGAGCTCTGCTTCCGCAACGGCGGAACCCTGGCCGGTGTCGAGTCCCTGGGCACTCCGGGCAACCACCAGCTCGTCTCCGGCACCGGCTCCTACACCGTCGGCTCCGACCGGATCGAATTCGGCCCCGGCAACGGCGCCGCCCGGGTCACGATGGACCCGGGCGAGCGCTACACCTACCTCGGCGGGAGCCTGACCCCGGACGGCCTCCGCGTCTACGTCACCGGGCGCACTCCGGGCCGCCAAACCCTGCAGTTGAGGACTCCCTAGACAGTGAGGACGACCTTGGCGCGCGCGTGCTCGGTCTCGACGTACCGGATCGCGTCGGCGGTGGCGGCCAGCGGGTAGGTGCGGTCGATGGCCGGGATGAGTTGTCTCGCCTCGGCCATCGACCGCAGCGTCGCGAGGTTCTCCGCACTCGGCTTCGCGTCGAAGGTGACGATCCGCTGACGGACGAAACGCGACAGCAGGACACCTCGGAGAATGAGGCCGACCGGGCCGAACACGCTGCCGCCGCCGGACACTCCACCGCCGGACAGGATGAGGATCCCGCCGGGTCTCAGCGCCCGCCGGAGGTCGGTGAGTGACCGGTTTCCCACCAGGTCGAGGACGACGTCGTACTGCGACCTGGTGAAGTCGTCGTGCGTATAGTCGACGACCTCGCCGGCGCCGAGAGAACGCATCAGGTCGACGTTCCTCGTGCTGCAGACAGCGGTCACCTCGGCGTCGAGCGCCTTGGCGATCTGCACCGCGAACGTACCCACCCCACCCGACGCACCGTTGATCACGATCTTCTGTCCCGGCTTCAGTTGCGCCACGTCGCGCAACCCCATCAGGGCGGTGTTGGCGGCGAGCGGGATCGCAGCCGCCTGCTCGAAGGTCAGGTTGGCCGGATTGTGATCGACCACGGTCTCCGAGGCTCTGACGTACTCGGCGAACGCTCCGGCCGCCTCGCCGTACACCTCGTCGCCCGGCTTCAACCGCCGTACGTCCGGCCCGACGGCCTCGACGACCCCGGCGAAGTCCGTACCCAGGACCCCTTTGGGTGCCCTGAGCCCGAACGCTGCCGGATTCATCAGCCGGGCGACGTACGGATCACCGCGCATCACGTGCCAGTCGCGCGCGTTCACCGACGCCGCCCGGACCCGGACGAGGACCTGATCACCGCCGACACCGGGCCGGTCGATGTCCCTGAACTCCAGCACATCCGGTCCGCCGTACCGGTCCTGCATCACTGCCTTCATGACTCGACGCTAGTCGGCGACGGCGACCGCCACATCCGGACGATCCCTACGGCATCCCTGGACTCGCCGGGCCGTCCGCGAGGGGTGGTTGCGGCCTTGTGGAGAATGTCTGTGTGAGTTTCCATGCGGCTGTTTTCATCGCCACCAGTCTCGACGGTTACATCGCGCGGCCGGACGGGTCGATCGACTGGCTCACCGAGCGCGCGGAGCAGGCCGGTGCCACCGGGTACGACGAATTCATGGCGTCGGTGGACACCGTCGTACTGGGGCGGAACACGTACGAGACGGCGCTGACGTTCGACTTCTGGCCGTACGAGGGCAAGCACGTCGAGGTGCTCAGTACGACGCTCGACCCGGACGCCGACGAGCGGATCATTGTCCACCGCACCCTGGACGCGCTGATCGAGACCCTGAACGACCGCGGCGCCAAGCGGGTCTACACCGACGGCGGCCAGGTGATCCAGACGTTCCTCCGAGCCGGCCTCCTCAACGAGCTCACCATCACCACCGCCCCCGTCCTCCTAGGCGCCGGCATCCCCCTGTTCGGCCCCCTCGACCACGAAATCACCCTCACCCACAACGCCACCCGAACCCTCAAAGCCGGCTTCACCCAATCCGACTACACCATCCACCACTAGCCCCACCGCGGTCGGGACCCGGCTTTCATCCGACTGGCAGTCGACGGTGGTCAGAGGTTGAGGCCCTGGCCCAGGTCGCGGCCTTCGGACCAGGCTCGCCGTGGGTCTTCGGCCGACGCACCCGGCGTCGTCCGGGCGGACGGCGGCGTCGGGTTCGTGCCGGCCCGGATGGCGTGCGCGAGCTCCGCGCTGTCGTGTGCGAGGTTCCCGGCGTCCGGCCAGGTGTTGTCGAAGTCCTCGCGCAGCGCGCCGAGGCCGCCGCGCGCATCGCCGACAGCCTTCTCCGTATCGGCGCCGACCTCCTGGATGACGGCGGCAACCCGGGACTGGTCGGCGACCGTTCCGGGCACGTTCAGCAACGGCTCGAGGTTCTGTCGCGCGGCCGTCAGCCGCCAGTCGGTGCGCTCCGCGCCCGCCATGGCACCATGCACGGCACGGTCGAGCGCCGCCAGCCGGTAGCGCAACTGATCGTTCGAGTCGGACTGCCGGCCCGGCAGCGAGTCCAACTCGTCGAGGAACGACCGGCCGGCCGCGATCGCGCGCGCCCCCTGCTCGAGGTAATCGCGGATCTCACCGACACCGCGTTGTCCCCTCCGCAGATCTTCGCGGATCTCGTCGGCCATTTGACGCGCGTTCCGCAGGATCGGCTCGGCGTCTTCCGCCGTCGCGGCGTACCGCACCCGGTTGGCCATCCCGGTCACCGAAGTGATGTCGTTCTCGGCGCCGCGAAGCCGGCGGTCCACCTCGTCGGTGAGGTCTGCCGCGTTACCCAGCGACCCCCGGGCCGCCTGCAACGCGTTGGAGGTCATCTCGGCCAGGGCCGCCGCACGCTCCGCCGCCTGCGCGGGCGTCATCTCGTTCGCCGGCGTACTCACCGGCTCACCTCACCCGGCTCCTCACCCTGCCCGGCTCGCGCGGCGAGAGCATCGTCGGCCGCGAGCGCCTCCCGCAGGCTCGCACCAACGGCCCGGATCTCGTTCCGAGCAGCACGCAGATCCGCGTCCGGCGCAACCTCGTCCGGCAGCTCCACGCCCTCACCCCGGGACTCCGCCGGTCCCCCGTTCGATGGCCGATCCACCACGGCGCCACTCCTCCTCAACGACAACACCCGCCCAGGAGCGTATCCCGCCCCCGGCCCACCCCTCACGGTCATCCACAGCCCCTCGAGGTCGGCGCGGGGTGACTCCCGTGCCCGGTTGAGCCGTTAGAACCCCCACCGCCACATGTCGTTGAGCTGGTCGAGCCGGGCCCGGAGGCGGCGGGCGTCACGCCGTGGCAGTTTGCGTTCGACGATTCGGAGGATCGCGTGGACTTCGAGCATTCGTGGGCAGCACTCCCAAATGCCGCACCCTTCGTACCGTGGGTCGTAGAGTCGGTGCGCCGGATCCCGGACGAACCGTTCCCAGCAGTCGATCGCCTCGGCGACCTGCCCCGGCCGCAATCGGGTGTTCTCCAGCTGGGCAATCACCACTCGCCCATGCGGGGACAACCCAGGCAGGTTGGAGATCTGCGTGATCGTGCTCCGACCAGTCGTCCTGGTCATCCGCAGCCGCGCGACAGAATCCGCGCGAACCTGAGCCGGCCGCCTACGCGGCATCGGCCTTTCTGTTGCTGAACATGGGCCCAATCGTCCCACACCAAAGGCGCAGCAAACTGTGGACAAAGGCGAGCGCCGTGCTCGGTAGGGGAACCCCTTAGTGGGCTTGCTGTCGGCGGACGATTTCGGTGATCCAGGTCGGGGCGAAGGGGGACGTGCAGTTCGGGGGTGTCGGGTAGTCCTTGAGGACCTGAAGGCGCTCGCCGATGTCGATGGCACGGGCGCGGTGCTCGGCGTGGTCGATCCCGATCTGGGCCAGGCAGTGGTTCATCGCCCACTGCAGGCGGTCCGGGGCGTCCTTCATCTCCGACTCGATGACGTCGAGCAGCCCGGTCAGGTCGAGGCCTTCAGCGTTCTTCGCCACTCGTTCGGTGGTCAGTGCCCAGCCGCCGCTCGCGACGATCGGATCCGGATCGGCGGACCAGGCAAGGCGCAGCTCTTCGGCGTACGGGTTCTTCTTCACCACGTAGTTCACGAGCCAGTCGTGCACCTTGGGGACTCGCGCCTCGCGCATCATCGCGTCCAACTCGTCACGCTCGAACGCCTTCGGGCGTGCGATCAGGATCGCCAGCAGTCGGGCCGCGGTGTCGCCCGTCTCCCAGAGCCGGCGCGCGAGTTCGTGCTGTGTCTTCAGCCGCTTCGCGACCGCACGCAGCTTGCTGAGGTTCACACCGTGATCGTCACCGTGCTTCTCGTTCACCTCACGAATTTTCGGGTCCTCGAGCGCAGCCAACTCGGCCATCACCTCGACCACCGTCGCCTCGGCCACCCCACCCTCCCCTCCATCGCGTGCCCCTCAGCCTACGAGGACGCAGGACCGCGGACGATGAGCCCGTCACAGCAAGTCCGTCCATACGGGCTGATCGCCCAGATCCGGCGGGGCTATGTCCGGTCTGCTGCGCGCTTCTTCGTCGAGGTAGCGGGCGGATTTTGTGTCCAGTTCGGCGACCAACAGCGCCGGGCCGAGGGGCGGCCGCGCGCGTCAGCGCCTGCGGGCGGGCGATAAGCCCGCAGGCCGCCGGCGCCAGCCGGCAGGAAGTAGACCGGCGAGAGCCGGGGGGTGGGTGGGAGCGGGCGTAGCTGTCGCGACGAAGGAGCGGCTGCGTAGCACGCGTGGGGCAGACCCCGGTACCTGTGAACTTCAGCGGTTGAGGAGGTGGACTGCTTCGGCGGCCCAGTAGGTGAGGATGGTGTCGGCGCCGGCTCGGCGGATGCTGGTGAGGGTTTCGAGGATGGCGCGCTCGCGGTCGATCCAGCCGTTGGCGGCGGCGGCCTCCACCATCGCGTACTCGCCGGAGATGTTGTACGCGGCGACGGGGACGTTCACGTGGTCGCGGACCTGGCGGATGATGTCCAGGTAGGCCAGGGCCGGCTTGACCATGACGATGTCGGCGCCTTCGGCCACGTCGAGGTCGACCTCGCGGATCGCGTCGCGGGCGTTCGCGCCGTCGATTTGGTAGGTTTTGCGATCGCCCTGCAGGGACGAGTCGACGGCCTCCCGGAACGGTCCGAAGAAGGCGGACGCGTACTTCACGGCGTACGCGAGGATGACCGTGTCCACATGTCCGGCCGCGTCGAGCGCGGTACGGATCGCACCCACCTGGCCGTCCATCATCCCGGACGGGCCGACGACATGCGCACCGGCGGAGGCCTGCGCCACGCCCATCTCGGCGTAGATCGCGAGCGTCGCGTCGTTGTCGACGTTGCCGTCGGCATCCAGTACGCCGCAGTGCCCGTGTGACGTGAACTCGTCCAGGCACAGGTCGGACATCACCAGCAGGGCGTCACCGACCTCGCTCACCGCGTCCCGGATCGCGACGTTCAGGATCCCGTCCGGGTCGAGGGCGCCGGAGCCGGTCTCGTCCTTGCGCTCGGGTACGCCGAACAGCATCACCCCGCCGAGACCGAGCTGAGCCGCCTCGGCGACCGCCTTCCGCGCGGTGTCCCGGGTGTGCTGTACGACGCCCGGCATCGACTTGATCGCGATCGGCTCGCGGGCGCCTTCGCGGACGAACATCGGCAGGATCAGCTGCCGCGGCTCCAGCGTGGTCTCGGCGACCAGCCTGCGCACCGCCGCCGACGACCGAAGCCGCCGCGGCCTGACCTCCGGGAAACCGGCCATCTGGATCAGCTCTTCCGACGGGAGCCCGAGCGGCGCTCGGACGGGCGGGTGACCGGTTCACCGGCCTCGATCATGGTGTCACGCCGGTCGGCGCCGAACCGGGCGAGTGCGTCGGCCAGTTCCTCGGCGGACGGGGCCTCGGCCATCGCGTCGACCCGCAGGCCGTGCTCCTCGGCGGTCTTCAGCGTGGCCGGGCCGATCACCGCGATCACCGTCGACGCGTGCGGCTTGCCGGCGATACCGACCAGGTTCCGCACCGTCGAGGACGAGGTGAACACGACCGCGTCGAACTTGCCCGACTTGATCGCCTCCCGGGTCGGCGCGGGCGGCGGCGCGGCCCGCACGGTCCGGTACGCCGTGACGTCGTCGACCTCCCAGCCGAGATCGGTCAGGCCCGCGACCAGCGTTTCGGTGGCGATGTCGGCGCGCGGCAGGAACACCCGGTTGATCGGGTCCAGCACCTCGTCGAACGGAGGCCAGTCCTCGACCAGCCCGGCGGCGGACTGCTCACCGGACGGGACCAGGTCCGGACGGATGCCCCAGGCACCGATCGCCTCGGCGGTCTTGTCGCCGACCGCGGCGATCTTCAGCCCGGAGAACGCCCGCGCGTCCAGGCCGTACTCGTCGAACTTCTCCCGGACCGCCTTGACCGCGTTGACCGAGGTGAACGCGACCCACTCGTACCGGCCCTCGACCAGGCCGCGGATCGCCTTGTCCATCTGCTGCGGGTTGCGCGGCGGCTCGACCGAGATCGTCGGCACCTCTTCCGGCATCGCGCCGTACCGCCGAAGCCGGTCCATCAGCGGGCCGGCCTGGTCCTTGGTGCGCGGCACCAGGATCCGCCACCCGAACAGCGGCTTGGTCTCGAACCAGGAGAGCGTCTCGCGCTGCTCGACCACCGAACCGACCACGATCACGGCCTCGCCCGTCACCTTGGCGGCGCGCAGATCCGCGACGATCGTCTCCAGCGTGCCGACCACGCTGGTCTGCGCGGTCGTCGTACCGCCGACCGTCGCCGCGACCGGCGTCCCAGCGTCGAAACCGGCCTCGACCAGCCCGGCGGCGGTCTCCTTCAGTACGTCGGTCGCGTTCAGCAGCACCAGCGTCTGCTTCGGGTGCAGCCGGGTCAGGTCGAGCTTCGCCTCGGCCAGGTCGAGGACGGTGACCTCGCGGTCGCCCTTCATCGTCAGCGGGATACCGGCGTACGTCGGGACCGCGCTGACCTCGCTGACACCCGGGATGACGTTGAACCCGATGCCCGCCTTCTTGCATGCGGCCGCCTCCTCGGCGCCGCTGGAGAAGGTGAACGGGTCACCGGTCAGCAGGCGTACGACGTTCGCCGAGGACTTGGCCGTCTTCACCACCAGCCGGGCCCGGGCGGCGACCCTCAGCGCCCGGCTGCCCTCGGCGCCGGACCCGTCGACCACCTCGACACCCGGCTTGCAGTAGGCCAAGAACGGGTTGTGCTCCGGACCCTCGACCACGACGGCGTCGGCGTTCGCCAGAACGTCGCGGCCGGCCAGGGTCAGCAGCGCCGGGTCACCAGGCCCGACACCGACGAACGTGACGTGGCCGAGTGGTCTGGTCTGCTTGACCGTGCCGGTGGCGGCAGCCTTGGCCGGCACCTTCTGAGGTGTCCTGGATGCCGCGGTGGCCGCTGTCTTCGCGCTGCTCACGTCTGCCTTCGCCCTCGTCCTCGTCCTGCTGCTCGTCTTCTTGGCCGTCGTCGTGCCCTGTGCCGGTGTCATGTTCGCTCCAGCAACTCGTTCGCCAGCGCCTTGCCCAGAGACACCGGGTCGTCCACCGGCCCGTTGGCGGACAGCCGTCGTACGCCGTCCTCCTGGCCGAGCGCTCCCCGCAGCCACAGCTCCGGGCCGTCCTCACCTTCGACCACTTCGGCGAGCGCACCGACCGGAGCCGTGCACCCTGCCTCGAGAGTGGCAAGCATCTGCCGTTCCGCGGTCACCGCCGCCCGCGTCGCCGGGTCCTCCAGCGGTGCCAGCGCGGTCAGCACCGCGGCGTCGCCGGACCGGCACTCGATGCCCAGGGCACCTTGTCCCGGGGCCGGCAGCACCTGGATCGGATCCAGCGTCTCGGTCACCTCGGCGAGCCGTCCCAACCGGGACAACCCTGCCCTCGCCAGCACCACCGCGTCCAATTTGCCGTCGGCCACCAGGCCGATCCGGGTGTCCACGTTGCCGCGGATCCCGGTGCACTCGAGCCCGAGACCGAGCGCTTCCAGCTGTGCGACCCGGCGCGGCGAGCCGGTGCCCACCACGGCACCGGGCTGCAGCTCGCCCAGGGTCAGCCCGTCGCGGGCGACGAGCACGTCCCGGGGGTCCTCCCGAACCGGTACGGCGCCGATGACCAGGCCGTCGACCGGTGCCGTCGGCAGGTCCTTGAGCGAGTGCACGGCGATGTCGATCTCACCGGCCAGCAAGGCGTCGCGCAACGCGCTGACGAAGACACCGGTGCCGCCGATCTGCTCCAGCGGCGCCTTGTTCACGTCGCCGGTGGTGACGATCGGGACCAGCTCCACCTCGTGCCCGAGGGCGCGCAGCTGGTCGGCCACCCAGGTCGCCTGCGCGGTCGCCAGGGCGGACCGCCGCGTACCGAGCCTGATCATGGGCGGTCACCTCCGGTCGCGTCGGCGCGGGTCTTGCTGGTCTCCTCCGGCGTCTTCGCGGCGGTGACCGCGTCGACAGTGGCCGGGTCCAGGGCGAAGAGCTCGCGCAGCGCCTCGGCGTACGTCGGTCCACCGGGATCGGCGGCCAGTTCCTTCACCCGGACCGTCGGGGTGTGCAGCACCTTGTCGACCACCCGGCGGATGGTCCGGGCGACCTCGTGCCGCTGGTTGTCGTCGAGTCCGGGAAGCCTGCGGTCCAGCCGGGCCAGCTCGGCGTCGACCAGTTCGGACGCCATCGCCCGCAGCGCGACCACGGTCGGCGCGACCGACGCGGCCCGCCGGGTCGCCTCGAACGAACCGGTCTCCTCCGAGACGATCCGCCGTACCTCGTCGATGTCGTCCTCGCTGCCGCCCGCCGTACCGGCGAGATCGGCCAGCGTGACCAGCGTGACCCCGGGGATCCGGGCCGCCTCCGGAGCGACGTCCCGCGGCAGGGCGACGTCGAGGATCCCGAACGGCCGGCCGTCGGCCGCGTTCCGGATCATCTCCTCGGTCAGTACGACGCCCCGCGCGCCGGTGCAGGACACCACCAGATCGGCCTCGGCCAGCGCATCCGGCACGGACGCGAGCTGGATCGCCGTACCACCGACCCGCTCGGCCAGCCCGGCCGCGCGGTCGTAGTTGCGGTTGGCAATGGTCACGCTCGCGGCGCCGCCGTTGAGCAGGGTCTGGGCGGCCAGCGAGGCCATCGAGCCGGCGCCGACGATCAGCGCGCGGCGACCCTCGAAGCCGCCGACCGCGTCGAGCCCGGCCGAGACGACCGAGCGTCCGGCGGAGTCGATCCCGGTCTCGGCGCGGGCCCGCTTGCCGACCCGCAACGCGTGCTGGAACAGGGCGTTCAGGCCGGTGCCGATCGTCTCCAGGTCCTGGCCGACGCGCAGCGACTCCTTCACCTGGCCGAGGATCTGGCTCTCGCCGACGACCATCGAGTCCAGCCCGACCGCGACCTGGAACAGGTGCGCGACGGCACCTTCCTCGAAGTGCACGTAGAGGTGCTCGGCCAGGTCCAGCAGCGGTACGCCGGTGACGTCGGAGAGGATCGCGGTGACCTCGTCCATGCCGGCGTGGAACCGGTCGACGCTCGCGTACACCTCGGTGCGGTTGCAGGTGGCGAGCACCGCGGACTCCGCGACCGCCGGGGTGTGCTTGACGGCCAGAGCCAGCTTGGTCGCCGCCTCCGCGTCGAGCGCCACCCGCTCGAGCACGTTGATGTCAGCAGAGCGGTGACTGATCCCGACCACCAGGTAACTCATGCCCCGACACCCCCGCCCACGCTCGGCAGATCGGTGAGACCGTTCATCGCTGGTAGTTCGGGCACCTCGGGGAGCGCCGCCTCTCCGGACTTTCGTTGTTCGTGGTACGCCAGGATCTGCAACTCGATCGAGAGGTCCACCTTGCGGATGTCGACGCCGTCGGGCACGGACAGCACCACCGGCGCGAAGTTCAGGATGCTGGTCACCCCGGCGGCGACCAGCCGGTCGCACACCTCCTGGGCCGGACCGGCGGGCGTGGTGATGACACCGATCGAGACCCGGTCGGCCTTGACGATGTCCTCGAGTTCGGCGAAGTCGCGGATCTCCATGTCGCCGACCCGTTCGCCGATCAGCTTCGGATCGGCGTCCAGCAGCGCGACGATCCGGAAGCCGCGGGTGCCGAACCCTGAGTAGTTCGCCAGCGCGTGCCCCAGGTTTCCGATCCCGACGATGACGACCGCCCAGTCCTGGGTGACGCCGATCTCGCGGGCGATCTGGTAGCGCAGGTACTCGACGTCGTACCCGACGCCGCGGGTACCGTACGAGCCCAGGTAGGACAGGTCCTTGCGGAGCTTGGCCGAGTTCACCCCGGCCGCGGTCGCCAGGTCCTCGCTCGACGCGGTGGCGATCCCGCTGTCCGACAGCGCGGTCAGGGCCCGCAGGTAGACCGGCAAGCGCGCGACAGTCGCCTCGGGGATGCCGCGTTCGGTTCTCGTCGGCGGGCCGGGGCGACGGCTGCTGGCACGCGTCACAATTCTCCTGGGAACGGTTCTCCACGGCCGCGGTCTTGACGGCCGGCGGCTCTTCTTACTCTAGGAGCTTGTGAACGTGAGAACAAAATCGGCGACGGCCGAGGTGACGGACAGCACTACGCCGTGAGCCCTGGCGACTACGCCGTGAGCGCCTTGCGCAATCTCGCCGGGTCGACGCGCCAGAAGTCGTGCTGCCTGCCGTCGACGAAGGTCACCGGGATCTGCTCGCCGTACTCGGCGAACAACCGGTCGTCCTGGGTGATGTCGACCTCGGTCCACCCGACGCCGAGTTCGGCGCAGACCTGCTCGATGATCGCCCGGGCGTCGTCGCACAGGTGACAGCCGGGTTTGCCGTAGAGCGTGACGCGGTTCATTTCCTCAACTGTCCCTTGGCGACCTTGCCGGTGACCGAGTGCGGCAGGTGGTCCACCACCTCGATCTCGACCGGGCACTTGAACCGGGCCAGCCGGGTCCCGGCGTACTCCCGGACCTCGGCCGTGTCCACGCTCGCCCCGACCTCGGGCACGACGAACGCCTTCACCGCTTCCCCCGTCTCCTCGGACGGTACGCCGATGACCGCGGCCTCGCGCACGCCGGGAGCGCCGACGAGTACCTCCTCGACCTCGCTGGGGAAGACGTTGAACCCGGACACGATGATCAGTTCGCGCAGCCGGTCGACCAGGAACAGATCGCCGTCGGCGTCCAGGAAGCCGACGTCACCGGTGCGGTACCAGCCGTCCTCGTCCGGGCCGTCGACACCGCCCGGCCAGTAGCCGGAGAACAGGTTGGCACCGCGGATCACGATCTCGCCGGGGTCGTCGCCCTCGACGTCCTCGCCCCGGTCGTCGGCGATCCGCAACTCGACGTTGGGCAGCGGCCGGCCGACCGAACCCGGCTTCGGGTCCGGCTCGCCGAGGGTCGTGGTGACACCAGGGGACGCCTCGGTCAGCCCGTAGCCCTGGTGGACGAACTTCCCGGTCTCGCGCTCGAAGCGCTCGGCCAGCGCGCGATCCAGGGTCGACGCGCCGGTCAGGACGACCTTGACCGTCTTGAGCGCGTCGCGGAGGTCGGGCCGAGCCAGGAGCGCCTGCAACGCGGGCGGCGCGAGCGGCAGCCGCGTCACGCCGTACCGGCTGATCAGGTCGAGCGTGTGGGTGGAGTCGAAGCGCTGGTCGATGACGAGCGCGGCGCCCGTCGCGACCACCCAGCCGAGGACCGCGTTCAGGCCGAACGCGTGGAACATCGGCAACACGCCGAGGACGACGTCCTCCGGACCCATCCGGTCCTCGCCGAGTTCGGAGAGATTCTTCACGTTCGCCGCCAGCGCCCGATGCGACAGCATCGCGGCCCGCGGATCGCCGCTCGTCCCCGACGTGTAGAGCAGGACCGCCAGGGTCTCCGGGTCCACCTGCGGCGGTAACGGAGCGTCACCTCGGAGCTCGCTGGCCCGGACCGTCCGGACGCCCTCGACCTTCCTCGCGAGGTCCCCGTCGGCCACGGCCAGGCGGGCTCCGGAATGCGCCACGACGGCGCTGATCTCGGCCGCGGTGAGGCCCGTGTTCAACGGTACGGCGACCAGGCCGGCGCGGAGAATGCCCAGGTAGGACGTGACGAAGTCGATGCTGTTGGCCTGCAGCTGGATGACCCGGTACCCCGGTACCAGGCCGGCCGCGGAGAACCCGCGGGCAGCGGCGTCCACGGCGGCGTCGAGCTCGCTCCAGGTCAGCCGCCGGTCGCCGTCGACCAACGCGAGACGTTCGCCGTGACGTTGCGCTGTGTCACGAAGAATGTCCGCGAAATTGAAGTCCACCAGGCGAGTCTGCCACGTTCGGGCGGCCACCTCGTGAGCGGCCGGGGCCGGTTCGAGACGGTGACGCGTAGTAGGCGACAGCACAGGGTTCCGTGCCCTAAGGTCCTGCTTCATGGGTGGGGGTACGTCACGTGACCTTCGAGCCAGGTCGGTGCTGGCCGGGGAGGCCAGCGCCGCGGCGGCCGAGGTCGAAGCCGCGCTGGAGCCGGGTCCGGTACCCGACGCGGCCGCGTTCTTCGACGTGGACAACACGATGCTGCAGGGCGCGTCGATGTTCCACCTGGCCCGCGGGCTGTACCGGCGGAAGTTCTTCACCACCGGCGAGATCGCGCGCAAAGCCTTTGCCCAGTTGAGATTCCGGCTCCTGGGCGAGACCCCGGACTCGGTCGCCAACGCCCGGGCGGCGGCGCTGTCGTTCATCGCCGGCCACCGGGTGGCCGAGGTCCAGCTGCTGGTCGAGGAGATCTTCGACGAGATCATGGCCGACCGGATCTGGCCGGGCACCCGGGCGCTGGCCCAGCAGCACCTGGACGCCGGCGAGCGGGTCTGGCTGGTCACGGCCGCTCCGGTGGAGGTCGCGCGGCTGCTCGCCAGGCGCCTCGGACTGACCGGCGCGCTCGGAACGGTTGCAGCGGAGCGTGACGGGATATATACAGGTGAACTCGTGGGCGACATCCTCCATGGCCCGGCCAAGGCGGAGGCCGTCCGCGCGCTTGCGGCGCACGAGGGGCTGAACCTGGCCTCCTGTGCGGCGTACTCGGACTCGGTGAACGACTTGCCGATGCTCGAGCTGGTGGGGAATCCATGCGCGATCAACCCCGACAGCCGGCTTCGCCGCCACGCGGAAGTCGCCGGCTGGCGCATTCGTGACTATCGGACCGGACGGAAGGCGGCACGCCTCGGGCTGTTGACAGCGGGTGCTTCAGGCGTAACGCTCGGTGCTGTCTCAGCCGCTGTGGCCATTCGCGGATGTGTCAGAAGACGTGTCAGTTGAACGGGGAGAAATTTTGACGACGCCGGAGCCAAGCCCGGACGGGATGAGACGTGCAGAGCTCGTCGATCGCGCCCAGGCCGGGGACGTCGGTGCCTTCGGTGAGCTGTACGACGAGTACTCGCTCACCGTCTATCGCTACATCTACGCGCGGGTGTCGTCGTCGGCACTCGCCGAGGACCTGACCAGCGAGACGTTCGTCCGGGCGCTGCGCGCGCTGGACTCGTTCCGCTGGCAGGGCCGGGACTTCGGCGCCTGGCTGGTGACGATCGCCCGGAACCTGATCACCGACCACTACAAGTCCGGCCGGGTCCGGCTCGAGGTGGTCACCGACGAGATCGAGACGCACGACCGGCAGACCGAGGGGCCGGAGGTCGACGTGCTGGCCGCCGCCACCGCCGAGGTACTCCGGGACGCCGTCGCGAGCCTGCCCGACGAACAGCGCGACTGCCTCACGATGCGCTTCTTCGCCGGTCTGTCGATCGCCGAGACGGCCAAGGCGCTGGAGAAGTCCGAAGGCGCCGTCAAGCAGTTGCAGCTGAGGGCCGTCCGGCACTTGGCGAAGGTTATCCCCAAGGACTTGAGGTGAGGAGGATGACAACGAATGTCTTTCGTAACCCGTCAGGGAGTTTCCTCGTTTGCCTGGTGAGGACCTGTCGGTGACCCCGACTGGCCATTGAGGAGAACGAGAACTCATGAGTGACCTACACAGGGCTCGAGCGCGCGCGGAGGCATTCGCGCACGCCGTCGATCACGGGCCCCGTCACTCTTCGCGACTGAGCGATGACCCCGAGCTGCTGGAGGCTGTGGAGCTGGTCGGACGGCTGAGGACCGCCGGCGCAGTGGCACCCAGGCCGGAGTTCAGCGCCGAGTTGCGGCACCGCCTGATGGAGCAGGCGGCGGCGCGCGCGGCGACGACGACTCCGACCATGGTGCGCAGTACTCCGGACGACTCGGACGACCCGCCGGGTGGCGAGGACGTCGACGCGACCGTGACTGTTATCCGCCAGCGTCACGGCCGGCGCATCCGGCTCGTGGCCAGTACCGCCGCGCTGGTTCTGCTCGGAGGTGGCATCGGTTCCGCCGCCGCCGCTCAGCAGGCCATGCCCGGTGACACCTTGTACGGGATGAAGCGCAGCATCGAGAACGTCTCGACGAACGTGAGCGTCGGCGACGGTTCCCGGGGCCGGCGCGATCTCGAGCACGCGATGACCCGGCTGTCCGAAGTCCGCGAGCTGGCCGAGTCCGGTGGCGACGTGGCCACCATCAACGCCACTCTCGACGACTTCTCGGCACAGGCCCGCAAGGGCGTGTCCCGGCTGGTCGCGTCGTACCAGCAGGACGGCGACGCCAGTTCGATCACCGCGATCACGCAGTTCATCACCAGCGCCCGCCAGGCTCTTGGTGAGCTCGCACCGAAACTGCCGCCGGAGTCGCTGAAATCCGCCGTCGAGGCACTCGCCACCATCGAGCAGCTGGCCCAGCACACCACGGCCGCCTGCCCGAAGTGCGAGCAGCCGAAGCCGGCCAAGGGCACCGGCAACCAGCCGGCCGCACCGAACAACGCCACCGAGCCGAGTACGTCGGCCAACGGCGGGCCGAGTGTGGGGCCGTCGACCAAGCCGACCACGGGTGCCGGCACCCTGCCGAAGGTGACGTCGACGCCGAAGCCGTCGCCGAACCCGACGATCCTTGAGGAGCCGAACACTCCGCCGCCGACGACCCTGAAGACGCCGCCGAAGCCGTCGTCGTCATCGACGCCGTCGGCGACGTCGACCCCGACGATCGTCCCGACCCTGCCGTCGGCCACACCGTCGTGGCCCTGGCCGTTCCCGTCCCTGGCCCTCCCGTCGACGCCGATCATCAACATCCCCGGCGTCATCCAGACCCTCCTTCCGCCCTGGAAGTAGGTTCCTGACACCAGAAGCCCGGCGCACTCCGCGCCGGGCTTCTATCTGTCCGGACAGCCGGCCGAAGACGCCGTCGGCGTCGTCGTGGAGGGCTCAGAAGAAGACGCTGCGGCGCTGCATCAGGAGGGCGTACAGGGTCTGCTGGATGGTTTCGCGGACCTGGTCGGTGACGTTGAAGACCAGCATCGGGTCGTCCGCGGCACCGTCGGCGAAGTCGTCGGTACGGATCGGTTCGCCGAACTCGATCAGCCACTTGGACGGCAGCGGGATCAGCCCGAGCGGCCCGAGCAGCGGGAAGAACGGCGTGATCGGGATGTACGGCACGCCGAGCAGCCGGGCCAGCGACGCGATGTTGCCGACCAGCGGATAGATCTCCTCGGCCCCGACGATCGAGCACGGCACGATCGGCACCCCGGTCCGCATCGCCGCGCTGACGAACCCGCCCCGGCCGAACCGCTGCAGCTTGTACCGCTCGCTGAACGGCTTCCCGATCCCCTTGAAACCTTCCGGCCACACGCCGACCAGATCACCACGCCCGAGCAGCCGCTCGGCGTCGTCGTTGCACGCCAGCGTCGCGCCGCCCTTCCGGGCCAACTCACCCACGAACGGCGTCTGGAACACCAGGTCGGCCGCCAGCGTCCGCAACGGCCGGTGCGCGTGGTCCGCGACGATCAACTGGGTGACCAGCCCGTCGAGCGGCATCGTCCCGGAGTGGTTCGCGACGATCAACGCGCCGCCGGTGTCCGGGATGTTGTCCACGCCCCGAACCTCGACCCGGAACCACTTCTCCGCCAACGGCCGCAGCAACGGCAGCAGTACCTGGTCGCTCAGGTCGGCGTCGTACCCGAACTCGTCGACCTCGTAGTCCCCGGTCAACCGCCGCCGCAGGAACGCCAGCCACTCCGCGACCCGCCGCTCCCCCTCCTCGCCGAACAGATCATGGACGACTCGCTCGAGCCCGGCGAAGTCGACAGCCGCCGGGATCTCGGTCACAGGAACGTCGTCGGTGACAGCGCTCGCCGGATCCGCAGGTGTCTCGGTCGGCTCGGACTTCTTCTGCGGGCCCGGCGCCGACCGCCGACGGCCGGCCCCGGGCCCGGCGAGCGCGCGAGCAGCCGCGGACGGCGTCGTACGGCGGCCACTGCCGCGGCCCGGGCGTCCGCCGGAGCCGATCGGGATCACATCCGCGTCAGCCACGCAGCGCCCCCAGTCCGGCGCCGAGCAGGCGGGATGCCTGCGAGACGGCTCCCGGTCCGATCGCGTCGCGGAAGTCGTCGAAGGCCTCGGCGGTCGTGTACGACGGCTCGAACCCGAACTCGGTCCGCATCCGTGTCGTGTCCACCGCCCGGCCGTAGGTCAGGAAGGTGATCTGGTCCGGCGAGAAGTCCGCCAGCCGGGCCCGCCGGACGACGGCCGCCGTACTGGACGCGGTGAACGGTGGCAGCCGCAGGGCCGGCCGGCCGAGCCGGCGGATCGCCTGGGACAACATCAGGATCCCGTCACCGGCCACGTTGAAGGTGCCGGGGAGATCGTTGACGGTGGCGTGGTGGATCGCCGCGACGCCGTCGTCCTCGTGCAGGAACTGGAGGCGGGCGTCGTACCCGAACACCGTCGGGATGACCGGCATCGCGAAGTACCGGGTGATCGGCGAGTCGGTCTTGGGGCCGATCCAGTTCGCCATCCGCAGGGTGGTGACGAAGACGTCGGGGCGGCGCCGGGCGAAGCCGCGCACGTACCCCTCGACCTCGACCGCGTCCTTGCTCAGCCCGGTCTGGTGGATCGCCCGCGGCGCCATCTCCTCGGTGAACATGGCCGGGTCCCGCGGGCCCGCGCCGTACACGGTGGTCGACGACTTCACCACCAGTTTGGCCACGCCGGACGCCTTCTGGCAGGCGGCCAGCAGCTGCATGGTGCCGATGACGTTGATCTCCTTCATCGACGACCGGCCGCCGGCACTGCCCGGGGTGGCCACGACGCCGGTGTGGACGACCGTGTCGACGTCCTCGGCGGCGATCACCTTGGCGATCACAGGGTTGCGGATGTCGGCCCGGACGAACCGGACCCGGCCCAGCTCGGCCCGCGGTGGAACCACGTCGACGCCGAGCACCGTGCCGATCGACGGGTCGTCGGCCAGCCTCCGGGCACAGCGAGCACCGGCGTCCCGCGAGACGCCGGTCACCATCACCACCTGTGCCACGAGTGACCCCCAGCCAGACAGCAACCCCACACAACACCGCGCCGGACCATGTCGATCGCCGGGCGCGGCGGGAAATGCTTACTTGCCGAGCTTGCGGCGCTGCACCCGCGTCTTCTTCAGCAGCTTGCGGTGCTTCTTCTTCGCCATACGCTTACGGCGCTTCTTGATAACGGAACCCACAGTGGACCTTCCAAACTCAAAGAGAACGTCGGCAAAGCTTACCTGTAGGTCAGGGCGTGAGCCTAAAGCGGGCGGCCGGATAGGCTGGGCTCGACCTGGGGAGGTCGGGATGAAGGCTCGGTACGACGGTCTGGCCGACTGGTACGAGACCCGGTTCGTCGCCGGTTCGGAGACCCACCAGCCGGGGCTGCTCGACCTCCTCGGCCCCGGATCCGGTCCCTGCCTGGACATCGGCTGCGGCACCGGGCGCAACTTCGAGACCATCCGCGCGACCGGCCGCAGCGTCGTCGGCGTGGATTACTCGGCCGACCAGCTCCGGGTGGCCCGGACCCGCACCGACGGCCCGCTGATGATCGCCGACGCCGCCGTACTGCCGTTCGCGGACGCGTCCTTCGCCACCGCTACGGTGCTGTGGGTCTCGACGGACGTGGACGACTTCGGCAAGGTGCTGCGCGAGGCCGCGCGGGTGCTGTGTCCGGGCGGTGTGCTGGTGGCGTACGGCGTCCATCCGTGTTTCAACGGCCCGCACGTCGTCTACAACGGCGACGACGGCAGCCGGCTGATCCATCCGAGCTACCGGACACCCGGCTGGCACGAGGCCTCGCCATGGTGGGCCGAGGACGGCATCCGCCGCCGCGTCGGCATGCGCCACGTCCCCCTCGCCGAGTACCTGAACGCCTTCCTCAGCACGGGCCTCACCCTCGAACACTTCGAAGAACCAGGCGGCTTCGAGGTCCCGCACGCGTTGGCGGTCCGTGCCCGGCGGACCTAGGCGGCTGTCTCGGGTCAGAGGTAGTTGGCGACCGGGCCGAGGGTGACGAGGGCTGAGCCGGCGGCTAGCTCTGCTCCGGCTGGGGCAAGGGCTTCGCGGGCTCTGGTCAGTAGTTGCTTGTCGTCGATCTCTCGGGCGGTGTGAGCCGTCAGACACCACAGGACCTCTAGCAACAGGCCCGGCGGTGGCTCCGGGATGTTGTCGACGGCTACTGGACGCCCTTGCGACAAGAAGACGAGTGGCCGGACCCATGCCTCGTACGGCCCGTAGTCGGCATCCGCCACCGGCTGCCCCTGCCGCACCTGGTGGCAAGCGAGCGCCAACGGCAGCAAGCCTTCCTGCAGGCCTGGCATGCCGGCACCCTCCAGCAAATCGGCGGCATCGCGATACGCCTTCTCTGTGTCCACACGCATCGCGCGATACCAAGTGGTGAAGACGCGGACCAGTGGCAGCTCGTGGCGGGCGGCCAGTGCGTCGACGGCCGTTGCGTGGTGGTCGGCTGTGGAGTAGTCGCCCAACGCGCTGCGGGCCTGCAGGCGGATCAGATGGCCGAGGACTTCGTAGGTGAAGAGGTCATGGCGTTGTGAAAGGGCGATGAGCTCGGCGCCGACGGCATCGCGTTGCGGCGCGTGGCCGGTACTGCGGCAGCTCTGCATGAAGACACCGTTGAGGGCGAACGCGAGCAGCCTGGGATCGTCGAGTCCACGGGCGAGCTGCTCCGCCTCGCGAGCCGCTGCCGCGGCCCGGGGAGCTCTCGATCCCCGCGATTCCAAGGCGATCGTCGCCAGCAACCGAGCACGCGTCGCCTGGTGCTGCTGCGTGCGCAGAGCCCGCTCAGCCGCCGCAACGATCGCCGCAGCCTGGGCCTCGTCGTCCGACCGGGTCCAGATCGCCGGTACGTCGTATGCACCGATCACGCGAGCCGTCAGGCCGGGATCACCGAGCTCCTCGGCCGCAGTGACCGCTGCAAGCCGGTGACGCCGTGCGGCCTCGAGTCCACCGCCTCCTGTCACCGCGAGGTTCCGCAGCAGCCCCACCGTCGACTCCAGCCGCGCACGCGCACCGGCTCGCACAGTCCGGTCGTACGCCGCGGCCGCTTCCTCCCAGACCCGTCCGGCGGACACGGGTTCCAAGTGCTCGGCCTGGTTGAGGATGTCGGTCTCCAGTCGGCTCAACGCAGTACCAGGATCCACACCGAGCTGGTTGATCAGCATCGAGCGCGCACGACGCAGTACCGCGAGAGCGTCGCCCTGACGACCGGTCCGGTAGAGCGCGAGGGCCAGTAGCCGCCACGCCTCCTCGCGCCACGGATGCTCGGTCACATGAGCATCAAGGTAGGGCACAGCCTCAGCGGCCAGGCCCAGCGCGAGCTGAGCCTCGGCCTGGCGCTCCACGGCCCGTAGCCGCAACTCCGTGAGCCGTGAGCGCTCTGCCTGCGCCCAGTCCTCGTCGGCGAAGTCGGCATATGCAGGGCCGCGCCACAGCGCCAAGCCCTTCGCCAACACCGGCAGCAGCTCCCCCGCAGGCAGAGTGGCGGCTACAGCCTCTTCGAAACGCCATGCGTCAACGGCCTCTGTCCGCAACGCGTAGCCGGGTCCTTCGGTCAAGAGGAGCCGGGCCGGTGTCCGTGGTGGCCGGTCCGGTTCCAAGGCTCGTCGCAACGAGGCGACGAAGGTCCGTACGGCGCTCAATGCCCCGTCCGGCGGGTCGAGCCACAGATCGTCGACGAGGCGGGCCGCCGGCACTACGCGACCACGAGCGACGATCAACCGGGCCAGCACGGCCCGGTGCCGCGGTCCCTTCAGGGCGACCGGACGCCCGGCGTCGTCCCAGGCCACCACCGGCCCGAGCACCCCGAATTCCACCCGGCCACGGTAGCGCTCATCCACTGCTCATTCGCATCCTGGAGCCTGGCGGGCATGAAGCTCAACGGATTCGACTACCAGCGCATCGCCGGCGTGGACGGGGTTTCCCTGCACGTGGCGGTCGGCGGCTCGGGTACGCCGGTGGTCCTGCTGCACGGATTCCCGCAGACCCATCTGATGTGGCGCCACGTCGCCGCCGATCTGACCGCCGATCACACTGTCATCTGCCCCGACCTCCGCGGGTACGGCGCGAGCGACAAGCCGGTAGGCGGCTACTCGAAGCGAGCCATGGCAGCCGACGTCGTGGCAGTGGCCCGTCAACTCGGCCACACCACCTTCGCCCTGGCCGGGCACGACCGCGGCGCACTCGTGGCCTTCCGCGCCGGCCTCGACCACCCGGAGGCGATCACGCACCTGCTGTGCCTCGACGTCCTGCCGACTCTGGACACGTGGGACGTGATGCACGGGACCAGCGCCGCCGTCGGGTTCCACCTCTACCTGATGGCACAGCCGCCCGGCCTGCCCGAGGCCATGATCACGGCCGCCGCGGACGACTTCTTCGGCCACTTCCTGACCCTGTGGGCGAAGGACGACGATGCGATCCCGGCCGGCGTCCGCGCCGCGTACCTGGACGCCTGCCGGGCCGCCGTACCGTCGATCGTCGCGGACTACCGCGCCTCGGCCACGATCGACGTCACGCACGACCAGGAAGATCTTGCCGCAGGCAACAAACTGCGGATGCCGGTGAGCGTGATCCAGCAGGACTGGGGCGCAGCACTCGGCTTCGACGCCGCGGCGCTCTGGCGCGCCTGGGCGGCAGACCTCGACCACCGGACGACGTCCGCCGGACACTTCATGGCCGAGGAGGCCCCGGCGGAGATCACCACCGCGATCCGCGACCTCCTGAAACGCTGACTGCGAGGCAGGCGTAGCGAGGCGGCCGGGTCCCGAGGGATCCGGCCGCCTCGCATCTCGTGGTTATCCGGCTTGAAAGAAGGCGCCCTTGAGGTAGTCGTGCACGGCATCCTCGGAGACCCGGAACGAACGACCCACCCGCACGGCGGGCAGCTCACCGGAGTGCACCAGGCGGTACACCGTCATCTTGGACACGCGCATGGCCGTGGCGACCTCCGCCACGGTCAGGAACTTCACCTCGGCAAGCGGCTGCTCACCACCGGACTTCTTTGATGCCATTGCGCACCGCACTTCCAGCACGGATCGTGCGCCGGCTTCCCCTCCGGCACCTCCGCCCGTGCATGCCACGAGCGTAGTGGCTGTTGGTACGAATGGGAAAGAGGGTGTCTCGTGTGACTCAATACGAGGGGTCGAGGCCGAGCAGCGGGAAGCTGATGTCGCGGGTGGCCTTGATCGAGCGGTCCAGCCAGGTGTCCGGGTTGTAGCCGGTCGACCAGTCGGCATACGACGCGTCCCGGCCGTCGGTCATCCGCAGCGGCGCGACCCGGGCGTACCGGATCCGGACGTCCTCGCGCCACGACTCCGGCACCGGCGTCTCCGGGTCGATCGGGCGGCCCGCCACGATCGCGAGCAGGTGACTCCAGGCCCGCGGTACGACGTCGATGATCGCGTAGCCACCGCCACCGGTGGCGACCCACTTGCCGCCGGCGACCTCGTGCGCGAGATCGTGCAGCGCCAGGTACGCCGCCCGCTGCCCGTCGATCGTCTTGGTCAGATGGGCCAGCGGATCCTCGACATGCGAATCACACCCGTGCTGGGTGACCAGCACCGACGGCCGGAACGCCCGCACCACGTCCGGGACGATCGCGTGGAACGCCCGCAGCCAGCCGGCGTCACCCGTCCCCGGTGGCAGTGGGATGTTGACCGCCGTCCCCTCCGCACCCGGCCCACCGGTCTCACCCGCGCTTCCGGTGCCGGGGAACAGCGTGGTGGGCGACTCGTGCAGGCTCACGGTCAGGACGCGCGGGTCGTCGTAGAACACCGCCTGGACGCCGTCCCCGTGGTGGACGTCGACATCGACGTACGCGACCCGCTCGGCGCCGTGGTCGAGCAGCCACCGGATCGCGATCGCGGGGTCGTTGTAGACGCAGAATCCGCTGGCCGAGTCAGGCATCGCGTGATGCAGGCCGCCGATGATGTTCGCGGCGTGTACGACGTCGCCGTCCCAGACCGCCCGGGCCGCCTCGACGGAGGCGCCGACCACGTGCGCCGATGCCTCGTGCATGTTCGGGAAGCAGTACGTGTCCTCGGTGCCGAGCCCGTGTGCCGGATCCGGCCGGTCGGGATCCTCACCCGCACGCTTCACCGCGGCGATGTACTCGGCGGTGTGCACGGTGCCGAGCAGCGCATCGTCGGCGACCGGGGCCGGGACGACCTTCAGTTGGTCGAGTACGCCGAGCGCCCGGGCCAGGCGCACCGTCAAGTCCACCCGGACCGGACTCATCGGATGGCCGTGACCGAAGTCGTACGCCGTCAGACCCTCGTCGAAGACCAGCATCGCCTCACCGCTCATGCACCGACCCTAGCCCTCTCGGCGCGTTGGCACCTCGGCCTCAGCCCGGCGCCCACCACGATCGAGCCACGAGGAGAGCGGGCGGCGCGGCACCCCTCCTGGCCGCGCCGGCCACCTCCGCAGGGTCCGGGTTGCCGGTCGACACACAGTCCCCGCAGGCGGGTCGACCAGGTCGAGTTGGCTACTGCGAGTCACAAGTGGCCCTGCAGACGGTCTATCGGGCGGGGACTGCAAGGTGTTACAGAATTTGCAGGATGCTGCAAACCAGGCTGCGGTTCGGTTGCGCAGGGTTACCAATCGCGGTCTAGTCCTGTACGCTCCGCGCCCGATTCCCGCCTGCGGCAGGTTGCTGCAACGATGGCAAACGGACTTGCGCTGAGTAGCCGTCAGGCCTCACAGTTCCGTCCCGTGAGGAAGTCCGCGAGCTCGATGAGACCCAATCGACGGCAGATTTTCACGGCGGGGGCCGCAGTGGCAGCCTCGACCGTGGCCGTCTCCACCGCGACTGCGACGGAAGCGGCAGCCGCCACCTCCGGCGGGCCCTACGGCTCCGGCGTACTCGGTTCCTGGGCCACCGCGACCCGGGCGATCTCGACCGCGGCGCAGATCCAGCGCGTCCGGGACACCAACGGCGTGTACATGTTCGGCGACAGCATCTCCGTGCAGGACGGGAAAGCGCTCGCGACGCGCCTGCTGGGCCGCGACGGTAGTCAGCTGGCCGTGCACAACTGGTCCAGCCGGCCCACCTCCGGCGCGGTCGACGCCCTGCAGGAGTGGGCGGAACGGTACGGCCTGCCGCGGCGGATCCTGATGGCCAGCGGGTCGAACGACATCTTCGACCCGCCGAAGTTCGCGGCGCAGGTCGACCGGGCGATGAGCATCGTCGGCCAGAACCGGACACTGTTCTGGGTCAACATCCAGGTCGTGCGCAAGGCCCAGACCGCTGCCGTGCAGCTCGCCGACCAGCGCAACAGCTCGTGGCTCAACATGCAGCTGTACGACGCGCAGGAGAAGTACCCGAACCTGCGGATCATCCGCTGGGCCGAGTGGCTCTGGATCAAGCCGTACCGCCTGGCCAACTACCTCCGCGACGGCGTACACCCCTCGGTACCGCTTGGTCAGGACGCCCGCAACGAGCTGATCGTCCAGTCACTCACGCTGCGTTGAATTCCTTCCCCACCCCACCGCCCCGGTCGTTGACATGCTGGCGTGGTGTGACTGTCACCCGCTACCCTGATCGCGTGAACACGAACTTGCAGCTGTGGTGGGCCGCCTAGGGCGGTCCACCCGGCGTGTTCGCACGCATCCACGAGGCCGCCTCGCCGAGGCGGCCTTTTTCGTGTCCTCGGTGGGGCTTTCACACACCAAAGGACACAGCCATGACCTCGCTGTCCGGTATCACCCCGTCCGGCCGGCTGACCCTGGGCAACCACCTCGGTGCCCTGCGTCGGTTCACCGACCCCGACGGGTTCTACTTCGTCGCGAACCTGCACGCGATGACGACCAAACACGATCCCCGAAGACTCGCCGCGCTGACCCGCGAGTTCGCCACGCTGATGCTCGCGGCCGGCGTCCCCGAAGGCACCGTGTTCGTCCAGTCCGACGTCCCCACGCACGCCCAGCTGGCGTACCTGCTGGAATGTACGTCGTACGTCGGGGAGCTCTCCAGGATGATCCAGTACAAGGAGAAGGGCCGGGGCCGGCCGATGACCCGCGCCTCGCTGTTCACCTATCCGTGCCTGATGGCCGCGGACATCCTGCTGTACGGCACCGAACAGGTCCCGGTCGGCGGTGACCAGGACCAGCACGTGGAGCTCGCGCGGGACATCGCGATCCGGTTCAACCGCGAGTACGGCGAGACGTTCGTCGTACCGCAACTGGCCAAGGCCGTGCTGGCGACCCGGGTCAAGGACCTGGCCGATCCGACCACCAAGATGAGCAAGTCCGACGCCGACGACGCGATCGGCACGATCCGGCTGCTCGACCCGCCGGACGTGATCCGGCGGCAGATCATGCGCGCGGTGACCGACTCCGAGAACGAGGTCCGGCACGACGAGGCGGCCAAACCCGGGGTCACCAACCTGCTCGAGATCCTGGCCGCCTGCACCGACGGCGATCCGGTGGCGCTCGCGGCGTCGTACTCGTCGTACGGCGCGTTGAAGCAGGACGTCGCGGATGCGGTCCTGAGCGTGATCGAGCCGCTGCAGAAGGAGTACGCGCGGTTGGCGACCGACCCGGGAGCGATCGACGACCTGCTCGCCCAGGGCCGGGACCGGGCGATCGAGGCGAGTACGCCGCGACTCCACGCGGCCGAGCGGGCGATGGGGCTGGCCGGGTCCGAGCGGGCGGCGGCCGGTTTGGCAGGATCGGCGCCATGAAGGTTCGCGCCGCCACGTTCAACATCCGCAACTCCTCCGCGCCGGACGGCGACAACGCCTGGCCGGTGCGGCGGAACGCGACGGTGGCGGCGATCGAGCACCTCGACGCCGACGTGGTCGGGCTGCAGGAGGTGCTGCCCGACCAGCTCGAGTACCTGCGCTGGCGGTTCCCGCGGTACGAGATCGTCGGCGTTGGCCGGGACGACGGGATGAGCGCCGGTGAGCATTCCGTCGTCCTGGTCCGGCCGGGTGACTGGCAGGTGGACAAGCACGAGACCCGCTGGCTGTCGGACGACCCGGGTACGCCGGGATCGGTCGGCTGGGACGCGGACCTGACCCGGATCGCGACGCTGGTCTGGTTGCGGCACCGCAACGGTACGACGATCGGCGTCGCGAACACGCACTACGACCACGCCGGCGAGGTCGCGCAACTGCAGTCCTCGCGGCTGATCGCCCACTGGATCGTCGGCTCGTTGCCGTGGATCGTGATGGGCGACCTGAACGCGACGCCGGACTCGCCGCCGCTGAAGGCGTTGACGGCCGCAGGGCTGCGGAACGCCGTACCGATCGAGGCCGGTGGCAGCTGGCACGACTTCACCGGCGCCGAGGACGGCGACCGCATCGACCACATCCTCGTGACCGCGGATTGGAGAGTGGTCGAGGCGGCCGTCTCCCACTTCCGCCCGGGCGGCCGGCTGCCGAGCGACCACTGGCCGGTGGTCGCGACGCTAGAGCTCGGCTAGCACCTCTTCCCGCCGGGCAGGTTTGCGGTGCTTGCGGCTCAGACGATCTGCCAGCGGATAAGGAAGGCGCCGATCGAGAGGATCAGGTACGTGAGGACCAGGAGGGTGCCGATGCCGGGGCGGGGGCGGTGGTGCCGGGCGGGGAGGTCGGCGGCCCGGCGGCGGAGGGCCTCCATGACGGCGGCCACCTCGGCGGTGCGTTCCCGCGGGATGCCGTTGATCTCGTTCTCGTCCTGGCCGCGGACCAGTACGACGTGGTCGTCGCCGACGTCGATCCGGTCGACGTCCTGCCAGGCCAGGCTGCGGATGAGCATGCTGGTGCGGGCCTTGACGGCAGTCCGGGTCAGCACGACCCGGTAGAGGACCACGCCGCCCGCGACGCGGACGACGGAGGCGCCGATGATCGTGAGCAGGCCGACGGCGAGCATGTCGCGGGCGCCCATCCAGAGCCAGGAGTTCAGCGCCGGTACGGCGACGAACGGCGTGACGAACAACGCCCAGGCCCACCACGGCGCCGGATCCAACGGCACCCGCCACGGCAGCTCCGGCACCGCCGCGGCGGCGGGCGGCGAGGCAGCCTGCACCGAAGCATGGCTGACGTGCTCGGGGCTGTCCTGCTCCGAACGATTACTCATGGGCGGGACCATAGTCGACTCATCCCTTGGTCACGGCAGGAAACTGCGGCGCCAACAATAACGCCGGCCAAGGGGATGACGTTACTCGGCAGCCAGTGCGCGCGAGCGGTTGCGGGCTGCTTCGATGGCGGAGAGGAAGGCGGCGCGGACCTTGTGGTCCTCGAGCTCGCGGATGGCGGCGGCCGTCGTACCGCCCGGAGACGTTACGCGCTCGCGCAGTACGGTCGGGTGCTCACCGGTCTCGCGCAGCAGCTTCGCGCTGCCGACCACCGTCTGTACGACGAGTTCGGTCGCGGTGCCCCGCGGCAGACCCATGTGGACACCGGCCTCGATCATCGCCTCGACAACGAAGAACAGGTACGCCGGACCGGACCCGGAGATCGCGGTCACCGCGTCCTGCTGCTTCTCCGGCACCCGGACCACCCGGCCGGTCGCCGCGAGCAGGCTCTCCGCCAGCTCGAGATGGCTCTCGTCGCAGTGCGCCCCGCGGGAGATCGCCGCCATACCCTCGTCCACCAGAGCCGGGGTGTTCGGCATCACCCGGACCACGGCGACGCCTTCCGGCAGCCGCGACTCGATGAAACCGGTGGTCACCCCCGCCGCCATCGAGACGACCGTCTGCGACGGCTGGACCGCCGGAGCGATCTCGGTGAGCAGGTCGGCCATGTCCTGCGGCTTCACCACCAGAACCAGAGTCTCCGCCTTCGAGGCCGCGTCCACGTTGGACACGACGTCGACGCCGTACCGTTCGCGCAGTTCGGCGGCACGCTCCTCCCGGCGCTCGGTGATGAGGAGCTCCTCCGGTCGCCGCCCGGCCCGAATCAGCCCGGACAGCAACGTCTCCCCCATCACACCGGCCCCGAGGATGGCCACCTGACTAGTCATGCCCACAGGTTACTGACGAACTGCCCGGATCTTGAGCCGCCTGCCCACCAACCGGGATTCCGGCTACTTCTTGCTGATCAGGGAGCGGGCGAAGAACTGGAGGTTGGCCGGTCGCTCGGCGAGCCGGCGAACCAGGTAGCCGTACCAGTCCTCGCCGTACGGGATGTAGACGCGGACGGTGTGGCCGTACGACGCCAGCCGGAGCTGCTCCTCCGGGCGGACGCCGTACAGCATCTGGTACTCGTAGCTGCCCGGCTTGCGGTTGGCGCGGTCGGCGAGCGAACCGGCGATCGCGATCAGCCGCGGATCGTGCGAGGCGATCATCGGGTAGCCGGCGCCGTTCATCAGGATCTTCATCGCCCGGACGTACGCCTTGTCGACCTGGCGCTTGTCCTGGAACGCGACCGACTCCGGCTCCTTGTACGCACCCTTGCAGAGGCGGACGCGGGAACCCGCGTAGGCCAGGTCGCGGCAGTCCGCCTCGGTCCGGCGCAGGTACGCCTGCAGCACCGCGCCGGTCTCCGGGAAGTCCTGCCGGAGTTCGCGCAGGATGCTCAGGGTGGAGTCGGTGGTGGTGTGGTCCTCCATGTCCAGAGTGACCGTCGTACCGGCGTTGCGGGCCGCGTGGCAGATGGTCCGCGCGTTCTCCAGCGCGATCTTCTCCCCGTCGCCGGGCAGCGCCTGGCCGACCGCGGACAGCTTCACCGAGACCTCGGCGTTCCTGGTCAGGCCGGCGTCGGACAGTTGCCGCAGCAGGTCGAGGTACGCGTCCGCGGTCGCGGTCGCCGCGGCCAGGTCGGTGACGTCCTCACCGAGGTGGTCGAGGGTGACGTACAGGCCGCTGCTGACCAGCTTCTCGGTGGCCAGCACGGCCTCCGGAGCCGTCTCGCCGGCCACGAACCGCGCGACGATGCCACTGGACACCGGGAGCGACGAAACGGCCTTCTTGATCTGGGGGCTGCGGGACATGCCCAGCAGGACTCGCCGAAGCACTACGTGTTCCTCCTCATCAACCCACCCGGCCCGTAGGTCACAGCAATGCCAGTGGTGTCAGCAGGCTACGCGCCTGAACCGAGCGCTCGCCAATCGTGTGTCCGGGACCACACCACCGGCACCACTGGTCCGGTTACAGCCCGTGCCCGCACCCGGGGTCGGGAGAGGATGCGGGTATGCCCATCTTCAAGCGTCGCAAGCGGAGTGCCGGGGAGGCCGACCCGATCGGCGCGTTCTGGTCCTGGTGGACCGAATCCGGGTCCGCACAGGTCGCCGACGCCATCACCCGGCAGCAGCCGGGCGGGGCGAGCGCCGTACTGACCGAGCACCTCGGCCGGATCCACCCCGACCTCGAGTGGGAACTCGGACCCGGCCTGCACGCCGAACACGTACTGATCGTCACCGCGGCCGGCGACCCCGGCCTGCGGGCGACCGCCCGGCGTTGGCTGCGGGCCGCGCCGCCGTCCGACCAGACCTGGGAGTACGCCGACCTGCGCCGACCCGGACCGGCCTTCACGATCCGGTTCGAGGGCCTGCCGCCGGTCGCGATCGACGAGGCCGTGGTGACCGTCGACCCCGACGCCTCCTCGATCCACGTCGGCGTGCATCACCACGTCTTCCCCCAACTGCCGGTCGACGTCCGGCGGCGGGTCACGTTCCTGATGCTCGACCTGGTCCTCGGCGAGGAGATGGTCGAGACCTGGGTCGGCGCGATCGACACCCTCACCGAAGCCCCCGCCGACGCGAAGCCGATCGGAACCCTGCTGCCCGCCGTAGCGTCGTTCGCGTCCGCCCACACCCTCGAGGACGGCAGCCCGGCGTGGAAGATGCTCGAAGGCACCCGGGGCGGTCACCGCGTCATCGCCACCGCCGAATACCCGCTCCGCTCGATCCGCCGCCCGCATCTCGACACCCACGCTGCCGTGTCGATCGGCTATCCAGTACGACGTGAGGACGGCCTGCCGGAGTCGGACATGCTCGACGAACTCCGCCACTTCGAAGACCACCTCACCGCCCGCCTCGGCGGCTCCGGACACCTCCTCGCCCACGAAACGTCAGCCGGGACAAGGATCCTGCACTACTACGTCGACGGCACGACGCCCGCCGGCGAACAACTCAGAGCCGCCACCACCGGCTGGCCCCATGGCCAAGTCACCGTCGCCGTGACCCCCGACCCCGCCTGGCACAACGTCTCCCACCTCTCCGGCTGAGCCCCCCACGCGCCCGCCCTACGCACGCTCCCGCCGCCCGGCGAGTAGATCCGCGCGCGTGCAAACTCACATTCGTGCGCGGAGCATTTCTCCGAATGTCAGCAGGGCGGTCGTGTCCCAGTCGTGGCCGTCGGTGGCTCGTTGGGTGGCTGTGACGGGGCGGGCGCTGCGGTAGCAGTTGAGCGCCTGCTCGACGAGGGGCCGATGCTCGGTCGGGAGCATGTCGCGGGCCCAGAGGGCTCCCTCCTCCTTGCTGAGCACAGTGCCCGGTCCGAGTTCGACCGTCGCCAGGACCCTGCAGGCATTCAGCACGCCGTAGTAGGGCGCCGACAAGAGGTTGTCTCCGGCAAGAACGTCCTGAAGATCCGCCGTGATCGCCGACAGATAGTCGCTGTGAGGCACCGCGGCGAACACGTCCGTCGGCGGCGGGCCGCTCACAACGACACCTCGTCGGCGCACGACCGTGATGTGCGCAGCAAGGTCCGGGTCACGATGACAACTCGTGTAGTCCACGCGGTCGGCCATGATGTCAGCAGTCCAAGCGGCCGAGTAATGCACTTCGAAAGGCCGCGGGTGCTCGTGCTTCGCCGCCTGCGCAACAGTGAGGACCGAGAGCTCGAGATCACCGAGCATCGGCCGACCTTCCGACCGCTGGGCGAGCGTGCGCGCAACCCGCCCGCGCTCGGCCTCGGTGAGCGTTTCGGGTACGACGACCAGCAGATCCACATCGCTCTTCGCCCTGTAGAAGCAGCCCATCGCCAAGGAACCATGCACGTACACGCCGACGGTCCGAAGGTCGATCGCATCGACAGAGTCGAGAACGTACGTGCGCAAGTCCGGATCACAATCCGCCCACGCCTGGGCCCGATCAGCCGGATGCGGAACCTGAGACCACATGCCACGTCACGATAGGCGGATCGCGCTCCCCCGCGCATACGACTTTCGCGCAACCGGACCGTTCGGCGTGCAACCCGGACGTCGGGGCCTTCCGTCTTGAGCGGGACATGGAGAGTGGAGGCACCAGATGGCGGATCGGGACCAGGAGTACGTGGAGTTCGTCGCAGCGGCGAGCCCGTCGCTGCGACGGACGGCGTTCCTGATCTGCGGAGACCGGCACACGGCGGACGACGTCGTCCAGGACGCGCTCTACAAGCTGTACCTGTCCTGGCCGAAGGTGCAGCGGGTGGGAAATCCGTTCGGGTACGTCCGCCGGATGGTCGTCAACGCGGCGTACGACGGCGGCAGACGGCCTTGGCGCCGGGAGGTCTCGATCGCCGAGGTGCCGGACCGGGTGGCCCAGGACGACTTCGCCGCCGGGCATGCCGACCGGAACGAAGTACTGGCTGCACTGCGTGGCCTCGGGCCGCGACAACGGGCTTGTGTGGTCCTGAGGTACTACGAGGACCTGTCCGTCGAGCAGACCGCGGAGATCCTCGGCTGTTCGACGGGCACGGTGAAGAGCCAGTCGGCACGCGGACTCGACACTCTCCGGCAGGCCATCGACCGGGCGCGACAGGCGAGCCGCGCGCTGTGAAGGAGAACGAGATGGAAGACGTACGGGAGGTCGGCGCGGAACTGCGCCGACTGGCCGAAGCCGAGCCGCTGGACCCGTTCGACCCAGCGGAACTCCTGGCCCGCGGTCGCCGGGGACGGCGGCGCCGCAAGGTCCTCACAGCGGGCGGAGCGATCGCCGGCATGGCCGTGGTCGCACTTGCCGCGAGCTTGCTGCCCGATCTCGGCTCGGCCGGGGACCAGCCGCAGGTCGCTGACCATCAGGCCGAGCAATCGCTGTTCGAACCGGTGCCAGGCGTTCCTCGGGGCGAGGCAGGCGCCGACCAGCCGGTGACGAAGGCGGAGGCCGCGCGCCGCTGCGCCCTGCGGAATCCGGGGGAGAAGCGGCCGTTGCGGCTGGGAAGCAACACCGAGTCCGGGCGGACGGTGTTGTACGACATCAAGATCGGGGAGACGGCCGAGGTCCGGTGGTGCAAGGTTCCCGGCGGAGACAAGCCGTCGGCGGCCTTGGTAGCTGCCGCGGCACAGGATCCGCTGCCGACCAGCGTGGCCGGCCAACTGCGGAACTGTTCGGTGCAACTCTGGGTCGATCTGACCGGGTGGAAGGTGATGGCGTCCGATCAGTCCAGGTCTCTCGGGTCGGTCCTGGTCGCAGTGTCGCCGTCCGGACGGAAGGCGGTCGCCTGTTATCTGAGCTCGACTCGGCCGGCGGGGCCGGCTGGTCCCGGAGCCAACTCCATGTTCGTGACCTTGGACTCGCTCGACCAGAGCGACCCGATCTTCACGCCGGCAACAGCGTCCCGGCGTGCGGATCTGTTCGCCGGCGGCGGCGGGGGTTCGACCTTCGCCGGCTGGGGGCGCGTGGCTTCGAATGCCAGCAGAATCGTGCTCCAACTGGGTCCGGGCCCGGGCCACGAGGTTCCGGTCGACGACGGCTGGTTCGCGGTTTCCTGGCAGAAGCCGGGCAACGCGAACAAGGTGTCGCCACTCAAAATCACGGCGTACGACAAGGCCGGGAAGGTCATCAAGGTCATCTCACACTGACCCGACGGGTTCCCCACGCGGATGGGGAACCCGTTCCGGTCCGTGCGAGCCGACGCGGGCGCCACCTACGCCGTACGGCGTCTCAACGTGGCCGCGCCGAGACCGAGGGCCGCCAGGATGAAGGCGATCACCACGAAGGCGTCCATCCCGGCGCCCTCGCCGAAGCCGTTGCCTCTAGCAACTCCGGTGACGGCGTCGACGGCGTACGACAACGGAAGCACGTCGCTGATCGCGTGCAGCACTCCGGGCAGCTGGTCGCGTGGGACGAGCAGGCCGCAGAGCAGGATCTGCGGGATCATCACGGCCGGCATCATCTGGACCGCCTGGAACTCGGTCGCCGCGAAGGCACTCGCGAACAACCCGAGCGCCGTACCCAGGACTCCGTCGAGTACGGCGACCACGCCGAGCTGCCATGCGTCGCCACGGATGTCGAGATCCAGGGCATACAGCGCGATCGACACGACCACGAGTGCCTGGACGACGGCGATCAGCGCGAACGCCAGGGCGTAGCCGAGCAGGAAGTCGAGTTTGCCCATCGGCATCGTGAAGAGGCGGGAGAGCGTGCCGGTGGAGCGTTCGCGCAGGGTCGCGACCGAGGTGACGACGAACATGATGATGGACGGGAACACTGCCAGCAGTGGTCCGCCGAAGCGGTCGAAGGTGCCTGGGGAGTCGGTGAACATCCACCACATCAGGCTGACCAGCAAGGCCGGCAGCACGATCAGCATCGCGACGGTGCGGTGGTCGCGGCGCAGCTGGGCGAGGACCCGCGCGGCGACGGCCAAGGTGACCCGCAGTGTCATCGCGCACCTGCCTTCCGGTCGATCAGGGTGAGGAACACCTGCTCGATGTCGTCGGTGCCGACGGAGTCGAGCAGGGCTTGCGGGGTGTCGTCAGCGAGCAGGTCGCCGTCGCGCATCAGCAGCAGGCGGTCGCAGCGGATCGCCTCGTCCATGACGTGGCTGGAGACGAGCAGTGTCGCGCCGGCGTCGGCAAGCTCATGGAAGAGTCGCCACAGGTCACGCCGCAGCACCGGGTCCAGGCCGACGGTCGGCTCGTCGAGGACGAGCAGGTCCGGACTGCCGAGCAGGGCCGCGGCGAGCGAGGCCCGCGATTGCTGACCGCCGGACAGCTGATCCACGCGGACGTCGGCGTGACTGCGCAGGTCCACCGCGTCGATGACCCGGTCCACATCCTCCACCGGCACACCGAGTACGGCCGCGAAGAAGCGCAGGTTCTCGGCGACACTCAGATCGCCGTACACGCTGGGCTCCTGGGTGACGTAGCCGATCCGGCCACGCAGCTTCGGCGCTCCGGCGGGATGACCGAGGACGGAAATGTCGCCCGTGACCTTGGCCTGCAGCCCGACGATCGCCCGGATCAGCGTCGTCTTGCCGCAGCCGGACGGACCGAGCAGCCCGGTCACCGTCCCGGTCCGGAGGTCGAACCCGACCCCGTGCAGGACCTCCCGGTCGCCGCGCACCACCACGACGTCCCGGCAACCCACCGCGTTTTTCATCATGTGATGAAATTAGACCGCGGGACACCGCCTTGGCAAGAGGTCTCAGACCAGCGCGTGCCCGGTGGCGTCGCTCAGTGGGGCCAGGTCCGGGTCGCCGTACCGCTGCCGGAGCCGGCCGAACGCGGCCACCTTGCCCTCGCCCCACCGGCCGATCGCTTCGGCGTACGAGTCGCCGGACACGAAGACCGGCGGCGTGCGCTTGCTGTGGAACTTGTCGGCGTACAGGACGAGTTCCTCCTCGGGTGTCGCGGGGACGTAGTCGTCGGCCGGGATCGGCAGCGACTGCCGACGTACGTCGTCACGCGTGATGCCGACGCCGGTGTGCCGGGAGCAGAAGCGGCTGAGCTCCTCCGGGAACCCGAGACTGTCGAGGAGTTCATGCCCGAGTATGCCGTGCCGGATGTAGCCGTCCGTGTCGAGTACGCCGTCCGGCGTGTAGAGGCGGTACACGCCGATGTCATGCAGGAGGGCACCGGCCCGGACCAGGTCGGTGTCGACGTCGAGGCCGGTGAAGAACTGCTCGGCGATCCGGCAGACGAGTTCGCAATGGGTGTGGACGGACTCGAACGCCTCGCGGGTCGGGGCGTACTCGCGATGCAGGGCGCGGATCTCGCGATCGGTCGGGACCTGCATCAGCCGGTGAGATGGAGTTGCAGTACGGGCGCCAGCCGGTCGATCAACGTGGAGAGGTCGACTGAGGCGACCGGCTCGAGTCCGACCAGGTAGCGGGCCATCGCGACGCCGATGAGCTGAGTCGCGGCGAGGCTGACGCGGAGATGGGCGTCAGGTACGTCGAGGGAGCGCGAGACCGGCTCGATGATCATCTGGGTGATGCCTTCGCGCATCATCCGTGCGACCTCGTCGCTGGTCACCACGCTGCGGACGACCGCCTTCATCCGCTGCTGGCCGTCGGCCGACTCCCAGACGCCGAGGAACACGGTCGCGATCCGGCGGCCGAGTTCCTCGCGCGGGCCGTCGAGGATGCGCGCGGCGATCTGCCGGGGGTCGACCGGGAGCGCCATCGACTCGATGAACAGCTCGTCCTTGCTGCCGAAGTAGTGGTGCACCAGGGCCGCGTCCACCCCGGCCTCGCGGGCGATCCCGCGGATCGACGTCGCGGTGAAACCCTTGTCGGCAAAGGAATCCCGGGCAGCGCGCAGGATGTCACCACGGGTGTCCGGCCCGCCGGGCCGGCGCCCCGGCCGCCCGTTCCCGGTCCGGCCGGCCGGAGAGCTCGCCGTACGTTCAGTCATGTGGTGAGCTCCGAGATCTCACCTTCCGGGGTGACCGCGAACGAGGACCGGCGGGACGTGCGGACGAAGTGCTTGCGGGTGAACTCGAGCGACTCGACCAGGTCGACCTCCCGTTCGGACCGGCTGGTCGCACGCCTGGTGTTGATCTCGATGATGATGTGGCCGCGGAAGTCCTGGTTCGCCAGGCCGGTGAGCAGATCCGCGGCCCGCTGCGTGCCGCGACCGGGCACCAGGTGCTCGTCCTTCGCCGAACCGGTGCCGTCGGTCAGATGGATGTGGGTCAGGCTCTTGCCCATCGTCGCCGCGAGCTCGACGCAGTCCTGCTCGGCCGTCGACGAGTGCGACAGGTCGAGGGTGGTGTGCGCGTAGTCCTGCTCGGTCGGGTCCCAGCTCGGCGCGTACGCCTGCAGACCGCGGCCCGGCGCGCGCCACGGGTACATGTTCTCGACCGCGAAGATCACGCCGGTCTCTTCCTCCAGCCGGGCGATCCCCTCGACGAACCCGCGCGCGTAGTCGCGCTGCCAGCGGAACGGCGGGTGGACGACGACCACGTCGGCGCCGAGCACCCTGGCGGCGTCCGCACTGCGCTCGAGCTTCTCCCACGGGTCAGTGCCCCAGACCCGCTGCGTGATGAGTAGACACGGCGCGTGGATGGCCAGCACCGGCAGCTGGTGGTAGTCGACCAGCCGCTGGATCGCGTCGATCTGGGTGCTCAGCGGATCGATGCCGACCATCACCTCGACCCCGTCGTACCCGAGCCGGGCCGCCAGCTCGAACCCGCTCGCCGTCGACTCGGGGTAGACAGAGGCGGTCGACAGGCCGATCCGGGCGGTCTTGCTGGTGCTCATCTGGTGCCTTCGCCGTGGTTCGTCAGGGGTGGTGCTTCATCGGGGTTGCAACTGGTCGAGCCGGGACAGGATGACACCTTCCCGCAACGCCCACGGACAGACCTCGAGCGAGGGCAGGTCGAACAGGTCCATCACCGCGTCCGCGACCAGTGCGCCGGCGACCAGTTGCGACGACCGGCCCGCCGACACCCCGGGCAGCTCGGCCCGGTCGGCAGACGACATCTTGATCAGCTTGGGCATCCACTCGGCGAGGTCGTCGCGGTCCAGCGCACGCGGCACGTACGGCCCGTCGTCCGACGGCGCGGCACCACAGATCCTGGCCAGCGACCGGAACGTCTTGCTGGTCGCGACCGAACGCTGCGGCCGGCCGGCCCGCAGTACGTCACCGGCCACCGCGGCCATCTCCATCCGGATCCGCTTCCGCAGCGCCCGGACCTCGTCCTTGTCCGGCGGGTCGTGGGACAGGCCCTCGCGGGTCAGCCGGCCGGCGCCGAGCGGGACCGACACCGCGATGGTCGGCTCCTCGTCGGACCCGGCGGCGATCTCCAGCGAGCCGCCGCCGATGTCGAACACCGCCAGCCGGCCGGACGACCAGCCGAACCAGCGCCGTACGGCGAGGAAGGTCAGCCGGGCCTCGTCCTCACCGGTCAGCACCTGGAGATCGACCTTGGTCTCCTTGCGCACCCGGTCGAGCACCTTCTCGCCGTTCGGCGCCTCCCGCAGTGCGGAGGTGGCGAACGCGAGCACCGACTCGCAGCCCTTGTCCTCGGCCAACTCGGCCGCCTCGTTGATGAACGAGACCAGCTCGTCCGCGCCGGACTGGGCGATCTTGCCGGCCTTGTCCAGGTGTTCGGCCAGCCGCAGCTCGGTCTTGTGCGAGTACGCAGGCAGCGGCGCGGCACCGCGATGCGCGTCCACCACGAGCAGGTGGACGGTGTTGGATCCCACGTCGAGTACGCCGAGCCGCATACCCTCACGCTACTGGACCGTCCGAGGATCAGTGCGATTCGGAGTCAGCGTTCACGATCGGGTGGTGAAGGCGCGTACGCTTTCCAGGTGCCTGAGGTTTCTCTCGATTTTCCCCGCGCCTGGGTCGAGTTCACCGATCCGGACGACCCCGACCAGGTGTTCCGCTGCGACCTGACCTGGCTGACGTCCAACTGGACCTGCATCTTCGGTGGCGGCTGCCGCGGCATCTACAAGGGCCGGCCGAACGACGGCTGCTGCACCCTCGGGGCACACTTCTCCGACGAGGACGACGAGAAGCGGGTGAAGGCGTACGTCAAGGAACTGAGCAAGGAGGACTGGCAGTTCCGCAAGGAGGGCCGGACCAACGGCTGGGTCGAGACCGACGACGACGGTGACCGCAAGACCCGGGTCTGGCAGGGCGCCTGCATCTTCCTGAACCGGCCGGACTTCCCCGGAGGCGGCGGCTGCGCGCTGCACGGCCTCGCCCTCAAGAGGGGCATCCATTTCGTCGAGACCAAGCCGGACGTCTGCTGGCAACTGCCGATCCGCCGGACGTTCCGCGAGGTGGAGCGGCCGGACGGTACGACGTACACCGAGGTCGGGATCGGCGAGTACGACCGGCGCGGCTGGGGTCCTGGTGGGCACGACCTGGACTGGTACTGCACCGGCAACACCGAGGCTCACATCGGCGTCGAGGCCGTGTTCGAGTCGAGCAGGGTCGAGTTGCAGACCCTGATGGGTCACAAGGCGTACGACGTCCTGGCCGCGTACTGCCGCGACTACCTGGAGGCCGGCCGGCTGCTGCCGCATCCAGCCTCCAAGTAGCAGTACGCGACACCCCCGGAGCCGCGACTGTCGGTGATCGGGTCCAGAATGACTGTCATGCGTCTTGACCATCTTTCGTACGCCTGCGGGCCCGACGGGTGTGAGGCGACGCTCGAACGGTTGTCCGCGGTGCTCGGGGCGGAGTTCGTCGACGGCGGGGTCCACCCGCGGTTCGGCACGGTGAACCACATCCTGCCGCTGGAGAACGACCGTTACATCGAAGTGGTCGACGTTCTCGACCACCCGGCCTCGGACAAGGCGCCGTTCGGCCAGGCGGTGCGCGCCCGCAAGGAGCTCGGCGGCGGCTGGCTCGGCTGGGTGGTGGCGGTCCGCGACATGGAGCGGATGGAGAAGCGCCTGGGCCGGCAGGCCGTGCCCGGTAACCGGCACCGACCGGACGGGGTGAACCTGACCTGGCGGCAGATCGGCGTGAAGGGCCTGATAGCGGACCCGCAACTGCCGTTCTTCGTGCACTGGGACGACCTCACCCAGCACCCGTCGGTCGGCGGCAAGGGCATCAAGCTGACCGCGCTGGAGATCGCCGGCGACCCCCACCGCGTCACCGACTGGATCGGCCACCCGGCCGACCACCTGCTCGACGACCTCGAGGTCGACTGGCGCCCGAACGGCCAGCCCGGCCTGGTCTCGGCCGTCTTCGAGACCCCGAACGGCACGGTTCGGCTGTAATCCGTCGTACGCCTTGACCTGGTGTCGCTGCACGCTTAACGTACAACCAAATGGTTGTAGATGAGATGGTCGTGGATCGCTTGCTGCAGGCACTGGCCGACTCGACGCGGCGGGACATCGTGCGGCGGTGTCTGGTGAACGAGACGTCGGTGTCGCGGCTGGCGGAGGCGTATCCGATGAGCTTCGCGGCGGTGCAGAAACATGTCGCCGTCCTCGAGCGGGCCGGGCTCGTCACCAAACAACGCAGTGGCCGGGAACAACTGGTGAGCACCGATGTGGACGCCGTACGGCGGGCGCGCGAGGCACTCGACCACCTCGAGGCGACCTGGCGTGGGCGGGTCGACCGGATGTCGGAACTGCTCACCGAGACAGAGGGGAACCAGAACGATGAGCGTGACAAGCGTTGACAAGGACTTCGACGCCTTGACCTTGACCGTGATCGCCGACTTCGACGCGTCGGCCAAGCGCGTCTGGGAGCTGTGGGCCGACCCGCGGCTGCTGGAGCGCTGGTGGGGACCACCGACGCATCCGGCGACCGTGATCGACCACGACCTCACCGCGGGCGGCGAGGTCACGTACTTCATGACCAGTCCCGAAGGCGAGAAGTACCACGGCTGGTGGCGGTTGACGTCGGTGAACCCGCCCACGTCGCTGGAGTTCGTCGACGGCTTCGCGGACTCCGACGGCAAGCCGGCGGAGAACCTGCCGGTCAACACGGTCCGGGTGCAACTCAGTGCGCATGAC
Organism: Kribbella swartbergensis; assembly: GCF_054784135.1. Taxonomy (NCBI): domain Bacteria; kingdom Bacillati; phylum Actinomycetota; class Actinomycetes; order Propionibacteriales; family Kribbellaceae; genus Kribbella; species Kribbella swartbergensis. The sequence goes on from NZ_BAAGPM010000007.1 coordinate 318,406, forward strand.
GGCGGCACCCGGATGGAGCTGAAGTCGGTCTTCGACTCGCGTGAGCAGATGGACCAACTGATCGGCATGGGCATGGCCGAGGGCTTGGAACAGTCCGTCAGCCAGATCGACGCCCTTCTTGCGGCTTAGTGGAGGTTCTCGAGATCGGTGAGTGAGGTCTCGAGGTGGACGAGCAGGCGCTGGAGGTGTGGGACGGTCCGGCGGCAGCCGACCAGGCCGAAGTGCAGGTGGTCGTCGTAGCTGGTCACGCTGATGTTCAGCGCTTGGCCGTTCAGCACGATCGAGGCCGGATACATGCCGAGCAGGCGCGACCGGTTCCAGTACAGCGGCCCATCGGCCGGGCCGGGCACGTTCGAGATGACCACGTTGTACGGCGGCGTCGTACGGCCGGCCACACCGGGGACAACGGCCGCGGGTCCGGCGACACCGAAGCCGACCGCGCCGATCATCAGGTTCTGCAGCGGGCTCAGCGAGGACAGCACGCCCTTGCCGTAGCTGGTCGACGCCATGATGCGGCGGATCCGGCGTTCCGGGTCCGCCTCGTCGGTGGCGAGGTCGGTGATCATCGTGCTCAGCGAGTTGCCGCCGCCGGGTGCGTCGGCGTGGCCGCGCAGGGAGACCGGGACCATCGCGGTCAACGCCTTGTCCGGCAGGGCGCCGAGCTCGAGCAGATAGTTGCGCAGGGCACCTGAACACATCGCGAGCATCACGTCGTTCAGCGTCGCCCCGCTGATTGCGCGGACCTTCTCCAGCCGCTCGATCGACCAGGACTGCGCGGCGAACCGGCGCGCCCCGGTGATCGGCTGGTTGAAGATCGTCCGCGGCGCCTGGAACGGCGCGGTCGCCTGCCGCAAGCTCTTCAACGCCACCGGCGTCACCCCGGCCAGATCGGCGAGGAATCTGCCGGTACTCCCCGGGATGCGCCCGATCCTGGTCAGCACACCGGCGGAACTGCCGGGGGTTTCAGCAGACGACGCCGGCAGTGCGAAGGGGGCCGGCATACCCGACCTGTCGGGGTCCGTGCTGAGAGTCTTCTGCATCCAGCGGAGGGCGGTGACGCCGTCGATCAGCGCGTGGTGGATCTTGCTGTACATCGCGAACCGGCGGCCCTCCACACCCTCGATCAGGTGCATCTCCCACAACGGCCGGTGCCGGTCCAGCAGCGTCCCGTGCAGGCGGCTGGTCAGCTCGAACAACTCGCGGTACCGACCCGGCCGCGGCAGCGCCGACAGCCGCACGTGGTACTCGAGGTCGATTTCGCTTTCCTGCTCCCACGACCAGTAACCGAGGTCGAGCGGCCGGTTCCGCACCCGCCGGCTGAACAGCGGATTGACCGTCTGCGCCGAGGCCATCTCGTGGTACAGCCGCGACACATAGTCCCGGGACCGCTCGGGAAACACGTGGTCCCGCCCGGCACCTTCGGGCAACTCGAACAGCATCAGTCCGCCGACGTGCATGGGCTGCTCACGGCTCTCCCCGAGCAGGAACATCGCGTCCAGCGGGCCCACCACGGTCATGGTCCCTCACGCTCCTGGCCTGGGTTCGAGGTGACCACTCATCGTGGTCACCTGGAGCCCAGGCCGTCTACCCCTGCCGGGCGATCAGTCGAGCGGGCGGTAGTTGACCCCGATGCGCTCGATCCGGGCCAGGTGCGGCCGGAGGCGGCCGAGGAACTCGTCGTACGACGTCTTCGGCGAACCCCAGGCGCGTTCGGCGAAGGCGGACAGGCGCGGCAGCAGCATGTAACCGACCTGCTCCGGACCCGGCATGTACTCGGTCCAGATCTGGCACTGGGTGCCGATGATGCGGGCCTCCTCCTCGGCGGACAGACCGGCCGGGATCACCTCGAAGTCGTACACCTTCTCCAGCGGGATGAAGCCGCCGATCGCCAGCGGCTCGGTCGCCGGGTCGCCCTGGTAGTAGTCGAAGTACACCGACTCGCACGGCGCCATCACGGTCTCGTGGCCGGCTCTCACCGCGACCTCGCCGCGCTGGGCGCTGCGCCACGCCATGATGACCGCGTCCTTCGGGCAGTCGGTCTCGACCATCTCGTCCCAGCCGACCAGCCGGCGGCCTTCCTCGGCGAGCACCGCCGCGACCTGCGCGGTGAACCAGCCCTGCAACTGCCCGGCCTCGTCCAGCCCGAGCTCGGCCTGCCGCTTCTGCGCCGCCTCCGCCTCCCGCCACTGGACCGCCGGGCACTCGTCGCCGCCGAGGTGGATGTACGGGCTGGGGAAGATCTCCAGCACCTCCCGGAGCACGGTCCGGACGAACTCGACGGTCTCGTCGTTGACGTTCAGGACGTCCTCGCTGATCCCCCAGATCTGCCGGACCCCGACCTCGTTCTCCGGGAAGTTGCCGAGCTCCGGGTACGCCGCGATCGCGGCCTGCATGTGACCGGGCAGGTCGATCTCCGGGACCACAGTGATCCCGCGGTCGGCGGCGTACGCGACGATCTCGCGCAGGTCGTCCTTGGTGTAGAAGCCGCCGTGCCGGGTGCCGTCATAGGTGAACTCGGTCTGGTCGTGCGACATCTTGCCGACCATCGTCTGCGGCCGCCACGCACCGATCTCGGTGAGCTTCGGGTACGCGTCGATCTGGACCCGCCAGCCCTGGTCGTCGGTGAGGTGCAGGTGCAGCACGTTCAGCCGGTGCAACGCGAGCACGTCGATCACCTTGAGCACGAAGTCCTTCGGCATGAAGTGCCGGGCGACGTCGAGCATCGTCCCGCGCCAGGCGAACCGCGGCGCGTCCGCGATCCGCACGGCCGGCACCGCGACCTTGCCGTCCTCGGCCGGTACGGCGGCCTCCAGCAACTGCTCGTACGTCGTCTCCGCGTGCCGGAGCGCGTCCTCGGAGCCGGCCGACAGCCGGGCGCCCTCCGGGCTCACGTCGATGCGGTACTCGGTCTCCCCGAGGTTCTCCACCACCGTCCGGACGGCTTCGGCCACCGGATCCTCGGCGATCCACTGACCTTCGGTGACGGTGAGTTCGCGCGGTGCAGGGACGATCGCGATGTCGGGCATCCGGGACTCCAAGGGATGGGTCGAATTACGTCAGGACGATCCTATAAGTCGGCTGCCTGCCGGGTCAGGTTGATGAGAAGGTGAGCCCGTGACCACGGACCAGAGACCCGCCGACCGGCAACGGACCACCCTGCGTGCTCTGGTGGCCAGCAACGCGCTGGGCGGGGTGGCGACGGCCAGCGGGTTCGCCGTGGCCGGCCTGCTGGCGGAGGACGTCTCCGGTTCGACCTCGATGGCCGGACTGGCCGCCACGTCGACCACGCTGGGCGCCGCGATCCTCGCCGTACCGCTGGCCCGGCTGGCGCGGTCGCACGGGCGGCGGACGTCGTTGACGACCGGCTACCTGATCGCGTTCACCGGCGCGCTGCTGACGATCGTCGCGGCACAGGTGGACTCGCTGGCCCTGCTGCTGATCGCCGGGTGCATGTTCGGCAGCGGATCCGCGTCGAACCTGCAGTCCCGGTACGCCGCCACCGACGCCGCCGACCCGGCGCACGTCGCCCGGGCGCTGGCGGTCGTCGTCTGGGCGACCACGATCGGCGTGGTCGTCGGGCCGAACCTCACCGGGGTCGGCGGCTCGGTCGGTACGGCGGCCGGCCTGATCGCGCTCGCCGGACCGTACCTGTTCTCCGTGGTGGCGTTCGGGGCGAGTGCGGCCATCATCTGGTTCGGCATGCGCCGACTGCGGCACCTCACGCCCACGACGACGGTGGAGCGCCAGCCGCTCGTGTGGACCTTCCGTCAGGTCGTTGCCATTCCGCACGCTCGGCTGGGGCTGCTGGCGATCGCCACCGCGCACGCCGTGATGGTCGGAGTGATGTCGATGACGTCGGTACACCTGACGCACCACGGCGCATCGCTCACGATCGTCGGTTTCGTGCTGAGTGGTCACGTCGCCGGCATGTACGCCCTGTCCCCGCTGACGGGCTGGCTGGCGGACCGCCTCGGCCGGATCCCCACGATCGGCATCGGTCTGGGCGTCCTCGCCGTCGCGATGACGGTGGCGGCCGTGGCCCCGGACGACGCGCACGGCCTGACCGGGATCGCCCTGTTCCTGCTGGGTCTCGGCTGGTCCGCCTGCCTGGTCGCCGGTTCCGCGCTGTTGACCCGCTCGGTCCCCGAGGACATCCGGACGGCGGCCCAAGGCCTGTCCGACCTCACCATGGGCATCCTGGCCACGATCGCCGGCGTCGCCTCCGGTCCGATCCTCGCGTACTTCGGCTTCCACTGGCTCGCCGTCGTCTGCGGTCTCCTGCTCATTCCGGCCGCGGTGATGGCCGCCACCACCAAGTCTGTGCCGGCAGCAACCACTGCGTGAGCACCTGGCGTCCGCCGCTATCGTCGGATGATGTGAGCATCGCGGAGGGCGGGATCCCGAGTCCCAACATCTGGCACCACCCGAAGGTCTACGAGATCGAGAACCGGGCCGTCGATCCGGACGGCGTGATCGAGCCGGCGATGCGGGCGATCCGGGACTGGGCCGGGGCGACGGTGCTCGACATCGGCTGCGGCAGCGGCTTCCACCTGCCGATGTTCGCCGCGACCGCCGCCCGGGTGATCGGTGTCGAGCCGCACGGCGGGCTGGCCAAGGCGGCCCGGCGCCGGACCCGGGCGCTGACCAACGTCGAGGTTCGCCAGGGGACGGCGCAACGGCTGCCGGTGCCGGACGCGTCCATCGACGTGATGCACGCGCGCTGGGCGTACTTCTTCGGCCCCGGGTGCGAGCCCGGCCTGGCCGAGCTCGACCGGGTGATGCGGCGCGGCGGGACCGCGTTCGTGATCGACAACGACGGCAGCCGGTCGACGTTCGGTCGCTGGTTCAGTACGGCGTACCCGATGATCAGGCCGCCTGTGGTGGAACGGTTCTGGACCGAACGCGGCTGGCAGCGGACCCAGCTGGACATGGGCTGGCGGTTCGAGAGCCGGGCCGACTTCGAGGCGGTGGTCCGGATCGAGTTCACCCGGGCCGACGCGGAGCGGATCATCGCGTCGCATACCGGCACCGAGGTCGACTACGCGATCAACCTGTGGAGCCGGACCTTCTGAACATCTTCTGAAACGGCACGCGGCGAGGCCTGCGACGACCCCGGAGTCCCCATAGGGTTGACGAACCACTCGACGGGGCCACTGGGGAGGCGCCAGGCACGGATGGACGGACTGCTGCTCGAACGAATACCCGGTCTGCCCGAGAAAGTCCTGATCGAGGTCGGCGAGCAGCGAGCACTGGTGATGCCCACTGCCGCCGCGGCCCGTCGGCTGGCCGACCTGATCATCGGCGTGGAGGAGCCGCCCGACGGTGCGGTGATCAAGACCGGCGGTCCGGTCCGGCTGGTGCCGGCCGAAGGGGGACTGCTCCCCCACCTCACTGTGCTCGGCAACGTGATCCACGGGCACACGGTGGCGCATCGCGTCACCCGCAAGGCCGCTGAGGTGCAGAGCGCCCAGACAGCGAAGTGGTGCGGTCTGGAAGACGTGCTGGACCGCCATCCGCACGAGATCACCCCGGGCCGGCGTCGGCTCGCCGGTGTGGCCCGGGCCCTCCGGGCGGAGCCGCGAGTGATCGTGCTGGAAGACGCCGGCGGCCTGCCGACGTGGGGATCGCTCCTGGCTCTCCAGCCCAACCCTGAGCTTCTGAGAGCCGCCCTGCTGCTCATCACGACCGACCCGGAACGTACTACGGGGTTCGCCGATGCAGCGTAGTCGGCGGGCGTTTCTCGGAGCAGCGGCCTCACTGCTGGTTGCGGGGTGCTCGAGCGATGTCCTCGGACTCCGGCGCAGTGTGCGTGTCGCGGTCAGCTGGAGCGGGCAGGAGTTGCGGGCGTTCCACGACGTACTCGATGGCCTCGGCACGTTGGACTACCCGGTGGAGGTCGTGCCACTGGGTGATGACATCTCCACGGCCTTCGACGCGCGTTCGACTCGTCGGCCGGACATCGTGATGTTGCCGCAGCCCGGATTGGTCCCCCGCCACCTGCGCGACCTCGAGCCGATCCCGGACGACCTCGCGGATCGCGGTCGGGCACGTCTGTGGGCCGAGCTGCTGGTACACGACGGGACGACGTACGGCGTGCCCTTCAAGACGGCGCACAAATCCGCGGTCTGGTACCGGCCCTCGGTGTTCCGGGACGTAGGCGTAGAACCGCCAGGGGACTGGTCTGACTGGCTGGCTGTCAACAAGTCGTTGTCGCTGGCGGGCGTACGGCCGCTGTCACTGGCTGCGGGTGACGGCTGGGTGCTCACCGACTTCTTCGAGAACGTGCTGCTCGGTACAGCGCCTTCCGTCTACGCAGCACTCGCCACAGCTGACAGGCCGCATCCGTCACGGGAGTCCCGGGTCGCCGAGGCGCTTCGTTTGCTGGGCGCGATGTGGTCGGCTCCGGGAACGCTGGCCGGTGGTGTGGAGCGTTCGTTGGTGCAACAGTTCCCGGACGCCGTGGTCGAGGTCTTCGGCCACCGCAGGGCGGCCATGGTCCTCGCATCCGACTTCGCCGAGCCTGTCGTACGGTCGTTCGCCGCGGACCCTGACGACATCGGCCTGTTCACGTTCCCGCCGTTCAGAGCGGGTGCGGCAGCGCCTGTCGTGGCCGGCGGCGATGTGATGGTGCTGCCGAAGCCCCCGACGGACGACGCCCTCGATCTGGTACGGCGCCTCGCCGCACCAGCCGCTGTGGACCCGTGGATCGCTCAGGGTGGGTTCCTGGTGGACGGACGCGTGTCGGGCTACTCGCCCGAGCTCACCCGGCTGGCCGAGCAGTTGTCGGATCCTGGTGGGCTGTTGCAGTTCGACCTGTCCGACCGGCTCGGTCCCCTCGGCGACATCAACGGGCTGTGGAGAGTCCTGACCGACTTCCTCATCCGGGTCGGCGGACGCGGCAACGAGGTCGTGGCCGCGGCCGTGGACGCTGCGATCACGGAACTGCGGAAAGTGGAGGGCTGATGGGCCTGCACAGCAACGGCCTGTCACTGGAGGTCGTCGGCCGCGAGGTGAGCGGTCGCCCGGTGCCCGGCAAGCCGCGGCGACCGGCCGGCCCGTATCTGCTCGGCCTGCCGGCCCTGCTGCTGAGCTGCCTGTTGCTGATCCCGATCGGGGTGACCGTGGTCACGGCGTTCCGGACGCCGAACGGTTTCGGCTTCGGCAACTTCGCGGTGATGGGCGACCCCGACGCATTGCGGGCCGTGGGCAACAGCCTTGCCTGGGTGGCGGCCGGCCTCGGGCTGGTGGTCGTCGGGTTCTTCCTCGCCCTGGTGAGCTATCGGCTGCCCGGGGTGACCTCATTCCTGCAGCCCGCGCTGGTGATCCCGTTCGCGGTGTCGGTGCTGGTGTCGGGTGCGACGTTCCGGCTGATCTACGACCCGGCTCCCGAGCGCGGCACGCTGACCGCGGTCTGGACCGCGCTGTTCGGCTCCAGCCCGGTGTGGCTGGGTCCGGGTCTGTTCTGGCTCGTCCTGGTGTCCGCCTTCGGCTGGACCTGGCTCGGGTACGTCGTCTCGTTGTTCCGTGCCGGTCTGGACGCCATACCGGACGACGTGAGCCGCACGATCGCAGCCGAAGGTGTCACCGGTTGGCGGCGGCTGTTCGTGTTGGAGATCCCGCTGCTGCGGCCCATCACCGGTGTGATCACGCTGACCCTGGTCATCGCGGCAGTCCGGGTGTTCGACCTGATCCTGATCGTCGTACCCGGGCCGATGCAGCGATCGGCCGACGTACTCGGTCTGAACTGGTGGCGTGCGACCGCGACAGGGGGCGACCCGGGTCGTACTGCGGCGCTCGGTGTGGTGCTGTTCGCGATCGTGGCCGCTGTGGGCGTGGTCGGCGTACGCGGGCTGCGACGGCGGCGGTGGGCGATGCCGGTGACGGTGGTGCCGCGTGACCCGTCGCTGGGACGGCCCAGGCCCAGCAAGCGAGTACGGCGGATCGGGTGGACCATCGGCTTCGCCGTGAGCCTGGTGTGGATCCTGCCGGCCGTAGTGCTCGTCGCCACCGCACTGCATTCGCCACGCTCGGCAGGACTCAGTGGTTGGTGGTCGTTGTCGGGCCTGGGGTTCTCGTCGTTCGACGCTGCCGCGAATGTCGGCCTGTTCCGGGCGTTGATGTCGACACTGCTGATCGCCGGTGCGGCAACGGCCGTGCTGCTGGTGATCGCCGTGCCGACTGCGTACCTGGTCGCGTGGGGTGGCCTGCCGCAGTGGCTGGGACGTGTGGTGACGTCTGTCTTCGTGGTGCTGGCCGTGACGCCGGTCCAGATGTACGCGGCTCCGTTGCGGGATGCGATCGGTATGGCCGGGTTGGCCGGGTCCCGGATCGCGCTGGCCTTGGTACATGCGGCTGCCGGTCTGCCGTTCGCCGTACTGCTCTTGCGGTCCGCGTTCGCGTCCGCTCCGCCCGCCTTGGTGTCGGAGGCTTTGCAGGGTCCTGCGCGGCAGAGCGCCGTACTGGCGACTGTGCAGCGGACCTATCGGCCCGCACTGGTTGCCGTTGCTGTGCTGGAGTTCGTCCTGGTGTGGAACGACTTCATCGTGGGCTTCCTGATCAGTGGACCTGGTACGACGCCGCTGTCGCTGGTGCTGTGGGGCGAGGCGCGCCAGTTCTCCACGTCGGCTGGGTCCGTGGCCGCCGCTGGTGTGGTGGCGTCCGTCGTACCTGTGGTGCTGATGTTGTCGTTCTGGCGGACCGTCGTACGCGGGCTGACCGCGGGGAGCAGGCCATGAGCGGTGATGAGAAGCCACGCCCGAGCCGGCTGCGCGGGTACCTCTTCGGGGTCAGTGCGCTTGCCTCAGGTCTGCTGTCCGGGCTGGCGTCCGAGCGGCTGTCACAGAGCCTCGACAGCGGCGGTTGGGTCCGTGCGGTCGGGCTCACCCTGACGATCGGCTTCGCGCTGATCTGGGCTCTCTACAACCTGCCGACCGCACTGCAGGCGTACCGGCGGTGGCGAGCCGGCAACGTGGTCGCCGTACCGGCTCCGGAGCTCCACCGAGCCGCGGAAGAGGCGGAGACCTGGCTGGTCTCGCTCGGCTCGGGTGCCGGTGGGATGGCCGCGGCGGAGTGGTTCGCACTGAACGAGTCGCGGCTGCGGGAGTTGCTGCTGACCGAGAAGGCGCGGGAAGACACCGCTGACGACTTCGCCCGGATCTGCGACGCGCTGGAGGTCTGGTACCTACGCCGGTCCGAGCCCGGCGCGCTGTTGGAGTTGAGTGAGTTCCTGAGTGCCGTTGCGGAGGCGACTGGGCGGCGTGACCTCGCGGAACTCGCTGCTGCCCGGGCGGCGACGGCGTACCGGCTGATGGGCGATCTGGAGAGTGCGAGCACCCGACTGGGTTACTCGGACAACGTGGCCACGCACGGTCGTACGGCGGCCGCGTTGACCACTCGCCGACAGGTCGAACGGGCGTTGCTGCACCTGGAGCGAGCTGAGCAGGCACCAGCGGGCAACGACCGCGACGAGGCCGTGCTGAACGCCAGGGATCGGCTGGACGACGCACGGCTGAGTCGACCGGGTCCTGACCTTGCCGCAGAGGTTGCGATCTCCATCAACCTCGCGATCGTGCATCTGTACCAGCAGGACCCGGAGACCGCTGTCGATCACCTCCGTACGGCGGCTGCCCGGGCCACCGCGGCCGGTGACATCAGCGGCCATGCCCACGCGATCGAACTGCACGGTGTCGCCGCCTGGATGCAACGCAGCCCCCACGAGGCCAAGGGCTGGTGGGAGCACGCCGAACACCTGTACGCCGAGATCGACGAACGTGAAGGGCGCGCACGCTGCCTGCAGCACCTGGGATCCGCGGCGGTCCTGGCCGGCGACCTCGAGAAGGCCCGGAAGCTGCTCGAGCAGAGTGCGATGCTGCGTCGGTCCGAGAGCCAACTGCTGACCACGTACCTCGAGGCCGCGCGGCAGACCGGCGAGGCGCCCGCTGTCGCCGAGGACCCGAGCGGTCGTCGCGTCGCCATGAACTGGATCCAGCGCCGCATCGCCCAACTGCGGAACCACTTCCGCTGACCCTGTGGACGAGCCTTCCGGTTTTGTCGGCAGCTTCGCCTAGGTTGTTCGCCATGGCGAAGGCAGCGGGGACCACCAAGAGCAAGCCGGCGTTCGCATGCAGCGAGTGCGGCTGGACGACGGCGCGGTGGATCGGGCGATGCGGCGAGTGCCAGGCCTGGGGCACGGTCGCCGAGGTCGGCGCGCCCAAGGCCGCCCGGATCACCGCGGGTCCCGTGTCGTCACCCGCGATGCCGATCGCCAAGGTGTCCGCGATCGAGGCCGAGTCTCGCCCGACCGGGATCGGCGAGTTGGACCGGGTGCTCGGCGGCGGCGTCGTACCAGGTGCGGTGATCCTGCTCGCCGGTGAGCCCGGCGTCGGCAAGTCCACGCTGTTGCTGGAGGTCGCGGCCCAGTCGGCCCGGCGGGGTCAGCGAACGCTGTACGTGTCCGGTGAGGAGTCGGCGGCCCAGGTTCGGTTGCGGGCCGGGCGGACCGACGCGCTGGTCGACGGGTTGTACCTCGCGGCGGAGACGGATCTGTCCGCGGTGGTCGGGCAGGTCGACGCGGTCGAGCCGTCGTTCCTGGTGATCGACTCGGTGCAGACGATGGCGCATCCCGAGGTGGACGGCGCGCCTGGCGGTGTGACCCAGGTCCGCGAGGTGACCGGTGCGCTGGTGCGGCTGGCGAAGGAGCGGCACATCGCGGTCGTGCTGGTTGGCCACGTCACCAAGGACGGCGCGATCGCGGGCCCGCGGATGCTCGAGCATCTGGTCGACGTCGTGCTCGCGTTCGACGGGGACCGGCACTCGGGGTTCCGGATGGTGCGCGCGACGAAGAACCGGTTCGGACCGTCGGACGAGGTCGGGTGCTTCGACATGGTCGACACCGGCATCGTCGAGGTGACGGACCCGACCGGGTTGTTCGTCTCCGAGCACGCCGAGCCGGTCGCCGGGACGTGCGTGACGGTGATGATGGAGGGCCGGCGGCCGCTGCTGGCCGAGGTGCAGGCACTGGTCGGGCCGTCGGCGACCCCGCAGCCGCGCCGGACCACGTCCGGGTTGGAGTCGTCCCGGGTGTCGATGGTCCTCGCCGTACTGGGGAACCGGGTCGGTCTGAAGCTGACCGACCAGGAGGTGTACGTCGCCACCGTCGGCGGGGTGAAGATCGCCGAGCCGGTCGCCGACCTGTCGGTCGCGATCGCGGTCGCGTCGTCGGTGATGGACCGGCCGATCCACCCCGGCCTGATCGCGATCGGCGAGGTCGGTCTGGCCGGCGAGGTCCGCCGGGTCGGCGGCCTGGAGAAACGCCTGGCCGAGGCCGCCCGGCTCGGATTCACCAAGGCGATCGTGCCCGCCGACGTCCCGAACCGCGGCAAGGACCTCAAACCCATGGACATGCAGGCGAAGTACGGTCTGCGCGTTTTCGCCGCCCCCGACCTTCCCTCCGCGCTCCTGGCCGCCGGTCTCACCTAGCCCCCTGTGGTCCCGGCCACAGAGTGTGGTGTGCGGTGAGACGGGGGATCCGCCGGGGCCGGGTGCGGAACGTACTCTGGGGAGGCCCCCGCCGGGTTCAACGTCGAGCCTGGGCACCGCACCGGCCCGACCGGTTGACCGCAGGAGCTCTCAGATGACCGGATCCAGAGTTGTCGCGCTCGGCCACTACCAGCCCGAGCGGGTGCTCACCAACGACGACCTCGCCACCATGGTGGAGACCAGTGACGAGTGGATCCAGAGCCGGGTGGGCATCCGTGAACGCCGGATCGCCGCACCGGACGAGCAGGTCGACGAGATGGCCTGGCGGGCCGCCGAGAAGGCCGTCGCGAACGCCGGCATCGACAAGGCCGAGATCGACTTCGTCGTCGTCGCGACCTGTACGGCGATCGACCGCTCCCCCAACATCGCCGCCCGGGTCGCCCACCGGATGGGCCTCGGCAACCCGGCCGCCCTGGACGTGAACACCGCCTGCTCCGGGTTCGCGCACGCGATCGCGACCGCCGACCACGCGATCCGGGCCGGTGCCGCGTCCAAGGCGATCGTCATCGGCGTCGAGAAGCTGAGCGACTTCACCGACTGGACCGACCGGACCACATGCGTGCTGATCGGCGACGGCGCCGGCGCGGCCGTGGTGGTCGCGAGTGACGAGCCGGAGATCGGCCCGGTGGTCTGGGGTTCGGTGCCGGAGATGTCGGACGCGGTCCGGATCGAGGGCCACGACGGGAAGTTCGCCCAGGAGGGCCAGAGCGTCTTCCGCTGGACCACGACCCAGCTCCCGGTGATCGCCAGGCAGGTCTGCGAGAAGAGCGGGATCGCGCCCGAGGACCTCGGCGGCGTCGTGCTGCACCAGGCGAACCTGCGCATCATCGAGCCGCTGGCCAAGCGGCTCGGCGCGGTCAACGCGGTGGTCGCCAAGGACGTCGTGGAGTCCGGCAACACCTCGGCCGCGAGTATCCCGATCGCGCTGTCGAAACTGGTCGAACGGCGGGAGATCCCGAGCGGCGCGCCGGTGCTGTTGTTCGGTTTCGGCGGCGGTCTGTCCTACGCCGGCCAGGTCATCCGGTGTCCCTGACCTGACAGCCGTCGTACCGGAAACGCCGGATCCCCGCGGGACGCCGGGCTGCACGCCACGGCTGCACGGGCGTTTGCACGCGCACGTGCAAGCGCGACCGATTCGCGGTCCGCGCACCGACCGGTAGCCGGGTAGTTCGGCCCCACCACGTCCGGGCAACCGCATAGACTCGGGTTCCGTGGCCCCCAATTCCGACAAGAACAGCACCGGCGCCCGGATGCGCGCGACCCTCGCGGCAGTGGCACCCGGTACCGAACTGCGCGAAGGCCTGGAGCGGATCCTGCGCGGGCGAACCGGCGCGCTGATCGTCCTGGGTCACGACAAGACGGTCGACTCGATCTCCACCGGCGGGTTCGAGATCGACGTGGAATTCTCCGCGACCGGGCTGCGCGAGCTGAGCAAGATGGACGGCGCGATCATCCTGGACCGCGACGTCAGCCGGATGATCCGGGCCGCCGTGCACCTGATGCCGGACCCGTCGATCCACACCGAGGAGACCGGCACCCGGCACCGCACCGCCGACCGGGTCGCCCGGCAGACCGGGTTCCCGGTGATCTCGGTGTCGCAGTCGATGCACATCATCGCGCTGTACGTCGACGACCAGCGCTACGTGCTGGAGGACTCGGGCGCGATCCTGTCCCGCGCCAACCAGGCCCTGGCCACGCTGGAGCGGTACAAGCTGCGCCTCGACGAGGTGTCCGGCACCCTGTCCGCGCTGGAGATCGAGGACCTGGTCACCGTCCGCGACGTCGCCGCGGTCGCCCAGCGGCTGGAGATGGTCCGGCGGATCGCCACCGAGATCGACGGGTACGTCGTCGAGCTCGGCACCGACGGCCGGCTGCTCACCCTGCAGCTGAACGAGCTCGTCGCGGGGGTCGCCGGCGAGCGCGAGCTCGTCGTCCGGGACTACCTGCCGCCGGCCACCGGCCGGAAGGCGAAGACGGCGGACGACGTACTGCTCGAGCTGGACGCGGTCAGCCCGACCGACCTGCTGGACATCGGGCAGGTCGCGCGGGCGCTGCAACTCGGTGGGGCCGAGCAGCTGGACGCCGCGGTGACGCCGCGCGGGTACCGGCTGCTGGCCAAGGTGCCGCGGCTGCCGGGCGCGGTGATCGACCGGCTGATCGACCACTTCGGCCACCTCCAGAAGTTGCTCGCAGCAAGCATCGACGACCTGCAGACGGTCGAGGGCGTCGGCGAGAACCGTGCCCGCACCGTCCGCGAAGGCCTCTCCCGCCTGGCCGAATCCAGCATCCTCGAGCGCTACGTCTGACCCCGACGCCGGTGGAGGGGTCAGACGACCAGGAAGGCCTGCGCGGTTGACGCGCGGCCGTCGAACTCCGCCTTGACCACGTAGGTCCCGGGCTTCGCCACCGGCTGCCCCGGCAGGCAACCGGGCCCGGACCGGCGGCCGGTCCAGGGCACGGTGGTCGCGACTTGCTTGTCCTTGGCAACGACGAGGGTGGCGCGCTGGATCGCTTGCCCACAATGGGTCGTGGTCCAGATCAGGTCGTTGCCGGACGTCACGGTGACCGTCAACGCGGTCGAATCGAGGGTCGCCCGGCACTCGTCCGAGACGGCCTCGAACCGGACGACGAAGTTCAGCACCGAGCCGGAGACGATCTTCCGGTTGGCGGGCAGCACCTCGACGCGGACGTCGGAACCGTCGCACCGGGTGTCCCGCGGCGGCGTGGACTTCGCCGGCGGCTCGGTGGTCTTGGCCGGTTCCTCGGACTTCTGCTTGGTGGCTGTCGGCGTACTGGTCGGCGTCACCGTCGGGGCCGCGGTCTGCTGCTGCGGGCCGGGAGCCGCGGTGTTCTGCGGGTCGTCGCCACCGCCTCCGAACAGCCGGATGATCAGGAAGAGCAGCAGCGCCAGGACGGCCAGCACCAGTCCCCGGCGGAACCAGTACACGCTGGCGGGCAGATGCCCGACCGGACGGAGCAGGCTGCTCATGGGCCTGACCTTAATGTCAGGATTGTCCTCACCATGTCAGGCTCGCCGCTTCCCTTTGCACCTGCCGCGCTGCACGAGCCCGTGCTGGAGTGGTACGCCGCCAACGCACGGGAGTTGCCGTGGCGGGAGCCGGGTGCCGGGCCGTGGGCGGTGATGGTCAGCGAGTTCATGTTGCAGCAGACACCGGTCAATCGCGTGCTGCCGGCGTACCAGGCCTGGCTGGAGCGATGGCCGAAGCCCGGGGACCTGGCTGCAGAGCCGCCAGGAGAGGCTGTGCGGGCCTGGGACCGGCTCGGGTACCCCCGGCGTGCTCTGCGCCTCCACGCGGCCGCTCAGGCGATCGTGGAGCGCCACGGCGGCGAAGTGCCGGACGACCATGCCGCTCTGCTCGCGCTGCCGGGTGTAGGGACGTACACGGCGGCCGCGATCGCGTCCTTCGCGTTCGGCCAGCGGCACGCGGTCGTGGACACCAATGTGCGTCGGGTCCTCGCGAGAGCCCTCACCGGCGTCGCACAACCGACCGTCTCCCCCACTGCGGCCGACCAGCGGCTCGCGGTGAGCGCACTGCCCGCTGACGAGCGCACTGCGGCTCGCTGGGCCGTGGCGTCGATGGAACTCGGGGCGCTGGTCTGCACAGCCCGTATGCCGAAGTGCAGCGACTGCCCGATCCGCGGCCAGTGCGCCTGGGTCCTGGCCGGCAGCCCGCCGTACGACGGTCCACCGCGGCGCGGGCAGACGTACGAAGGCACCGACCGGCAGGTCCGCGGCCGTCTGCTCGCCGTACTCCGTGCCGCACCGGGCGCCGTACCCAAGAAGACGCTCGACGCCTGCTGGCCCGACCAGCTCCAACGAGAACGAGCCCTCGACGCACTGGTCGCCGACGGCCTGGTGGAACCCCTCCCGAACTCGCGCTACCGCCTGCCCACCTGACCCCGGGTGAGGCGGCGGGCTCGCGCGACCTGCGCGTGAACTAATGAGGCCGGCTCGCGGGGCGAGCCGGCCTCAGGGGTCAGTTCTTCTTGCTGCCGGCGGTCTCTTCGTCGTCGTCGCCGAGCAGGTCGAGCGGCATCGCCGGGCTGCCGGACAGCGTCGCCAGCATCTGGCGGACGTTGGTCAGCTGCGCGTTGATGCTGTCGCGACGCTGGGTCGCGGCGGCGAGCTCGCGCTCGGACTCGGCCCGGATCCGCTCCGCCTTGTCCTTCGCGGCGGCGACGATCTCCTGAGCCTGCCGGTTCGCGTCGGCCAGCTGCTGCTGGGCCAGCCGCTCCGCCTCGGAACGAGCGCGGTCGGCCTCACGCTGCACCTGCGCGGCGCGATCGGTGACGGCGGCCAACTGCTGCTCGGCCAGCGCGGTCCGGGCGGCGAACTCCTGCTCGACCTTGCCCCGGCGCTCGGCCAGGGTGGTCTCGAAGGCGGCCGCGGCCTGGGCCGACTTGGCCCGCTCCTGCTCGTACAGCGCCTGAGCCTCGCTGCGCCGCGCGTTGGCGTCGCGCTCGGCCTCGTCGCGCATGTCGTCGGCCTGGGTGCGCGCCTCCTCCAGGATGCGGGCGGCCTCGGCGTCGACCTCGCTCTTCCAGTCCAGGGAGTACTGCTCGGCCTCCTTGCGGACCTTCTTGGCGTGCGCCTCGGCGTCGGCGACGATCGCCTCGGCGTCGCTGCGGGCGCGGGTCACCAGATCGCGGGCCTCGTCGTCGGCCAGCGACAGGATCTTGGCCACCCGCTCACCGAACTCGGTGAAGGTGGGGGTCCGGTCCTTGCTCTCCTCCTGGGCGGAAATGACGGCCGCCTCCGCCGCGTCGGTGCGGGCCTGCAACTCCTGCACATGCCGCTGGAGCTGCTCGGACTGCTGCTGCAGCGCGGTCAGCGAGGTGGTCAGCTCACGGATGTGCTGGTCCACCTGGGCCGGCTCGTAGCCACGCAGAACGGTGCGGAACGGGGTTGGGCTTTCACTGCTCATGTCTTCTGATGCTCACTTCGGTGGGTGGGTGGATCACACATTGTCACTGACAAGGATCTGGCTGTCACGTCCTCATCCTGATTCCCCCGTGGAACCCTCGCCGGAGGACATTCCACCACCTGGGCGTATGCCTGGTACAGCGAGTGCCTCGATCACACCCGAAAGCTGGGTGAGCTCCTTGGTGATCTCGTCCCGGCGCTGGTTCAGCGCCGCGACCCTCGCCTCGGCGTCGGCGAGAAGTTTTCGGGCCTGGGCACGCAGGTCGTCGGCGTGCCGGCGGGCCTGCGCCTCGATCTCCTGGGCCTCGGCGCGGGACTTGCGGATCAGCTCGTGCGACTGGCGCTGGGCGTCGGCGAGGTCGTTCGCGGCCCGCTCGCGCAGCACCCGGGTGCTGGCCTCGGCCTCGGCCTCCCGGCGGTTCGCCCGCTCGACGATCTCGCGGGCCTCGGTCTGCGCGGCCGCCTTCAGTCGGTCGGCCCGGGTCTGCGCCTGCGACGTGAGCTTCTCCGCCTCCTGCTTGGCGGCAGCCAGGGTCGCCTCGGCCTGCTCGGTCGCGCTCGTCAGCGTGGTCTCGGCCAGCGCGGTGAGCTCGGCGTTCTCCCGGGCGATCGCGTCCTTCGTCTGCTTGAGGCGGCTCGTCGTCCGGCCGACCACGCGGCGCAGGTGCGCCCGCTTCTGCCGCATCAGCTGGGCCGCCTCGGCGGCCGCCTGCTCGCGGATCGTCCGCGCCTCGGACTCGGCCGCACTGATCAGTTCGTCGACTGTCTTCTTGCTCCAGACGGTCTGCTTCTCGGCCTCCGCGAGCGCCGCCTCGGCCGCCTTGTTCGCGTCCTCGACGATCCGCTGCGCCTCGGCGGCCGCGGTCCGGCGGTCGGCCTCGATACTGTCCACGACCAGCTTGGCCTGGGCCCGGGCGTCGGCCATCAGCCGCTCGTTGCCGGCCTCGGCCTCGGCCTTCCGCTCGGCGATCTCCGCGACCGCCTCGGCCCGCAGCTTCTCGACCTCGAGCGAGATGGCGGCCAGTTTGGCCCGCTCGGTCTCCTCCAGCTCGGCGGTCCGGCGCTCCAGCTCGGCCCGGTTCTCGCCGCGCAGCCGCTCGATCTCGGCGTGCGCCGCGGCGATCTCGGCGCGGGACTTCTCCCGGGCGGCCTCGACCTCGCGCTCGACCGCCTCCCGCAGCTCCCTCGCCTCGGTCTCGGCCCGGGCGATCAGCTCGGCCTCGTTGCGCGCCGCCGCCTGGGACACCAGCGCGGCCTGCTCGCCGGCGTCCTTGACCAGTTGCTGCGCCTCGCGGCCGGCCCGCTCGACCGTCTGCTGCGCGGACTCCCGGGCCAGCCGGGCTTCCTCGAGCAGCTCGTCGGCCTCTTCCTTCAGCCGGTTCGCCTCCGCCTCGGCGGCAGCGATCCTGCGGTCGGCGGCGGCCTGCGACTCGGCCCGCAACCGGTCGGCGGCCGCCTGGCTCTCGTCCCGCAACTGCTCGGCCGCGGCCTCGGCGTCGGCCCGGCGCTTGGCCACCTCTTCGGCGACGGCGGCCCGGAGTTGCTCGGCGGCGGACTCGGAGTCGGCCTTCAGCCGCTCGGCGATCGCGGTCGCCTCGGCGCGGACCCGCTCGGCTTCCTCGGTCGACTCCTGGCGCAGCTTGTCCGCGGCGGCCGCGGCATCCCGCCGTACCCGGTCCGCTTCGGCGGTCGACTCGGCCTTCAGCCGCTCGGCTGCCGCCTCGGCGTCGGCGCGGACCCGCTCGGCCTCGGTCTCGGACTCGGACCGGAGCTGTTCGGCGGCGCGCTCGGCGTCGTTGAGCAGCCGCTGGGCGGCGGACGTCGCGTCCGCGCGCAGCTTCCGCGCGGCCTCCTCGGTCTCGGTCTTCAGCCGCTCGGCCTCGGCGCGGATCCGGCCCGCCTCCTCGCGGGCGAGATCGTTCTCGTACTCCGCCTGCTCCCGCAACGTGTCCGCGATCCGCTGGGCCCGCTCGAGGACGCCGCCCGCTTGCCGCACGCCAAAGGAACCGGTGTCGGCGACCGGTTCCTGGGTCAGGGGCAGACGCGGTGCGTCCATGCGACGAGATGATTCCATCCCCGGCCCCCTTTCCGACAGTCCGGGTCCCATCAGCGTGGTCACAGCGTTACAACGCGGTACCCCGGTGATAGGTAACTGTGGCAGGTAACGTCATTCTCGTGCCGCTGCGCGAGCTCCCCACCGAATCGAAGGCCGCGGCGGCCCTTCTCCGGACCGAGCTGATCGCCCATCGCAGGACCCTACGACGATCCGGGCGGCACGGTGTCGTGCTCGCGTGTCTCGCCGCCGGTACGGCGTTCGCACTGCTCGTGCCGGGCCAGACGGGCACAGGCTGTTACCTCTGGCGAGCGAGCACGCAACCGATCGGCGGCCGCGGTCCGGCCCTCGCGCTGCCGGTCGCGATCGTGCTGCTGGTGCTCGTGGATCGCCTGTCTGCCGAGCGATTCCGGCTTCGCCGCCAGGTCCGATCCGTCGGTACGGCGGTGATCGGACCGTCACCGTGACGGCCTGGACCGGGTTCGCCGCGCAGGGCCGGCCGAGTTGCACGAGCTCACCGGCTGTGATCGGCACGATCGTCTGCGGAACTCTCGCGACCATGGTCGCAGCGCACTGGGCGACCCGCTCGACGACCCCTTGGACCGTGCGTGACGAGTCGCCGGACGAGACCTCCAGCGAGCCGCTGAATCAGTCCGAATTGCGTACAGTCTTCGTCCGGCTCGGCGCCGAGGTCGACTCGTGGACGCCTTTTCGCTTCCGAGTGTTCCCGTTCGTCTCGGGGACGCTCGCCGTACTGCTCGTACTCTCGACGGTGCTCCCGTGGCGCGAGTTGCTCGATCCGGTGGCACTCGGGCCGACCGCGGCCGAAGCCGGTCTGGCCCGGTCTCAACTCTGGGAGATTCCGCCGGCCCGGCTGTGGTCGTTCATCGTCTGCGGGTTGGCGATGGCCACTCTTGTCTCTACAGGCCTGGTACGCCGAGCGGCCGCCGTCGCCACCGGGTCAGCCGCTGTGACCGGGCTGGCCTTCCATCTGCTCTGGCTGCCGACCGGACTGTCCAACGGCGTCGGCTACCGGCCTGGGGTCGGGGCCTGGACCGGGCTTGGCATCGGGCTGCTTCTGTTGTTGGCCGGTCTACTGGGCGCGCGTCGGATCGTTGTGGTCGCAGGTGCTGCCGCTGTGGGCGCGCTGGCCGGTGCGCTGCTTCCGTCCGCTGTTGGAGCGCCGTACCAGCCGTCCGTCGTGGCCGGGGTGCCGCACCGGTTGCTGGACCTGCAGGGCGGGCAACTGGTCGACCGCCTCGGCATGCGCGTCGCCATCGGTACGTCGGACCCGTTGGACTCGCTGGCCGGGACGCTCGACGGGTCGCCCGGGCAGTGGCTGCTGGGCCGGACCGGCTCGGAGAGCTCGACCGTGTTCGCGTACGACGACGGCGTCGCGCTCCCCCAGGTCACGCTGAACCACGGCACCAGTCCGCCCGCACTGTGGGGTGTCACCGACAACCGCATGGTCCTGCTGGCAGGCGGAGCACTCGGACATCCGTGGGCGATCCTCTCGGTGCCACTCGACCTGGTGAGTGCTGACATCAGCCTGAGTCACAAGAATCAGGACGGCAGCTACTACGTCACGCCCGGCGTGGACATCGTCGCGAGCGGCGCCGGACCCGCGCTCAGCCACCGCAACGCGGACCGTTCGATCGTGGTCCGGGGATCCACGACCACCTGGCAGATCCCAGCCCACCAACTGCGGAAGGGGATTCGGCTCAGCGACTTCGTGGTCGCTCCGGGCCCGGGTGCTCCAGGTAACGCCGTCTCCACCGGACCTGACGGTACGACGGCCTGGCGGACGAGCGAGACCGGGTTGGCGATGGTCCGGCCGGGCGGTGTCCCGCAGCAACTCACCGGAGTGGCGCCGGCTGGTTGCGTGCTGAGCAGTGACGCGGCCAGCTCATCCATGACGGTCAACACCTTCGCAGTAGACGTGCGAGGCAACCTGTGGCTCGGGGGTGGCGCTCCGACGTCGGTCGTCACGCCGGACGGCGTACTGCGGAAGCTGCCCGGCGGAGCCGAAGGTGTCGACAGCATCGAGGCTCGGCCGGACGGGTCGCTGTTGCTGGGCACCTCGCCCGGCGGCGGGGACCAGGTCCTGGCAATACCCGATGCGGCTGCGGCTGCCGCGTCCTTCCCGGCTGCGCCTCCACCGGAGCCGCGGTGTGATCGCCGGAAGCCGGTGGACGGCACGACGACGTTCAAGACCTCTCTGGTGCCGCCTGTGCGTGTGGTGGGGACGGCCGGCGTGAGCACGCAGCTCGCCCTGGACGCCTCGGGACGGCTGGTTCGCGTGCGAGTGCCGTTGGCGGCTCGGGCGTCTGCTCCGGACGGTCAGGGCGGCGTGTGGTGGACAGTTGTCGGTCGTGGTTCGACAGAGAGCGCCGTACATCTGGTGCGCGGTCGGACGACGGTTGTGCGGGACAGGCAGCCGGTCCCAGGCAATCAGAAGGGCGAGTACGCCGCGGCTGCCGGCGATCGACTGGTGTCCGCTGTAGGCGGAGGTCTCTACAACCTCTACGGACCAGGCGGCCGGGTGCGGCGCGTGAGGGTACCGGGCGAGTTGCGGCCAGGTGGGCTGGCACAGCTCGCGTCCGGCCAGGTCGCGATGGTCCTCGGTGAACGGCTCGTCCGCGTCGATGCCGACGGCCGGACAACGGTCCTGCTCGGCGGTTCGACGTCGGGCTGGCCGATCTCGGCGAGCGGCGTACCGGCGTCGCAGTGGACCGCCGACGGCAGGTGGTTCACCGGCCCGGACGGAAAGCTCTGGGGGTACGACGGCAGCCACCTGGTGCGCGTGGACGGGCCGGGACGGGTCACTGTGATCGCGGGAGCGCGGCAGGGCGTGCCGCAGGCCGCGGATCAGGTGACCGTGATCGGGCGGGCACTGTACTTCCAGCTGGGCAACGACCTCGTTCGCCTGGAGGCCGCCCGATGAGCGACTTCCCGGACGAGGAACTGCCGCGCCTGCTCGACGCGGCCGAGGCCGCCCTGGAGCGATCTGAGCACCGGTGGTTCGCTCGAGCCACTCTGCTGGCCGCGCTGGCGACCGGAGTCTCGCTGCTCCTGCCCTGGACCTACACCAGGCGCTACGGCCTCTCGGTCTGGCAGCTGGGCATCGAAACCCAACCCACACTCGCTCTGACCTGCCTGACCGGCCTCGCAACCTCAGTTATCGCCCTCGTTCTCAAGCCCGGCGCCATGGCCAAAGCCGCCGCGGCCGTCACCGCGATCAGCTCGATCGGCTGTGTCGCCACAGCCTGGCAGGCCAGCCGGCCCGAAACCCTCACCGACGGCTGGCCCGGACCTGGCCCCGCCTTCACCATCACCATGGCGGTGATCTGGCTGCTGACCGCGGCCGCCGGTCTGGTTGCCGTGCATCACAAGCCGGCCCGCTTCGATCCCGACGACGTCTCCAGAGCGATCACCCGGCTACGCCGTACCCGGTGAGCGTTCACTCCCGGGAGGGAGTCCGAACACTCTCGCGGCTGAGGTGGTCGGGTGACCTCCGGCTGGACAGTGAAAGCACTGACAGCTGGAGGAAACGATGAGTGTTCTCGAGGTTCGGGATCGGACCAG
Source organism: Kribbella swartbergensis (assembly GCF_054784135.1). Lineage (NCBI taxonomy): Bacteria > Bacillati > Actinomycetota > Actinomycetes > Propionibacteriales > Kribbellaceae > Kribbella > Kribbella swartbergensis. The sequence continues at coordinate 340,527 of NZ_BAAGPM010000007.1, forward strand.
GACGGTGGTACCGGTTCTGGTGGCGGCCTTGTCGCTGGTGTACGGGATCGCCGGACTGGCCTGGTTGCGCGGGGCCGGGGGTTACGCGTTCGGGCCGGTCCCGCCGGAGGGAGAGCGGTTGTCGTTGCTCGCCCAGTTGCCGGACCAGGTCGGCGCGGGACTGATCGCCGTACTGGGAGTCCTCGGGATGCCGGCGGCGCTCGCGCACACCCGGACCGAGTGGAGTGCATCGGCGTACCGGCCGTTGCTGGGCTTCACAGCCCTGCAGGTGATCGTATTCGGGCTGCTGGCGCCGAGCCTCACGGTGGTGATCCTGGCCGGGTACCTGCTGGTCCTGCTCGGTCTGCCGGCCGGGATCGTCTGGTTGGTCGCCGGGGCGTGGAAGCAGCCCGCGACGCGGATGCTGCTGCTCGCCGTGGCGGTCACCGTCGTCGTGGTCGAGTCGACCACCGGTCTGTTCGACTGGTCCGCGTTCCGCGAGCTGGCCGCGGGCGTTGCCGGCATACCGGCGAAGGTCGGGACCACGCCGCTGTTCGTGACCGCGGCGTTCCTGCTGGGGTGTGGCTGGGCGTTGCTCGGCGTCCGGGGGCTGCGGAGCGCGCGGGGGCGGTGCCTGCGGTGTGGCCGGCCGGGAGCGAGCTGGACGCGGTCGGAGTCGGCCCGGCGGTGGGGGTTCTGGGCGACGATCGTGGCGGTGCTCTGCCCGATGCCGTACGCGTTGCTGCGGATGACCTGGCTGCTGCCGAACCCGATCGGGTTCGACGCCGCCGAGCTGAACGCCGAGCCGGGGATCAAGTTGTTCGGCCTCGGGCTCGGCTTGATCGCGCTGATGTCGGGGATCGTCACGCTGGGCCTGATCCGGCCGTGGGGCGAGGTGTGGCCGCGGTGGATTCCGTTCCTCGCCGGGAGGCCGGTGCCGATCAAGGCGGCCGTCGTCCCGGGCGCCGTGGCGGCCACGCTGCTCCTGGTCAGCAGCGCCTCGCTGGCCGGGATGCTCTGGTCCCCCGACGCCTCGACCGCCGAGAACCTCCTCTACCTCCTGATCCTCCCGTTCCCCCTCTGGGGCGCTTCCGTGGGCCTCGCCACCGCCGCCTACTACTACCGCCGCCGACCGCCCTGCCAGATCTGCCACCAGGCCCACTGACGGCCTCCGAACACGCGAGAGGCCCCACGCGGGGTGCGCGGGGCCTCTCGGGGTCGGTGCGGTTTACGAGTCCTGCAGCCCGGTGGATCCGCCGGCCGTGAGGTCGGACAGTTCCAGGTCCGGGGTGGTGGACTTCTGGGTGCCGGTGAAGGTGAAGTACTCCGCCAGGCCGTCCTCGTTGACCGTGCCCTCCGGAGCGGCGTCGACCAGGACGATCTGGCCGGGGCGCAGGTCCCCGAACAGGATCTTCTCGGCCAGCACGTCCTCCACGTCGCGCTGCAGTGCGCGGCGCAGCGGGCGGGCTCCCAGGACCGGGTCGAAGCCCCGCTTGGCGACCAGTTCCTTCGCCGCCGGGGTGAGCTCGATGCCCATGTCCTTGTCCTTCAGCCGCTCCTCGATCTGAGCGACCATCAGGTCGACGATCTTGACGATCTCCTCCATGCCGTGCTGGTGGAAGACGACGATCTCGTCGACACGGTTGAGGAACTCCGGCCGGAAGTGCTGCTTCAGCTCCTCGGTGACCTTCGCCTTCATCTTCTCGTACGACGTGGCGGTGTCGTTCGCCTGCGAGAAGCCCAGGCTCACCGCCTTGGCGATGTCCTTGGTGCCGAGGTTCGTGGTCATGATGATCACGGTGTTCTTGAAGTCGACCACGCGGCCCTGGGCGTCGGTCAGGCGACCCTCGTCCAGGATCTGCAGCAGCGAGTTGAAGATGTCCGGGTGGGCCTTCTCCACCTCGTCGAACAGCACCACGCTGAACGGCTTGCGGCGCACCTTCTCGGTCAGCTGGCCACCCTCTTCGTAGCCGACGTAACCGGGCGGCGAACCGAACAGCCGGGACGCGGTGTGCTTCTCGGAGTACTCCGACATGTCGAGGCTGATCAGCGCGTTCTCGTCGCCGAACAGGAACTCGGTCAGCGCCTTCGACAGCTCGGTCTTACCCACACCGGACGGGCCGGCGAAGATGAACGAGCCGCTCGGGCGGCGCGGGTCCTTCAGGCCGGCGCGGGTACGCCGGATCGAGCGGGACAGCGCCTTGACCGCGTCGGTCTGGCCGATGTACCGCTTGGCCAGTTCCTTCTCCATGTCGAGCAGCCGGGACGACTCCTCCTCGGTCAGCTTGAAGACGGGGATGCCGGTCGCGGTGCTGAGCACCTCGGCGATCAGCTCCTCGTCCACCTCGGCGACGACGTCCATGTCGCCGGCCTTCCACTGCTTCTCGCGCTCCGCCTTGGCGTTGATCAGCTTCTTCTCGTCGTCGCGCAGGCTGGCGGCGCGCTCGAAGTCCTGCGCGTCGATCGCGGACTCCTTCTCCCGGCGCACGTTCGCGATCTTCTCGTCGAACTCGCGCAGGTCCGGCGGAGCCGTCATCCGGCGGATCCGCAGCCGGGCGCCGGCCTCGTCGATCAGGTCGATGGCCTTGTCCGGCAGGAACCGGTCGGAGATGTAGCGGTCGGCGAGCTGGGCGGCCGAGACCAGGGCCGGGTCGGTGATGGTGACCCGGTGGTGCGCCTCGTACCGGTCCCGCAGGCCCTTGAGGATCTCGATCGTGTGCGCGATCGACGGCTCGGCCACCTGGATCGGCTGGAACCGGCGCTCCAGCGCGGCGTCCTTCTCGACGTACTTGCGGTACTCGTCGAGGGTGGTCGCGCCGATGGTCTGCAGCTCGCCGCGGGCCAGCATCGGCTTCAGGATGCTCGCGGCGTCGATCGCGCCCTCGGCCGCACCGGCCCCGACGAGGGTGTGGATCTCGTCGATGAACAGCACGATGTCGCCGCGGGTGCGGATCTCCTTGAGCACCTTCTTCAGGCGTTCCTCGAAGTCACCGCGGTAGCGCGAACCGGCCACCAGGGCGCCCAGGTCGAGGGAGTAGATCTGCTTGTCCTTCAGCGTCTCCGGGACGTCACCGCGGACGATCTGCTGGGCCAGACCCTCCACGATCGCGGTCTTGCCGACGCCCGGCTCACCGATCAGGACAGGGTTGTTCTTGGTCCGCCGGGACAGCACCTGCATGACCCGCTCGATCTCGGTCTCGCGCCCGATCACCGGGTCGAGCTTCGATTCGCGGGCGGACTGGGTGTAGTTCCGGCCGAACTGGTCGAGCACCAGGGAGCTGCTGGGCGCACCCTCGGCGGGCGCGCCGGCTGACGCCGTCTCCTTGCCCTGGTACCCGCTCAGCAGCTGGATGACCTGCTGGCGGACCTTGTTCAGGTCCGCGCCGAGCTTGACCAGGACCTGCGCGGCGACACCCTCACCCTCGCGGATGAGGCCGAGCAGGATGTGCTCGGTGCCGATGTAGTTGTGGCCCAGCTGCAGGGCCTCGCGCAGGGAGAGCTCCAGCACCTTCTTGGCGCGGGGGGTGAACGGGATGTGCCCGCTCGGTGCCTGCTGCCCCTGGCCGATGATCTCCTCGACCTGGGAGCGGACGGCCTCGAGCGAGATACCCAGGCTCTCGAGAGCCTTGGCGGCGACACCCTCACCCTCGTGGATCAGGCCGAGCAGGATGTGCTCGGTCCCGATGTAGTTGTGGCTGAGCATCCTGGCCTCTTCCTGAGCCAGGACGACTACCCGACGGGCGCGGTCCGTAAATCGTTCAAACATCGCCAAAGCGCTCCTTGCCTCAGAGGAGTCGGACGTGCCGTGTAGGCCGACCCCCGTACATGCATGCTAGTCCCCGGTGCCGACAGGCTCGCTCTCGGCGAACATTTGCTCACCACCGGCCCGGTGCCCCAGGAGGCATCACAAGGGAACAACCCCGCGGATCCCCAGGGTGTTCCCGTCCGGCCCCGAGTACCCAGCCTGTTCGCCACCAGCGAATTCCCGGACCTACCTGCCGCCTCAGTCATCGGTCCCGACACGCCCGGGTCACCGATACGTCCACATCGTGAAACAACCGGAATGCGGACGGCCCGCGGAGCGGAGCTCCCCATGACACACCGGAGGCGAGGTGCTCCGCGCTTTGCGCGGACACACCTCGCCTCTCGCATCCGGCACCCCTCGGGGCACCGGGACCGGCGGTCGGCCGGGAATTACTTGGCTTCGTTGTACGCCGCGCGCACCTCGGCGGAGATCCGGCCCCGCTCGCTCACGTCGTAGCCGTTCTCCTTGGCCCAGGCCCGGATGTCGGCGGAGTCGGACGCCGACCGCCCGCGACCCCGGCCCCGGCCCGAACCGCCGCGGCGCCCGGAAACCCGGCGGGCCGCGCCGACATAACCGCTGAGGGCGTCGCGCAGTTTGGCGGCGTTCTTCTTGGACAGGTCGATCTCGTACGTCGTTCCGTCCAGCCCAAAGGTCACGGTCTCGTCGGCCTTACCACCGTCGAGATCGTCCTCGAGAACCACCTGCACCCTTTGCGCCATCGATGACAGTCCTTTCCGCGCCCGTCACCGGGCCGCAATCCCCCTGCCGTTTTGTTTGCACCTGATTTGTACCGCACAAACCGGGCCCGTGTCATTCACCTCCCACAATGAGCGGGAAAGATGTGACTAAACGCTCCGCACCACGCGGTGCCGATCGACGCTGTGCAGCCGTGGTGACCTTGTGTATTCACGCGGTCCGAAACCGGCCCCGGCCAGAATGCTGAGCCGATCCCGACGAAAACTCAGGCCCCCGGATTTGCAGTGACCGTCCGTTGTGCTATGCAACGATCCTGCGACCGATTCGCGGAATCACTCCGGCCGGAGCAACGGGAACAGAATCGTCTCCCGGATACCGGTCCCGGTGAGCAACATCACCAACCGGTCCAGGCCCATCCCCATCCCACCGGACGGCGGCATCCCGAACTCCATCGCACGCAGGAAGTCCTCGTCCAGCTCCATCGCCTCGGGGTCGCCGGCGGCGGCCTGCAACGACTGCGCCACCAGGCGATCCCGCTGGATCACCGGGTCGTTCAGCTCCGAGTAGGCAACCCCGAGTTCGACGCCGTTGACGAACAGGTCCCAGGCCTCGACCAGGCCCGGAATTTCCCGGTGCGGCTTCGCCAGCGGCCGTGCCGCTTCCGGATAGTCGCGGACAAAGGTGGGCTGGATCAAGGTGTGCTCGGCCAGCTTCTCGAACAAGTCGACGGCGATCTCGCCGGCATTCCGGCCCGGCTGCAACTCGACGTGATGCTGCTCGGCCAACTTGGTCAGAGTGGCCAGGTCGGTGGTCACGTCGACGCTCTCGCCGACCGCTTCGGACAGCAGCCCGAAAAGTGTCGCGTGCCGGAACGGCTGCTGCAGGTCGATGGTTGAACCGTCGCGCGCAGTGATCGTCGTCCGGCCGATCGCGCGGCCGGCGTTCCGGATCAGCTCCTGGATCAGCTCGGCCATCGTGTCGTAATCGCCGTACGCCTCATAGGCCTCGATCATCGAGAATTCCGCCGAGTGGGTGGAGTCGAGTCCCTCGTTACGGAACGTGCGGCCGATCTCGTAGACCCGGTCGACGCCGCCGATCATCGCCCGCTTCAGGTCGAGCTCGAGCGCGATCCGCAGCTTCATCTCCTGGTCGAACGCGTTCAGGTGGGTCGTGAACGGCCGTGCGGCCGCTCCGCCGTTGGTCAGCTGCAGCACCGGCGTCTCGACCTCGACGAAGTCGTGCGTGTCGAACGTCTGCCGCAGCGACTTGAGCACGGCGGCCTTGGTCCGGACCATCTCCCGCGCCTCGGGGCGGACGATCAGGTCGACGTACCGCATCCGGACGCGGGCTTCCTCGCTCAGCGGCTTGTGCTCGTTCGGGAGCGGGCGCAGCGTCTTGGCGGCCATCTGCCAGCCGCTCGCCTGGACGGACAGCTCGCCGCGGCGGCTGGTCACGACCTCGCCCTGGACGGCCAGCAGGTCGCCGATGTCGACCAGCGCCTTGAACCGGGCCAGCTCCTCCTCGCCGAGGTCCGCCTGGGACAGCATCACCTGCAGCTCGGTCCCGTCGCCCTCCCGGAGCCGGACGAAGCACAGCTTGCCGGTGTTGCGCAGGAAGATCACCCGACCGGTCACGGAGACCTGCTCGCCGGTCCGCGTGTCGGGCTCGAGCTCCTGCCCGTCGTACTTGGCCCGCAGGTCCTTCAGCAGGTGCGTCCGCGGCACCGAGATCGGGTAGGGCTGCACTCCCTCCGCCAGCAGGCGGTCACGCTTCTCCCGGCGGACCCGCATCTGCTCGGGCAGGTCGTCCTGCCCGCTGTCGGGGTTCACCGGGTTCACGTGTGCGTCAGTCATGGGGTCAAGGCTAGTGACTGAGCACCTTCTGAGCCGAATCGTTTGTCCCCAGGGCCTTGACAGCCGGCATCGGTACGGCGGCGGCGACCGGGGGGCCGCCGGAAGAAAGCCGAACCGTTAGCTGCACGCCCACGGATCCGGAGTACCGTCGAAACAGAGGTACTTTCCGCCGCCGGGTGGTCGCCATGCAGTCCTGGTTCCTGTGGTTGATCCTCGCCGCCGTCCTCGGCACCGCCGAGGTGATGACGGCGACTCTCGATCTGCTCCTGCTCGCCGTCGCCGCGCTGGCCGCGGCCGGTGCGGCCGGCCTGGGGCTCGGCCTCGGTCTGCAACTGCTCGTGTTCGCCGTGACCGCGGCCGCGATGATCACGCTGGTCCGGCCGGTGGCCCGCCGGCACCTGATGTCGTACCCGCAGCTGCGCAGCGGCGTGGCCGCGCTGGTCGGACGCGAGGCCGTGGTGCTGAGCCAGGTCGGCCGGGAGCCGGGGCGGGTCCGGATCGGCGGCGAGGAGTGGAGCGCGCGGTCGTACGACCCCGACCTCGTCATCCCCGAGGGCACCACGGTGGACGTCTTCGCGATCGAAGGAGCCACCGCCCTCGTCCATCCCCGGGAGGATCCATGGCCGAAATAGTCTTCGGGGCGATCGCCGCCCTGCTCGCCGTCGTCCTGGTACTCCGGACGGTCCGGATCGTGCCGCAGGCGCGAGCCAGCAACGTCGAGCGCCTCGGCCGGTACCTGCGCACCCTCGAGCCCGGCCTGAACATCGTCATCCCGTTCGTCGACCGGCCCCGGCCGCTGATCGACCTGCGTGAGCAGGTGGTGTCGTTCGAGCCACGCTCGGTGATCACCGAGGACAACCTGGTCGTGCACATCGACACGGTGCTGTACTTCCAGGTCACCGATCCGCGGGCGGCGGCGTACGAGATCGCCAACTACATCCAGGCGATCGAGCAGCTGACCGTGACCACCCTGCGCAACGTGATCGGCAGTCTCGACCTGGAGAAGGTGCTGACGTCGCGCGAGCACATCAACTCCACCCTGCGCGGCGTACTGGACGAGGCGTCCGGCAAGTGGGGCATCCGGGTGAACCGGGTCGAACTGAAGGGCATCGAGCCGCCGCCGTCGATCAAGGAGTCGATGGAGAAGCAGATGCGGGCCGAGCGGGAGAAGCGGGCCGCGATCCTGGCCGCCGAGGGCCAGCGGCAGTCCAAGATCCTGACCGCGGAGGGCGAGCGGCAGGCGGCGATCCTGCGGGCCGAGGGTCAGGCGAAGGCGATCGACACGGTGTTCGAGGCGATCCACCGCAACGACCCGGACCCGAAGCTGCTCGCCTACCAGTACCTGCAGATGCTGCCCGAGCTCGCCAAGGGCCCCGGCAACACGTTCTGGGTGATCCCGTCCGAGGTCACCGCCGCGCTGCAGAACGTGACCAAGGCGTTCAACGGCAGGAACCCTGAGATTCCCCCGGACTGATGCCCTGAGCACCTGGCCGCGAACGCCGGCGGCGGGATCGCCTGGGCGGCCGCGATCGGGATCGTCGCGTACAACATCGGCGACGACGCGGACCGGATCTTCGGCCAGTTGTCGATCTGGGCCCTGGTCGTGCTCGTGCCGGCGGGTGTCGCGGCGTACAACTACTACAAGCTCCGCCGGAAGGACCGGGTCGCGCCGGAGGCCGAGACCGCGTCAGCGGACGTTCAGCGGTAGCTGCGGGGTGGTCGTTCCGTTCATCGGCCGCCCGAACATCGACGCGCCCGGGATGACGAACCGGTAGGCGAACGCACCCGCCTGGGACGCCTTGAACAGCAGCGAGGCCTGCCCGTTGCGCATCGCCACCGCCTTCACGTTCACCCACCGGCGGGTCTGCCGGTTCCACGACTGCAAGATCACGGTCGTGTTCATCGCCGGCTTGACCGTCGTGTAGACCATCACGTTGTCACCGCGCCGCTTCGCCGGGCCGCCGACGAACCCGGCCGTCGCGACCCGGACCACGCTCTTGGTGTACGCCGGACGGCTGCTCGACGTCGCCGTGAGGACGCCGGGGCGGGTGTAGCCCGGGACCGTGATCCGGTACGGCCGGCTCGGGCCGTTGATCATCGGGATGTCGTAGTGCCCGCCGGCTGTCGTCGAGCCGCGGGCCGCCGGCGTCCAGCGGGCATCCGGCGTGACCTGGGTCATCACCATCACGGGCACGCCGGCCGGAGTGGCCCGACGCTGCACGCAAGGGGTCTCACCCTCGCAGACCACCTCCTGCAGGACGACCCGGCCACGGACGTGGACCTGCACGCTGAACTGCGCCAACGCGGGCACCACACCGTTGATCGAGCTGGTGAGGCCGAGCACCTCCCCGCCGATCCGGGTGCTCCACTCGTTCTGCGCCCGCAGCTGGAACAGGTACGGCGGCTGGAGACTCTTGATCAGCTGTCGCGTCGACGTCGTACCCGGGCCGATCGCGCGCATCATGGCGCCGGGCCGCCCGACCATCGGGACGTACAGCTGCGTCTTCGCACCCTTCACGTCCAGCGGGTCGTTCGGCGTGAAGTCCTGCGGCGGCGCCGGTACCGTCCACGTCATCAGCACACCCCGGCCCATCGGGCTCGCACTGGCCGCACCCGGCCGGACCGGGCCGTCGGTGTCGAACACCTCCGAGCGCGCGAGCTTGCTGGTCACCCCGCCCTGCGACGTCCCAGTGGCCACCGCCACCCGGTAGTTGCCGTCCGGCGGGAAGGCCGACGTCGGGATCGCCCAGCTGTTCGGCTCGCCGGCGGCAAGGTACTTCACGTACGACGGACTGCTGCTGAGCACACCCTCGATGGTGATCCGGTTGGGCGCGTTGTCGTCCTTCCAGGTCACCTGGACGGCGGTCCGGCCGTCACCGGCCCAGCCGACCGCCACGTCGGTGGGCACCGGATCCGATTGGCAGGCGGTCAGAGCGGTCGCGCAGAACAGCACCGCCAGCGCCACGGCGGAGACACGTCCCGACATCCGCCGCACTCAGACCACCTCGTCTCAGTTGCCTCACAACCGACCGGGTGAACCATACCCATGACCCGGTACCCACCAGGCAGGAGCGTTGCCGGATCGGTACGGCACCTTTACCGTGAAGCCACAAGGGGGGTTCGCATGACGTTCATCGACACACCGACGGACCAGGGGTTCTTCGACCGCAACCGTGCTCCGGCGGGACACATACCCAACTACGTCAAGACCTTCGCGGCCCGGCCGCAGGTCTACGAAGCCTGGAAGCAGCTGTCCGGGGCGATCCGGGAGTCCATGGACCTGCGCCGCTACGAGCTGGCCACCCTGGCCGCCGCGACCGCGCTCAAGTCGAGCTACTGCAGCCTCGCGCACGGCCAGGTCCTGGCCGACAAGTTCTACACGTCCGAGGAGGTCGCGGCCCTGATCAACGAGCCGGCCATCGATCCGGTCGACCGCGCGATCATGACGTTCGCCCGCAAGGTCGCGCTGTCCGCGGACACCATCACCCAGGACGACGTGGACGAACTGAAGTCCGTCGGCCTGACCGACGACGACGTCCTCGACGTCGTGCTGGCCGCCGCCGTCCGCTGCTTCTTCTCCAAGACCCTGGACGCGACCGGGACGCGGCCCGACGCGGCGTTCAACACACTTCCGGACACGCTGCGGAGCGCGCTCACTGTCGGCCGCCCGATCGAGCCGGATCACTCGGGCTGATTGCTCGCCGTACCGCCGAGGTGGAACCTGGTCGTGACGCCGCTGTACATCAGGTGGGTGACCAGCCCCTGAGCGGCGTGCGGCAGGTTGTGGCAGTGGTCCATCCAGATCCCGGGGTTGTCCGCGACGAACGCGATCTCGTAGGTGTCGTCGTCCTCGACGTTGAGTGAGTCGGTCCACCACGGGCTCCCGGTGGCCGCGACGCCGTTGCGGCTCAGTACGACGACGTGGTGGCCGTGCAGGTGCATCGGGTGGACCTGGCCGGAGGTGTTCCTGATCGTCATCCGGACGACGTCGCCCTCGGTCACCATGTACATCGGCACGTTCGGGAACTGATGCCCGTTGATCGTCCACCACAGGCCCGGGCGTCCGTCGAAGAACCCGGGCCGGCGGCCGATGTCGTAGGTGAACACCCGGGTCGCCCCGGCCGGGTCGAACGCGAGCGGACGCGGTGCGCCGTACGTCAGCAGGTCGACGCGTTCCCGCGGTTCGGCACCGGCCGGTGCGTTGCCGTCGCCGACCACCAGCGACGTCGGTCCACCGCCGAGACCGATCCTGATCGCCGAGCCCTGCGGCATCCTCACCAGCAGATCGACCCGGCCGCCCGCGGTGACGAGCACGGCCTTGCCGCTCACCTCCGGCGGCGCGTTCACCTCGGTCCCGTCCACCGCCACGATCCGGTACGGCGCTCCGTCGACCCAGCCGGCCCACGGACCGTTGTCCGTGTTGATCAACCGGACCCGGACCGTGGGTCCGGGTGCGGGCACCCGCCGTTCGCCGTACCCGCCGTTGACCGTCCGCACCTTCTCGTAGGTGTGCACGGCGGCGACCACGTCGGTCGCGGTCGGTTCGACGATCAGTACGCCGTACAGGCCCTTCTTCACCTGTTCGTGCGAGACCTGGTGGGAGTGGTACCAGTACGTGCCGACGTCCTCGGCGACGAAGCGGTAGACGTGCGACTTCCCGGGCGGCACCGCGTCCTGCGTGACACCGGCGACACCGTCCTCGGCCGCGGGTACGTCGATGCCGTGCCAGTGCAACGTGATTCCCTCGGGCACGGACTCGTTGTGCAGCGTCACCTGGATCAGATCGCCTTGTTGTGCGACGATCTGGGGCCCTGGCGAGGTGTGGTTGAGCGTGTAGCCGTCCATCGATCCGCGGCCTGGGATGTCGAAGCGTTCCTTGCGCGCCACCAGATTCACGCTCACGTCAGGTCTGCCGGACGGACCGGTCAGCGTGCTCACGTCCTGCCCGTGATGGGCGTGCGTCGCCGGGCCGCCGCCGTAGTCGGCGTACCCCATCTGCATCGGGGACAGGTCGCCGGGCACCAGGCTGCGCTGCCAGAACCACGCGAGCGGCGCCAGTACGACGATGGTCGCCAGCACCGCGATCACGGTGCGGCGACGTGGCCGCCGGGTCATCAGCCCGCGGCCACGCACGAGTCAGTTGCCGACGACATCTACCTGGCCGCCTCGGCGGGTGTCTCGGACGCGGGGACCGCCGTCGGTGCGGCCGCCTTGCGAGCCGCCACGCTCGCGACACCGGCCAGCACGAACGCGTTCAGACCGTGCAGCGTGCCGACCACGGGCGCGCCGAAGGAGACGAACGCGAGCGTGATCTGCAGTGCCACCAGGCCGACCACGAACAGCGCCCACTTGATCCCGCCCTCCACCTTGGCGAAGAACGAGACGATGAGCAGCAGCAGCGCGAGAGCCGGCATGACCATCATCCCGATCGTCCCGTGCGCCTCGTGGCCGAAGTTCAGATCCGAGTTCTTGTCGAAGACGGCGCCCTCGTCCATGTCCTTGATCGCGGTGAACCATGCGAGGGCGATCGCCATCGCCTGGACCACCACACCGATCGCGATCAGGCCGGCCAGTGCGCGATAAACAGACTTCATTGTTTCCCCCCACCCCGGAAGTCGTTCACCCCATGGTGATCCCGGCCGCAACCGACGCACAAGAGGTTATGCCCGAACGGGCAATCCGGCACCGGCCGGTCTAGTTGTTCCGGGCAAACGCCCGGTACAGACCGTGCAGCGTCAGTAGCGGTTCGTTGCGAACCGGCGTGGAGAGTTGCTCGGCCAGCAACGGCGCCAACGCGCCGGTGAGGACGACGGCGGCGGACTCGTCCAGGGACTGCTCCGCGCGGATCCGCCCGACGAGGCCGTCGACCAGTGCGGCGAAGCCGTGGATCGCACCGGACTGCAGCGCTTCGACGGTGTTCTTCGCGACCACCGAACGTGGCCTGACCAGTTCGACCCGGCGCAACTGGGCGGCCGCGTTCCCGAGCGCGTCCGTCGCGGTTTCGATGCCGGGGGCAATCACTCCGCCGCTGAAGGCGCCGGCCGGGTTGACCACGTCGATGGTGATCGCCGTACCCACGTCGACGACGATGCACGGAGCGCCGTACAGGTGGACCGCCGCGAGCGCGTTGGCGATCCGGTCGGTGCCGACCTCACGCGGGTTGTCCACCAGCACCGGCAACCCGGTCTTGACGCCGGGCTCGACCACCACACTCGGCACGTCGTGGTAATACCGGGAGACCACGTCGCGCAACTCGTGCAGCACGTGCGGTACGGCGGAACACACCGCGATCCCGGACACCGGCGACTCCCCCGCCAGCAGTCCCTGCAACAGGACCGCCCACTCGTCCGCCGTACGCCGGGGATCCGTGCCGACCCACCAGTGCCGTTTGACCGTGCCCTCGAAGACCAGACCGACCAGGGTCCGGGTGTTCTCGACGGCGACGGCGAGGAGCATCAGGCGTCCTCGGGATTCGCCGCGGTCCGCAGGTCCAGGGCGATGTCGAGCACCGGCGCCGAGTGCGTCAGCGCACCGACCGCGAGGTAGTCGACGCCGGTCTCCGCCACCGCGCGGGCCCGGTCCAGGGTGAGACCGCCGGACGCCTCCAGCTTGGCGCGCCCGGCCACCTTCTCGACCGCCTCCCGGAGCAGCGGAAGATCCATGTTGTCGAGCAGGATCAGCTCGGCGCCGGACTCGACCGCGATCAGCGCGTCGTCGACCGAGTCCACTTCCACCTCGACCGCGAGATCGGGATACGCCTTGCGGACCAGGCGGAACGCCTCGGCGACCCCGCCGGCCGCGATCACGTGGTTGTCCTTGATCAGCGCCGCGTCGGACAGGCCCATCCGGTGATTCTTGCCGCCGCCGCAGCGGACCGCGTACTTCTCCAGCGAGCGCAGCAGCGGCATCGTCTTGCGGGTGTCGCGGATCACCGCGCCGGTGCCCTCGACCGCGTCCACCCATCGACGGGTCAGCGTGGCGACACCGGAGAGGTGGCACAGCAGGTTGAGCGCGGTGCGCTCGGCCGTGAGCAACTGCCGCGTCTTGCCGCGGATCGTCATCAGTACGTCGCCCTTGCGCACGGCAGCTCCGTCGGTGACGGAGTACTCGAGCTCGACCTCGTCCGGCGCGGCGACCAGCCGGATCACCAGCTCGGCGATCTCCAGGCCCGCCACTACCCCGTCGGCCCGGGCGACGAGTTCGGCGACCGAGATCTGGTCCGCGTCGATGGTGGCCGTCGTCGTGACGTCCACGCCGCCGGCCAGGTCCTCCTCGATCGTGGCCCGCACGAGGTCAGCGACCCATTGCCGGTCGACAGTCTCATCCATGCTGGGCATTCTCCTCGGTTTCGTGCGGAACGAACGTGGTCCGCGGAAGTGCCTGCTCGCCCTCGGCGGGCAAGGTCAGGTCCAGATTGCCCAACCAGTGTTGGTCGTCGCGATCGGGGTGGTCCTCGCGCCAGTGCGAGCCGCGGCTCTCCTCGCGCGCGGTCGCGGCGGCGATCAGCGCGGACGCCACCGTGGCCAGGTTCGTCGCCTCCCAGGCCGGCGTACCCGGCTCACCGGCCGGCTGCTCGATCAGCTTGCCGAGTGTCGCACCCGCCTCCGACAGTCCGGTCGCGCTGCGGATGACACCGGCGCCAACCGTCATCACCCGCTGCAGCTCGGGTACGACGTCCGCGTCGACCAGCCCGGACACGCGGGTGTCGGCGACCGGCTCACGCAAGGCGGGGAGCCCGTCGGCCAGCCGGGCGGCGATCCGGCGGGCGAAGACGAGACCTTCCAGCAGCGAGTTCGACGCGAGGCGGTTGGCGCCGTGCACACCGGTGCACGCGACCTCACCGCAGGCGAACAGACCGGGCACCGACGTCTGACCGTCGAGGTCGGTCCACACGCCGCCGGACGAATAGTGACAGGCGGGCGCGACCGGGATCAGCTCACGGACCGGGTCGATCCCGTGCGACCGGCAGGACGCCAGGATGGTGGGGAACCGGACCCGCCACTTCTCGTCGCCGAAGTGCCGCGCGTCGAGGAAGACATGATCCTTGCCAGTGGCAAGCATCTGCCGCATGATCGCCTTCGCCACCACGTCGCGCGGCGCCAGGTCGGCGAGCTGGTGCTGACCCTGCATGAACCGGTTGCCCTCGTGGTCGACCAGGAACGCACCCTCGCCGCGGACCGCCTCGGACACCAACGGCTGCTGGCCTTTCGCGCTCTTGCCCAGCCACAGCACGGTCGGGTGGAACTGCACGAACTCCAGGTCGCGCACCTTCGCCCCGGCCCGCAACGCCAGCGCCATCCCGTCCCCCGTGGACACGCTGGGATTGGTCGTCGCGGCGTACAACTGACCGATGCCACCGGACGCGAGGATCACCGCCCGGCTGCGGATCGCCCCGACACCGTCCAACTGCCCCTCGCCCATCACGTGCAGTGTCACACCGGCGACGGCGCCGTCCTCGGCGGTCAGCAGGTCGATGACGAGCGCGTGCTCGATCAGCCGGATGTCGTCGGCCCGTTTCACCGCGGCGACGAGCGCCCGTTCGATCTCGGCGCCGGTCGCGTCACCGCCGGCGTGCGCGATCCGGTTGCGGAGATGCCCGCCTTCCCGCGTCAGCGACAGGTCACCGTCGGCGAGGGTATCGAACCGGGCCCCCAGCTCGATCAGGTCACGGACGGCGTCGGGGCCCTCGGTGACCAGCGCCCGTACCGCGTCCGGGTCGCACAGACCGGCGCCGGCGACCAGCGTGTCGTGCAGATGCTCCTCCGGGGAGTCCTCCGGATCGAGGGCGGCGGCGATCCCGCCCTGGGCCCACTGGGTCGAACCGGAGGCGACGACGTCCTTCGTCACCACCAGTACGGAACCGAGCTCACGGGCCTTGAGGGCGGCGGTCAGCCCGGCGATACCGGATCCGATCACCACCACGTCGACGGTGTCGGTCCAGCCCGGTTCGGGCGCGGCCAGCCGTTGCGGCACAGCGGGTGCGGTCACGGGGCCTCCCGGCCTGGACTGAGGAGCGCAGGGAGCCCGATCATGGGCCCCCGGCCTGGACTGAGGAGCGGAGGGAGCGAAGCGACTGGAGCGACGAGGGAAGGCCGGGAGTCAGAGCCCCGTGACCCCGCCGGCGCCGAAGGCCCGGCCAAAAGCACAGTCATCCCGCGACGGTATCAACCGAATTCATCGAAGGGTGATGGAAATGTTGTCAATGAGACGGGTGGTGCCGACCCGGGCGGCGATCAGCATCCGGGCCTCGCCGGGGCCGATCACCGGGCCGAGGTCCGGTGCGCGCAGGGCGAGATAGTCGATCTTGACCGACGGGACCGCTTCCAGCTCGGCCTGGGCGGCGGCCATCACCGCGTCCGGACCGTTCATCCCCGCCTTCGCCCCGGCAGTCAGCGCCCGGTACAGCACCAGCGCCTCGTCGCGCTCGGTCTCGTCGAGGTAGCGGTTGCGTGAGGACATGGCGAGGCCGTCGGCTTCGCGGACGGTCGGCACCGGCACGATGTCGACGTCCCAGTCCAGGTCGCACACCATCTCGCGGATCAGCGTGAGCTGCTGGTAGTCCTTCTCGCCGAACAACGCCAGGTCGGGCGCGGTCAGGTGCAGCAGCTTCGCCACCACCGTCAGTACGCCGGCGAAGTGGCCCGGCCGGAACACACCCTCGAGCTCGTCGGCCAGCGGACCCGGATGCACCGTGATGGACGGCTCGTTCGGGTACAGCTCGTCGCGGGACGGGTTGAAGACCAGGTCGACGCCCTCGTTCTTGGCGATCGCCAGGTCGCTGGCCAGCGTGCGCGGATACCGGTCGAAGTCCTCGGACGGCCCGAACTGCAACGGGTTCACGAAGATGGTGAGGACGACACTGCCCTCCGGACCGACCCGCTCCCGGGCCTCGGCGAGGAGGGCCGCATGGCCTTCGTGCAGGGCGCCCATCGTCATCACGACCGCCCGGGGCCGGATCGCGGCCGCCGCCCGCAGTTCGGCCTTGGTCTGGGTGAGTCTCATCGCGGTGCCTCCCCTGTCCGATCCCGCTCGCCTGGTTCCCCGTTCAGCACCTTTTCGAACCGGGCCGCCGTGTCCGGGTCCAGCCGTCCGTCGGCCGCGGCCAGCTCCACCGTGGCCCGGGCCAGTTCGGCGTACGTGCTCGCCGTCCGGTCTCGCAGTCCGGCCAGATGTGCTGCCACCGTGTCGACATCGCCCCGGGCGATCGGCCCGGTGAGCGCATGATGACCGGATCGCAGCGTGTTGTCGAGGGTTGCGGTCACCAGTGGCCGGAGTGTCGCGGCCGGGTCCGCCACCCCCGCCTCCCGCAGTACGGCGAGGGCCTGGGTGACCAGCGTTGTCAGGTGGTTCGCGCCGTGCACGAGACCCGCGTGGTAGTGCGCGCGATCCTCCTCCGCCACCCACTGCACCTGCGCCCCGAGCGCCTTCACCAGCCGCTCGACGATCTCCCTGGCGCCGTCCGGCGCGGTCGCCGTGAACATGACACCCTCCAGGCTGACCGCACCGCCCGGGAACGTCATGGCCGGATGCAGGGCCACTGGGACGGCCTTCGACGCTCGGAGTGGCTCGAGGCCGTGTGCACCCGACAGGTGGACGACGTACTGGCCGCTGGTGAGTGGTAGCTGGTGGACGACGTGCTGGATCAGGTCGTCCGGTACGGCGATCAGGACCACATCGGCGCGGGCCGTCACCTCGTCGGGCGTCAGCACCGGCACATGGGGCAGGAGCCGGGCGGCGCGTTCCCGTGACGCGCTCGACCGTGCGGTGACACCGACCAGGGGATGCCCGGCGGCCGCCAAGGCTGCTCCCAGGGCGGTTCCGGCCCGGCCGGCTCCGATCAAGCCGATCCGTTCCATGCTCACTCTCTTCGTTCCAGTCCCGCGCGGGGTACCAGACGATCCATCTTCAGCCTAGGTGATGAGAGCATGCCGTGGTGAGCGATGCGTGGGCTGCCCGGACCGGATTGACCGCGATCCTGATCACAGTTCCCGAACTGGCCGACTACACCCACCGCTGGCGGTCGGTGTCCCGGTCGACAGCGCGACCGCACGTTCCACTGACGGAGTTGATCCCGCCACATGTCACCGTCCTTGTGCCATGGGTCGTGGAGCCGACGTCGGCCGACGCGGTCCGGCTGTGATCACCTTTCGCGAGGCCTGGGAGACCGCTCTCTACGGACCTGACGGGTTCTATCGGCGGGAGCGGCCGGCTGCGCATTTTCGGACGTCTGTGCACGCGTCAGCCTTGTTCGGGCAGGCACTGGCGCGGCTGGCGCGTGCGGTGGGTGCTGCGGAGGTGGTGGACATCGGTTCAGGGTCGGGCGAGCTGGGCCACGTACTGCGAGCCGAGGGGCTGTCGGTCGTCGAGGTGGAGCTGGACGACGAGCTGCCGTCGTCGATCACCGGACTGGCCGTCGCCAACGAGTGGCTGGACAACGTGCCGTGTGACATCGCCGAGCTGGACGAGGACGGCGTACCGCGGTATCTCCTGGCCGATCTGTCTCTCGGGGATGTTGTCTCGGGCAACGACCTGGGCTGGCTCGAGGAGTGGTGGCCGTTGCGGCAGCCAGGTGATCGGGCCGAGATCGGCAGGACTCGCGACCTCGCGTGGGCGTCGGTGGTCGAGCGGCTCGAGGAGGGTGGGATGGCGGTCGCGATCGACTATGGGCATGTGCGGGCCGGTCGTCCGCCGTACGGGACTGTGACGGGCTTCCGGGCCGGACGCGAGTGTGACCCGGTGCTGGACGGCTCGTGCGACGTGACCGCCCACGTGGCGCTGGACTCGCTGGGTGGGAAGCTCGTACTCCAGAGGGACGCCTTGCGGGCGCTCGGAGTGAGCGCGGCCCGTCCGAGCCTCGACCTGGCCCAGACGGAACCGCTGCGCTACGTGGCCGAGCTGTCGTCCGCCGGAGAGGCCGCCGAACTGCTGGACCCGTCCGGCCTCGGCGGGTTCGGCTGGGTATGGACAGCAGCCGGCGAGGGCACCGTACGACGCGCTTCGCGCGCCCTGTCCGCCTGAGCCTCCAAGAGCTGCGCAGCCTCGAACTGGTCGCGATGCAGGGCGATCGCATCGGTCGGGCCGAGGGGCGTGTCCACGTGGACATTGGCGAGGCCCAGGCGCCGCTGGAGAGGGCCCTGTTCGAGGCGCACCGACTGGGTCTTGTGGTGCAGCACGATCGACGTACGACGGCTCACCCAGCCGCGCGTGGTCACGAGCACCTGCTCGTCGTGGCCGTACGAGAGGTAGCGCCAGCCGATCGGACGCAGCCACTTGGCCCGCTCGGGCGCTTGATGCATCACGATGCGGGACAGGTCGAGCCCGGGCAGGATGCGTGCGAGCACGAACGCGACTTCGTCACGGTCTCCCACCGGGAGGAGCTGTGCACCCTCGCGGTCGTCCTCGCCCTCGGCGGGATTGCCCGCCACACCCGCGATGTCGAGCTCCACGCGGGCCCAACCGAGCAACCGCCAGACGATCGGCTCGGTGATCAGCAGGCCCTGGACGCGACCAGGCGGCACGGTCTGCCGCTGGACGTCGAACAGGCCGCGCTTCGTCCGCAGTCCGTGGTGGCTCTCGGACAGCGTGAAGCCGTGGTTGCCGACGACCTGCTTCCAAATCGGCTGCACGACACCCAGCAACAGCGGCAGACCGGCGAACAGACCGATGTGGAAGTCCAGCACAGTGGTGGCGACGATCAGCCAGACCAGACCACCGGCGCTACCGATGACCGTCGACGACAGCAGGGTCGCGCCGAGCAGGCGGTTCGTCGGGACCACCAGGATCGGCTCGGACTCGGGCTGCTGGGTGTGCTCGACGGCCTGCCCGCCCTTGGCCCGGACCAGCAGGATGGTGCGGAGGTCGACGGCCTCGCCGTACCTGAAGTAGCTCAG
This sequence comes from Kribbella swartbergensis, assembly GCF_054784135.1. Classification (NCBI taxonomy): domain Bacteria; kingdom Bacillati; phylum Actinomycetota; class Actinomycetes; order Propionibacteriales; family Kribbellaceae; genus Kribbella; species Kribbella swartbergensis. The sequence goes on from NZ_BAAGPM010000007.1 coordinate 359,750, forward strand.
CTTGCCGTCGCTCTTGCCGCCGCCGGCCACGTCCATCCGCAGCTCGGCCATCCCGAACAGGCGGGCGACGAACGGCTGCGCGACGTCGATCGCCTGGATCCGGTCGAACCGGATGATCCGGGTCCGGCGGAACAGGAACCCACTGTCCACCCGGATCGCGTCGTCGGTCAGCTGCCACTTGGTGAACCACCACGACAGCGCGCCGAGCAGGATGCCGCCGATCAGTACCCCGACCAGGCCGAGGCCGGCCAGCTCGAGATTGCTGCGCAGGCTCTCGTTGTTCACCATCGCGATCGCCGCGACGACGAAGTACCCCCAGCCCTTCACGAACGGCGTCAACGGGTGCAACCGCGCCCCGGCGGGCTCTCCCGGCGACGGCAGCCCCGGGGGCTGCGCGGTCAGCGGCTGGGTGCTCTGCTGGGTGGTCTGTGGCCCGGGGGCGTCGTACGGCCCGGGCGCCGGCTCCGTCACAGGCCCCACGCCTGGGCCTGGCCGAGCGCGGACAGACGGTCGCGCAGCCGGCTCGCCTCGTCCGGATGCAACCCCGGGATCTTCGCGTCGGTCGCCGGGGTCGCGGTGTGCAGCTCGACCGTCGCGATCCCGAACGCCCGCTCCAGCGGCCCGGCCGTCACGTCGACGAACTGCATCCGCCCGTACGGCACCACCACCAGCTCGCGGAACAGGATCCCGTGGCTGACCAGCAGTTCGTCCTCGCGCTCGGCGTACTTCCAGGACTGCTGGTTCCGCCCGATCAGCACCCACGACCAGCCGAAACCGGCCGCGAGCACGACCAGCGCCAGGACGCCGTACGTCCAGCCGATGGTCAGCCCGAGAACCAGGAGGGCGAGCAGCCCGAGCACGCCGAACGTGATCGCCGCGTTCAGCCGGCGCACCGCGGCCAGCTTCGGCGAGACCGGCGTCCAGCTGACATCCGAGGGTGCGAAGAGGTCATCCACGGGTCAAGCCTGTCACGAAAGTGTGCCGTGGGTGGCGCAGCTTGAGTGATGCTGGCGTCCAGGTGCGTGCATCGCAAGGCGGAGGAGCGTCCTCGATGCGGGGTTCATCGTGGATGCTCCTCCAACGCAGCGAGGTGCGTACCTGGGCGTCAGCAGCGCCAAGCTGCGCCACCCACGGCACACTAGGGGCATGAGTACCGAAAGAGTGGTGGGAATTGGGGCGGGGGCCGCCGGATTCGACCCCGCGTACGAGCGGGGCGGGACCGGGACCGGCTCGGAGCTGGCGACCACCGACATGGTGCTCAACATCGGCCCGCAGCACCCGGCCACCCATGGCGTGCTCCGGCTCCGGCTGACCCTGGACGGCGAGCGCATCGTCGGCTGCGAGCCGATCATCGGCTACATGCACCGCGGCGCGGAGAAGCTGTTCGAGGTCCGCGACTACCGCCAGATCATCGTGCTGGCGAACCGGCACGACTGGCTGTCCGCGTTCAGCAACGAGCTCGGCGTGGTGCTCGCGGTCGAGCGGATGATGGGCCTGGAGGTCCCGGTCCGCGCGGTCTGGCTGCGCACCCTGCTGGCCGAGCTGAACCGGATCCTCAACCACCTGATGTTCCTCGGCTCCTACCCGCTCGAGCTCGGGGCGATCACCCCGGTCTTCTACGCGTTCCGCGAGCGCGAGACGCTGCAGGCGGTGATGGAGGAGCTGTCCGGCGGCCGGATGCACTACATGTTCAACCGCGTCGGCGGCCTCAAGGAGGATCTGCCGTACGGCTGGCTCGGTCGCGCCGCGGCGGCCTCCACCGCGGTCCGCAAGCGGCTGCCCGACATCGAAGACATTGTCATGGGCAACGAGATCTTCCGCGCCCGCACCGTCGGCGTCGGCAGGCTGACCCCCGAGCTGATCGCGCAGTACGGCGTCTCCGGCCCGATCGCGCGCGCTTCCGGGGTGGACGCAGACCTCCGCCGCGACGAGCCCTACCTCGCGTACGACGAGTTGCAGCGCGACGGCGTACTCCGGGTCGTCACCCGGCCGGAAGGCGACTGCTTCGCGCGGTTCTGGGTGCTGCTCGAACAGGTGAAGGTCTCGCTCGACCTGGTCGACGCCTGCATCGGCAAGCTGTCGTCCCTGCCGGCCGGGCCGGTCAACGTCCGGCTGCCGAAGATCCTCAAGGTGCCCGAGGGCCAGACGTACGCCTGGACCGAGAACCCGCTCGGCATCAACGGCTACTACCTGGTCTCCCGCGGCGACAAGACCCCGTGGCGGCTCAAGCTGCGGTCGGCCAGCTTCAACAACATCTCCGCGCTCCCCGCGCTGCTCCCCGGCACCGTCATCCCCGACATGATCGCCATCCTCGGCAGCATGTTCTTCGTCGTCGGCGACATCGACAAGTAGACGTTCGTCGGCGGGCGTGCCTTCCGGACACCGGGTCAGCCGATCGCCTGGCCGATCAGGTCCAGCATCGGCTCGCGGATGCCGGCGGAGACGGCGAACGTGCCGCGGGAGTCCGGGGTGTGGTCCGTACCGTCCAGGTCGAGGACGACGACGCCTGCCTCGCGGGCGATGGCGACACCGGCCATGGTGTCCCAGGGCTTGTTGGAGAACATCACCATCGCGTCGAAGTGGCCGGCCGCGACCCAGGTCAGCGCGGTCGCCGCCGTACCGATCATCCGGATCCGCTGGACCCGCGGGTGCAGCAGGCCGGTCAGCGCCAGCCGCTCGGCGTTCTGCACCTCCGCGTTCGGCCCGACCGCGTAGTCGCCCACGGCAACCAACGCGTCGGACAGCCGGGTGCAGTCACTGCCGCGGATCGGGACGCCGTTGCAGGTCGCGCCGTGACCCTCGGCCGCGGCGTACCGCGTTCGCAGCATCGGCTGGTCGATTACGCCGGCCACCGCGCGGCCGTCCGCGATCAGGCCGAGCGAGATACCCCACAGCGGCGCGCCGTGGACGAAGTTCACCGTCCCGTCGATCGGGTCGAGCACCCATCGGGTCCCGCCGGTCGCGCCGCCCTCCTCCTCGCCCAGTACGCCGATGTCCGGTGTCTCCCGCTCCAGGAAGGCCCGGACCGCACGCTCCACCGCGAAGTCCACCTCGGACGCCATGTCCCGGTCGCCCTTGGCGGTCAGCTCCCCCGGCGGACGCGAGTCGGTCACCTTCCGGCCCTCGTCGACGGCGGCCTCGGCGATCTTCAGCAGTTCGGAGATGTCCACGGCCCCGAACCTACGCGACCACCTCAAGTCGTGCCGGGGCTGTCCGATCTACGGCGCCACGACCGGATCGCCGTGGCGGCACCGGCGGCGAGAACGCCCGCGGCGACGGCTTGGCCGGCCTTGCGGCGGCAGCCGACGTTCCGGCACTCCGGGATGGGATACGGCTGGCCGGGGTTCAGCTCGTGGGTCTCGTCGGCCGAGACGTAGGCAGCGGTCGCCGGGAACTCCCAGCCGTCCGGGTTGAGCAGTCTGTACCAGTACGCGTCGTCCCACGCCTTCAGCCGGCACGTCACGTTGACCGACCTGGAGTGGAACGGCGGAGGGCCCAGGTGCCCGATCGGCACATGGTCCTCGTTGTAGACGGTGACCGTACCCATCGGGTTGTTCATCGTCACCGCCGGGTAATTCGCATCCAGCCCCATGCTGATCCCCTCCCCACCTCGCAGTATGGGGCCGACCGGTGATCAAGTCATCGGCGGTACGACGGGATTCGCGCATCCGGGACATTTCGCCAGGTGTGAACCGCCCAGCAGCGAGCATGCCTCACAGGTGAACTCGCCGCACGCGGTACAGATCAGCGCAACCCCGTCGAGCATCCCGTCGTGCGTGACCGTGACCGACGACGACGCCTGCAGTACGACGGTCAGCCCGCGCCCGCACCGGATGCAGTCCACCCGCTCACCACCGGACAATCCGTGATCCAGCCAAGGCCGCCGCTGCGGCCCGCTGACTGTCTTCTTCCGCCGGAACCAAGCCATGCCTCAGCCCACCATCGCGGCGGGTGCTCGCGGGGGAGGTGGCAGCAAACTGCCGCCGGCAGGCGGTCAGGAGGCGGCGAGGCCGCGGAGTTTGAGGTCGACCACGGTCGGGGCCTCGGCCTGGGAGTGTTTGTCGCCGGCGGCAACGACCGTGGCGACCTCCTGGTCGATCTTGTCCAGCCGCTCGTCGATCTTGTCCAGCCGGCGCTGCATCAGGTCGACGAACTCGGCGTTCTCGACCACCCGGGCACTGGTGATCCGGGAGTACTCCTGGGCCACCTGGGCCCGTTCCTCGGAGTGGGCCAGGCGTTCGACCAGCAGTTGGTGGCGGACCAGCAGCGAGGCACCGACGGCGACCAGGACGGCGACGACAGCCGCCGCGCGAAGGATCCACTCGTTCTGCGAGAACAGGGCGATCGACACGCCCAGGCAGACGACGACGAGCAGAGAGTTGGCGACGGCGAGAACTGTGGCCCTGGTACGACGGCGGTTACCCCTTGAGCCCATGGACCGACATGTTAGGCGGTCTCGTCGGGGTCCTCGGGAACACGACACGCACGTTCGAGCAACAATCCGGCCGTGACGACCAGCACAGAGATCACCGCCGCGGCACCGGCCATGATCACACGGTGGCGGGGACCGGAGGAGTTCACCGCCTCCAGGAAGGATAACGCGAACCCTGCGTAAACACCGGTGCACAACGCGCCGACGAACGCACTGGCCTTCCCGATCAGCAGCAGGAACACCGCGCGGGACGGCTCGATCCGTTCCCGCCGGACCTGGATCCGCTGATGGGTGTTGCGGGCCGCGGCGAACAGCAGGGCGGCCAGGAACGCCCAGGCGACCAGCGTCAGCCAGGACACCGACGGGGCGACGCCGCCGCCGGACTCGATCGCCGTGACCATGGTCAGGCCGATCGCCGCCCCGAGGACGGCGATCGCGACCAGCAGCCACCGCGAGGTCGGCCTGACCGAACCCGGGCGCGGCGGCTCCTTGCCGGGCCCGTTTCGGCGCCCGTTTCTGCGCCCGTTTCTGCGCCCGTTGTCACGCCCGTCGTCACGCGCCCGGCCGGGCTCGGGACCGCCGGACACCACTACTGCAGCTCGATGTCGAGCTTGGTCACGCCCTCGGAGCCGACCTTGGCCAGCAGTTCGGCCACCGGTCCGTGCCCGGGCAGCACCGCGTCCGGCTCGATGTCGAGCCAGGGCGCGAGCACGAACGCCCGCTCGTGCGCCCGCGGATGCGGCACGGTCAGTTCCTCGGACTCGATCGTCTTCTGGCCGTACGTGATCAGGTCGACGTCCAGCGTCCGCGGCGCGCCCGGCACGCTGCGCTCCCGGCCGAACGCCTGCTCGATCGCGTGCGCGCGGTCCAGCAGCATCTCCACCGGCAGCGTGGTGTCGGCCAGCAGTACGATGTTCAGGTACGGACCGGACTCGGCCGGCCCGCCGACCGGTTCGGTCTCGTAGACCGGGGAGACCTCGACCACCACGACGTCCGGGGTGTCCCGCAGCGCGTCGACCGCGCCCTGCAGGTTCGCCTCACGGTCGCCGAGGTTGCTGCCGAGCGACAGGATCACCTGGCGGATCGGTTTGAGGCCACCGCTCAGGGTGTCCGCGTCGATGACGTGGGGACTAGGGGTCTCAGTCACGTGAATTCTCCGGCTCTGCGCTGCACGGTCAGGACAACGTCGTCGAACGGCACCGTGATCGGTGCCGAGGGTTTGTGGATCGTCACCGCGGTCGCCGTCACCCGCCGGTCGGCGAGGCACAGGTCCGCGATGCGCTGGGCGAGGGTCTCGATCAGGTCCACCGGATCGCTCTCGATCGCCTGGTGCACCCGCTCGGCCACCACCCCGTAGTTCACGGTGTCGGCCAGGTCGTCGGAGGCCGCCGCGGGCCGGGTGTCCAGCTCCAGCCGGACGTCGACGACGAACTCCTGTCCGTCGGCCCGCTCGTGCTCGAACACCCCGTGGCGCCCGAACCCCCGGATGCCCCGGATCTCGATCACGTCAGGAGGCAGAACGCTGTGCTCGATGGTGACCTCGCTCCGCTCGCTCACGGCGCCTCCTCCTGTCGGCCCCCAGACGACAGTACCGGTGAGGCATGGTGGATCCACAACCGCCAGCCGGAAGGAGTTTTGCGGAAGACGTTCGTCGCCAGCGCCTTGCCACCGGCGAATCCCTCCTCGGGGGCGCCTTCCCCCGACGACAGGACATTCTCCGTACACGTGACGTACGCCACGTCTTCATCCACCCGAACCTGCACGTCGGTCAGGAAGAACTGGATGTACGGCGTGTTGGCGAAGATCATCGCCCACGCCCGCATCATCTCGGCGTACCCGTAGATCGCCGCGTTCCCCGGATGGATGCAGACCGGGTCCGGCTCGGGCAGCCAGACCGCCGCCATCAGATCCAGGTCCCCGGCCTCGAACGCGTTGTAGAACGCGGTGTTGGCGGTCAGCACGACGTTCTCCACCGTCGCGCCGCGGGCCGCGCCCTCGCCTCCGGCGCCCTGCCGCGGACCGCCGGGTCCGTCCGTCATACCGCTCCCCATCTCTTCGCCACCCGGACCGCGTCCGCGCTCGGTGCCACCGCGTGCGCCCGGACACACCAGGCACCCGCGGCGGCGGCCAGGGCGGAAACTGCCGCGCTCGCGTCGTCTCGTCGTACGGCCGGTCTGGGTTCACCGGTCTGCTCGTCGGCGAGCAGCCTACCGAGGAACGCCTTCCGGGACGCACCGATCAGCAACGGTCTTTCCAGTACGGCGAATTCCCGCAGCCGGCGCAGGATCTCCCAGTTGTGGTCGGCGTTCTTCGCGAAACCCAGTCCGGGGTCGAGGGCGACCCGGTTCAGGTCGACGCCGGCATGGCGCATCGCCTCGATCCGCTCGCCCAGTTCCGCGATCACCTCGGCGACCACGTCGTCGTACTCGGCCCTGTTCTGCATGTCGATCGAGTGCCCACGCCAGTGCATGCAGACATACGGCGTACGGCGCTCCGCCACCAGCGGAAGCATGTCGGGGTCGGCCTGGCCGCCGGACACGTCGTTGATCATCACCGCCCCGGCGTCGAGGGCGAGCGCCGCAACTCCCGCCCGCATGGTGTCGACCGAGATCAGCGCACCGTCGGCCGCGAGCGCCTCGATCACCGGGAGGACCCGGCGGATCTCCTCCTCCGGCGCGGGGCGCTCGGCCCCGGGCCGCGTCGACTCGCCGCCGACGTCGAGCAGGTCCGCGCCCTCGGCCAGCAGTTCCCGCCCGTGCTTGATCGCCGCGGCCGGCTCGAACCACTCCCCACCGTCCGAGAACGAATCCGGCGTCACGTTGACCACACCCATCACGAGGCACCGATCCACCACCGGAAGCCCCTCGACAAAAACCCGCGACTCGGTTCCCACCCACCCACCGTAGTAGCCCCCACCCCCAACCCCCACCAGCACCGTCCCTCACCGTGCCGCCGGACTCGCTCAGTCGCCGAGAACGAGGCAGCACCGGCCAGCGCCGAGGACCGCCCCACCGGTCCCCACCCCACCCACCGGGCCCACCGGCGAAGCCGGTCAGGTGCTGAGGATGAGGCGCGACTTGGTGGCGTTGAAGGCTTCGCCCACGGGTCTGGTCATCACCCGCCGGCTTGCCGGCGGGGGCGGTCAATTGCTGAGGATGAGGCGAGACCTGGTGCCGTTGAGGGCTACGGGCACGGGTCTCCACACCACCCGCCGGCTTGCTGGCGGGGGCGGTTAGCTGCTGAGGATGAGGCGGGACCTGGTGCCGTTGAAGGCTTCGCCCACGGGTCTGCACACCACCCGCCGGCTTGCCGGCGGCGGCGGTCAGTTGCTGAGGATGAGGCGAGACCTGGTGCCGTTGAAGGCTTCGCCCACGGGTCTCCACACCACCCGCCGGCTTGCCGGCGGGGGGCGGTCAGTTGCTGAGGATGAGGCGGGACTTGGTGCCGTTGAGGGCTTCGGCTACTGGTTGGGAGTAGGACTCGTTGGGCTGGCCGTACTTCTCCAGGCATTTGCCGTCGATCAGCGCCGCACCACTCGTGATCCCCTGGGCGTAGTTGCCCGTCATGTTCGCCCCGCCGGAGTCGCCGCTCTCCACGCACGCGGTGTGCTGGAACAACCCGCGGACCACCCGGTTGCTCCCGTAGTTCACCGTCACGTTCCGCGCGACGATCTTCCCGCAGGTCCAGCCGGTCGTCTTGCCCGACTTGCACAGCTTCGACCCGATGGTGGCGTTCGCGATCCCCTTGACCGCGACGTTCCCGGCTCCCCAGCCCTCGACGTACCCCTGCTGGTCCCAGCCCTCGATCACACCGACCGAGCCGTAGTCGTTGCCGGGGAAACTCGACGTCCGGGTGTTGCCGAGCACGTACCCGTTCCGCGAGAACGACGGCTTGCCCGCCGTGCAGTGCCCCGCGGTCAGGAAGATCCGGGTGCCCTTCGTCGTCCGGGCGTTGAACCCGAGCGAGCAGAGGTACCCGGTGTTCTTGTCGACCTGGACCCCGCCCCGCAGGCTGAAGTCGTCGGCGGTCGTGGTCACCCGGCCCGTCGCGGTCCGCACCGTCACCTTGTCGCCGTTCGCCTCGGCCCGGCGGAGGAAGCGCTCGGTGATGACGTCACGCGCGCCCTTCGGCACGGTGACGACCACGGTGCCCGAGATGGGGTCGACGTACCAGGACCGGACCTTGCCGGCGCTCGAGCCGGCGGCGACGCGGTCCAGCTCGGACTGTACGGCGTTCAGCTGGTCGGCGGTGAAGCGGACGAGCTTGGGGATCGCACCGGCCTCGCGGACCAGCTGGGCGGTGGCCGGATCGGACACCGCGACGACCAGCTCACCGGCGTCGTCGTAGTAGCTGCCCACGGCCCGGGATCCGAGCTCGTTCTCCAGCGTTTCGGCGATCAGCGGCGGCTCGACGGTCACCTGGTCGACCGGACCGCTCCGCGCGGTCTTGTCCCCGCTGCCGGAATCGGCGTTGGCCCAGTTGGCCGCGGCCAGACCGGCCGCGGTCAGTACGACGGCCCCGGCGAGTGCGGCGCCGACCCGGTAACGCCCTGACATCCTGTCCTCCTCACGCAGGCACCTGGTCCCGTTTGGCCAAGCACCACTACGGAAAGTAAACGCTCAGCGACAGATTGTCCACAGGTACCCGCTTTTCACATCACAACGAGACAACGGGTCCGGAGGCTACGGGCGAGCGGTCAGCCGACGATCAGACTCATCGCCTCGGCGCGGGTCACCGGGTTGCGGAGCTGGCCGCGAACGGCGGAGGTGATCGTCTTGGCGCCGGGTTTGCGGACGCCGCGCATCGTCATGCACAGGTGCTCGCACTCGATCACCACGATCACCCCTCGCGGCTCGAGAAGCTCCACCAGCGACTCGGCGACCTGCGTGGTCAGCCGTTCCTGGACCTGCGGCCGCTTCGCGTACACGTCGACCAGCCGGGCCAGCTTCGACAGCCCGGTGATCCGGCCTTCCCGGCTCGGGATGTAGCCGATGTGCGCGACACCGGTGAACGGCACCAGGTGGTGCTCACACAGGCTCCACACCTCGATGTCCTTCACCAGCACCATCTCGTCGTGGCCGATGTCGAACGTGGTGGTGAGCACGTCCTCGGCCCGCTGGTCCAGTCCCCCGGTCATCTCGGCGTACGACCGTGCCACCCGGGCCGGGGTCTCCTTGAGCCCTTCGCGGTCGGGATCCTCCCCGATCGCGATCAGCAACTCCCGGACCGCCCGCTCGGCCCGCGCATGATCGAACTTCGGCGACGTCATCCGGCCACTCCTCCAGCAACCACGGGAACCCGACCCCGGCACGGTACCGTCCGGCCGTGCGCGCAGGGCCGCCGCCACCCGGCCGGTGAAACGACAACGCCGCCCGGCTGGGCGGCGTTGCTCGGGTTCACTCCTTGTTCGGCGGCGTCGGGCCGCTGCCGTAGTTCGGCGGCTTGACCGCCTCGTCCGGGCCGACCGCGCCGCCCGGCAGGACGTCGGACAGCGACCCGTTCTGGTCGCCGCGCGACGGCACCGGCATCACCGGCGGCAGGTCGGACGGCACCCGGGTGGACGATCCGGTCCAGGCCGGCCGCCGCTCGCGCTTGCGCACCGGCGCGAAGACCCGGGCGATCTCGTGCTTGTCGAGGGTCTCCTTCTCCAGCAGTTCCTCGACCAGGTGGTCCAGCACCGCGCGGTTCTCGACCAGGATGTCGAAGGCCTCCTGGTGCGCGTTCAGGATCAGCTTGCCGACCTCCTCGTCGACCGCGGCCGCGATCTCCTCGGAGTAGTTCCGCTGGCTGCCCAGGTCGCGGCCCAGGAACGGCTCGCTGCTGTCCTGGCCGAACTTGATCGCGCCGAGCCGCTCGGTCATGCCGTACTGCGTGACCATCGCCCGGGCCAGTGCGGTCGCCTTCTCGATGTCGTTGCTGGCGCCGGTGGTCGGGTCGTGGAAGACCATCTCCTCGGCCGCCCGGCCGCCGAGCATGTAGGCCAGCTTGTCCAGCATCTCCGACCGGGTGGTCGAGTACTTGTCCTCGTCCGGCATCACCATCGTGTAGCCGAGCGCGCGGCCGCGCGGCAGGATCGTCACCTTCTGGACCGGGTCGGAGTGCGGCAGCGCGGCGGCGACCAGGGCGTGGCCGCCCTCGTGGTACGCCGTCAGCACCTTCTCCTTGTCCGACATCAGCCGGGTCCGGCGCTGCGGTCCGGCGATGACCCGGTCGATCGCCTCGTCCAGGGCCTTGTTGTCGATCACCTGCTGGTTCGACCGGGCGGTCAGCAGGGCGGCCTCGTTCAGCACGTTGGCCAGGTCGGCACCGGTGAAGCCCGGGGTACGGCGGGCGACGGCGGTCAGGTCCACGTCGGGGGCCATCGGCTTGCCGCGGGCGTGCACCTTCAGGATCTGCTCGCGACCGGGCAGGTCCGGCGCGTCGACGGCGATCTGCCGGTCGAACCGGCCGGGCCGCAGCAGCGCCGGGTCGAGCACGTCGGGCCGGTTGGTGGCCGCGATCAGGATCACGCCGCCGCGGACGTCGAAGCCGTCCATCTCGACCAGCAACTGGTTCAGCGTCTGCTCGCGCTCGTCGTGACCGCCGCCGAGACCCGCACCACGGTGCCGGCCGACGGCGTCGATCTCGTCGATGAACACGATCGCCGGGGCGTTGGTCTTGGCCTGCTCGAACAGGTCGCGGACCCGGGAGGCGCCGACACCGACGAACATCTCGACGAAGTCCGAACCGGAGATCGAGTAGAACGGCACGCCGGCCTCACCGGCGACCGCGCGGGCCAGCAGCGTCTTACCGGTACCGGGCTGGCCGTAGAGCAGCACGCCCTTCGGGATCTTCGCGCCGACCGCCTGGAACTTGCCCGGCTCCTGCAGGAATTCCTTGATCTCGCCGAGCTCCTCGATCGCCTCGTCACAGCCGGCCACGTCCGCGAAGGTCGTCTTCGGGGTGTCCTTGGTGATCAGCTTGGCCTTCGACTTGGCGAAGCTCATCACCCGGGAGCCGCCGCCCTGCATCGAGTTCATCAGGAAGATGAACACCACCGCGATCAGCAGGAACGGGATCAGCGTCGAGAACACCTGGCCGATGAAGCTCGGCTTCGGGTTCTCCACGTCGTACCGCTCGATCTTCTTGTCGTCGTACAGCTTCTGCACCGACTGGCCGAGCGCGTTCGCCTGGCCGTCGACCCAGTGCGCCCGGACCTTGGTCCCGTCGGTCTTCTCGACCCGGATCTCCTGGTCGGGATCGATCAGCGTGATCGACTTGATCGTCTTGTCCGACGACGTGGTGGCCTGCTGGATCAGCTGCACGACCTGACCGGTGGGCTCGGTCTTGTACCCGGTCGAGCCGGTCAGGAGCTGCCCGATCACCAGGACGCCCAAGAAGGCGACGACGATCCAGAACAGGGGTCCGCGGAAGATGCGCTTCACGTCCATGATCGAGGCCTACGCCCCGTCCCTCCTAGCTCGGCAGGCCCGGGTTTGCGGGCTTGAGACGGTAACACCAGTCCAAGTGTCTCGTGCCGCACAAGACGACACGGCACGAGGGTCACCAATGGACCGTACGACCTGTTGTACAGGCTGTCACCAAGTCTGCCTTGACCGGCGGATCAGGAGTAGACGTGCGGTGCGAGCGTGGCCACGCAGCGCAGGTTCCGGTATTTCTCCGCGTAGTCGAGCCCGTACCCGACGACGAACTCGTCCGGCAGTTCCAGGCCGACGTACTTCACCGGGACCGCCATCTTGGCCGCGTCCGGCTTCACGAACGCGGTACACAGCTCCAGTGAGGCGGGTTTGCGCGACTCGAGGTTGCTGACCAGCCAGCTGAGCGTGAGCCCGGTGTCGATGATGTCCTCGACGATCAGCACGTGCCGGTTGGTGATGTCGGTGTCCAGGTCCTTCTGGATCCGGACCACGCCGGACGACTTGGTCCCCGACCCGTACGACGAGATGGCCATCCAGTCCATCTCGATGTGCCGGCTGAACGACCGGGCCAGGTCCGCCATCACCATCACCGCACCGCGCAGGACACCGACCAGGAGGAGGTCCTTGCCTTCGTAGTCCTGCTCGATCCGCGCGGCCAGTTCCCGGAGCTTCGCGAGGATCTGGTCCTCGGTGTAATGGATCTTGCTCAGGTCCTTCTCGATGTCCGACGCATCCACGCGGGTCAGCCTGTCACATTCGGGCCGAGGACGATGAATCCACCCCGGCGGACCGCCCGGACGCCCTGTGGCAGGTCGATCCATCGCTGTCCGCGCCAGCCGGTGACCAAGGCGTCGACGGCAGCGATGTGCCCGGCGGTGAGGTCCGTGGCCCGGCACCCGGCCTCCAGCGCCGCCTGCCGCAGCACCCGGGTCCGTACGGCGTCCGGCTCGGAAACGAGCGTGGCGACGTCGCAGTGCACTTCACTGTCGGTACGACGTACGGCGGTCTCCGCGACGTCGGCCGCGAGCATGTCGAGTGCGTCCGCGTCAGCCCTGAGCAGTCCCGCCGTACGGGCGAGCGCTTCGACCACACCGGGTCCGAGCGCCTCCTCCAGGACCGGGATCACCTCGTGGCGGACCCGGACCCTGGTGAACTGCGGGTCGTCGTTGTGCGGGTCGTGCCACGGCCGGAGCCCTGACGCCACACACGCAGCCGCTGTGGTGGCCCGCGGCAGTTCCAGGAAGGGGCGGCGCAGCAGTCCGGCGACCGGAGCCATCCCGGCGAGCGACCGCGCGCCCGAGCCGCGCGCCAGCCCTAGCAATACAGTCTCGGCCTGGTCGTCACGAGTGTGCGCCAGCAGTACGACGTCTGCCCCGAACTCGTCCGCCGCCGCCCGCAGAGCGTCGTACCGGGCGGCTCGAGCGGCTCCTTCCGGTCCGCCTTCGATGCCGATCTCCACTGCCCGCACCTGCACCGGGTCGAGGCCCAGCGAGCGGCATTGACCAGCAGCGATCTCGGCCGTGTGGCTGGAGTCCGCCTGGAGTCCGTGGTCGACGATGACGGCACCGGCTCGCAGCTTGAGCTTCGGCGCCTCGAAGGCGGTCGCGGCCGCCAGAGCCAGCGAGTCCGTGCCGCCGGAGCAGGCCACCAGCACGGTGGTGCCGTGGGGCAGGTCGGACAGGGCGGCACGCACTGCCTCGCGGGTGCGCGCCACGGCGGGGTGCAGCTTGCCCCTCCGGTGTTCGACCAGTTCTTCGGCGGCCGACCGGATCGGCGGCTCAGCCGTGGAGTCGGGTGACCCAGGCATCGGGGTTCGCGATCTCGTGCTTGGTGGGCAGCGTGTTCGGCCCGGTCCAGACCCGGTTGAAGCCGTCCATCCCGACCCGCTCGACCACCTGGCGAACGAAGGCGGCACCATCCTTGTACTGCCGCAGCTTGGCGTCCAGCCCGAGCAGTCGCTTCAGCAACTGGTCCACCGGGCTGCCGCTCTGCCGTCGCGAGGTGAACTTGGCCCGGATGGTGTCGACGGTGGGGATCACCGACGGGCCGACCCCGTCCATCACGAAGTCGGCGTGCCCCTCCAGCAGGGACATGACCGCGGTCAGCCGGTCCAGCACCGCCCGCTGCTCAGGCGACTGCATCAGGTCGACCAGGCTCAGCTCGGCCTCTCCGCGCACGGACCGGCCCAGCCGCTGCACGGCCTCCCGGAACATCGCCGCGTACGCCGACGCGTCCAACTCGGCCTGATCGAGGAAGAGCGCGATCTCCGACCGCAGGTGGTCCCGCAACCACGGGACCGCGGTGAACTGCACCCGGTGCGTCTCCTCGTGCAGACACACCCACAACCTGAAGTCCCGCGGTACGACGCCCAGCTCGGACTCCACGTGCATCACGTTGGGCGCGACCAGCAGCAGCCGGCCGGTGAGCCCGGGACGGTCCGGGTCCGGCTCGGAGGGGAAGAACGGGTCGAACTGCCCGAGTACCCGGGACGACAGGAAAGCCAGCAGCGCACCCGCCTCGATCCCCGTCACCCGGGAGCCGACCGCGGACGAGAACCCACCGCTGCGCTCGGCCTTCTCGCGGAGCTTGTCCGCCAACGGCTGCAGGACAGTGCGGAAGCCGTCCGCGTTCGCCTGCACCCAGCCGGGCCGGTCCACGATCACCACGGGCGCGGTGGCCGAAGTGGCCTGCAGCCCGGTGAACTCCCGGACGTGGTGCTCGGAGTCGGCCGCGAACTGACGCAGCTCGGCGACCACCTGATGCGCCTCGGCGCGGCTGACCGCCGGGCCGGGCCGGAGCAGCTTGCGCGCCACTCCCGTCGCCAGCTGCCAGTCGACCATCTCCGCCGCAGTCGGTCCTTCCGCCGTGCTCATGTGTCGACCCTAGTCGCATGTCCCAACATGTGCCTGTTGTCCAGACGGTCTTTTAGGCGGCGCAGCCGCAATTGGCCAGCACTGCGGCGGCTCTGTCGAGGGCCGCACGGGCAGCCAGCGTCTGCGGAACCGGCACGCTGTCAGAGGCCACCGCGAACACGAGGAGCGTGCCAGTCCGGTCGCGGACCAGTCCGGCGAGGCTGTGGACGCCGGTGAGTGTGCCGGTCTTCGCACGGACCAGTCCGGTCCCCGGGCCGGCTCCCGCCGCGGCGAACCGGTCCTCGAGGCTGCCGGTGAACCCAGCGATCGGCAGACCGGTCAGCAGGTACCTCAGCTCCGGGTGGTCCTCCGACGCCGCCACCTGGACCGCTCCGGCCAGCACGTCCAGCGGAACGTGGTTGGTCCTGGCCAGGCCGCTGCCGTCGAGGATCCGCGCCTTGCTGACGTCCAGACCGAGCTTGGTGAGTGTCGCCTTCACTCCCTTGGCTCCACCGGCGTACGAGCCGCCGTTGTTGGTCGCAATGCCCACGTGCCGCAACAGGACCTCGGCACCGTCGTTGTCGCTGTGCAGGTTCACGTACTCGACGATCTCGCCCACGGTGGGGGACTCGACCTGAGCGACAGCCTTGGCGCCGGCAGGTGTGACGACCGGCTTGGGAATGCCGGCGACCGTGATCCCAACAGCCTTCAACTGGGCCACGAACGACGTTGCCGCCGCCTGTGCCGGAGAACTGGCCCGCTTCGCCATGCCCGGCGTCACCCGTCCCTCGTTAACCCACAGCGCGGACGTCGGCGCCGCGATGCCCTCGACGACGTAGTTCGGCTGCCAGTTGGCGTTCGCCGCCGGTCCGGTGAACAGCGAGGCGTCGTACCCGAGGGTGACGCTTGCGACTCCCTGCGCCTTGAGCGCCTTCGCAGTACTGGCTGCCAGGGCCTGCAGGGACGCTCGCGTCGGGTAGTCGGCGGGATCGGTCGGACGCTTCACCGTGAGCAGAGGGTCACCGCCGCCGACCAGGACGATGGAGCTCTTCGCAGGGCTGACCACCTTCGTGGCGAACCTGTGGCCGGCTCCCAGGGTCGCGAGTGCCGACACGGTGGTCAGCAACTTGAGCGTCGAGGCCGGCACGTACGGCGTGGAGGCTCCGACCGAGAACACCGGCTTGCCGCGGGAGGCGTCGTACACGTAGATGCCCCGGTGCCTGCCGAGCGACGGGTCCCTGAGGATCGGCGCCAGCGCCTTCTGCACCCCGGTCGCCGTCGGTGCGACGCCCTCGGCCGTCGCCGGAGCCAGCACAGCCGGCGCCTGGGCCCGTGCGGTTGGCAGGGATCGGGGTACGGCGTTCGCACCGCTCACCACGCCCCCCACCGGGGTCACGCAGAGCGCTGTGGTGAGCAGCGTGACGAACACCGCACGGGGAGGACGGGCCACCGGGCTGCTCCTGTCAATCGGTCGGTCGGAACCGTGACAGTATCTGCCGTATGGAGTTCGACGTCTTCATCGAGATCCCCAAGGGCACCCGCAACAAGTACGAGCTGGACCACAAGACGGGCCGGCTGCGGCTGGACCGGACCCTGTTCACGGCCACTCAGTACCCGTCCGACTACGGGTTCATCGAGGACACGCTCGGTCAGGACGGCGACCCGCTGGACGCACTGGTGCTGCTCCCCGAGCCGACCTTCCCGGGCTGCCTGATCCGGGCCCGCGCGATCGGCATGTTCCGGATGACCGACGAGAAGGGCCCGGACGACAAGGTCCTCTGCGTGCCCGCCGGCGATCCGCGGCAGGAGCACCTGCGCGACATCCACCACGTGCCCGAGTTCGACCGGCTGGAGATCCAGCACTTCTTCGAGGTCTACAAGGACCTCGAGCCGGGCAAGTCCGTCGAGGGCGCCACCTGGGTCGGCCGGGCCGACGCCGAGTCCGAGATCAGCGCCTCGTTCGAGCGGCTGAAGACCGGGACACACTGACGTCCGCCTGCCCCGCCGCGCCTGAGGGGAACGGTCACTCGCCGTTCAGCTTGCCCAGCAGTCCGAGCAGCGTCTGCCGCTCCGCGTCACTCAGCGGCTCCAGCAGGTCCGCCTCCGCCGCGTGGACGAGCCGGTCGAGCTCGACCAGCTGCTTCTCACCCGCAGGTGTGATCGCGACGATCTTCCGTCGCCGGTCGTCCGGGTCCGTCCGCCGTACGACGTACTCCAGCTCCTCGAGCTCGTCGAGCATCGTGACCAGGTCACTCCGGTCGAAGCCGATCCGATCGGCCAGGGTGGCCTGCGCCGCCTCGCCGTCGTCCGCCAGGCTCGCCAGCACCTGGTAGTGCTGCGTCCGCAGGTCCGCTGCCGTCAGGTGCTGCCTGACCAGCCGCTGTGACTGCTGGCCGGCCCGTCCCAGAGCCCACACCACCCGGTCCGCCAGGCGATGCGGCGACGAGTTCTCCACCTGAACCACTCTAGGGTTTCTTCCGCTGGAGGGTTGTTGCCCACGGCACGAGGTCAGGGACGGCCGAAGAAGTCCGGGGGCTCCCAGTAGTAGACGCTGTCGATCTGGACCGGCTTGCCGGTGCGCGGGGCATGCACGATCCGGCCGTCGCCGATGTACAGCGCGACGTGGTGGATGGTGCCCGGGTCGTCCGGATCGATCGACCAGAAGACCAGGTCGCCGGGCCGCAGCTCGTCCTCGTCGATGTGCCGGACCTGCTCGTACTGCGCGACGCTGTAGTGCGGCAGGTAGACACCGGCCTTCGCCCAGGCGGCCTGGGTCAGACCGGAGCAGTCCCAGCGGTTCGGGCCGGTCCCGCCCCACAGGTACATGTCGCCGATCTGGTCCAGCGCGAAGTCGATCACGGCCTGCGGACCCTTCCGCGAAGGGCGGTCGTCGCGCGGCCGGTCCGGCTGCTGCTTCGGCGGCTTGGCCGGGTTCTTCTTCGGCTCCTCGCGCCGTTCCCGCTCCTCGCGCCGTTCCCGCTCCTCGCGCCGTTCCCGCTGCTCCCGGTCCCGCTCAGCGGCTTCCGCAGCCCGCTCGGCCGCTTCCCGGGCCCGCTCGGCGGCTTCCCGGGCGGCGATCCGGCGCCGCAGCTCAGCCTCCTTCTTCGCGGCCAGAGCGGCGGCTCGCTGGCGCGCAAGCTCCTCGAGTCCCCGCTGCCGCTGGGCGGCCACCTGGACGGACGTGTTCTGCAGTACGGCGAGCTGGGTGATCGCCTGCGTGCGCTGGACGCCCATCGCGGTCACCGCCGACGCCTGGGCCCGCTCCGCGGCCTCGGCTGCCGCTTTCGCCTTGGCTGCCTCGTCGGTCGCCTGCTTCACCTTGGTGACGGCCTGGTCGGCCTGCACCTTGAACAGGTTCGTCATCACCTGGGTCGCGGTGTAGCGCAGGTACGAGCCCTGCATCGCGGCCGACACCGAACGCGCCGCCCCGGCCGAGTCGAGCAGCTGCTGCGGACCTTCCGCACTGAACAGCGGTGCGAGCTTCGCCACATCACCACCGCCCTGGTACGACGCCGCGGCGAACCGGCCGATCTGCTGCCGCTGGGCCGCCAGCGTCTTCTGCGCCTTGGCCGCCCGGGCCGCCGCCTGGGCCGCCTCGGACTTCGCCTGCTGCAGCCGGTACAGCGCGCCATTGTAGGCCTCGTCGGCGATGCCCGACGCGATGCCGAGCTGCTCGAGCCGGGTGTTCGCCGCGGCGAGCCGGCCCTCGATCGCCTTCACCTGGGCCGCCTTCGCGGACGCGGCCTGCTGGGCTCGCTCGACCGCGGCCTTGGACGGAATGACCGGCGGCTTCGGCTTGGCCTGCGCCGGGACCGGGATCACGGCCATCGAGCCGGCCAGACAGACCGCAAGCACCCCGGAGAGCAGCGCCCTGCCGGTCTTCCCCGTGCCCGCGACCCGCCCGCCGGACGTGGCCCTGGTGGGCGTCCGCATCGGGTCGTTCCTTCCGCCGGTCACGAACCCCTTCCCCAGGGTTCGTGATCTTTTGGTCCTCCTGGACCTCATAGGTGACACTAGTTGCCTACAGCCCCAATGGGAACACCTTTCACACAAGTAACTTTATTTCACCTGCGTGTCGGCTTGACAAACTACAAGCTTGTAATTCCGCGCTTCCCGTGAGCGGGCCGCCTCGGCAGAAATAGATGCCTGACACAACAACTGGGGGCCTCGCACAGGCTGTGACCTGCGCAAGGCCCCCAGAGGGTGTTCAAGTCCCGGCGGTGTCCGCCGGGGATGGGTCAGTTGAGGATGTAGGAGGCGAGGACCGGGAGGTGGTCGGAGGCGGGCGACAGCGGTACGGACGCCTTCGTCGGCTCCAGGTGGCTGCTGTGCAGCAGGTAGTCGATGCGGGCGGTCGGGTTCTCGGCCGGGATGGTGTAGCCCGGTCCCTCACCGACCTCCACCCAGGTGTCCGACAACAACGCCGTCATGGTCTTGATCTCCGGCGTGTCCGGCCGCGCGTTGAGGTCGCCGACCAGCATCGTCGGCTTGGTCGACGCGCCCAGCACCTCGACCACCTTCTGCGCCTGCTCCAGCCGCTCGGCGTTGTTGTTGTGCGTCAGGTGCGTGTTCGCGAACCGCAGTTCGATGCCGCGCACCTTGATCGTCGCCACCGCCAGTCCACGCTGCTCACCGGCCGGGTACTTCGGCAGCAGGGTGTTGGTGAAGTCCTTGATCGGGTAGCGCGACAGGATCGCCGTACCGTACTGCCGGCGCGGCTCGCCGGGGCTCAACGGCGGGAGGTCGAGATTGGCGGCGTACCCGTAGTGCATCTTGAGCCGCTGGGCGAACCAGGCCGGCTGGTCGACCCAGTTGCTCCGCTCGCTCCAGTGCCGATCCACCTCCTGCAGCCCGATCACGTCCGCCCCGGACTTCTCGATCAGTACGGCGATCCGCTCGAGATCGAGGACGCCGTCGGTCCCGGCGCCGTGGTGGATGTTGTACGACATCACGGTCAGCGGACGGCCGGGAACACCGGTGGTGTCCGGCGGCTCGGCCGCGGCCGTGGTCGGTAGGAGCAGCAACAGTCCCGCGATGGTCCCCAGCAACGTTTTGCGCATGCCCTCATCCTCTCGGCAGGTGGGCGACCCTCGCACGACGTACGAGTGTCGCCCACCTGAACATCAGCGTGTCAGCCGAGCGACAGCGCCCTTGGCGCCGGAGGCCCAGCAACCCGCCTGGATCCCGTGCCCGGCGCACTCGACGCTGTCGAAGCTGCCGTCGTAGAACTGCTTCCAGCTGCGCCCGCCGTCGTAGCTGACGTCGCTGCCCGACGGGCCCACCGCGATCACGGTAGCGGGCGTGTTCGGCACAAACGCGGAACCACTCCGGTAGCCCTTCGGCGCCTTCTCGGCCGGGACCAGCTGCCAGGTCCGGCCGCCGTCGTACGTGACCGACGCGGCCCTGACCGCCTCGGTGGGCTTCAGGAAGTCACCGCCGACCGCGACCCCGAACAGCGGCCCGCGGAAGGCGAGGCTGAAGATCCCGGCCGCCTCACCACTGGCCATCGGGGAGTCGGCGACGGTCCAATGCCTGCCGCCGTCGACGGTCCGGAACACTCGCGGCCGGTCGCCGCCGCCGGTCGCGAACCACGCCGTCCGACCGGGTCCGGCGACGAGGCAGGTGCCGCTGGCCGCGAACGCGAACTCACCCGGCAACGCGGCCGGCATGCCGGCGGTGGGTTGCACCTGCCACGACTTGCCGCCGTCAGCCGTCGCCAGGATCCGGAACTTCCCGTCGACCGGGTCGCTCAACGCCAACCCGCGCTTGTTGTCGAAGAAGTCGAAACAGTCGTAGAACGCGTTCGGGTCGGTGTTCCGGAACGTCTCGGTCCACGACTTCCCGCCGTCCACGGTCCGGTAGACCCGCGAGTCCTCGCCGTTGCCGATCGACAGCACCACCGCCCGCTTCGCGTCGAACGCCTCGACGTCACGGAACTGCACCGTCGCCGCATCGGGCGGGCTGACGTTCTGCCAGCTCTTCCCGCCGTCGACGGTCCGCAGTACCTGCCCGCCGGAACCGCCGACCCAGGCGACGTCCTTGTTCACCGCCGCCAGCCCGCGGAACTGCGCCGTACTCCCGGTCGGCGTCATTTCCCACTGGTACGACGGACGGCCGCTCGCCTGGGCGGGGACGAGCTGAGACATCAACAGCAGACCTCCTGCCGCAATCGCGGCCACACGCAGGATTCTCATGCCGGGCAACCTAGCCCATGCATCGCACCACGGTCAGCCGAACTCTTGCCGTCGGCGCGCGCCGCTGCCACCCTGAGCCTCCGACGTTCGAAGGGACTCGCTAGGTGGACGACTCAGTGCTCACCTCGGTGCTGCTGCCGATCGCGCTGGCGATCATCATGCTCGGCCTCGGCCTGACCCTGACCGTCGCCGACTTCAGCCGCGTCCTGCGGATGCCGCGCGCCGTCCTGGTCGCACTCGGCGTCCAGGTGATCCTGTTGCCGCTGATCTGCTTCGGCCTGGTGAAGCTGTTCGGGCTGGCTCCCGCACTCGCCGTCGGCATGATGCTGCTGGCCGCCTCCCCCGGTGGTACGACGGCCAACCTGTTCAGCCACCTGGCCGGCGGCGACGTCGCCCTCAACGTCACCCTCACCGCGGTCAACTCGGTCCTCGCCGTGGTCACGCTGCCGATCGTGGTCAACCTGTCCCTCGACCACTTCCTCGGCGACGGCGAGATCGGCCTGCAACCGGCCAAGATGCTGCAGGTGTTCGCGATCGTGCTGATCCCGGTTGCCCTCGGCATGCTGCTGCGGAACAAGCTGCCGGCGTTCGCGGAGCGGATGGCCCGGCCGGTCAAGATCGGCTCGATCCTCGTGCTGGCGCTGGTGATCTTCGCCGCGATCTACAGCGAACGCGACAACGTGCTCGACTACATCGCGGCCGTCGGTGTGGTCGCCGTCCTGCTGAACATCCTCAGCCTCGCGCTCGGGTACGCCGTACCGCGGTTGGCCAAACTGGGTGAGCGGCAGTCGATCGCCTGCTCGATGGAGATCGGCATCCACAACGCGACGCTCGCCCTGACGATCGCGCTCAGCCCGGCACTCCTCGGAAACAGCGAGATGTCTATCCCGGTGGCCGTCTACGGCATCGTCATGTTCTTCCCGACCGCGGCCTTCGCCTTCTACCTCAGCCGCCGTACGACACCTCAGCCCGCCGGATCGAGGGTCTGACTCCCGAGGACCGAGAGCAGTTGCAGCCTCTCTGCGCTTTCGGTGCCCGGGGCCGCGGTGAAGACCACGAGGGTCTGCTGCTGGTCGCGGTTGTCGATGACCTCGCAGTACAGCTCGAGCTCACCGACCACCGGATGCCGGAACCGCTTGGTCCGGCTGTGCGCGATGCCGATCTCGTGCGCGTCCCAGAGCGTGGCGAACTCGGGACTGAGCTTCTGCAGTGCGCGCACGATCGATGCGGCGTACGACTTCGGACCGTCCACGGTGGCGACCGATCGCAGCCACGACACCAGCATCCGGCTGTGCGTCGAGACCTCCGGCTCGCAGTACAACGAGCGTGACGACGGGTCGGCGAACCATCGGTAGATCTCGCTGCGCTCGAAGCCGTCGAAGTTCGTCTGTTCACCGGCGAACGCCACATGGGCCGGCGTCTGCGCGAGCGTCTCGCCGAGCCGGTTGAGCAGCACCGCCGGGGTGTCCTGCAGGCGGTCCAGGATCCGCAGCATGCCGGGGTCGATGTGATCGGCCCGCGTCGTCCGCGGCGGCGTACCGTGGCCGGCCAGGATGAACAGGTGGTCGCGTTCCTCGGACGTCAACCGCAGGGCGCGGGCGATCGCGCCCAGCATCTCCACCGACGGCTGCGGTCCCCGGCCGCCCTCGAGCCGGCTGTAGTAGTCGGCCGACATCGACGCAAGTGCGGCGACCTCCTCGCGCCGGAGGCCGGGTGTACGGCGGCGACGGCCCCGCGGCATACCGACGTCCTCGGGTTGCAGGGCCTCGCGTCGTTTACGTAGAAAATCGGACAGGTCGCCGTACTCCATGTCTCCAGTCTCGCGGGTTCCGCACGGTTAGCCACTGCTTGCCGAGCAGAGGCTCAGGCGGGCCTGGTTACCCCGGCCGTGCGGGCGAAGCCTGGAGACATGAAAACCACAGGCAACACGATCTTCATGACCGGCGGTACGTCGGGTATCGGCCTCGAACTCGCCCGCCGGTTCCGCGACCTCGGCAACACCGTGATCATCAGCGGCCGCCGCACCGACCTGCTGGACCGGATCGCCACCGACGACGGCATCGAGGGCATCGAACTCGACGTCGCCGACCCGGACTCGATCGCGGCCGCCTTCGAGACCGTCACCACCCGGCACCCCCACCTCAACGTGGTCGTCACGATGGCCGGGATCATGCGCGAGGAGGACCTCCGCGATCCCGGCCACCTGGCCGCTTCCGAGCAGATCATCGACATCAACCTGCTCGGCACGATCCGCACGCTGACCGCGTTCACGCCGTACCTGCTGACCAAGCCGGACGCGGTGATCATGACGGTGTCGTCCGGGCTGGCCTTCGTGCCGCTGGTGGCCACGCCGACGTACAACGCCACGAAGGCCGCCGTACACAGCTACACCCAGAGCCTGCGGATCCAGCTCGCCGGCACCGGTGTCCAGGTGATCGAACTCGTCCCGCCCGCGGTCCAGACCGGGCTGCTGAACGGCGTACCCGATCCACGATGGATGCCACTGGACGAGTTCGCCGACGAGGCGGTGAAGCTGCTCCAGGATCACCCCGACGCCGACGAGATCCTGGTGAACCGGGTCCGCTTCCTCCGCGACGCCGAGCGCGAGAACCGCTACGCCGCCACGGTCACCACCCTCAACGCATCACACTAATCGGCCAGCGCCTGCTCAACCCGCTCCACCTTGGCACTGAGCTGCCCGGTATACCCAGGACGAATATCCGCCTTCAACACCAGGCTGACCCGGGGCGACACGGCCGCGACCGCGTCGACGGCCTGCTTGACGACGGCCATCACCTCGTCCCACTCCCCCTCGATGTTGGTGAACATCGCGTTAGTTTCGTTCGGCAGTCCGGAGGCGCGGACCACGCGGACGGCCTCGGCCACCGCCTGGCTCACGCCTCCGGTCTCGTCGCCGCCGGCCGGGCTGATGCTGAATGCAACGATCATGCGTCCAGCTTGCCAGCTGCTTCGGCTTCGGCGGCTTCGGTTGCGCGGCGTTCGGCGGCCGAGGTGGTGAGGAGGGCCTTCTCCTTGATGAAGACGATCGCGACCAGGGCGAGGACGGCGATCGGGACAGAGATCATGAACAGGTCCGCGGTCGCGTTCCCGTACGCCTCCTGGACCGCGACCTTCACCGGCTCCGGCAAGGTGTTGATGTCCGGTACGGCGCCATCGCCGCCGCCGTTGCCGTCCATCCCGAGCGACGCGGCGACCTTGTTCGCCAGCACGACCCCGAGCGCGCTGACGCCGATCGTGCCGCCCATGCTGCGGAAGAAGCTCACCACCGACGTCGCCGCCCCCAGCTCCCGCGCCGGTACGTCGTTCTGCGCGGCGAGCACCAGGTTCTGCATCACCAGACCGACGCCGACACCCAGCACGGCCATGAACACCGAGATCCGGAAGATGCCGGTGTGCGCGTCGATCGTGCCGAGCAGCGCCAACCCGATCGGCAGCAGCACACCACCGGCGACCAGGTAGATCTTCCACTTGCCGTACTTCGTGATCAGTCCACCGGCGATCGTGGACGAGATCAGCATGCCGAAGATCATCGGCAGGCTCATCAGGCCGGCCGAGGTCGGCGAGTGACCCTGGGCGATCTGGAAGTACTGCGACAGGAAGACCGAACCACCGAAAAGCGCCAGGCCGACCAGCATGCTGGCGACCACCGACAGGGCGACGGTGCGGTTGCGGAACAGGTCCAGCGGGATGATCGGCTCCGGGTGGCGCGCCTCGACCAGCACCGCGGCGGCGAGCGCGAGCAGGGCGATGCCGACCAGCACGAAGCTCCAGGTGGACACCCAGTCGAACCTGTTCCCGGCGAACGTCGACCAGACCAGGACGATGCTCACCCCGCTGGTGATGAACAGCGCGCCCCACCAGTCGATCTTCACGTCCCGGCGGATCGTCGGCAGCCGCAGCGTCCGCTGCAGCAGGTAGATGGCGATCAGACAGAACGGGACCCCGACCAGGAAGCAGGCCCGCCAGCCGAGCGGCGAGTCGACCAGGAAGCCGCCGAGCAGCGGTCCGCCGACGGTCGCGGAGGCGAAGATCGCGCCGAAGATGCCGGAGTACCGGCCGAGTTCGCGCGGCGGGATGATCGCCGCCATCACGATCTGCACCAGCGCGGTCAGGCCGCCGGCACCGATCCCCTGCACGACCCGGCTGGCCAGCAGGAGTTCGACGTTCGGGGTGAAGCCGGCCACCAGCGAGCCGATCACGAAGAACGAGAGTGACAGCTGGACCAGCAGCTTGTTGTTGTAGAGGTCGGCGAGCTTGCCCCACAACGGCACGGTGGCCGTCATCGCGAGCAGCTCGACCGTGACGACCCAGGTGTAGACCGACTGGCTGGCCTCCAGGTCCGCGATGATCCGCGGCAGCGCGGTGGACACGACCGTGCCGGCCAGGACGGCGACGAGCATGCCCATCATCAGGCCGGAGATAGCCTGCGTGGTCTGCCGCGGGGTGAGCGTTGTGATGTTCTCGGTGACCTCACCCACGGCGCCGTCGGAGACGTTCTCCGGCGACGGGGAGGGTGACGAGGTCGTTGTCATGAGTGACCTTTCGTTGTCGTGTCGAAGCCGGGGTCGAGGCCCTGTCGGCTGATCCCGCACCGAGTGCCGCGCAGTAGGCGGGGGTCAGGAGACAGGGCCTAAGCCCTCGGCAAGGAGCTGGAAGCCTTCGTGGACCAGCTCGGGGATCGGCCGGTCGGGGGAGTGTTTGTGCAGCTCCATCGCCGTCCGGCAGGCGGCGCCGACGGCACTGACGACGAGGGCCGGCCGGATCGCGCCGGCCGGCTCGCCCAGCCGCTCGGCCAGTGCGGCGGTCAACTGCCGTTCGTCGTCGAAGCTGGACACCATCAGCTGGTAGAGCAGGTTGGGCGACTGCATGATCAGCTCGCCGCGCCGCGACAGCTCGCCCCCGCTCTCGAGATCCAGCAGTACGTCGCGAACGACGTGCCACATCACGGTCAGCGGCGACTCGCCGGGCGGCGCGGTCCGGATCCGGTCCAGGGCGCGCTCGAGGTGCTCGGGGTCGCGCCCGAGGATCGCGTGCTCCTTGTGCGGGAAGTAGTTGAAGAAGGTGCGCACCGAGACGTCGGCGGCCTCGGCGATCTCCTCGACCGTGACGTTGTCGGCGCCCTTCTCCAGTGCGAGCCGGAACGCGGCCTCCGCCAGCGCCGCCCGGGTCTCGCGCTTCTTGCGCTCCCGCAACCCACCCCCTGATTGCCTCACCCGACCAGGGTACGAACAATCTTGCAGTCACTGCAAACTATTAACCCTGAAACTTTGCAGCCACGCAGGAAACTGGCCTAAGGCGCCCCGGGTCGGATAGAATGGAGTGACAAGCCTCCGGTGCGGGTTCCCGCGTTCGGAGGCTTCTGTGTATGCAGACACTTCTCTATCGGGCCGCCATCCACGACCTCCGCGGGACCGAGATCCTGCCACTCAACCTGCTCCGCGAACGGCACCCCGACCTGTACGAACGCGAGGCCGCGAAGTACTCGTACCGGCCGCAGGCGATGGACTATCCGGTCCATCCGCTCGAGTGCCGGTGGAGTGATGTGGTCTTCCTGTCACCGGTCCATCCGGCACCGATTTTCGCCGCGCTCCGCGAGTCCGGCCGCATCGGGCCGTCGACGCCGGCGTACTGGACCCTCGACGCGCACCTGCTCGATCCGGACCGCACCTGCATGCTGCTGAAGCGACACGATCCTCTGTTCCGCCCACAACCGCCCGAGGACTACCTGCCGTACAGCGCGGAGACCGTCGCCACCCTCTCCACGCCGTCAGCCAAGGCACTCGACCGACTGCGCAACCTCAACGCCACCGAGCCCCTGCTCCCCTGGGCGGACATCCCCCACATCCTCCACCGCGGCCCGATCCCTGTAACTCTCTTCCGCGACCCCGACGGCCATCCCATCGCCTCGTGAACTACGGCCAGGACCATACCAAACAGTATGGTATGGTTCTGGCATGGTGACTCGGACGGAATGGCTGGAGGCGGGGCTCGAGCTGCTGGCGGACGAGGGTGCCCCGGCCGTGACGATCGAGCGGCTGACCGGGAAGCTCGGGGTCACCAAAGGGTCGTACTACCACCACTTCAAAGGCGCCGCGGGATTCCGTACGGCGCTCTTGGAGTACTTCGAGGCGCAGTACACCACCCGGCTGATCGACACCGTCGAACGCAACCCCGAGGCGGAACCATGGGCCAAGTTGCAGCACCTGCTGAAGCTGGTGCTGTCCGATCCGGACAGTGCTCGGCTGGAGATCGCGGTACGGGCGTGGGCTCTGCAGGACGCCGAAGTACGGGCGGCGCAGGAGCGGGTCGATCGGGCCCGGACCGCCTATTTGAAGGAACTCTGCCGCGGGTTGAAGACCGACGTGAATCCGGATCGGCTCGCCGAACTGCTCTATCTGATCCTCGTCGGCGCCGAGCAGGTGTTGCCGACTGTGCGGAAAGACGATCTGCGCGAGATCTACGCGATGACGCTGCGCCTCGCGACCGGCGAGACGCTGGACTAGGAGGCCCCATGCCGACCCGGACCGATCTGCCCGAGATCGAGGACCTGCTGCCCGTCGTCGACGTGGTCGATGTGAAGACCATCCGCGGTGCGGTGTCGCTGCGCGAGTTCACCGCGGGCGCGCTGGGTTACTCGCCCTTGTGGATCAAGGCGTTGTTCGCGGTGCGGATGGTGGTGGCTGCGGCCCTCCGGCTGGACACGACCGGCATCCCGGCCTCGCGGCGGCTCCGGCCGGAGACGGTGAGCTTCACGCCGGGAGCTGCGGCGTCGTTTTTCACCGTTGTCCGCGGCTCCGAGGACCACTATCTGCTCTTGAAGGTGGACGACAACCATCTGATCGCGTACCTGGCGATCATCACCGACAACGCGCGGCCGGTCAGCTCCTTCAAGGTCGTCACCCTGGTCCAGTACCTGCGCCCGGCCGGGCGCTTCTACTACAACCTGATCCGCCCGTTCCACCACCTGGTGCTACTCAGCATGACCCGCGCAGGCGCCAGGTCATTCGCGTCCCGCTAGCAGGGTGATTGGTTGCCGCCTCGTGGCTCGGTGCGCGGTGCCGGCGGCCGCGACGCCGACCACGACCATCGCTCCGGCGAAGATCAGGCCCAGCAGACGCCACGGAATCGCCAACGCCGCAATGCCGTAGGGACCGGCGGCGATGCCTGCGAGCGCGGCGCCGGCGACGACAGACCCGAGGAGTACGCCGATGACCACGACGGTGGTGGACTCGACCAGGGCGACCATGACGACCTGGATTCTGGTCAGACCTGCCATCCGGGCCAGCGCGAACTCACGGCGGCGGTCGGCGGTGGACATCACCACCGCGTTCACGACCGCGACCGCGGTGTAGATCCCGGCCAGTCCCATCAGTGCGGCGAAGAGGCCCGAATTGCCGCGCTGCTGGGCTTCCCCCTTCGCCTCTGCCCATTCCTTGACGGTCTGCCCTCGCAGTTCGTGACCTGGTGCCGCCGTGACGAAGGTCTCGGTCCGTCCGCCTGCCGGCAGCAGGGTGCGCGGGATGAAGAAGTTCTCGCTGACGTCGAGTGTCTCCGGCATGATCGCGACCACCGTGACCGGCAGCTTTCTGTTGCCGAGAGCAATGGTCAGGGACTGGCCGAGTGTGTAGCCCTCGGCGGCCATTCCGGGGCCGATGGCAATCGTCCGGCCAGTCAGCCGGTCCAGCGACCCTTTCCTCGGCCGCAGTCTGTGCGTCTGCTGGTACGCCACCGGATCGATCCCGATCGCCTCGGAGTACACGGTCCGTCTCCCGCGCATGACCGCGACAGGTACGGCGGTCTGCGGCGAGGCGACCGTGACACCCGGACCATCCGGCACAACATCGCCGGTCACCACCAGATCGGCGGTGATCAGTCGCTCCTGTTCCACCCCGACCGCCTTGGCCAGCGACCCGAACGTTCCCGCCAACCCGACCACCAGGCCGACCAGCACGATCAATGGCGCCGCGGTTGCTGCGCTTCGCCGTACCGCGTGAAGGACGCCGGCCCGGGCCAGGTCGGCGATCAGGTTGCCGCGGAGCAGCACCGCGGGGAGGCGACCGGCCAGCGGTACGACGATCGGGCTGAGCTGACTCAGCGCGATCGATCCGCTGATCATCACGACGAGCCCGATCATCAGGCCGGCGACGAGGTCGCGGGCAGCCTGGGCGGCAATCACGAGCAACGCCATGCACGATGCGGCGGAAAGGCCCCAGAACCATCGCCACGCGGTCATCACCCGCATCGCCTTGGGAGATTCGGTGAGTGCTTCGAGCGCGCTGACGCGTGACGCACGCCAGGCGGCCGCCAGTACGCCGACCAACGCGGTACTGACGCCGACGATCATTGCCGCCCACATCGCACCGTGGTCCCAGGGAGCCTTGAACCATGGCGGGAGCATGCCGAGCTCGATCAGCAACGCCGACTGCGCCCAAGTGCCGAGCACTCCGATCGGTACGCCGATCGCCGTGCCGAGGACTCCCAGCAGTCCCGCCTCGCACAACAGCATCAGGCAGACATATCCGCGCTGCGCTCCCACCAACCGGAGCAGGGCGAGTTCACGCCGCCGCTGCACAACCGTGAAGCCGAACGTCGTGCTGACGACGAAGACCGTGAGGAACACGGCGAGCATCACCGACATCCCCAGCAGCGTCGCGGCGCCGACGTACCCCTCCCGGACCTTTGCACGCTCGTACGCCGAGAGGCCGGGTGGCGACTCCGGACGATCCGCAGCCGCCAGCACCTGTAGCCCCGACTGCACGAGCCCGACGCCGAGGGCGACGGCAACCACCGCACCCGCGAACAACTGCCACCTGTTGCGCAGCGCACCCAGCGATAACCTCACCATTCGTCCACTCAACCGCGCAGACGACGGAAGCACCCTGGCCCAGGCGCCCAGCTGAGGTAGCCCCTGCGCTACCCGTCCAGCTCACGGCGGCCGCTTGCAGGGCTATCGCATCACCTCGAGGAGGGCGGCGAAGTCTGCTCGGTCGACTTGGCGGGAGCCGATCAGGGCCTGCATCAGCAGACCGTCCAGTGCTGCGACCAACAGGCCCGCCTTGTGCGGGTCGGCCGTGAAGGCTCGGGCGATCTCGGTGAGTGGCTCCAGCCAGGCGCCGGCGACCTCGCGGAGGTCTGGGCGGCGGGCGGCGTACAGGTAGAGCTCGTACAGTGCGAGCGTCCGTCCGCGTCGCCGGACCAGGCTGTGCTCGATCAGCCGCGCCAGCTCGTCCGCCGGCCGGGCACCCAGCTCACTCCCCCGCGCGTGCAGTTCGGCGGCGAGATCCTCGGCCGCCCAGGTCAGCGCCGCGACCAGAAGGTCGTCCAGCGTCGGGAAGTGATACGTGATCGACGCGACGGACACATCCGCCGTCGCGGCCACCGCGCGATGGCTGACACCTGCGACTCCGTCGCGTTCGATTACCGCCAGCGTCGCCCGCAGCAGCTCGCTCCGGCGCTGCTCACCGCGCACCCGACGCCCGTCCACACCCCTCCTGACCTGCACAAACGGCAAACTACCAGGACATCTGTACGGATTGATTTTGGTCTCGCGAATCGCGGGAACGCCCGGTTTCCGGCACTTAGGCTCGGATTCCGTGGCCAACGACATCAGCACCGCGATGCGCCGTGCACTCAAGCGCGCGGACGACGGCAAGACACTCGACCAGGCCGAGGCGGAGGTTCTTCTCACCGCCACCGGCGACGCGCTGACCGCCCTGATGGCGACCGCGGCGCGAGTCCGCGACCAAGGGCTCGCCGACGCCGGCCGGGCGGGGATCATCACCTATTCGAAGAAGGTGTTCATCCCGCTGACCCGGTTGTGCCGCGACCGGTGCCACTACTGCACGTTCGCCACCACACCCGGTCGCGTGCACTCGCCGTACCTCTCGCCGGACGAAGTACTGGAGATCGCGCGGCAGGGCTCGGCGCTCGGCTGCAAGGAGGCGCTCTTCACGCTCGGCGACGCACCCGAGGAGCGGTGGGAGGCCGCGCGGACGTGGCTCGAGGAGGCCGGGTACGACAGCACGCTCGACTACGTGCGGGCGATGGCGATCCGGGTGCTGGAGGAGACCGGACTGCTGCCGCACCTCAACCCGGGCGTGATGACGTGGCAGGACCTGCAACGGCTGAAGCCGGTCGCGCCGAGCATGGGGATGATGCTGGAGACGACGTCGCGCCGGTTGTTCGAGGAGAAGGGCCAGCCGCACTTCGGCTCGCCCGACAAGGACCCGGCGATCCGGCTGCGGGTGCTGGAGGACGCCGGGCGGTCGAACGTACCGTTCACCACCGGTCTGCTGATCGGCATCGGTGAGACGACGGCCGAGCGGGCCGACTCGATCTTCGCGCTGCGCAAGATCGCGCGGCAGTACAACGGGATCCAGGAAGTCATCATCCAGGGCTTCCGGGTGAAGCCGGACACCGCGATGCGCAACGACGACGACGTACCGCTGGAGGAGTGGCTGGCCGCGATCGCGGTCACCCGGATCGTGCTCGGCCCGCGGATGCGCGTCCAGGCGCCGCCGAATCTGGTGGACCTGGCCGAGTGCCGTGCGCTGCTCGACGCCGGTGTCGACGACTTCGGCGGGGTGTCGCCGTTGACGCCGGACCACGTGAACCCGGAGCGCCCGTGGCCGCAGATCGACGATCTGGCCAAGGTGACCGCGGACGCCGGATTCACCTTGCGGGAAAGGCTGACCGCGCATCCGGAGTACCTGCGTGAGCCGTGGCTCGACCCGCGGCTGCTCTCGCACGTCGAGGCGCTGGTCGACCCGGCGACCGGGCTGGCCAACGAGTCCGCACTGCCGGTCGGGTCACCGTGGCAGGAGCCGGACGGCGGGTGGAACGTTTATCAGTCAGGGGCCGGGCGGACCGATCTGAACACCGCGATCGACACCGAGGGACGCCGTACCGAGACCCGGTCCGACTTCGACGCGGCGTACGGCGACTGGGACGTACTGCGCGAGCAGGTGGCGGGACGGTCCGCGCCCGAACGGATCGAAGGTGACGTCAAGGAAGCCCTGGCCGCGGCCGAACGCGATCCCGCCGGACTGTCCGACGCCCAGGCCCTGACGTTGATGACGGCAACGGGTCCGGCGCTGGACGAGCTCGCCCGGATCGCCGATGAGTTGCGTAAGGCAACGGTCGGTGACGACGTGACGTACGTCGTCAACCGCAACATCAACTTCACCAACGTCTGCTACACCGGCTGCCGGTTCTGCGCGTTCGCCCAGCGCCGCACCGACGCGGACGCGTACTCGCTGTCGATGGACGAGGTCGGCCAACGCGCCGAGGAGGCCTGGGTGATCGGCGCCACCGAGGTCTGCATGCAGGGCGGCATCCACCCCGACCTCCCGGGGACGGCGTACGCCGACCTGGTCCGCGCCGTCAAGGACCGCGTCCCGGACATGCACGTGCACGCGTACTCGCCGATGGAGATCGTCAACGGCTCGGTCCGCACCGGCCTGTCGATCGAGGAGTTCCTGCTCTCGGTCAAGGAGGCCGGGCTGGACAGCATCCCCGGCACGGCGGCCGAGATCCTCGACGACGACGTCCGCTGGATCCTCACCAAGGGCAAGTTGCCCACCGCAACGTGGATCGAGGTGATCACGACCGCGCACAAGGTGGGGCTGCCGTCCAGTTCGACGATGATGTACGGGCACGTCGACTCGCCGCAGCACTGGGTCCAGCACCTGCGCACGATCGCCGCCGTCCAGGACGAGACCGGGGGGTTCACCGAGTTCGTGCTGCTGCCGTTCATCCACCAGAACTCGCCGATCTACCTGGCCGGGGTGGCGCGGCCGGGCCCGACGTACGACGAGAACCGCGCGGTGCACGCGATGGCGCGGATCATGCTGCACGGGCGGATCGACAACATCCAGTGCTCGTGGGTGAAACTCGGCGTCGACGGCTGCGTGGCGGTCCTCAACGGCGGGGTCAACGACATCGGCGGAACGCTGATGGAGGAGACCATCAGCCGGATGGCCGGCTCGAAGCACGGCTCGCGCAAGTCGATCGCCGAACTCACCGCGATGGCCACCGCCGCCGGCCGCCCGGCCCGCCAACGCACCACGACGTACGGCGAAGTCCCGTCCCGGCCGACGCTCGAACTCGCCTGAGCCCGGCCGTCGGGAGCCGAGAGCGGCGGGGCCGGGAGATGCCCTCGGTCGGTGTCTGGTCCCCAGCAGCACCAGACACCGACCGGGCAGCGCTTCCTTGTTCACCAAGGAAAACGCCGGCCGCGCCTGATGTCGGTCGCCACCTCACTGGCGACCGCCACCGCTTGTGGCGCGGCCGGCGTCCTGCTGTTGCCCCGAGAGGGCAGTCGGCCCGAAGGAGGGTGGGCCCGGCGCCTCATTCCGTGACCGGCAGGGGAGGTACAGTCCGGTCTCGGACGGGAGTGCGTCGGGAACACCTGGAGCCTGTGCCGGCGACCCGTCCGCCGCCGACAGCAGAACGTTGGCACGCCGCCACAGCCCCGGACCATCCCCCGGATCAAACATTTGCATTGCCTTTGAACAAGGCAACGCTATGTGCACAGATCTTCACTTTCCGTATATCTGTTGCCTTCCGCAACAACAGGTTCGGCCCATCCCCCGGTCAGTCGGCGCCCTTGGACCTGGCGTAGTGGCGCGCCGCTTTGGCGCGATTGCCGCAGCCGGCCATCGAGCACCAGCGGCGGTTGGCCTTGCGGCTGATGTCGTAGAAGTGCAGGACGCAGTCGGGGTGTGCGCAGGCGCGGACGCGGGCCGGATCGCGCTCGAGGAGACGTAGGTAGTCGTCGGCCGCGAGCCAGGGGATCAGGTCCGCCGGGTCATCCACCTCGGGAGCCAGTTCGGGACCGGCCGGACCCAGTCGGCGGGCCAGGCGCCCGCGCGCCAGGAGTTCGTTCAGTTGCGCCTGAGCCTCCTCGTTCACGCGTCCACCGAGCTGCGCCTTCACGACGTCGCGCAGCGTTTCCCGTACCTCGCGCAACTGTCGCCGGGTCACGTCTGTCGCCGAGGCGGCCGCGGCCGGATCGACTGCGGGTTGTCCGGCGAGCCACACCTGCAGGCCGTCGGCGGTGTCGAGCAGGTCGTACTGCTGCCCGCCCTCCACCCAGACGGTGTTGAGCAGGTCCATGCTCAACGGCTCACCGATCAGGGGGCGTGGATCCATGCCATCCATTCTAACCCATGAAGATCACTTGACAGGTTAGAGGTCTTCTATCCAGTATTAGGGCTCTTACTGGTTAGAACTCTGGAGGGACCACCGAATGAGCACCACCGCGGTACCGACTGCCCTGAAGACCGGCCACGTGGGCCTCAACGTCACCGACCTGGACCGGTCGCTGGCCTTCTACCGACGGGTGTTCGGCTTCGAGGTCCAGGCCGAAGGCACCGATGCGGATCGCCGATGGGCGTTCCTCGGCCACGGCGGCAAGATGCTGGTCGCCTTGTGGCAGCAGGCCGGCGACGCGTTCGGCGCCGGTCGCGCCGGGCTGCACCATCTGTCCTTCCAGGTGGACAGCATCGAGGAGGTGGAGGACGTCCAGGCCGTGCTCGGCGAGCTCGGCTCGGAGTTCCTGTACGACGGGGTCGTGCCGCACGGCGAAGGTGTGTCGTCCGGCGGCATCTTCTTCACCGACCCCGACGGGATCCGGCTCGAGGTGTACGCGCCGAGCGGTGCCGACACCGCGCCGGCCCCGTCCGGCACAGCCCCGACCTGCGGCTTCTTCTGAGCCTCGGTCGCGAGCTATCGACGAAGGCCGGCGCCGCCCTCGCGGCGCCGGCCCCGGAGGGAACGAACGATGACCATCCAGTACCACCCTGGTGAGCGGCTGGCCCAGCGGCTGGCCGGGCTCCGGACCGAGGCCGAGCTGGCGCGGCCGGCGATCGGGACCAGCATCCCGGCCGTCGCGGCACGGTTCGTCGGCGAACAGCACCTGCTCGTCCTCGGCGCGGCCGACTCCGACGGGCGAATGTGGGCCTCGCTGCTGGTCGGTGACCCCGGTTTCGCCGCCGCTGTGGACGAGTACACGCTCGATGTCGCGGCTTTACCGGCTGAGGGCGACCCGCTCCGCGCGGCACTGACTGAGATCACCGCGGTCGGAATGATCCTGATCGAGCCCGCCACGCGACGCCGGATGCGGGTGAACGGCGACGCCGTACCGACGCGTGCGGGTGTGCGGATCGCCGTACGTCAGGTGTACGCGAACTGCCCGAAGTACATCCAGCAGCGCAGGATCGAGCGGGTCGAGCCGGTCGCAGTCGAGACCGCCCGGGAGTCGGATGCGCTGGACAGCCGCCAGCGGCAGCTGATCGCGACAGCGGACACGTTCTTCGTCGCCACCAGATCGGCGGCGGGCGAGGCGGACGCCTCACACCGCGGCGGCAACCCGGGATTCGTGCAGGTGCTCGGCGACCGGTCGCTGCGCTGGCCCGACTATGTCGGCAACGCGATGATGATGACGCTCGGCAACCTGCAGCAGGACCCGGCGGCCGGTCTCTTGTTCGTCGACTGGGCCACCGGCACGACGCTGCAGGTGTCCGGTCGCGCCCAGGTCGAGTGGGAGGCGGATCCCAGCCTGCCGGGGGCGCAGCGACAGGTCCGGTTCGACGTCGACCGGGTAGTCCAGCTGGATCACGCCAGCCCGCTGATGTGGAGCGCACCGGCCCCGTCCCGCTTCAACCCACCACTTCCGGAAAGGACCCAGCGCTGATGCGTGTCGAGGTCGACCGTGCCGTCTGCGAGAACCACGGCCAGTGTGTGTTCGCCGCGCCGGAGGTGTTCGCGTTCGATGACGACGAACAGCTGACGTACGTCGCCGAGCCGACGGCAAACCTGACCGCCGATGTCCGGGCGGCCGCGGCGGCCTGCCCGGTCCGGGCGATCGCCCTGATCGAGGCCTGATGCACCGTCACGTCGTGGTCGTCGGCGCGTCGCTGGCCGGGCTTCGAACGGCAGAGGCGCTGCGCCGCCACGGGCATCGAGGTCCGATCACGATCGTCGGCGCCGAAGCACATGCTCCGTACGACCGTCCGCCGTTGTCCAAGGAGCTGCTGTCGGGCCGGCTCGCTCCGGATGGTGTTCGATTGCCACAAGCAACAGGCTTGGACGCCGGCTGGGCGCTCGGCGTACCGGCGGTGGGGCTGCACCCGGACACCAGTGAGCTCGAGCTCGCTGACGGCGGTGTGATGCGGTACGACGGCCTCGTGATCGCGACTGGTGCGCGAGCCGCTCCAGCCCCGCCTGGTTCGCTGACGCTCCGGTCGCTCGACGACGCGATCGCCATCCGCGACCAGCTGCGCCCAGGGCGGCGGGTCGCCGTGCTGGGCGGTGGCTTCCTGGGCAACGAGATTGCCGCCGCCGCCAGGCAGCGCGGCTGTGAGGTCCACCTGGTCATCCGGCAAGCTCTGCCACTGTTGGCGGCCGTCGGCGAACCGGTGGCCGCGTTGATCGCAGAGCTGCACCGCCGCGCCGGCGTCGTCCTGCATCCCGGGCACCAGGCCGCACGCACCGACTGGCCAGCTGATCTCGTGATCTCCGCGACCGGCTCGGTGCCCAACACCGACTGGCTGCGCGGCTCGGGTCTGCTGACGGACCCTGATGGGCTGCGGTGCGACCAGTGGCTGCGCCCGCTCAGAACTGACGGCGACGCCGTCCCAAGAATCGTCGCTGCTGGTGACGTGGTCCGCTGGCCGCACCCGCTGGCTGATGGCGAACACGTCAGTCTGGGCCACTGGAGCAACGCGGTCGACCAGGCGGACACCGCAGCGCGGAATCTGCTGTATCCGGACCGGCCGGTCGCCTTCGAGGCCATCCCGTCGTTCTGGTCCGACTTGTACGGCGTACAGCTTCGCGCCGTCGGGCTGCCCCGGCTCGGTTCACCCACCGTCGAAGAGCACGACCCGGACCGGACGCGGCTGGTCGTCACGTACCACCGCGACGCGCGGCTGGTGGGCGCCGTCACCGTCAACCGCACCAGCCGCCTGGCCCGGTACCGTGCCGAGCTGGCCACTCGGATGCGGCAATCTCAGCGCCTGGCCGACGCGCGGCGCTGACCGCGACCACCGGGTCTTCGGCAGCTAGTACGGGTAGGTGTCGTCGCGGCGGGTGGGGTCCATGTCCCACAGCGAGAAGTCGACGATCTTGTGGGACTCTTCGCCGCCGGCGGGGGTGAGACCGGCGTTGTCGTAGTCCTTGGAGCCGAGGCCGTCGAGGTAGCAGAGCAGCTCGAACGCCGACTGGGCGTCCTCGATGTCGTCGACGACCTCGTCGTTCTGCGCCTCGTCGGCCCGGCTCCGGACGTACCGCACGAACGCCTCGGGGTCCGTCACCACGAAGTCGTACCGCGCCTGGTAGCTGAGCCGGATCCCGTCCTCCGGCAGCAGCGGCTCCTCCAGCTCGTCGAGGTCGTCGCCCTCGACCATCTCCCGGTAGTCCTCGGGGTCGTCGAAGTCGTCCGGCCCGAGCGGCAGGTCGTCGAGCTCGTCGGGATCGTAGGAGTCGATCCCGAGGAAGATCTCACCCCAGCCTCGTTCGTGCACGGCATCCGCGAGCGCCCGGGCCTGGACCCGGACGTTCTCGATGGCGCCGGTGGCCCGCAGGTCGTGCAGGTCCAGAGCGTCGGCCTGCTCCAGCAGCACCCGGGCGAGTTCACGGGCGGCCTCGGCGGCCGACGCGGGTTCGATCGGCTCACTCATGCTGCGACGGTACAACCATCGGCACCTCCACTGCCGAGCCCGGTACGCCGAACGCGTCGACAAGCTCCACCGCGACCGGCCGGACCGCGGCGCACAGCTCGTTCACCAGCGCGGTGATCGCCTTGGATCGGCCCGGCGACAGCCGCCCGTGCTCGAGGTACCAGGCCCGCTCCGCCTCGATCGTCGCCAGCGCGTGCAGGTCGTACACGTCCTTCAGCAGTTCGCGAAGCTCCTCCGGCGCGTCCCGTACGGCGGCCTGGAACGCCTCGAGGACGACGCGGTCCACGTGCGCCCGCCCGGCCGCGATGACATGGTCCTGACACCGGTTGAACACCTCGAACGGTTCGTCGCCCGCATCGATCCCCGCCCTCAGCCGGCGCGCGACCCCGGACAGCATGTGCTCCTCCCGGAACCGCAGCATCCCGGAGTGGTACGCGTCGTCGCGCAGTCCCGCATCCGGGTCGGCCGAGTCGCCCCGGTTCGGTACGACGTCGCGCAACCGCTCGATCAACGGCCGCAGGGCCGCCTTCTCGACCGCGATCTCCACCGCCTGTGCCGCGATGAACCGGGCCGTCCCGAGCGGGTCGAGCTTGCCGAACGACTCCCGGTAATCGGTCAGCAACCCCTTGGCGACCAACTGCAGCAGGACCGTGTTGTCCCCTTCGAAGGTGGTGAACACATCGGTGTCCGCCTTCAGCGTCGCCAGCCGGTTCTCCGCCAGGTAACCGGCGCCGCCGCACGCCTCGCGACAGGTCTGGATCGTCTCGGTCGCGTGCCACGTCCCGAGCGCCTTCGTCCCGGCCGCCTGCGCCTCCAGCGCTCGCCGGTCGTGCTCGTTGCTGCTGTCGGCGAAGATCCGGACGAACTCGTCGACCAACTCCGCCTGGGCGAAGTGCAGCGCGTACGTCCGGGCCAGTAGCGGCAGCAGCCGCCGCTGATGCATCCGGTAGTCCAGCAGCAGCGCCTCCTCGGCAGTCCCCGGGGCACCGAACTGCCGCCGCTGGGCGCCGTACCGGATCGCGATCGTCAGGGCGACCTTGCTCGCGTTGATCGCCGCGCCACCCACCGACACCCGGCCCTGCACCAGCGTCCCGAGCATCGTGAAGAACCGGCGGTCCGGGTTGTCGATCTCGCTCGTGTAGTTGCCATCGGCATCGACCTGGGCGTACCGGTCGAGCAGCGCGTCGCGGGGCACCCGGACCTGGTCGAACACGATCCGCCCGTTGTCCACCCCGTTCAGCCCGAGCTTGGGCCCGCAGTCCGACAACGTCACGCCGGGCATCGGCTTACCGTCCTCCGACCGGATCGGAACCAGCAGGCAGTGCACGCCGTGGCTCTCACCGCCGACCACGAGCTGCGCGAACACCGCCGCCATCCGCCCGTGCCGCGCCGCGTTGCCGATGTAGTCCTTCCGCGCCGCCGGGGTCGGGGTGTGGACGACGAACTCCCCGGTCGCGGCGTCGTACGTCGCCGTCGTACCGAGGGCCTGGACGTTCGAGCCGTGTCCGGTCTCGGTCATCGCGAAGCAGCCCAGCAGCCGCCCGCTGATCGCGTCGGCCAGGTACTGCTCGTGGTGCCGCTCGGTCCCCAGGTGCAGGATCGCGCCGGCGAAGAGGCCGAACTGCACCCCCGCCTTCACCATCAGCGAGAGGTCCCCGAAGGCGAGCGTCTCGAACCCGGCGATGAACCCGCCGAGGTCGCCCTCACCGCCGTACTCCTTCGGGAAGCCGCGCGCCGGGTGGCCCTCCGCCGTGATCCGCTGCAGCAGCTCGAGCACCTTGTCGCGATACTCGTCCCGCGGCAGCTTGACGGCCAGGTGGAACAGCTCCGCGTCCGCGCCGAGCCCCGCGCGCACGACGTCCCGCGCCGCCTTGTGCGGCCCGTCCAGGTAGTCCCGCAACCCCGATGTCCTCATGCCCCTAACCTATGCGGCTTCGCAGGCACTTTCCGTCACTACTGCGTGACTGTGGAAAACCGACGTCGGAACCCGCATCTGCGGCATTACACTGTGGATCGTGCCGAATTTGCGGATCAGTGAGGCGGCCGCGCTGCTCGGGGTCAGTGACGACACCGTCCGGCGCTGGGTCGAGCAGGGCCGGCTGCCGGCGGTCCTGGGCGGCGCGCGGATGGCGATCGACGGCCGCGAGCTCGCCGCGTTCGCCCAGAAGCTGGCGGAGTCACCGGAGCCGGGCGCCACCGCCGCAGCCTCGGCGCGCAACCGCATGCGGGGGATCGTCACGCGCGTGCTCAAGGACGGCGTGATGGCTCAGGTCGAGATGCAGGCCGGGCCGTTCCGGGTCGTCTCGCTCATGAGTCGCGAGGCCGCCGACGAACTCGGTCTGGAGCCCGGTGTGGTCGCGGTCGCCTCGATCAAGTCCACCCATGTCGTCGTCGAGATCCCGGAGGCCTGATGTTCCGTCGTACCGCGGTCGCCGTCGTCGCGGCCGTTGCCGCGCTCACCGTCGCAGGCTGCGGTGATGACAGCTCGGCCGCCTCCGGAGATTCCGGTACGGCGACATTGTCCGGGACCGTCAACGTGTTCGCGGCCGCCTCGCTGACCGGCTCTTTCACCCAGCTGGGCAAGGACTTCGAGAAGGCGCATCCGGGGGTGAAGGTGGTGTTCAACTTCGCCGGCAGTTCGGCGCTGGCGCAGCAGATCAACCAGGGCGCCCCGGCGGACGTGTTCGCCTCGGCCGCGCCGAAGAACATGGACCAGGTGACCGACAGGAACACTCCGGCGACGTTCGCACGGAACAGGTTGGAGATCGCCGTACCGATCGGGAACCCGGGCAAGATCACCGGGCTCGAGGATTTCGCGGACAAGGACAGGAAGATCGCGCTCTGCGCCGCACAGGTGCCGTGCGGAGCGGCGGCGGACGCGGTGTTCAAGGCGGTGGGGATCACGCCGCAGCCGGACAGCCTCGAGCAGGACGTGAAGGCCGCTCTGACGAAGGTCAGCCTCGGTGAGGTCGACGCGGCGCTCGTCTACAAGACCGACGTACTCGCCGCCAAGGACAAGGTGGAAGGCATTGCGTTCCCGGAGGCCGGCAAGGCGATCAACGAGTACCCGATCGCCACGCTGACCGAGGCGAAGAACCCTGACGGCGCCAAGGCCTTCGTCGACTACGTCCTCTCCGACCAGGGCAAGGCAGTCCTCACCACTGCTGGCTTCGAAGCGCCATGAGTCGTCGGAGCAGGAATACGAGCGGGCGGCTGCCCCTCGTGCTCTTGCTGCCGGCTCTGCTCGGGCTGGCGTTTCTGCTGGTCCCACTGATCGGGCTGCTCGCCAGAGCGCCTTGGTCGACGCTGCCGAGCCGTCTGTTCAGTGCGGATGTCTGGACGGCTCTGCGACTGTCGCTGGTGTGTGCGACGGCTGCCACTGTGCTCTGCTTGCTGCTGGGTATTCCGCTGGCCTGGCTACTGGCTCGGGGATCTCTGCCTGGCCGGGGCCTCATCCGGGCGCTGGTGACGGTCCCACTCGTGCTGCCGCCTGTGGTGGGCGGTGTAGCGCTGCTGCTTGTGCTGGGACGCCGTGGACTGATCGGAGAGCGGCTGGACCTCTGGTTCGGGTTCTCGCTGCCCTTCACGACGGCTGGAGTGATCGTCGCGGAAGCCTTTGTCGCCATGCCCTTCCTGGTGATCTCGGTGGAGGGCGCATTGCGTGCTGCTGATCCCCGCTACGAGGAGGCTGCGGCGACACTCGGTGCAGGTCGTTGGCTGACGTTCCGGCGCGTCACACTCCCGTCCATTGCGCCGGGTGTGGTGGCGGGCGCCGTACTGTGCTGGGCTCGCGCGCTAGGTGAGTTCGGCGCCACCATCACGTTCGCCGGGAACCTGCCGGGCCGCACGACGACCATGCCGCTCGCGGTGTACTTGGCGTTGGAGACCGACCCCGACGTGGCCGTCGTCCTGAGTCTGGTGCTCCTGTTCGTCTCGGTCGTCGTACTGGCGACTCTCCGCGAGCGTTGGATCAGTGGTCTTCGATGACTCTGTACGCCGACGTGCGGGTGGCCCGCGGAGCCTTCAACTTGGCCATGGAGCTGACGATCGAGCCTGGTGAGGTTGTCGCGTTGCTGGGGCCTAACGGCGCCGGCAAGACCACAGCGCTTCGTGCGATCGCCGGCCTGCTGCCGCTGGGCGGCGGTCGGATCTGTCTGGGTGACGAGGTCTGGGACGAGCCCCCGCGGGTCTTTCGTACGCCGGACCGGCGGCCGATCGGTGTGGTGTTTCAGGACTACCTCTTGTTCGACCACCTCAGCTGTCTGGAGAACGTGGCGTTCGGTCTGCGCGCTCGCGGAGTCGACAAGCACACTGCTCGCGCTGAGGCCGCCCGGTGGCTCGACACCGTCGGACTGTCGTCGTACGCCCGTAGCCGCCCACGCTCGTTGTCCGGCGGCCAGGCTCAACGGGTGGCCCTGGCCCGGGCACTGGCGACAGACCCGGAGCTGCTGTTGCTGGACGAGCCTTTGGCCGCCTTGGATGCCAGTACGACGCTGCACGTGCGTGCTGAACTCGGTCAGCACCTGCAGCGCTTTCCTGGCTGCACTCTGCTCGTCACGCATGATCCCTTGGACGCCATGGTGCTTGCGGACCGCTTGGTGATCGTGGAGAACGGGCGGGTGGTCCAGGAAGGCCGACCGACGGACATAGCTCGCCGGCCGCGCACCGACTACGTGGCACAACTCGTCGGCCTCAACCTCTACCGAGGCACCGCCTCCGGCACGACCGTCGCGTTGTCGGACGGTGGCACCATCACGCTCGCCGAGCCGACCACCGGGCCGGTCCATGTCGCGTTTCCACCCACTGCAGTCAGCCTCTACCCGCAACCCCCGTCCGGCAGCCCTCGCAACACCTGGCCGGCCGTCGTCACCGGCATAGAACAACACGCCCACACAGTCCGAGTCCGCCTGACCGCGACCCCCGCCGGCCCCACCACCGTCCTGGCCGACATCACCCCCGCCGCAGTAGCCGACCTCCACCTCACCCCGGGCCAACCCCTCCACGCCACCCTCAAAGCCACCGAAATCCACACCTACCCCAGCTGACGAGACCCTAGCTACGAGCGAGGATGCCGGGAGTTACGGGTTGTGATGGCACTGCTACGAATTGACATGGTGTTACGGGAGGTTTTGCGCTCGAATCCTGCGGTGCGGTAACGAAGAGTGTTTAGTTACTCACTCGTAGTGTGTGGGTTCTTCACATCAGAGTGATGACATCGTGCACTACGCCGGTCCCCGGTCGGCTGCCCAAGATGTGCGGGGCACCACGAGAAGGGGGGTCGGACGGTCATGCGTGACGGAGCGCAGGAAAGCTACGAGTTCTATTGCCTGGCGGATCGGACGTTCTACGAGACGCCGGCCAATCGTGGTGCCGAGCACCCGGACTTCGCGTTGTGTGCGCGCCAGGTGCCGGACGGCTGGCAGCACGTGCAGGGCGAGACCTGGATGCACTACGCGCCGGCCGACCTCCACCTGCCGCCGCAGGGGTGGAAGATCCATGTGTCCGCGCGGCTCGCCGATGTCGAGCG
This sequence comes from Kribbella swartbergensis, assembly GCF_054784135.1. Classification (NCBI taxonomy): domain Bacteria; kingdom Bacillati; phylum Actinomycetota; class Actinomycetes; order Propionibacteriales; family Kribbellaceae; genus Kribbella; species Kribbella swartbergensis. Next base: position 402,873 of record NZ_BAAGPM010000007.1, read on the forward strand.
GACGCTGGAGGCGGTGTGGGACTACTGCGTCCCGCGCGGCATCGCGTTCAAGTTCCTGCGCAACGAGCCCGTGCTGGTGATGGTCAACTCGAAGTCCGCCCCGCGCGGTTCGAGCGGCAAGCTGGTGACGATCTACCCGGCGGACGAGGCGCAGCTCGAGCTGGTCCTCAAGGAGCTCGACGACGTCCTCGACGGCGTCAAGGGCCCGTACATCCTGAGCGACCTGCGGTACGGCGAGGGCCCGCTCTTCGTCCGGTACGGCGCCTTCGTCAGCCGGTACTGCCTGTCGCCGACCGGTGAACGCGTCCTCGCGATCGAGGACGACCAGGGCAGGCTCGTCCCGGACCACCGCGGTCCTACGTTCTCGGTGCCGCCCTGGATCACACTGCCCGCGTTCCTGCGGCCGCATCTCGACGCCCGCAACGCGGTCACCACCGACGACCTCGCGTACACGATCGCGGGCGTCATCCAGTTCTCCAACGGCGGCGGGGTGTACGTCGGCCACCACAACGAGACCGGCGAACGCGTCGTGCTCAAGGAGGGCCGTCCGTACGCCGGTCTCGACATGGCCGGCCGCGACGCGGTCGCCCGGATCAGCCACGAACGCGACATCCTCGAGCAGCTCGACGGCCTGGACGTCGTACCGAGGATCCACGACTACCTGCAGCTCGGCGACCATCACTTCCTGGTGCAGGAACACATCGACTCGGTGTCCCTGCAGCGGGAGTTGGTACGGCGGTATCCGCTGACCCACCCCGATGCGACCGAGGCCGAGAAGGCGGAGTACGCCGGGTGGGCGACCCAGATGGTCACCAGGCTCGAGGACGCAGTCGGTCAGCTGCACGACCGCGGAGTCGTGTTCTGCGACCTGCACCCGGACAATGTCCTGCTCGACGCCGACGGCGGGCTCAAGCTGATCGACTTCGAGGTCGCGACCAGAGCCGAGGACAGAGCACGGTCGACACTCGCCCACCCGGGTTACGCGGCGCCGCCGGATCGCCAGGGTGTCGACGTGGACCGCTACGCCCTGGCCTGCGTCGCCCTCGGCGTCTACGCGCCGCAGGCGACGATTCTGCTGAATCTCCGCCCCGGCAAGGCGTTCCAGCTCGCCGACATGATCACCGAGACCTTTCCGGTGCCCAGGGCAACGATCGACGAAGCGGTCCGTACCGTCACCGGTCCGGACGCGACGGACGAGCTGGCCGACGTCGCACTTCCCGGCAAGGCCGCCTGGAGCGACGTGCGCGAGGCGCTCACCAAGGCCATCGTCGCCAGCGCGACGCCCGAGCGGGCCGACCGCCTGTTCCCCGGCGACATCGCGCAGTTCCGCGCCGGCGGCGGCATCGACATCGCGACCGGAGCCGCGGGAGTCCTGTACGCACTCGCGAAGACGGGCGCCGGACGGTTCCCGGAGTACGACGACTGGCTGCGCAAGCGGACCCTGGACACCGAGTCCGGGCCCGGCCTGTACGACGGCCTGCACGGAGTCGCGCACGTCCTCGACGAGCTCGGCTACCGCCAGGACGCGTTGGACCTGGTGGACCGCACTCTTGCCGACGACTGGAGCTCCCGCGAGCTCGGCTTGCACTCCGGCCTCGCCGGTATCGGTCTGAACCTCCTGCACTTCGACACCGAGCCGTCTCTGCGCGCCAAGGCGGTGCGGGTGCTCGACCTGGTCGCGGATCGGCTCGGCGACGAGAACGACGTACCGGAGATCAGCGGCGGTCAGCATGCGCGGGCCGGGTTGATGTACGGGTCGTCGGGTCCGGCGCTGCTGTTCGTGGAAGCGTACGAGCGGCTCGGTGACACCGGCCTCCTCGACCTGGCCGAGATCGCACTCCGGCAGGACCTGAGGCGAACCGTCCGCACCGACGACGGCATGCGCCAGGTGAACCAGGGCTGGCGGACGCTGCCGTACCTGGAGGAAGGCTCGGCCGGTGTCGCGCTCGTCCTCGAGCGGTACCTGCGTCATCGACCGTCCGACGAGCTCATGACCGTACTCGACGAGCTCAAGACGGTGACGCACTGCTCGTACTACGTCCAGCCCGGCCTGTTCATGGGCCGCGCCGGTCTGCTCCTGACCGCTGCGGCACTCGGCGAGGAGCAGGCGACGGTCGGCGACCTGGTGTACGGCCTCGGCTGGCACGCGATGCCGTTCGCGGGCGGCCTCGCGTTCCCCGGCCACCAGTTGCTCCGGCTGTCGATGGACCTGGCGACCGGATCGGCCGGCGTCCTGCTGGCTCTGGGAACCGCGCTGCACGACGCGCCGGTGTCCCTCCCGTTCCTCGGACCTCCCCAGTGGTCCGAGTCTCTGTCCCGACGATTCACACCGAAGGAGGTGTAAGACATGGCACTTCTCGACCTTCAGGGCCTCGAGACCCCGGGCTACGGCGGCGGCCACCACCACGGCGGCTCGACGCTGACCGTGCTCGGCTGCGCTTCGCAGCGCCCGAGCAACCTGAGCCTTCTGCTCTGCCACTGATCGGTGCCTGGGCAACCAGGTTCCGAAGGCCCTGGGTGGGCGGCATACCCACCCAGGGCCGAACCTGCATTCAGCCCGGTCACCGGATCAGCGGAGCAGCCGGCCGGCCATCGGGCCGCAGCGCTCGCCCGCTCGGTCCGTACGCCCCCGCGTTCTTCTGATCGGAAGGAGCACCGCAGTTGTCCGACTCCGTGCAGTCCTATCCATGCGCCGAGCGGCTCCCGCTCGTGGAGCAGGTGCACGGCCACACCGTCGCGGACCCGTACCGCTGGCTCGAGGACGCGACGTCCGCCGAGACCCGGCAGTGGCAGGCGAGCCAGGACGAGCTCTGGCTGAACCACGCCGCCGGCCTCCGGAGCCGGTTCCGTTTCCGTAACCGAGTGACGACCCTGTCGAACGTCGGCAACGTCTCGACACCGACGTGGCGCGGCGGCCGTTGCTTCACTCTCCGCCGAGGCCCAGGACAGCAACATCCGATCCTGTACGTCGACCAGACGGTCCTCGTCGACCCGATGCGGCTCGACCCGTCCGGCCTCACCACTCTGGACAGCTGGCAGCCCTCCCCCGACGGCAACCTCGTCGCGTTCCAGGTCTCGCGGGGCGGCGACGAGCAGTCCGTCCTCCACGTCCTCGATGTCACCACCGGACGACTCGTAGACGGTCCCATCGACGGCTGTCGCTACTCCCCGATCGCCTGGCTCCCGGACGGGAAGTCCTTCTACTACGTGCGTTTCCGCCAGGTACGGCGCCACGTCGTCGGCACACCCGACGACACCACGGTCCTGTCCGGCGAAGCGTCGTACGGCTTGGAGATCAGCAACGACGGCCGCTGGCTCACGATCTCGGCCGTCCGCGGTACGGCGAACGACCTGTGGCTCGCCGACCTCAGCACCGACGCGCCGCCCACCCCGATCCAGCAGGGCATCGACGCGCTCACCGTGATGTCGGTCGGGCCCGACGGCCGCCTGTACGTCGTCACCACGAAGGACAGTCCGACCGGCCGGATCTGCGTCGGCGATCCCGTCGATCCACTGGTCTGGCACGAATTCGTCGATCCCGGCGTACCACTGACCGGACTCGCGATCCTGGACGACGTACTGCTCGTCAGCACCACCAGTGAGATCGCGATCCACGATCTCGACACCGGCCGGCGGATCGGCGACGTCGACCTGCCCGGGGTTGGCTCGATCGGCTCGCTGAGCGCCCGCCCGGACGGCGGCAGCGAGGCCTGGTTCAGCTGCACCGACAGCGTCACCCCGTCGGCGGTCTACTGCTACGACCACACCACCGGCCGGACGACGCTCTGGTCGCAAGCACCGGGCGCACCAGCGGAAGCCGAGACGCACCAACTCACCTGCACTGCGCCCGACGGCACAGAGCTCCAACTCCTGGTGACCACGAAGCCGGGGCACACGGGCCCTCGGCCGGCGATTCTCTACGGGTACGGCGGTTTCGGCCAGTCGCTCACACCGACGTACTCCGCCTTCACCCTCGCGTGGGTCGAGGCGGGCGGCGTCTTCGTGACGGCCAACGTCCGTGGTGACGGAGCATCCCACCGAGCCGGCATTCTCGACCAGAAGCAGAAGGTCTTCGACGACTTCATCGCCGCGGCCGAACACCTGGTCGCGGAAGGCTGGACCACCACCGACCAGCTCGCACTGTGCGGCGAGTCGAACGGCGGCCTGCTCGTCGCGGCCGCGCTGACCCAGCGGCCGGAGCTCTTCGCCGCGGCTGTCTGCTCAGCCCCACTGACGGACATGGTCCGCTACGAGCTGTCAGGTCTCGGTGAACGCTGGGTGCCGGAGTTCGGGACCGTCAAGGATCCGCAGCAGTTCGAGGACCTGCTGTCGTACTCGCCGTACCACCGGGTGACCGACGGCGTGAAGTATCCGGCCGTTCTGCTCACCGCGTTCGGCAACGACACCCGCGTGGATCCCTTGCACGCAAGGAAACTCACCGCTGCACTTCAGCACGCTACCGCGGGTCCGCGACCGGTGCTGCTCAGGTTCGACCCGGACGCCGGACACGCGAGCGGTTCGGCCGGCCAGGGCATCAGCCTCGCGGCGGACATGCTGGCGTTCATCGCCGAGCAGACCGGGCTGGACTCATGATCACCTTCGGTGCGGTGGTCAAACGCGGCCGGGGCTGGTTGCCACTCATCGGCTTGAACGCCCTCATCGGCAGCGGGGTGACGCTCGCCCTGCCGGCCGTCCTCGGCCGTTCGGTCGACTCGATCGTGGCAGGCACCGACTACCGGCAATGGCTGACCGTTGCAGCGGGTCTCATCGCGCTGGGGATCGCGGCCAGCCTCGTCGACGCCTTCGCCGGCGCCGCGTGTGTCGCCGAGACCACAGCCTGGCTCCGGCACCGCCTGGTCAGACAGATCGTCCGCAGTGGTCCGGAAGGCACCCGCGACTTCGAGACCGGCGATCTCGTCACCCGCGTTTCCGCGAACGCCACCGACGCCGCCCAGGCCGGCCCGGCCGCCGTCACCGCGATCGCCGCCGTCGCACCGCCCGCCGGAAGTCTGGTCCTCCTGGCTGTGATCGATCCTTGGCTCGCCGCGGCCTTCTTCTGCGGCGTGCTGCTCGTGATCGCGGTCCTCTGGACGTTCGCACGCCGTACGGCGGACGTCAGCCTCTCGTACCAGGAGACGCAGGGACGGATCGCCTCGCTCCTGTCCGAGTCACTGACCGGGATCCGCACGATCACAGCCGCCGGTACGACGGGCCGCGAGGAGCGTCGCATCCTCGGTCTGCTGCCCGAGCTCCACAAGCACGGGGTCGTCACCTGGCGGATCCTGGCCCGATCCGGTGCGCAGGCCGCGGTCGTCGGTCCGCTGGTCCTGGTCGCCGTACTTGCCGTCGGCGGTCTCCAGCTGGTGTCCGGCAGGATCACGGCCGGAGAGCTCTTCGCGGCATCGCAGTATGCCGTTCTCGGGGCCGGACTGGGCAACCTGACCGGCGTCATCGGTGAGATCGCTCGGGCGCGCGCCGGGGTGCACCGCGCGGCCGAAGTCCTGTCGGTGGACACGGTCGCCTACGGAACGCTGCCGCTTCCGAGTGGCCCGGGTCAGTTGACGTTCGACGGTGTGAGCGTGGTCGCGGGCGGGAATGTCCTGCTGGACAACGTGAATCTCGACCTGCCCGGTGGTGCGACCGTGGCCGTCGTCGGCCCGAGTGGAGCGGGGAAGTCCGTGCTCGCCGCCGTCGCCGCTCGGCTACGTGACCCGTCGGCCGGGCAGGTGTCCTTGGACGGCGTACCGCTGCAGGCTGTCAGCAAGCGGGCGCTGCGGACCGCGGTCGGCTGTGCCTTCGAGCGTCCGCAACTCGTCGGCCGGACGATCGGTGACGCGATCGAGCCGACGGCGGTCAGCCCGGTGCGTACGCTCGCCGCCGCGCGCGCCACCCACGCCCACGACTTCGTCAGCCGGCTGCCCGGCGGCTACTTCACCTCGTTGCGCAAGGCACCGATGTCCGGTGGGGAACGGCAACGGCTCGGGCTGGCCAGGGCCTGGTCGGCGAACCGTCTGCTGGTGCTGGACGACGCGACCTCGAGCCTCGACACCGCGACCGAACTGCAGATCAGCCGCACCCTCACCGAGGACCGGCACCACCGCACCCGGCTCATCATCACCCACCGCCCGGCCACCGCCGCCCGGGCCGACCTCGTCGTCTGGCTCGACCGCGGCCGAGTCCGCGCCGTCGCCCCGCACACCGACCTCTGGCAGCTCGCCTCGTATCGCGAGGTCTTCGGTTGAGACGTGAACTGACGTACGGCGCCGCCGCGCTGCGGAATCGGTCCACGCTGAAACTGGTGGCGTGGTCGGTGCCGGAGATTCTGCCGACCGCGGTCTACGGCATCGCGGTCGCGCAGGCGACCGACAACTTCCTCGCCGGGCACGCCTGGCAAGGGATCGCCTGGCTCGGCGGCCTGGTCGTTGCCGCGTGCCTGGGCTCGGCCGGCGCGAAGCAGGTCTACGGCCGGCTCGGCGATCTGGTCGAGCCCGTGCGGGACGATCTGGTACGGCGGGTCGTCGCCGGCGCACTGCGGACGGGTGACGACAGTGCCGTGGCCAGGCTCAACCGGCAGGTCGAGATCGTCCGCGACACGTTCGCCGGGCTCGTCCTGGTGATCCGCAGTTTCGCTGTCACGTTGTTCGGCGTTCTGGCCGGGTTGCTGTCGTTGGCGCCGGTGGTCGCGGCGTTCGTCGTACCGCCGTTCCTGCTCGGGTTCGCGTTGTCGCTGGCGGTGTTGGGCATGGCGGCGGACCGGGTGCGGGCGTCGCTGCAGGCCGACGAGGAGTTGGCGGCCTCGGCCGGGATGGTGTTCGGCGGCGTACGGGACATCACTGCGAGCGGGACGGAGGAGTACGCCGAGCGACTGGTCGGCGAGCCGATCGAGGCACATGCCGCCGCGGAGCGCGCACTGGCGAAGGTGGCGGCCCTCAGGACGTTGTGTTTCGCGGTCGGTGGGTGGTTGCCGTTGCTGATCCTGTTGGCCATCGGGCCGTGGCTGGTCGGGCGCGGGGTGAGCACGGGCACACTGCTCGGCGGGCTCACGTACGTGCTGATCGGGCTGCAACCGGCGCTCAACACGGTGCTGAGCGCGTTGGGCGACAGCGGTCTGCGGTACGTCATCACGCTCGGGCGGATCCTGGACGCCGCGGCGCCGGCCGAGCGGCCGCGGCGGATCGATGTCGTGCAGGGGTATCACCTGCGGATGCGCGGATTGACCTTTGCGTACGGGCCCGGCGCGGAGCCGGTGCTCGACGATCTCGAGCTGACCGTGGACGAGGGTGAGCATCTTGCCGTGGTCGGACCGAGCGGGATCGGGAAGTCGACGCTGGCCGGACTCATCTGCGGCATGCTCGAACCGACGCGGGGACGGCTCTTGCTGGGCGACGTACCGCCCACCGAGGTCACGCCGGAGCGATTGGCGGCGACCCGGGTCCTGATTCCGCAGGAGGCGTACGTGTTCAGCGGGACGGTGCTGGACAACCTGACCTATTTGTGGCCTGACGCAACCAGGCGTGCGGTCGAGGCCGCCATCGACGCGATCGGCGCGGGTGCGTTGGTCGAGCGGATCGGCGGGTTGACGGCGGAGGTGAAGCCGAACGAGTTGTCCGCGGGCGAACGGCAGCTGGTCGCGCTGGTCCGTGCGTACCTGTCGCCGGCGCCACTCGTCGTACTCGACGAAGCGACCTGCTTCCTGGACCCGGAGGCCGAACGCCGGGCCGAGGAGGCCTTCGGCAAGCGCGGCGGCACGCTGATCGTGATCGCGCACCGGATCAGCTCGGCCCTGCGTGCGCGGCGGATCCTGGTCCTGGACGGGAACAAGGCAACGATCGGCACCCACGCGATGCTGATGCGAACGTCTCGCCAGTACCGCGAGTTGCACGGGCACTGGTCGCCCTCGAACACCGCTCGGCGTCAGATCCAGCCGGCGTCCTGAGCCTTCCGGATGGCCTCGATCCGGCTGCGCGCGCCGGTCTTGGCGAGGATGCGGGACAGGTAGTTGCGCACCGTGCCGGTGCTCAGGCTCAGCGTCCGGGCGACCTCCTGCGCGGTCGCTCCGGTGGTGACCTGGCGGAGCACCTCACACTCGCGGTCGGTCAGCGGGTTGTCACCGGCCTTCAACGCGGCGACGGCGAGCCGTACGTCGACCACGGGCAGACCCTTCGCCACGTCGCGCACCGCCTGCACCAACTGGTCGGTCGTCGCGTCCGTCGCGATCAGACCGATCCGCGGCGCCTGCTTCACCAAGGCCAGGCTGGTCGCGGCGATGGCCTCGTGGTCGATCAGGACGAGGACGCCCCGACCGGTCAGTTTCCGGCACAGGTCCTCGGTCCGGATCCGGCCGGGCAGCTGCGGATCGAGCAGTACGACGTGCGGCCGCCGGCCCGCCACCTGCAGGACGTCGTCCGTGCGGTCCAGCTCGGCCACCACGTCCAGATCGTTCTCCCTTGCCAGCACCGCGGCCAGTGCACCACGCACCAATGTGCCGCGATGGCCGAGAGCCACTCGGATCACCGCTCGCCCCCATCACGTCCGTCGCCTCATCCACCGGCCACCCCCGCCGACAGCCCGGACGGCGGTGCCCGTGCTTCATCAACGACTCACCCGCCCCGATGACACGCACGAATCCGGCCGGCTGCCCCGCTTCCGCGCCTGGGTGACGGGCAAACCGATCAGTTCCCGAGACACCGGGCGTCCACGAGTCGACCCGGTCCAGACCCTGAAAACTGGGTACTTCCCAGCCCGTGACGACCCTGTTCACGGGTGTTTCAAACGGCCGACTGAACACCTGGGGTGAGCCCGGAAACCGTTCTGTTGTTGGGCTTTCGGTAGGTAAGGCGCAGAAAAATCCGGGGCAGATTCGGGGAATGGTCTTGCGTTCGAGGCCTTGGTCCCCCAGGATGACTCAGGTCGCGTCGTTACCGTGGCGTGACCATTCGGACGCTGGTCCGTGACCTGTCCGGATGCCCCTCCCCTGCACGGGGGGCCTGGTGAGTTCCACCATGCCCAAGCTCACGAGGAGCGCGTTACCGATGTCCAAAGCACGACATGCGCGCCCCCGGCGAAGTACTCGCCGGGTGGCTCGAACCCTGTCCATCGCCGGCCTCGGGGTCGGTATCACCGCCGCCGGCGCGGGCGCGGCGTTCGCGACCGACTACACGGTCAAGCCCGGCGACACCCTCTCGGAGATCGCTCAGGCCAACGGCGCCGACTGGCGTCAACTGGCGGAGATCAACAACCTCCAGGACCCCGATCTGATCCTGATCGGGCAGACCCTGACGCTGGACGGTGTGAAGAAGGCCACCGCCCCGCGCAAGGTGACCACGAAGAAGGCCGAGACCAAGAAGGTCCGCAAGACCGAGCGCAAGGTCCGCACCAGCCGCTCCGAGGACCGCCCCTCGACGAGCGTCAGCATGAGCGCGGCCTGGCGGAAGGTCGCCGAGTGCGAGTCCAGCGGCAACCCGCGGGCGGTGAACCCGGCCGGGTACTACGGGCTGTTCCAGTTCGACCTGCAGACCTGGCGCAGCGTCGGCGGCAGCGGCAACCCCGCGAAGGCGTCGGCGGCCGAGCAGCTGATGCGCGCGAAGAAGCTGTACGCGCAGCGCGGCGCCCAGCCGTGGCCGGTCTGCGGCCGCTACCTGCGCTGACGTCCTCCCACCGGTAGGGGCGGGCGGTCGACCGTCCTCCCGCCCGCCCGACCGGGCCCCTCGACGTCAGTTGCGGGTGATGACCAGCATTTCGTCGGCGCCCGCCTGGAACTCGTACGGCACCTTGCGGATCTCCCAGGTGACGTCCTCGAGCGCGTCCAGCAGTTCCTGAAGGTAGGGCACCGGCTCACCGGCACCCTGCATGACCGTAGGGAAGATCCGGACCTCATGGTTGCTGACCCGGATCAGCTCGCGCAGCGCCGCGAGGTGCCAGTCCCGGTCGTACTTGTCGGCCCAGGTGAAGAGCAGGTGCGAGCACAGCACCAGCTCGAATCGCCTGTCCCCGAAGGGCAGGTCGGGCAGCCCGGCCGCGACGTAGCGCTCCGGTGCCGTCGCCACGTCCCGCAGGAAGCGGTCGGCCGCCTCGATCCGGTACTGATCCTTCCGCTCCGGCGTCCCGTACCAGTGCCAGACGAAGCTCCCCGCGTGCTCGTCGACGATCCCGGCGGTCGCCGGCAGGCTGCGCCGAACCGTGTCCACCAGTTCGGCCGGCTCCAGCTCGTACGCCGGGTCGGCGGCGATCGCGTCGACACCACGGGCGGCGGCTTCGGCGGTGAAGCTCGCACCGCCGGCGCAGCAGTCGAGAACGGACTCGGGGAGTTCGGTCAGGTCGAACATCGCTTCGTACTCGGCGTACGAGCGAGAGGTCACCAGCACGGGCTTACCTTTCGACGGTCGTCTTCCGGTGCAACCGGCGATCGAGGTAGGTGGCCCCGGCCGCCAGAGCCAGGAACAGTACCGCGACCAGCAGACAGTTCAGCAGCACCTGTGCGTACCCGTGCTCGGTGACGTCGACGAACGGATACGGGTAGAACCCGACGAACTCGCCGCGGACCAGTGTGAACACCAGCCAGACCAGCGGGAACACCACCGACCAGGCGACGACGCGCGGATCGGTCCGCCCGCGTGGGCCGAACAGCAGCCAGCCGAGTACGCCGAAGACCGGCGCGGCCGTGTGCAGCAGGAAGTTCGTGAACGCCGCCCACCCGGACAACTCGTCCAGCCCGGCGAGCACCAGGTGGTACACGATCCCCGTCACCGCGATACAGAGCACCCCGTTCAGCCGCAGGGTCCTGAACACCGTGCCCTGCGGTCGATCCGGCCACAACGCCAGGGCGAGCGCCGTCCCGCCGAGCAGCAGGTTCGACTGGATCGTGAAGTACGCGAACACGTTCAGCACGCGCTCGGGATTGTCCGGGAAGAACCCCTCGGTCCCGTTCGCCGTCACGACCAGTTGTACGACGATCCCGCACGCCACGATCAGTGCGGTGACCCCAGCCCACACCCGTCCACCCGTAGTCATGCCCGCAATGTACGACGGCGCGGCGGCGCAGCCGGGGATCTCAGACCGACTGCTTGTCTCGCGGCGCCTCCTGATCGGAGTCCGCGCCCTGGAACGTGGAGCTGAACGAGACGATCGCGTCGATGACCAGGACGATCGTCCACGTCCACGCCGGCCCGAGCACCGCGTCGTACCCCTTGCCGGACAGGATGCCGAGTCCGGCCATGATGCCGACGGCGACGGCGTAGGCGAGCAGGTGGCGGTACCAGCCGGCCCGCTCCCGGCGGGCCCGCTCCGGCCCACCCTTCGGCGGCTTGACCGGACGCGGCGCGCCGGCCAGGTGGTGCGCGGCCCACTTGTCCGCCCACTTCAGCGTCTGATGGCCGAAGCCGACGCTGACACCGATGAAGATCGCGGCCAGTGAGTGCTTGAACGACGGCTCGCCACCGCGCTGGATGTCGACGACACTCGCGACCAGCATCACGACGTCGACCAGCGGCACCCCGGCCAGCAGCACCATCCCCAGCCGGGGCAGCCGGAGCAGATAACGCGTCGCCAGGCCGGCCGCGAGCAGGACCCAGAAGCCGACTTCGCACGCGGCGATCACAGCGAGCAGCACAGTGGTTCACCCTTCCGAGATTTATTCAGCACAACTGTGTTACCAACGACTCTAACACGAGTGTGCTAAAAAGAGCCCATGCCGAAGATCGTCGACCACGACGCCCGCCGCGAGGAGATCGCCGAGGCGCTCTGGCGGGTGGTCCGCCGGGACGGGATCCGCGGCGCCTCGGTCCGGACCATCGCCGCCGAGGCCGGCTGGTCCGCCGGCGCCGTCCGCTACTACTTCCCGGACCAGGCCGGTCTGCTCAGCTTCGCGATGGATCTGGTCTCGCGCCGGGTGAGTGACCGGATCAGCGCGCTGAACGCGAAGGGCAGCCCGACCGCGGTCGCGCTGCGCTACCTCGAGGAGGCCCTGCCGCTCGACGCCGAGCGCCGCGCCGAGTTCGACGTCTGGATGGCCTTCATGGCCCAGGCACAGGCCGAGTCGGACGCCGGGAGCCTGCACGAACACGTCGACAAGGTGCACGACGGGCTGCGCTTCCTGTGCGAGTCCCTGCTGCAGGCGCTGTCCGAATCCGGGGCGCTGCGGCAGGACCTCGACCACCGCCGGGAGATCGAGCGTTTGCACGCCCTGCTCGACGGCCTCGCCCTGCACGCCGCGATCCAGCCCGGCCGCACCACACCGACCCGGGTACGCCAGCTGCTGCGCCACCACATCGAGACGTTGCTGACCTGAAAACCCCTTACAAACGAGGGTTTTGTCCGAGGAAAGACAAGAATCGCCGAGACCGGACCAAAACCTCGCCGCCCGTGGCACGATCACCACCATGGAGTCCGAGGGGGTGATCGTCGTCAGTGGAATCATGGCGGCGGGAAAGTCGGCGGTCTCGCAGTTGCTGGCCGAGAGATTCCAGTACGGCGTCCATCTCCGGGGTGACGTTTTCCGCCGGATGATCGTCAGCGGCCAGGCCTCGATGGCCCACGACAGCGCCGAGGCCCAGCGCCAGCTCCGGCTCCGTTATCGGCTCGCCTGCCAGGCCGCCGACGGGTACGCCGACGCCGGTTTCACAGTGGTCCTCCAGGACGTCGTGATCGGCGAGCTGCTGCGGGAGTTCCTCGACGGGATCCGGACCAGGCCGCGGTACCTCGTCGTCCTCACTCCGCGCCCCGAGGTCATCTCCAGCCGGCTCGGCGGCGCCTACCACCTGGTCGACGAACTCGACTACGAGCTGCACGCGTTCAGCCCGCGCCGCGGTCTGTGGCTCGACAACTCCGACCTGTCCGCCGGCGAGACCGTCGACGCGATCCTGGGCCGCCTCGACGAGGCCCGCTTCGACTGATGACCGAAATGGCTACCCAAGGGTAGTTTGTGGGGATGGCGACCACGGTACGGCGAACCTCGTGCAACCTGTGTGAAGCGATCTGCGGTGTCCTCGTGACGGTCGACGACGGCCGGGTGACCGACATCCGCGGCGACGAGTCGGACCCGCTGTCCCGCGGCCACATCTGCCCGAAGGCAGTGGCCCTGCGCGACCTGCAGGACGATCCCGACCGGTTGACCACACCTGTACGACGTACTGCGGAGGGCTGGCAGGAGATCGGCTGGGACGCGGCGTACGACCTGGTCGTCGGCCGGCTGACGGAGATCCAGCGTGAGCACGGCCGGAACGCGGTCGGCGTCTACCTGGGCAACCCGAACGTGCACAGCCTCGGCGCGCTGACGCACATGCCGACGCTGGTGAAGCAGCTACGGACCAGGAACCGGTTCAGCGCCACCTCGATCGACCAGCTTCCGCACATGCTGGCGTCGTACCTGCTCTACGGGCATCAGCTGATGGTCCCGGTCCCGGACATCGACCGGACGTCGTACCTGCTGGTGCTCGGCGCGAACCCGCTCGCCTCCAACGGCAGCATGATGACCGCACCCGGCTTCGGCCGGCGGCTCAAGGAACTGCGGAAACGCGGCGGCAAGGTCGTCGTCCTCGATCCGCGCCGGACCGAGACCGCCGCGGTCGCCGACGAGCACCACTTCGTCCGTCCCGGGACCGACGCGGCGTTCCTGCTCGCGCTCATCCATCAGGTGATCGCGGACGGGAATGCCCGGCCGGCGCCGTACGTCGACGGCCTCGACGTGGTCGAGCAGGCGGTCGAGCCGTGGACCCCTGAGCGCGCGGCCGGTGTCACCGGCATCGGTGCGGACGAGATCCGGCGGATCGCGCACGAGTTCGCGACGGCCGACCGGGCCGCCTGCTACGGCCGGGTCGGGGTGTCGACGCAGCAGTTCGGGGCCGTGTGCCAATGGGCGATCCAGGTGCTCAACATCATCACCGGCAACCTCGACCGGCCCGGCGGGACGATGTTCCCGCGGCCGGCGGTCAACCCGCTGCTCGGGCTCGGCCGCGGGCACATCGGGGTGTGGAAGAGCCGGGTCCGCGGGCTGCCCGAGTTCGGCGGGGAGCTGCCGGTGTCGACGATGGCCGAGGAGATCCTGACGCCGGGTGACGGCCGGATCCGCGCGATGGTGACGATCGCCGGGAACCCGGTGCTGTCCACGCCGAACGGCCGCGCCCTCGACGAAGCCCTGGACACCCTCGACTTCATGGTCGCGGTCGATCCGTACATCAACGAGACGACCCGGCACGCGGACGTGATCCTGCCGCCCGCGCCGCCGCTCGAGCGCGACCACTACGACGTGATCTTCCACCAGCTCGCGGTCCGCAACACGGCGCGCTGGAACGACGCCGTACTGCCGAAACCGCCCCAGGCACGGCACGACTGGGAGATCTTCCGCGACCTCGGGCTGCGCCTTGTCCGCCGTATGCCGATGAGCCGCAAGAAGCTGATGGTGTCGGCGCGGCTGCGGTTGTCGCCGCGGCGGATCGTCGACCTCGGACTGCGGATCGGGCCGTACCGGCTGTCCCTGCGCAAGCTGCGGACGACGCCGGGCGGGATCGACCTCGGACCGTTGCAGCCCGCGCTCCCGGGCGCGCTCCACCACAGGAACAAGCGGATCGACCTGGCCCAGCGGCTGATCCTGGACGACCTTCCGCGGCTGGAGTCGCTCGCGACCGGGAACGACGGTGAGCTGCTGCTGATCGGCCGGCGGCACCTGCGCAACAACAACTCGTGGATGCACAACTCGGCCCGGCTGGTGAAGGGCAAGCCGCGGCACCAGCTGCTGATGAACCCGGACGACCTGGCCGAGCGCGACCTGACCGACGGCCAGCTGGTCAACGTCAGCTCGGCGGCCGGCACCGTGGCCGTCGAAGTTGCCGCTAGCAACGAGATGATGCCTGGTGTGGTCAGCCTGCCGCACGGGTTCGGCCACGGCCGGCCGGGTGTCCGGCTGTCCGTCGCGAACCAGGTCGCCGGGGCGAGCGTCAACGACGTCACGGACACCGAGCTGACCGACACCGTGGCCGGCACCGCCGCGGTCAACGGCGTACCGGTCACGGTCACCGCCTGCTAGCCAGGCGGGGGCGGGCCGGAGCTGTCGCGGACGACGAGTAGCGGGGTCGAGTAGAGGTGTGCCTGGGGTCGGGCGCCTTCGATCAGGTCGAACAGGCGCTGGGCGACCTCGGCGCCGTACCCGACGATGTTGTGGCTCATCGCGGTCAGCGTCGGATGGGTGTGCCGGCACAGCGTCGAGTCGTCCCAGGCGACCATCGTGACGTCGTCCGGCGACCGCAGTCCGAGGTCTTGTACGACGGCCAGCCCGGCCACCGCCATCAGGTCGTTGTCGTAGACGATCGCGGTCGGCCGGGCCTCCGCGGTCATCAGCGCACGGGTCGCCGAGGCGCCCTCCTCGGCGGAGAAGTCGGTGTGCACCACCTGGACGTCCAGGCCCAACCTCCGGCTCGCGGCCGCGAAGGCGTTGTCCCGGATCCAGACGTGCCCGTGTTCGGGCGGACCGGCGACGCGGGCGACCACGCGGTGCCCGAGGGACGCGACGTGCTCGACCGCGGCGTTCATCGCCGACGTTCCGTCGGTCCAGACACAGGTCATCCCGTCGGCCAGCGACGGATCGCCGACCAGGACGGCCGGTACGCCGAGCTTGCGCAGCAACGGGATCCTCGGGTCGCCGACCCGCAGGTCGACCACGATCACGCCGTCCACCCGGCGCTCCGCGGCCCACTTCCGGTACGTCGCGAGCTCCTCGGTCAGGTCCGCCACGACCTGGAGCGCGAGCGCGTACGACTTCCCGGCCAGCACGGACTCCACGCCACCGACGAAGCCCATGTAGAACGGTTCCTCACTCAGGGTCTGCGCGGTCCTGGCGAGGACGAGCCCGAACGTCTCGCTGCGTGCCGCGGACAGCTGCCGGGCGGCCCGGTTGGGCACCCACTCCAGTTCCTGGGCCACTTTCAGGACCCGCGCCCGGGTGGCTTCGGAGACACCCGGCTGGTTGTTCAGCGCGTACGACACCGCGCCTTTGGAGACGCCGGCCCGACGGGCGATCTCCTTGATGGTCACTCGGGGCACCACGGCCTCCTTCTGCAACGGGCGGCCGGACCGCTGACGGTCGGTCCGGAATCCTTCAGTGTGCACCCGGCCTCTACACGGTGTCACCAGTCAGGAGCACAGAGTGACAGTTTGATCAAATCGCACCGTCGGCCGGAGCAGGACATGACCGCCCAGTGGTTGGGCCGAGGGTGGTGTGGGGCGGCGCGTTTGGGATACGGTTGCCGTCATTACTTAACCGGTTCGGCAATCAAGTCGGTGCGATGTCCTGGGCAGCGGGCGCGGCGCCGGCGACGAGGAGAAACCATGGTCGCAGTGGACAACCTGTCCCTCCAGTTGTACACGGTCCGATCCAAGCTCGAGGAGGACTTCGACGCCACCCTCGCCCGTATCGCGGAGATCGGCTACACCAAGGTCGAGCCCTTCGGCGTCACCGCCTTCGCGGACCGCCTGGCCGACGCGCTGCCCAAGTACGGTTTGTCGGCGCCGACCACGCACGCCGGCCTGCTGCGCGAGGACAGCGGCCCGATCTACGCCGCGGCGAAGCGGCTCGGGATCACCACCGTCATCGACCCGTACGTCGACCCGGCCCGCTGGCAGGCCGCGGACGACATCAAGGCCACCGCCGAGGCGCTGAACAAGGCCGCCGCCGAGGCCGCCGACCACGGCATCACGGTCGGGTACCACAACCACCACTTCGAACTCGAGTCGACGGTGGACGGCGCGCACGCGCTCGAGATCCTGGTCGACCACCTGTCCGACGACGTGATCCTCGAGGTGGACACCTACTGGGCCGCGGTCGGCGGTGCCGACGTACCGGCGCTGCTCACCAAGCTCGGCGACCGGGTGAAGGCCATCCACGTGAAGGACGGCGACGGCACGCTGGACAACAAGGCCCAGGTGGCGGTCGGCGACGGCAGCATCGCGGTCGCGGACATCCTGGCCGCGGTCCCGAACGCGCTGCGCGTGGTCGAACTGGACGACTTCAGCGGCGAGATCTTCGACGCGGTCGAGGGCAGCTACAAGTACCTGACCGGAGAGGGCGCGCCCGCATGAGTGCCGTCGGAGTAGGCGTGATCGGCGCCGGGGTGATCTCGGACGCCTACATCAAGAGCATGCAGAGCTTCCCGGATCTGAACGTGCTCGCCGTCGGCGACCTGCGGCCGGAAGCGGCGAAGGAGAAGGCGGAGCAGTACGGCATCGAGGCCCACGGGGGTCCCGAGGCGGTGCTCAGCCACCCGGACGTGGAGATCGTGGTCAACCTGACCATCCCGATCGCGCACGTCGAGGTCGCGCTGGCAGCGGTTGCCGCCGGCAAGCACGTGTGGAGTGAGAAGCCGTTCTCGCTCGACCAGGAGAGCGGCCTGAAGCTGCTGTCCACCGCCCAGGATGCGGGCCTGCGGCTCGGCTGTGCGCCGGACACCATCCTGGGTCCGGGCCTGCAGGAGTCGCGCCGGATCATCGAGCGTGGTGAGATCGGTCAGCCGCTGACTGCGCTGACCCTGATGCAGTCCCCCGGCCCGGAGTCCTGGCACCCGAACCCGGCCTTCCTGTTCCAGGAGGGCGCGGGCCCGCTGTGGGACATCGGCCCGTACTACCTGACCACGCTGGTCCAGCTGTTCGGGCCGGTCGCGGCGGTGGCCGGGCTCGGCTCGAAGTCGCGGGAGAAGCGCACGATCGGCTCGGGTCCGCTGGCCGGCACCGAGTTCGACGTGACCGTGCCGACGCACGTCAGCGCGATCGCGCGGTTCGAGTCGGGGCAGTCGTCGCAGAGCATCTTCAGCTTCGACTCGCCGCTGCCGCGGGCCGGGGTCGTCGAGATCACCGGGTCCGAGGCGACGCTGGCCGTACCGGACCCGAACCGGTTCGACGGCGAGATCAAGATCCGCCGCCGCGGTGCCGAGGACTGGGAGACGATCGCCGAGACGACCGCCTCCGCCGAGCGCGGCACCGGCGTACTGGAGATGGCGCGGGCGATCCGGGAGAACCGGCCGCACCGGGCCACCGGCGCGCTGGCGTTCCACGTCGTCGACGTGATGGCCTCCATCACCGAGTCGATCGACACCCGCGCGTTCGTCGACGTCACGAGCACGGTCGAGGTCCCGGCGATCCTGCCGGACGACTGGGACGTGCACGCGTCCACGCTGTGAGCCGGACGCTGTGACATCACTGCTGCCGGATCCCCGGCGGACCGTCGTGTCCGCCGGGGACTCCGCAGCTGGGCATCCGGCGATCGCCGGCCTGTGGCGACGGGTCGTTCTGGAAAACTGAGGAACCGCTCCGGGCGTGGGTGCGGCGTGCCTCGACTAAACCGGTTCACTTTGGAGAGCTCTGTGACATCCGTGAATGCAGTCCCGCTGACCACCGAGAGCGGGGCCACCTGGACCGTGCGTGCGCTCGAGGGCTCACTGGCCGGGAAGTCGATCGCCGCTACGGTGCCGGGTGAGGTGCACACCGACCTGCTCGCCGCGGGCGAGATCCCGGACCCGTTCGACGGGGACAACGAGTCCGCGCTGGCCTGGATCGGGCGGACCGCCTGGAGCTACCGGACGTCGTTCGACTGGAGCGCGGACGGCAACGCGGTCCAGGAACTGGTCGCCGAGGGCCTCGACACGGTCGCGACCATCACGCTGAACGGCCGGGAGCTCGGCCGGACCGCGAACCAGCACAGGTCCTACCGGTTCGACGTCACCGGCCTGCTGGTGGCCGAGGGCAACGAACTGGTGATCGAGTTCGCCGGGCCGGTGACCGCGGCCGAGGAGGTCGTGGCCAGGTCCGGGGCATGGCCGCACACGAACCACCATCCGTACAACGCGTTGCGGAAGATGGCCAGCAACTTCGGCTGGGACTGGGGACCGGACGTCGCGACCGTCGGCATCTGGCGGCCGATCCGGATCGAGTCCTGGTCCGGCGTACGGATCGACTCGGTCCGTCCGCTGGCCCGTCTCGACGGGGACCGCGGCGTACTGAACACCGAACTCACGCTCGCGTGGGCGGACGGCTTCAGCGAGGACGTGACCGTCACGGTCGAGGTCGGCGGCACCACCTCCTCGGTGACCGTTGCCCCGGGCACCCTCAGCACCTCGATCACGTCGGTCGTCGACGCGGTCGACCGCTGGTGGCCGCGGGGACACGGCGATCAGCCCCTGTACGACGTCGTGGTCTCGGCGCACGGTGATCGCTGGCAGGGCCGGGTCGGGTTCCGGACCGTGTCGCTGAACGTCGACCCGGACCAGGACGGCACGCAGTTCGTGCTGTCGGTGAACGGCAAGCCGATCTACGTGCGCGGCGCGAACTGGATCCCCGACGACGCGTTCGTGACGCGGCTGAACCGGACGACGTACCGGAACAGCATTCAGGACGCGGTCGACGCGGGGATGAACCTGCTGCGCGTCTGGGGCGGCGGGATCTACGAGAGCGAGGACTTCTACGACATCTGCGACGAGCAGGGCGTCCTCGTCTGGCAGGACTTCCTGTTCGCGTGCGCGGCGTACTCGGAGGACGAGGCGCTGGCCGCGGAGGTCGAAGCCGAGGCGCGGGAGGCCGTGACGCGGCTGAGCAAGCACGCGAGCCTCGCGGTGTGGAACGGCAACAACGAGAACATCTGGGGCTACGTCGAGTGGGGCTGGCGCGTGCCGCTCGCCGGCCGGCCGTGGGGCGCCGGGTACTACTTCGACCTGCTCCCCCGGATCGTGGCCGAACTGGACCCGCGGACGCCGTACTCGCAGGGCAGTCCGTACTCGTTCGACCGGTTCATCCACCCGAACGACGAGCGGCACGGGACGATGCACATCTGGGACGTGTGGAACCAGGTGGACTACACGACGTACCGGAAGTACAAGCCGCGATTCGTGGCGGAGTTCGGATTCCAGGGTCCGCCGGCGTGGTCGACGCTGACGTCGGTCGTCCACGACGAGCCGCTCGACCCGTACGGCGAGCAGATGCTCGTGCACCAGAAGGCGTTCGAGGGCAACCTCAAGCTGGAGCGCGGTCTGGGTGATCACCTGCCGAAGTGGACGTCGATCCACGACTGGCACTGGACGACGCAGCTGAACCAGGCCCGGGCGGTTGCCTACGGCATCGAACACTTCCGCAGCCTGTATCCGCTGAACACCGGCGCGGTCGTCTGGCAACTGAACGACAACTGGCCGGTGGTGTCGTGGGCCGCTGTCGACGGTCACGGCATCCGGAAGCCGTTGTGGTTCGCGTTGAGGCGCGTGTACGCCGAGCGCCTGCTGACCGTCCAGCCGCGTGAGGACGAACTGGTGGTCGCCGCGCACAACGACACCGACACGACGTGGTCCACCGAGCTCACTGTTGCGCGCCGGTCGACATCGACCGGTGGTGAGGTCCTCGCCCAGGAGACGTTCGCACTCGAGGTCGAGCCGCGGTCGGCGACGCTCAGCTCGCTCCCCGACTCGATCACCAAGCCCGCCGACCCGACACGCGAGTACGTCGAGGTCCGGGGCGCGGACGGGAGCACGGCGTACTGGTACTTCGTCGAGGACACTTCCCTGCGCCTCGCCGGGGACGCCTACGCCGCCTCGGTCACGCCGACCGCGGACGGGTACGACGTGACGGTCACGGCGAGCGCATTGGCCAAGGACCTGGCCTTGTTCCCGGACCGGCTGGACCCGGCGGCCCGCGTCGACTCCGGCCTCGTCACCCTGTCGGCAGGCGAGTCCCACACCTTCCACGTCACTGCCGCCGAGGCACCGACCAACATCGGCATCCCCGTACTCCGCTCGGCCAACGACCTGGTGAGCTGACTCCGCCCGCTCGGAGACCCTGGGAAGATGGCACCCTTGGGGGACGACGAGCGGATGGATGGCTGTGACGACAACGGGTTCGCGGTCTCGGGGGCGGAGTCTTCGGCGTGATGCGCTGGGTGTCGGGTCGTCGACGGCGATCGGGATAGCTTCGACGGCGCCGGCGTACTCGCTCGCTGTCTCGGTGGGACTACTGGCCGGATACACCGGCGCGGCGGCTCCGCTGGTGCTGGCGGTGAGCGCGGTCCCGGTGATTCTGGTCGCGCTGTGTTTCCGTGAGCTGAACAGAGCCGAGCCGGACTGCGGTACGACGTTCCCGTGGACGGAGAAGGCGTTCGGCCTGGCCACCGGGCGGATGGTCGGCTGGACCACGGTGATGGCCTGTGTCCTGGTGATGAGCAACCTCGCCCAGGTCGCCGCGGTTTACACGTACCTCCTGCTCGGCCTGGACAGCGCCGCCGAGTCCCGTCCCGCCCAGGCCGGTCTCGGCACGGCCTTCATCCTGGTGATGGCCCTGCTCGCCTACCGCGGCATCCGGATCGCGGCGACCACGCAGTTCGTGCTGCTGACGGTCGAGGTGGTCGCGCTGCTCTGGTTCGCCGTCAACGCCTTCCGCGAAGCCGGATCCCTGAGCATTCCCGCGTTCTCCACGACCGGCGACGGCGCGTGGGCGGCCGGTGTACTGGTGGCGGTGTTCCTCTACTGGGGCTGGGACTCGTCCTTCAGCGTCAACGAGGAGTCCCGGAACCCGAGCCGCACACCGGCGATCGCCGCCTTGGTCGCCAACGGCTTCCTGGTCGTCCTGTACGTCGTGATCGCGTGGGCCGCGGTCGCGTACGCCGGGGTGGATCCGCTCGCGGACATCGCCGACGACGACTTCTTCGCCGTACTGTCGAACGACCTGCTCGGCACGGCCGGCGGCAAACTCCTGGTCGGCGCGGTGCTGGTGTCCGCGCTGGCGTCGACGCAGACCACGATCCTGCCGACGGCCCGGACGATGCTGTCGATGGCCCGGCGGGATGCGTTCCCGGGGCAGTTCGCCCGCATCTCGGCCCGCTACCAGACGCCGACCGTCTCCACCTGGGCGTTCGCCGGGGCGAGCGTGCTGGTGTACGTCGCGCTGGTGCTGACCTCGGACGCCGTACTGGCCGACTCGGTCGCGGCCGTGTCGGTGCTGGTGTCGTTGTACTACCTGGTCACGGCAGCCGCCGTACCGGTGTACTTCAGGGGCGACTGGCGGGCGCGGCCGGTGCAGCGGCTGGTCGTGCCGGTGCTGGCGAGCCTGTCGTTCGTGCTGGTGCTCGTGCTCGCCGTGGCGGACGTGGGCACTGGGCCGCTGCTTGTGGTCGGTGTCACGATGGTGGTCGGGGCGGCGGTCATGTTCTCCATGAAGCCCCCGGCCGAGGGGGAGGGCAGGCGATGAAACGGCGGATGCGCAGTGCGAAGGTCACACTCGGGCTGACGGCCCTGATGGCCGCGTCACTGACCGGGTGTGCGAGCGAGGAGGAGGAGCAGCCGGACTACGCCGCCATCTGTGTCGACCCTCAGACGCAGACCCGGACCGACGACGACAACTGCACCGACGAACGCGAGTACCACGGGTCGGGCGCCGGGTTCTTCTGGTTCTACATGGCCACCCGGGGCGGCGCCTTCGTGCCGCCGATCGGCGGGCGGTACAACGTTGCCTCTGGCACCTATACGGTGCCGCGGTCGGGGTCGCCGACGATCCGGCGGGGCGGACTGGACCGGGGCGGCGGCGACATCGGCACCATCACCCGCGGCGGGTTCGGCAAGTCCGGCCACGGGAGCTCTGGCGGCTGATGTGGCGGCACGCGATCAGGCCCCGGCCGCGGTGGAAGGAGACCGTGATCGAGCAGGGCCTGGTGTTCCCGATGACCGACCTGCCGGACGGCAGCGAGACGCCGTACTGGAACGAGAGCGCCTGGTACGAGGTGACGATGGACGAGGTCCTGCACCTCGAGCGCGTCACCGAGGAGCTGTACGGGATGTGCAGGCACGCGGCCTCGGTGATGGCCTCGGGTGACCGGTTCTCCGACACCCAGCTCGGGCTCGCCCCCGGCACACTCCCGCTCGTCCGGGAGTCGCTGAAGCGCGACGACCTGTCCGTCTACGCGCGCTTCGACCTGGCCTGGAGCGGTGCCGAGCCGAAGATGCTGGAGATCAACGGTGACACCCCGACGGGGCTGGTCGAGTCCGCGGTGATCCAGTGGAACTGGCTGGAGGACGTGTTCCCGGACGCCGACCAGTGGAACTCGGTGCACGACCGCCTGGTCAAGTGGTGGGCCGAGCACCTCGCGGCCGGCCACTTCCCGGGCAACGAGGCGCACTTCTTCAACTCCGGCGCGGAGACCTCCGGCGAGGAGGCGATGACGGTCGCGTACCTGCGTGACACCGCCGCGATGGCCGGACTCGCGACGTACGGGCACGAGATCGAGGACGTCGGCTGGGACTCGGCCCGGCGGGCCTTCGTGGACTGGGGCGGGCGGCCGATCCGGACCGCGTTCAAGCTCTACCCGTGGGAGGACATGCTCGACGACGAGTTCGGCCGGTACATCCTGGCCGGCCTGGAACCCGAGCCGGTGCAGTGGATCGAGCCGATCTGGAAGACGATGCTGTCCACCAAGGCGATCCTGCCGGTGCTGTGGGAGCTGTACCCGGACCATCCGAACCTGCTGCCGGCGTACTTCGGTGATCCCGGCGACCTGCTCGAGTGGGTGGCGAAACCGCTGCACGGCCGGGAGGGCGGCAACATCCACATCCACACCCTGGCCGGCACCGAGGACCACGTCCACGAGGGTCCGTACGACACCTCGACGATGGTCTACCAGGAGTGGCATCCGCTGCCGTCGTACGACGGGAACCGCGCGGTCATCGGCAGCTGGATCGTGGACGGCGTCGCGGCCGGCATGATGGTCCGCGAGTCCGACGGGCCGATCACCGACTACTACGCCCGCTTCGTCCCGCACGCGATCGGGACCAGCCCGCGGCCGGACCAGGCGACGATCGATGCCTGGCTCAACGAATAGCGCGTAACGGCGGCGTGCGGCATCGTGGAAAGGTGAAGACGCAGCGGGTCGGCTTGGTGGCGCTGGCCGGTGTGCTGGTGATCTCCGTCGTCGGCGCGTGCGTCCGCGACGCCCCGGGCGGATCCGCGAGCCCGTCCATCACGGTGACCACGCCGCCGCCGGACGACGGAGCCTTGCCGATGACGGGTCGTGCCCCGCTCACCGGCTTACCGGTCTCGCAGCCGCTGAATCGACCGGCGGTGACGGTCAAGATCTCCAACACGCCCGACGCGCATCCGCACCGCGGGCTCGGGGACGCCGATCTGGTGTTCGTGGAGCCGATCACCGCCTCGACGACTCGGCTGGCGGCCGTCTTCCACTCGCGGCTGCCTGCCCAGGTCGGCCCGGTCCGGTCGCTGCGGCCGATGGATGCGCCGCTGATCGGCCCGACGCGGGGCGTCATCGCCGACACGATGGCCGCCCGGTGGGTCCTCGCGTACTTCGGCAAGGCCGCCGACGTCGACGATCTCGGCACGCTGACCGTCCCGGACGGTACCTACCGGCTCGATCCCCGCCGACCTGCGCCGAACCACGTGTTCGCCCAGCCCGCCAGGCTGCTGAAGCTGACCAAGCGGACCGCGCCGCCCGCGCCGTACTTCAGCTACGCCACACCGCCGACCGCCCAGCGCGTCGGCACTCCCGCCACCGCGGTGCGGATCGGGTACGGCGGTCCCGCGACGGCGACCTGGACCTACCAGCCCCGCACCAAACGCTGGATCCGCGCCGAACAGTGGTCTACACACCGGATCGAAGGAGGCGGACAGGTCGCCGCGGACAACGTGCTCGTCCTCCGCGCCGCTCCGGACCGCAGTTTCCCGCAGGCCAAGGGCTCGATGACGATCCTCGACCTCATCGACGCCTTCGGCCCGGCCCAGCTGTTCACCGGCGGCAAGGTGGTCACCGGCCGCTGGGCCAAGGGCGGGGTCAACGAGTCGTTCACCTTCACCGGCCCGGACGGCAAGCGGCTGCTCCTCACTCCAGGGACGACCTGGGTCGAGTGCGTCCTGACAGGTATGCCCGTGACGGTCAGTCCAGGTTGATGGCGACGTACTTGAACTCCAGGTACTCGTCGATGCCGGTGCTGCCGCCTTCGCGGCCCAGGCCGGACTGCTTGACGCCGCCGAACGGGGCGGCCGGGTTGGAGACGATGCCCTGGTTGAGGCCGACCATGCCGGTCTCGAGCTGTTCGGAGACGCGGAGGGCCCGGGTCAGGTCGCTGGTGAACAGGTAGGAGACCAGGCCGTACTCGGTGTCGTTCGCCATCCGGACCGCCTCCTCCTCGGTCTCGAAGGCGGTGAGCGGAGCGATCGGCCCGAAGATCTCCTCCTTCTGCAGCCGGGCGGTCCTCGGTACGTCGGCCAGCACGGTCGGCTGGTAGAAGTATCCGTTGCCGGCGGCAATCGATGCGCCGGTCAGGACCCGGGCGCCCTGGCCGACCGCGTCGTCGACCAGGTCCTTCACCTTGTCCCGCTGCTCGGCGTCGATGAGCGGGCCGACGTCGATTCCGTCCTCGGTCCCGCGGCCGACCTTCAGCGCCCGCATCCGCTCGGCCAGCCGGGTGGCGAACTCGTCCATCACCGACGACTGCACGTAGATCCGGTTGGCCGCCGTACAGGCCTCGCCGCCGTTGCGCATCTTGGCCAGCATCGCGCCGTCGACCGCCTTGTCCAGGTCGGCGTCGGCGAACACCAGCAGCGGCGCGTTCCCGCCGAGCTCCATGCTGGTCCGCAGCACCTGCTCGGCGGCCTGCTCGATCAGCTTCCGGCCGACCTGGGTCGAGCCGGTGAACGACAGCTTGCGGGCGCGGCCGTCGCGGATCAGCGGCTCCATCACGCCGCCGGAGTCGCTGGTCGTGACCACGTTGAGCACGCCGGCCGGCAGCCCGGCCTCGGTCATCAGCTCGGCGAGCTTGAGCATCGACAACGGCGTCTGCGCGGCCGGCTTCATCACCATCGTGCAACCGGCCGCGACGGCCGGGCCGATCTTGCGGGCGCCCATGGCGGCCGGGAAGTTCCACGGCGTGATCAGCAGACACGGTCCGACCGGTTGCCGCATCACCAGGAAGCGGCCCTTGCCGTTGGGTGCGACCTGGTAGCCGCCGTCGATCCGGACCGCCTCCTCGGCGAACCAGCGGAAGAACTCGGCCGCGTACGCGATCTCCGCCTTGGACTCGGCGACCGGCTTGCCCATCTCCAGCGTCATCAGCAGTGCCAGGTCGTCGGCCCGCTCGGTCATCAGCTCATAGGTACGGCGGAGGATCTCGCCGCGGTCCCGCGGTGGTGTCGCGGCCCACTCCTTCTGCGCCGCGACGGCCGCGTCCAACGCGGCCACGCCGTCGGCCGGACTCGCATCGGCCACCTCGCACAGCGTCGCGCCGGTGGCCGGGTCCTCGACGGCCAGGGTCTTACCGCCCTCGGCCGCCTGCCACTTGCCGCCGATGAACAGCTCGGCCGGGCACGCCTTGACGACTTCCTGCTCCCGCTCCCGCGACATGAGCCTGCCTTTCTCTCGTGGTCCGGCAGTACCCACATTAGGTCGCGGCAACAGGAGATTCAGGCTGTGGCGATGAGCGGTGGTGCGTGGCGTGGAACCGTGCGGACCGTACGTGTGAGGCCCGCTGCGATGGTGCGGAGGATGGCCGACCGCACCAGACCGTCGAAGGCCAGTGGGACCAGCATCACCTCGTCGGCCCCGGTGCTTGCCACCAGTTGGCCCAGTCCCGACACCACAGTGGCCCGTGAGCCGACGATGTGGCCTGGATCGTCCAGCAATCGGTCCGCCCGGCCACGCTCCCGACCGGTCAGCGGCGGCTCCAGCAGTTCCATCAGCTCGGCGGGAGTCGCTCGTGGCGATGCAGCTGCCAGACGGGTCTTCACCCGCACGTACTCCGCGAACCGGACGATCGCCTCTTCCTCGGAGTCCGCCGCGACCACACCGACCGTCACGGCGAGGTACGGCTTCACCGTGGGCCCGCTCGCCTCGAAGTGGTTCTGGTACGCCGCGACAGCCGCAGGCGTCGTCGCAGCAGCACAGTGATGCGTCAGAAAGACAGGCAAGCCTCGTACGGCGGCTATCGCGGCGGCGCCCGGGTGATCGGCCAGCACGAAGACAGGGGGCGGCAAACCCGCCAGTGACAGCCGTACGTCCCCGACCGGCGCCCGCCCGGGCAGTCCGTCACGCAGGAATCCACACAACTCGTCCAGCCGCTGGGGGAAGCTGTCACGGGCACTGCCACCGAGTGCGGCCGCCGTACTGGGCACCACACCGGTCTGCTGCCCCACCCCGAGGTCGATCCGGCTCGGGTACGCCGCTGCCAGTGCGGCGAACTGCTCCGCGATGACAAGAGGCCGGTGCGTGGTCAGCTGTACGCCGCCCGCGCCCAGGCGGATCCGATCGGTCCGCGCGGCCAGGACAGCCGCGAGCACGGCCGGCGTCGCGCTACCGACGCCTCGGACGCCGTGCTGCTCCCCCAACCAGAACCGGCGGTATCCGAGGTCGTCGGCAGCCTGTGCCACCTCTGCGGTCTCCCTGAGTGCGGCCGCAGCCGACTGACCGGGCAGCTGCGGTACGACGTCGAGCACAGAGTGCGCTGAGACGGGCAGTCCGGGAGCGACAGGAGAGAGCACCCGTCCACCGTGGCAGCGTTCCGGTCGTTCCCGCATGGGTGTTCGGCCCCCATGTTCCGCGTGCCGATCACCCACCTGCCGACCGGCGTACGGCGCTCCGAAAATGGGGGTTCGGAGGTCTTGCCGGACCGTTGACGGCTCGGGCATCGTTCCCGGCGTTCCTTCCGGATGTCGCGGACAGAGGAGGCCGAAGACGAGTGCAGACCCAGAGCTGGGAGCCATAGCGCTCCCGTCCTGAGCTGGGCCGGCCTTCCACCAGAGGCCGACCCGGCCGGGCGCTGCTGCCGCGGGGTGGTCAACCCCCAGTCGTCACCCCGCGGCGGGTGCCGCCTGCGCACTCCCGGCGCTCCTTTCGCGAAATATGGGGGCTCGTTACCCATGTCTGGGGTGGGTCGCCGATGGCAGCCTGTCCGCGTGCTCAACTCAGCGACCGCCGGGCCGGCCCGGACCGACCAGGGCAACGCCTGGTGGTCCGCCGGGATGCGCCCGCACGAGCTGACGACGTCCGCGCCCGCCTGGGCCGAGTACGTCGAGCGGAGCACGCATCAGACCGCGTCTGCCGCCGGTCGCGGCCCCGCAGGGACCGATGCCGTCGCCGGCCACACATCAGGTGGGGCTGACGATGCTTCGGGTGGGTCCGACTGGCGGCAGGCGCTTATGCGCTGCCTCGAGCCGTTGCTCTCCTCCGCTCGCCGTGACCTGGCCGCCGCCGGGCACACCGGCGTACTGGCGGAGCAGTTCCTGCACCGGCTCGGACTGCGGCTGGTGAAGCTGGCGTCGCGGACGCTGGTGCTGGAACTGGCCCGCGCCCGCGACCGCGGTGAGCTGGCCGGTGCCACCCCGGCCGAACGTTTCCTGGACTTCACCCACCGGCTCGTCGGAGGGAGCGAGCTGGCGGAGTTCCTGGCCGCATACCCGGTGCTGGCCCGGGTCCTGGGCGAGTCGTGCCGGCAGGGCGTCGAGGGTCACCTCGAACTGCTGGCACGACTCGCCGACGACCGTGAGTTGCTCGTCACCGGACTGCTGGACGGTCGCGATCCCGGGGCCCTGACCGCGATCGACCCGGCGGGCGATCCGCACCGGGGTGGCCGGGCCACGGCGACTCTCACCTTCGCGGACGGGCGGCGCGTCGTCTACAAGCCGCGGCCGCTCGACCTGCACGGCCACTTCAACGAGCTGATCGACTGGCTGAACGACAAGACCGGGCTGGGCATCCGCACCGTCAGCCTGCTCCCCCGCGACGGCTACGGCTGGTCGGAGTACGTCGTACATCAGCCGTGCAACGACTTGGCCGAAGTACGCCGCTTCTACCACCGGCAGGGTGCTCTGCTGGCGCTGCTGTACGTGCTGGACGGCACCGACATGCACTACGAGAACCTGATCGCTGTTGGCGAGCAGCCGGTCCTCGTGGACGTCGAGACACTGTTCCAGCCGAGTCACACGCCGGCTGGTGCGCTCAGCCGTGACCCCGCGTACCGCGCGCTGCTGAGCTCGGTCTATCGCACTGCGCTGTTGCCACTGCTCGTCAGCGGTGAGCACGGCGTGGCCGACATGTCCGGGCTGGGCGGCGACGCCGACGCGACAACACCTTCCAGCGTGGTCGAGTGGGCCGACGCCGGCCTGGACTCGATGCACCTGGTCAGGCGGCCTGGAAAGACTAATGGCGCCAGGAACCGGCCGCAGCTCGAGGGCGCCCCCGTCGAACCGCGGGACCACGAGATCGCGCTGCTCACAGGATTCCGGGCTGCGTACGAGGCGATCGCCTGGCACCGTGAGGAGCTGATCGGCGCGGATGGAATGCTGGCCCGCTGCGCCAAGGACCAGATCCGCTTCGTGCCACGCAGTACGAGCCTCTACACAGGTCTCCTGGACGAGTCGACGCACCCGGACGCGCTCAGGGACGCGGCTGGTCGCAGTCGACTCCTCGACCTCTTGTGGGACGCCGACGAGGCACTGCATCACGTGGTGCCGTACGAACTGGCTGATCTGTGGGCGGGTGACGTACCGCTCTTCACCGCTCGTCCGGACAGCCGTGACGTGTGGGCCTCCGACGGGACCCGCATCCCGAACGTGCTGGCCACCGAAGGCCTCGCTGCGGTCGAGGCGAAGATCGCCGGACTCAGCGACATCGACGAGCACCGGCAGAAATGGTTGATCTCCGCAACACTCGCCACCAGGCCCGAGCCAATCGTGCATTCCACCACGGCCGGCAGGCCCGGCCTCGGCGCCACGGAGGCCGACCCCGATCACCTGCTCGCGGCCGCAACGGACATCGCCGACGAGATCATGGCGCAGGTCCACAGCGAACCCGGCGGCGCGGCGAACTGGCTCGGTCTGGAACTCATCGACGACCACCACTGGGCCGTCAGGCCAATGGGAGCAGGGCTTCCGTACGGCTACACCGGTACGGCGCTCTTCCTCGCACAGGTCGGTGTGCTGACCGGGGCCCAGAAGTACTGCGAACTGGCGCGTGACGCAATCCGTCCGATCCCTGCGCTTCTGGAGGGCCTGGCGGCGGATCTGGAGTCCGCACAGCTCGTCGGCCCGGGCCTGCACGGTCTAGGCGGCATCAGCTACGGCCTCGACCGCCTGCACACGCTGCTCGGCGACTCCGACATCTCCAACTGGCTGGCCGCCTGCCTCGAGCTCACCGGACGACTCCAGCCCGACGGGTTCCCGACGTACGCCGAGGGCGCGGCCGGCGGACTCGCCGCCATGCAAGCCATCCAGGACAACGAGACCGCCGCCGAGCTGGCCAAGCGGTACGCGGACGAGCTCGTGACCACTGTGGAGCTCGGACTCCGCCGGGGTGTGCTCGCACCGGACCACGGCTTCTCCCGCGGCTACCAGGGAATCGCTTGGGCTCTCGGTCAGTACGGCGTACCTGGTGACAAGTACATGGATGCCGCACGAGCGGCAGCAGATCTGGACCGTCGGGAACGCGCCGGCGGCCACGGGTGGTGCTCTGGTGACGCCGGGACCGCGCTGGCCCGGCTGAGTGCCGGAGTACCTGCGGACCTGGACGCCTATCTGAGGGCCGCAACCGAACGTCCGGTGCTCGCCGACCTGAGTCTGTGTCACGGCGAGCTCGGCGCGGTGGAGCCACTGGTGTGGCTCGCCGAACGTGAGCACCCAGGTGTTGAGGCGGTCCGGCGGCGCCGGGCCGGGCTGGTGCTCGCAGCAGTACAGCAGTACGGACCACAGTGCGGGACACCGCGATCGGTTCCGTCTCCAGGCCTGCTGACCGGTCTGGCGGGAATCGGCTACGGCCTGCTCCGGCTGGCGTTCTCCGAACGCGTTCCGTCCGTGCTGCTGCTCGAACCGACCGCCGGGTCGAGGCGCCCACCCATGGCGCCGAGGCCCATCCTTTCGACAGGGGAGACAGCATGACCGCCCAGCACCACACTGCGCAGCACCACGAAGGGCAGCACCACGAAGGGCAGCCCGGCGCCCGGCCGGTGGCCGACGGCCCTGACCCGCTCGGCCCGATCACGGTGCCGACCCGATCCAAGGTCGGCGCCCGCGCGATGGCCCTCGTCGGCACCGTCGGGCTGAGTGCCTTCGCCGCCGCGGTCGCCGCGAGCGACCTGGCCAGCACCTGGCCGACGATCGAAAGCTGAGCAAGCGTTTGACCCCACCGATCGACCGGTCCGCTGGGGGGTGGCCGGTCGACCGGTGCGATTCGCTGCGGTGGCAGCGATACGTCGTTAGAGTTGGCAAGCATGCAGACCCGTGCGCCCAGAGTGGTCGGCAGAGACCGGGAGATCGATCAGCTCCACCGCCTGCTGGCCGCTGCCCGAGGCGGTCACGGAGGTGCGGTCTTCCTGGTCGGCGAGCCCGGCATCGGCAAGAGCCGGCTGGCCGGAGTCGGCACCACCCGAGCGCTGGACGACGGCATGGCCACCTTGCGCGGACGGGTCGGGGCGATCGGCACGATGGTTGCGTTCCGCCCCTTCACCGAGGCCCTGTTGTCCCTCATCCGCCGTGGTGAGATGCCGGACGCCGAAGGACTCGGTCCTTACCGTCAGGTGCTCGGCCGCCTGGTTCCGGACTGGGACGACGGTACGGCGCACGACACGGCCACCTCGGCCGTCGTGCTCGGTGAAGCCGTTCTGCGACTGCTTGCACTGGTCGGCAAGGACCGTGGTTGCCTGCTGGTGCTGGAAGACCTGCACGGGTCGGACCCGGAGACGCTGGCGGTGATCGAGTACCTGCTGGACAACCTGGACGAACAGCCGATCGCACTGGTCGCCACACTGCGCTCCGAGACCTGTGCGGCCTTCGAGCTCGCCCGTCTGTCCGCACAACGCGGGTCTGCCCGTTTGGTCGAGTTGCAGCCGTTGGACCGGGCGGAGGTCGGTGAGCTGGCTTCCGGCTGCCTGGAGGTGCCGCCGGACGGCGTACCCGAGGCATTGGTCGACAGACTGTGGCGGGACAGTGCCGGAATCCCTTTTATCGTTGAGGAACTACTGCAGGAGGCGAGCAGGTCCGGGCAGCTGTTGTCCAAGGCGGACGGCAGTGTGCAGGTAGTGGACGGGCTGCAGACGAACGTTCCGGCAGCAGTTGTCAGGAGCATCAGTAGCCGGACCGACCAGCTGGGACCTCAGTCCCGAGACCTGCTGGTTCTGGCTGCGGTGATCGGGCACCGCTTCCCGCTGAGCGTCGTACGCAAAGCCACTGGGACTGACGAGCGGTTGCTGCTGGCCACGTTGCGCGCCGGCCTTGCAGCGCAGCTGGTAGGACCCGACGAACCGGTGCCGGACTGGTACGCGTTCCGGCATCCATTGACGGCTGATGCGTTGCTGGCCGGTCTGACACCGACTGAACGGTCCACACTCGCGAGACGGTGTGCGGACGCGATCGAGGAGCTACACCCCGGGCTGCCCGGTGAGTGGTGCCAGATGGTCGCAGAGCTCGCGGAGACCGGTGGGGACATGGCCCGGGCGGGTCGACTCTTTGCGACCGCCGGTCGGCGGTCCTTCGACGAAGGGTCGATGGCGTCGGCGGTGAAGCTGCTGGAACGCGCGACCGCCTTGCTGGCAAGCGATCCGGACACCAGCTACCGGGCCGAGGTGCTCGGGTCGTTGCTGATCGCACTGAGTGAGACCGGCCAGTTCGAGAACAGCACGGCTCACGCCGCGACGATCGAGGAGATGGCCGACCGCAACCTGGACAGCCGCAAGGTCGCCGCACTCCACGTGCAACTGGCGAACCTCGAGCACATGGCCGGCCGGTGGTCGGCGGCTCTGACCCAGGTGGCGACAGCCCGTTCACTGCTCGGCATCGACGCCGGCGATGCCGATCTCGCACCAGTGGACGCGATCGCCGCGCACCTCGAGCTGGCTCGTCCGAGTCCCGGCCGGCTCAAGGCCGCGACCGAACTGGCCACGCGTGCGGCCGCGGCCGCCGAGCGCGCCAACCTGCCCGCGGTCGCGTGCGACGCGCTGCAGTTGCTCGGCATCCTGTCGCGTGAGCACGACCTGGACCGGTCCATCGACTACTTCCACCGCGCCCGGCTGGTCGCGGAGGAACACAACATGACGTTCCAGCGCGTGTGCTCGCACATCTTCCAGGCCGGCACGATCTGCCTCGCCAACGGCAGCATCGCCGAGCTCGAACGCGCCCGGCAGCAGGCGTTGCGGATCGGCGCCATCCCGCTGGCCTACGAGGTGGACGGGATCCTCGGCCAGCAGGCGATCCTGCGGTCCGAGTACGACAAGGCCGCGGTCATCATCGACGAGTGCCTGGAGGTGACCCGGCGACTCCGACTCGGCCGCTCGGCGACGTACTTCCTGTCCACCAAGGCGATCCTCGAGGCGCATCGGGGACGTCGTACGGCGATGGAGGAGACGCTGGCCGAGGCGGCCAACTGGGGTGGCGAGCGGGCGTCGTACGAACTGCCGTACTCCTACGGGCTCGCGCGGACGTTCTGCGCGCTGCTGGAGGAGAACCGCGAACTGGCCGACTCCGAGATGGCCCAGGCACTCGCGTACGACGCTCAGAACCCGACCACCCTGCACACGTCGGGGAAGTACGGGCTGGGGTTGCTCCTCGGCGTTCTGTCCGGCCGCAACAGCTGGGCGCACTTCGAGGCCATCACGTCGGCGGCGGCCAGTGGGATGCGGTGGAACAAGCAGTTCGTCCAGCTGGCCCACGCCGTACTGCTCGGACGGGACGGTCAGGTCGAGGCGGCCGACGCCAAGGTGATGGAGGCGCTGGAGACGGCGTCGCTCTACCCGATGGCGCGGCATCTGGGTCTGCGGCTGATCGCCGAGCCCGCGCACGCTGACGGCTGGGGTGAGCCGGTGGCCTGGCTGCGGCAGGCCGAGGACTACTTCCACACCGCGGAGATCCCGGCCGTGGCGAGTGCGTGCCGCAGCCTGCTGCGTCAGCTCGGCGCGACGGTGTCACAGCGCCGCAGCGGCATCGAACAGGTGCCGGCGCATCTGCGTCAGCTCGGGATCACCAGCCGCGAGTACGAGGTCTGCCGGCTGCTCGTGGACCGGATCGGCAACAAGTCGATCGCGTCCCGGCTGCACATCTCGCCCCGGACCGTGGAGAAACATGTGGCGAGCCTGATGACCAAGACGCAGCAGCCGGACCGGGAGGCACTGAGCAGTTTCGCCCGGACCGTTCTGCAGGATTGACCGTGCTGTTCCGGACCAGGAGCCGGTCCGATTCCGGCACTGCTGCGTGTGCGGGAACGCGGGACGGCCGGAGGGTGATAGGTGTCGACGAACGATTCGGAGACCGCCCGTCGGCGTGGGACATAGGTAATTTATGAACGCTCGCTTTCTATATAGGATGGGTGAGTGGCAGGCAAGGGGTCGGACATGAGCAAGGGAACGGTCGGCGGCGGTACGACGATGCTGCGGCGGATCAACGTCGCCGCGGTCCTGGACGCGGTACGCCGCTCCGCGCCCGCGCCGCTGCGTGTCGCCGAACTGGTCGAGCGCACCGGTTTGGCCAGACCGACCGTCGCCCAGGCCGTCGACGAGTTGCTGGACGCCGGTTGGCTGCAGCAACACGGACCCGACTCCGCGGACCGCTCACTCGGCCGCCCGGCCATCCGGGTCTCACTGCGCGGCCGCGCGGCGCCGGTGCTGGGCCTGGACGTCGGGCCGCACCGGGTGACCGTCGGCGTCTCCGACCTGGCCGGCCGCAAGCTCTCCCTGGTACGGCGTTCCGGCCCGGGCTGGAGCGCGCAGGAGTTGCTCGGAGTCATCAGCGAGGTGATCACCGAGGCACTCGCCGAGGCCGAAGTGCCTGCCGAAGACATCGCTGCCGCGGTCGCCGCGAGCCCTGGCATCGTGGACGAGCACACCGGCCGCGTGCAGCTGGTCCCGAGTGTTCCGGGCTGGTCCGCGATCGACCTGACCAAGCACGTCCGCAGCATGCTCGACTGCCCGGTGATGCTCGACAACGACGCCAACCTTGCCGCGCTGGCCATTGCCGCCGCACGTGGTGGCACCGGCACGTTGCTGGCTGTGCAGTGGGGTGAGCGGCTCGGCGCCGGCATCGTGATCGACGGCCGCCTGCACCGCGGCACAGGTGCCGCCGGTGAGATCGGCTTCATCGCCACCGGGCCGGACGACGTCATCAACCCTGAAGACAGCCGGGGACCGCTCGAGCGCGCGGTCAGCTCAGAGGCCATCGCCGCGCTCGGCCGCCAGGCAGCGCTCGACCACCCGAACTCCCGACTGGCCGAGTTGGGTGGCGGGCAGTTGGACACGGCGGACGTGTTCGCTGCTGCCGCAGAACGGGACCCGGTGGCTCAAGCCGTCGTACAGCAGGTCGCTCGGGCCTTCGCTCGGGCGCTGGCCCCCGCCGTACTCGTGCTGGATCCTACTGCGGTGGTGATCGGTGGCGGTGTCGCCCGGGCGGGCGCCGTGCTGCTCGACGCCATCTCCGACGAACTGCGGCTGCTCACCCTGAACCACCCGAAGCTGGAGCTCTCCGCATTGGCCGAGGACGCGGTTGTCACCGGCGCCATGCGTATGGCCCTCGACGAGGTCTGGCAGCGCAAACTCCCCACCCCCGCCCTCACCAGCACTGCCTGACCCGAGGCGGAAGGGTCACCGCTGCACGGCGGTGGCGATGGCGTCGGGGCGGTCCAAATGGACCAGGTGGGCAGAATCGCGCAGGATCTCGACCGTGCCGGCCAGCACGTCGGCCAGCCGGCGCTGGCCTGCCAGCCAGCGGTCGGCGGTGAAGCGGGAGGTTCCGCCGGTGGCAACCAGGAAGGTGGCGGGCGCGACCTCGCCCACCCGGCCCGCGACCAGCGTGTCGACCTCGGCCGCCAGCTCCCAGCTGTTCGCCAGTTCGTCCCAGAACAGCAGCCAGGACAGCGCGTCGCCGTACCGCTTCCGTGCCGTTGCCTTCGACAACAGATCCCGGTTCTTCGCACTGCCGATGCGGACACTCAACCGTCGTACGGCGGGACCGAACAGCTGCGGTACGCCGACCCGGCCGAGGAACCGCAGGACCGCACGCACGACCCGATTGCCGAGGGTCCCCGGGTACAGCCAGCGCCAGCCGGTCTCGGACGTGAGGCTGGTGTCGACGAGCACGAGCTGGGACACCTCCAACGGCCGCGTCACCGCCCAGCGCAGGACGGCCAGGCCGCCGATCGAGTGGCCGATCAACCCGATCTCCGCGTCCGCCGGTACGCCGGCCGCCGTACGCAACTCGTCGACACTCGACGTGACCGGCGTACGCCAGGGATCGATCACCCGGAGGTCCAGACCCGGCAACAGCTCGACCACCCGGGCGAACTCCTCCGGAGTCTCAGCCAGGCCAGGCAGGACGATCCAGGTTGTTGTCATCGAAGGAAAGTTTGCCTCAGGCCTGGCAACAATGTCGCCAGAAATAGACAAACCAGGAGGATCGAGACCCGTTGGAGGATGCCTGGCGCATGCAGGTCGTCACCGGTGAGCACCTCGACTCCGGTCTCGATACCGAGCCAGACCTGCGTCACCACCACACCGGCGGCGAGTACAGCAACCAGGCCGCCCCAGACACCACCCCAGCCGGAACGACGCAGGACGAGCACCGCGAAGATTCCCATGGTAACGGTGCCGACGCCGGCCATGGTCGAGGTGATCTCGTGCAGGAGCAACGCCGTACTCGCCTGGCCCGTCGTCTCGGCCGCTCTGCAGGATTCGCTCAGTGACGGCGCGCACTCCATCGGAGAGAAGGAGTCGAACAGGGTTCCGGCGCCGAAGACCGCGGCGCTGATCAGCAGGCCCGCGACGTCTCGATTCATCCGGGCCGCGGGCCGGCCGAGGATGGCGGCGATCAGGAGCAGTACGCCTGCACCGAGGTCCAGAGCGCGGGCATAGGGACTGGTCGGCTGGTCGCGGGCACCGAGCTCGCTCAGGAAGGACGCGTGGATGTCGAGCGGGTAGCCGGCCACCGCCTCGAGAAGCAGGCTGCAGTACAGCACGGCGGCGGCGATCATCACGTTGCGCATCAAGCGATACGGGACGGCCACCATGCCCGCCAGGGTCGCACACGACCCAAGGCGTTGACTGTCGACTCAGCTACACCTTCACGGTAGTGCCAGCACGACCGACTCGGCGGCGCAGTAGTGGGATGATCGCGGGGTGCGCTCGGAACAGGTAGAGGCGGCGGTCCCGCAATGGCAGCACCGTGCTGCCGTCTGGGTGGGCCGCGTCGTGGTGGTCGCCTCGGTCTGGTCGTTCATCGCGATCCCGCTGCACCTGTTCGCCCCGGCGTACGTGAAGCGCGTCGACCAGGCCTTCGACTTCTTCGGGATCCCAGCCGGCCACACGTTCTTCTCGGCCGTCTACCTCGCCGTCGTCGGCAGCGCGCTGCTGCGCGGCAAACGGGCCGCGTTGCTCTGGGTGCTGTGGGTGTTCGAGGCCCTCTGGCTGATCGCGCAGACCGCGGCCGTCGCCTTCACCAGCGTCCGGCTGGCGAACCCGAACGACACCGAACTGCTCAGGGACTTCGGCCCGGCCACCGTCCAGGACCTGGAGTGGGGCATCGTCCAGGTGATCGTGGTGGCCGCGATCATCGCGCTGCTGTGGAAGATCCGCGGCGCGTTCCCGGCCCGGCTGGCTCCCGGCACCCGGCGGCTCGCGATCGGTGCGCTGGTGGCCGGCCTGCTGATCTCGATCGCGGTCAGCATCACCTTGACCCAGGTCTTCCCGAAGACGCTGACCGGTCAGCGGGAGAAGATCGGCTGGGCGGTCATCGCGGCCCTCGGCCAGTCCCGCAGCAAGCTGGGCGGCCACGAAGGCCACGGCTGGATCGGCCTGACGGTCGGCGCGATCTCCGCCGCCTCCCTGGTGATCGCGTTCGCCATCTTCCTGCGTTCGGTCCGGCGGGTCCGCTACCTGACCCAGTCCGAGGAACTCGACGTACGGCGCCTGCTCCTGCTGCACGGGGAACGGGACTCGCTCGGGTACTTCGCCACCCGCCGGGACAAGGCGGTCATCTTCTCCCCCGGCAAGGACGCCGCGATCGCGTATCGCGTGGTCAACGGGGTCAGCCTGGCCAGCGGCGATCCACTGGGCGATCCGGCGGCGTGGCCCGGCGCGATCAAGGCATGGCTCGCCGAGGCGCGCACGTACGGCTGGTCCCCCGCGGTGCTGTCGGCGAGCGAGGAGGCGGCACACGCGTACGTCGACGCCGGCCTGCGTGCCCTGTCGATGGGCGACGAGGCGATCATCGACGTGGCCGACTTCACCCTCGAGGGCCGGACGATGCGGCCGGTCCGGCAGGCGGTCACCCGCGTCCAGCGGGCCGGATACCACGCGGAGGTGGTCCGGCACGGGGATCTGGCACCCGAGGTGCTGGCGGAGTACGTGCATCTGGCCGAGAAGTGGCGGGGAACGCAGACCGAGCGTGGCTTCTCGATGGCGCTCGGTCGCCTCGGCGATCCGGCCGACGCGCGGTGCGTGATGGTGATCGCGCGCGACGCCGACGGAGCGGTGCGCGGGCTGCTGTCGTTCGTGCCGTGGGGTGTCCGGGGTGTGTCGCTGGACGTGATGCGGCGGGATCCCGAGTCGGCCAACGGCCTGATGGAGTTCATGGTCACGTCGCTGGTCGACGCCTCTGGGGACCTCGGCGTGCACCGGATCTCGCTGAACTTCGCGATGTTCCGGGAGATCTTCAGCGACGCCGAACGGGTCGGGGCCGGGCCGGTGCTGCGGTTGACGAACGCACTCCTGACGACGGCGTCGCGGTTCTGGCAGTTGGAGAGTCTGTACCAGTCGAACGAGAAGTACCTGCCGCGCTGGTCGCCACGGCTGATCTGCTACTCGCGCGGCGGGTCGCTGGCGCAGGTGTTGCTGGCGGCCGGCACCGCGGAAGGGTTCCTGCCGGCGCCGCGGCCGTGGACGCGTGTCGACACAGCGGAAACGGCTGAGCGGCACGCGATCATGGCGGCGGACGGTGGCCGGTTCGCGGCCGCCGTACGGGCGCAGGAGGAAGAGCTGCTGCGACCCGCTGTGCCGGATCGGAAGCTGACCGAGCAGGAGCAGATCCGCCGGTCGAAGCTGGCCCAGCTTGTTGCCGTTGGCATCGATCCGTATCCGGTGAGTGTGCCGCGGACGGAGACGCTGGAACGGGTCCGCTCGCTGTACCCCAACCTGCCGGCTGATCATCGCACCGGCTTCACCGTCTCGGTCACTGGCCGGGTGATGCGGATGCGGAACCACGGCGGGCTGGCGTTCGCCGAGTTGCAGGACGGGTTGGCCCAGTTGCAGGTGATGCTGTCGGCAGACGCCTGCGGAGAGGCAGCGCTCGATCACTGGCGACGGTTGGTGGACATCGGCGACCACGTCGGCGTGACCGGGGAGGTCGTGACGAGCCGGCGCGGTGAACTGTCGATCGCGGTGACGAGTTGGCTGATGGCGGCGAAGTGCCTGCATCCCCTGCCGGACAAGCGGAAGGGGTTCACCGATCCCGAGGCACGGGTCCGGCAACGGCATCTCGACCTGGTGATGAACCCGGACTCGCTGCGGATGATGCAGCACCGCAGTACCGCCGTACGGGCCCTGCGCAACGGTTTCGAGGCGCGCGGGTTCATCGAGGTGGAGACGCCGATGCTGCAGGCGGTGCACGGCGGGGCGAACGCGCGGCCGTTCGCGACCCACATCAACGCCTACGACACCGAACTGTTCCTGCGGATCGCGCCGGAACTGTTCCTGAAGCGGCTCAGCGTCGGCGGCCTCGGGAAGGTGTTCGAGCTGAACCGGAACTTCCGCAACGAGGGTGCGGATGCGACGCACAACCCGGAGTTCACCTCGGTCGAGGCGTACCAGCCGTACGCCGACTATCACGTCATGCGTGAGCTCACCCGGGAACTCCTGATCGAGACCGCGACCGCGGTGTTCGGCAAGCCGGTCGTGCAGCGGCCGGATGGCGAGATCGACATCTCCGGCGACTGGCCGGTCGTCACCGTCCACGAAGCCGTCAGCCGCGCCACCGGCACGTCGATCGACGCCGATACGCCGGTCGAACTGCTGCGTGAGGTCTGCTCGGCGCACGGCGTACACACCACGTTCGAACTGACCGCCGGCGAACTGGTCCTCGAGTTGTACGACGAACTCGTCGAACCGGCCACGACGCTGCCGACCTTCTACACCGACTTCCCGCTCGAAACCTCACCGCTCACCCGCACCCACCGCACCGAACCACGGCTCGCCGAGCGCTGGGACCTGGTCGCCTTCGGCGCCGAGATCGGCACCGCGTACTCCGAACTCGTCGACCCGATCGAACAACGCCGCCGCCTGACCGACCAGTCCCTGAAAGCAGCCGCCGGCGACCCCGAGGCCATGTCCCTCGACGAGGACTTCCTCACCGCCCTCGAATACGCCATGCCCCCCACCGGCGGCCTCGGCCTCGGTGTGGACCGCATCATGATGATGCTCACCGCCCAAAACATCCGCTCCACCCTGGCCTTCCCCTTCGTCCGCCCCACCCCCCGCGACTAGCCCTCAGCGGCTACAGGCCGATGGTTTTGAGGAGGGATTGGAGGACGTCGGTGACGGTGGGTGGGTTCGGGTCCTTGGGGGTGGGTGGGGTTGTGGGGGG